>JAVBPO010000194.1:0-3973 GCA_031549565.1 Thermoguttaceae bacterium
GATTGGTTGCTGCCGACCCGTTCGTAAGTTCGCTCCTGAAGCACCCGCAACAGCTTAACTTGGATGATCGGCGAAAAGTCGCCGATTTCGTCCAGAAACAGGGTTCCCCCTTCCGCTTCTTCGACACGTCCTTTACGTTGAGCGACGGCTCCGGTAAACGACCCTTTTTCGTGACCGAACAACTCGCTTTCCAGCAGGTTTTCGTTCAGAGCCGCGCGGTTGACTTTGACGAACGGCCCCTTGGCCCGGGAACTGGCAACGTGAATAGCATGAGCGACCAATTCCTTGCCGGTCCCCGACTCGCCGCGAATCAGGACCGTTGCGTCGCTGGAGGCAACCTGATAAATCGCTTGGTAAACCTCCCGCATCGCGTTCGAGTTGCCGATAATGTTCTCCGGTCGAAATCGGTCCAGCAACTCTCTTTTCAGGCGGATGTTTTCCTGTTCCAACGTGCTTTGGCGTTCGGTCGCCTGCCTTCGTGCCTTGACATCCATCGCGATCATGCCGGCGATGATTCTCAACACCTGAATCTCGTGATCGAGCGTTCCCGCTTCGGGATCGTATTTCTTGTCGACGGAAAGAGTTCCGAGCACCTCGTATTCGCAGATGATCGGGACACAGAGAAAACTGATATCCCCTCGACCGTTTTGACGCCGATTGTAGATCCGATCCAAAAACATCGGCTCCTCGGAAACAATCGGAATTGCGACCGATCGACCGGTTTCGAGCACCTGGCCGACAATCCCCTCACCACGCCGATAGGTCAATTTGCCCGGCTGATAATTCGTCTTGTCCTGAGCGACTTCGAGAACCAAACCTTCTTTATTCGGCGTGACCAAAAGGATCAATCCCCGGGTCAGACCGAGTTCATCGTGCAAAAGATCGAGCGTCGCCGAGAGAATCCCCTCCTGATCGAGTTCCGAACTCAACAATCGGCTCAAATTCAGGATCGCCTGGAGCTCGATCGCGCGATGAGAGTCTTGCTGTATCTTATCCATGGTACGACGCAGTATAACATCTTGTCCACACTTTGCGAAGGTGTGGCGAACAGTCCTTGAAGGGAGCAGTAAGAGGTAACCGCCGCTGGGGACAGCGGCAGCTACCATACTAATTGTAGCGCCGGTTTATAGAAAAACAACAATTTTGTCGTTCTTGCCCGGCGAGAAGGATAATTTTGTCGTTTGCCGAAGTTTTGTGTTTTTGGGCTTTCTAAATATTTCGGACGTAAGTTGTTAATTTCATAAACCTTACGATGTTTTTTATTTTTGCGTTTCAATCTGGCACGCCAATTGCACCACACTTTTGAAAAGTGTGTGTGTGGGGGGTGCGGTAATGTCGTTCGAAAGACATTGACCGAAGATTCCCTGCAAAATTCTCATTTTGAAATCCGTTTTGATTTACTTCCGTTTAGGAGACGACTACCATGATCAAAGAATTCAAGAGTGTACATGCCTATAATCCGTTTTCGGTTGCCCAAGCCCAGATCGATAAAGCAACTGCTGCTCTGGGGCTCGATGAAGGTACTCGGGTTTTCCTCAGGACGCCGCAACGGGAATACGTCTTTTCGCTTCCGGTCCGCATGGACGACGGCAAATTCACCGTGTTTCAAGGGTTTCGGGTCCAGTTCAACACGGCACGTGGTCCGGCGAAAGGGGGGATTCGTTGGCATCCCGACGAAACTCTCGACACCGTTCGGGCGCTGTCCGCTTGGATGACTTGGAAAACGGCGATCGTCGACATTCCGCTTGGTGGCGGCAAAGGGGGCGTGATTTGCGATCCCAAAACGATGTCGGACGGCGAAAAGGAGCGACTTGCTCGAGCTTACGTCCGGGCCGTGAGTCGGGAAATCGGCATCACGAAGGACGTTCCGGCTCCGGACGTTTACACCAACGGCCAGATCATGGCGTGGATGATGGACGAATACGAATCGATCATGCAGGAACATCATCCCGGCGTGATTACTGGTAAGCCGCTCGCTCTGGGCGGTTCGTTGGGGCGAGGCGATGCAACGGCTCGGGGTGGGATTTACCATGTCCGCGAGGCAGCCAAGGCTTACGGAATCAACCTCAAGGGTGAGCCCATGGCGATCCAAGGATTTGGCAACGCCGGCCAATACGCCGCGCTGCTCGGCGAAGAACTGCTCGGCATGAAACTGGTCGCGGCCTGCGACTCCAAAATCGGCGTTTACAACAAGGACGGAATCAGCGTCAGGGAAATCGTCGAATACAAGGAAAAGCACGGCTCCTTGCAAGGTTTCAAGAAAGGGAAGGAAATCTCCCCCGATCAAGTACTCGAGACCGAATGCAGCGTCCTGTTTCCGGCCGCTTTGGAGAACTCGATCAACGAAAAGAACGCCAAAAAAGTCAACTGCCGAATCGTCTGCGAATTGGCCAACGGTCCAACTACGCCGGAAGGGGACGTGATTCTCGACAAAAAGGGGATCGTCGTGATTCCCGACTACTTGGCGAACTCCGGTGGCGTGACAGTGTCGTACTTCGAACAGTGCCAAAACGCCCAGAATTATTACTGGACGGAAGAAGTGGTCCACGAACGGCTCGACCGGAAAATGACCGACGCTTTTGTGGCAGTGTACGAAATGAGCGTCCTGAAAGACTGCAATCTCCGCGACGCCGCTTACTTGGTCTCGATCGACCGGGTCGCCAAGGCGTGCAAGCTCCGCGGCTGGATTTAGTAATGTAAATCGAATAAAATCAAAACGAATATCTAGTGAACTTGGGAGTCAAAACCCGAGGCGCTAGATGTTCGTTTTTTCTTGTTTTTAATCAAATCCTCTCTGGACAGAATTCTTAGATTGGATTACGATGATTCGCTGATGCCGTGACATCGACCGACGCGGGTCGACCGATGGTCCGACCGTTCGTCCATCTTACCAGAGAGAACCTTCCATGAACCCGGTTACCACTCAAGACCAACGTGAAGCGGTTCAGCAGCACCTTGGTGATGCCGTTTCGAAAGCGCTTCATCCGCCCCCCCTCCACACTGTTCGCGAGACCCACGAACACTATAATCCTTTCGCCGTTGCGCAGCAGCAGGTCGACGTCGCCGCCGATACGCTGAAACTGGATCGCGCCACCCACCAACTGCTCCGCAATCCGGAGCGAGAAGTTCACGTCCGTTTTCCCGTCAAAATGGATAACGGTGAAATCGACATTTTTCACGGTTTTCGCGTCCAGTACAGCACCGCTCGCGGACCGGCCAAGGGCGGAATCCGTTGGCATCAGGACGAAACGATCGATACGGTCCGCGCATTGAGCTGCTGGATGACGTGGAAAACCGCTGCGCTGGACCTCCCGCTCGGCGGCGGAAAAGGAGGCGTCGTCTGCGATCCTCGAAAACTGTCCGAACAGGAAAAAGAGCGCGTTGCCCGGGGATACATGCGGGCTGTCGCCAAGAGCATCGATCCGAACTGGGATGTTCCCGCTCCGGATGTCGGTACCACCCCCCAGATGATGGCGTGGATGCTCGACGAATACGAAGTGATCACGGGCAAGCGGATTCCGGGACTGATCACCGGCAAGCCGATCGGCTTGGGCGGTTCGCAAGGCCGAGCCGACGCGACCGGTCGAGGTGGTTGCATCATCGCCCGTGAAGCCGCAAAAGCGTTCGAAATGCCGCTTGAAGGGAAAAGCATGGTCGTCCAGGGCTTCGGCAATGTCGGCAGTTACGCCGCGTTGATCGGCGAAGAGATGCTCGGCATGAAAGTCACGGCGGTCGGAATGGTCGACGGCGCTCTCTATAATCCCAAGGGAATCGACGTCAAAGCGCTCGCTGAATTCAGCAAGAAGCACGGCGGAACGGTCGTCGGATTCACCGGAGCGGAACCTTTCGGGCGACGCTCATTTCGAAAATCGCCTTGAACGCGTTCGACATTTTGCGGTCGAGCAGTTTTCGGACTTCGTCCGTTTCCCAGTAGTAATTGTACGAGTTCTGGGTCTGTTCGAAGTACGACACC
>JAVBPO010000087.1:0-28304 GCA_031549565.1 Thermoguttaceae bacterium
AACCAAGGCGATTATAACGAGGAGAATAAAGATGGCGCGAATGCCCAAACGAGTCAAACATCGAAAAATCCAAAGAGGTCGTATAAAAGGTAATGCGACCCGGGGTAACTCGGTCGTATTCGGCGATTTCGGCCTTCAAACCCTCGAAGGCGGATGGATTGATGCAGCGACAATCGAAGCGGGTCGTATCGCGGCCCAACAGTACCTTCGGAGCGAAGGTCGACTTTACATCCGGATTTTCCCGCATAAGTCGATTTCCTCGATTCCGTTGGAAACCCGTATGGGTAAAGGAAAAGGGGAGCCGGATTATTGGGCGGCAGTCGTCAAGCCCGGTACCGTGATGTACGAAATCAGCGGCGTTCCCGAAGAAACCGCGAAACTGTGCTTTGCACGTTTGGCGCACAAAATGTCCGTTCGTTGCCGTATGATTCGGCGTAAAACGATTTAGGACACACGATCGGGGCATATCGGACATCATGTGCCGGAATGGTACCCGTTTTCCCAAATTTATTCCTACTTTCCGTTACAGCGATCATGAAGGCCAGCGAAATTCGAGATATGAGCGTAGAGCAACTTACCATCCTGCTCGGGGAAGCGCGCGAAACGCTCTTTCGGTTGCGTCTCCAGTCTCGTATGGAGAAACTGGACGCCCCGAGTGAACTGCGGAAAAACAAGACGATGATCGCGAGAATTCTGACGGTCCTCCGGCAGAAAGAAATGAACAAATAAACGAGTTCCCGTCGGGTTTCCGGGATGACGGAAGCGACGGACCCCGGATCGACAACCGAGAATCAACAAGCCAGTTTTAGTGCAATGCCGAAGAAGGTAGCCGTTGGAATCGTAACGAGCGATAAGATGAAAAAGACCCGCCGCGTCGAAATTGCGCGTTTGGTCAAGTACCCGAAATACGGTAAAATCGTGCGTCGTAGAACCGTCTGTTACGTCCATGACGAGCAGGAACAATCCGCGATGGGCGATACCGTCGAAATCATCGAGTGCCGTCCGATGTCGAAGCTGAAACGATGGAATCTGGTCAGCGTCGTGAGCAAGGGCAATATCATCGATGTTGCCGCCCTGCGAACCGCCGCGAAAGAATCGGAAAACGCCGCCGCCGGAAGTTGATCGACGTAAGCACTGTGATTTTTTCGAGAATATTCAACATCATTTCCAAGAGTCGGACAGCGGAGTAAAAGTACCATGATCCAGATGCAGACGAAATTAGATGTGGCTGACAATACCGGAGCGAAGGAATTGTACTGCATCAAAGTCCTCGGTGGAACGCATCGTCGCTATGCCAGGATCGGTGACATCATTGTTTGCAGCGTCAAACAGGTGATCCCCGGAAGCAACGTCAAAAAAGGCTCGGTCGTCAAGGCGGTCGTCGTCCGTACGAAAAAATCCGCCCGACGCGAAGACGGCAGCTACGTCAAGTTCGATTCCAATGCCGCCGTTTTGATCGACAACGAAAAGAATCCCCGGGGAACGCGTATTTTCGGTGCCGTGGCCAGGGAATTGCGGGAAGGCGGATTCATCAAAATTATCAGTCTTGCGAGCGAGGTGGTCTAATGCGTATTTGTAAAGATGATATGGTGGTGGTGCTCTCCGGAGCGGATGTCGGTGAACGTGGACGCGTCATCTCCGTCGATCGCGAAAAAGAAACCGTGATCGTCGAGGGGGTTCATACGATTCACAAGCACGTCAAACGGAGCAAACGTAACCCGCAAGGCGGTCGTTTGACCAAGGAAATGCCCGTTCCGCAATCCAAAGTCCAGGTGATCTGCACCTCCTGCGGAAAACCGACTCGCATCGGAGCGAAGACGATCGAAGACGGCAGCAAGTACCGCGTGTGCAAAAAATGCAACGCACGCTTGAGCCAGATTTCACCCGCCAAAACGAGAAAGTAAACCAAGACGACGACGGGTAACACCACAAGCAGGAGCGACTTTCCGGATTCCGACGCGAATAACCGCGGCAAACCAGAGACACCGAATCCCGTAGCATATCCCTAATCAACAACCATGGAACCGCGACTTCAAGAAAAATATAAACAGACGATTTTGGCGAGTCTCAAGGAAAAACTCGGCAAAGACAACGTGATGGCTGTTCCCAAGCTTCAAAAAATCGTGTTGAACATGGGCTGCGGTTCCTCGATCAACGAGAAAAAGTATCTCGAAGAAGCGTTGGACGTTTTGACGCAGGTTTCGGGACAGAAACCGGTCATTACCAAAGCCCGCAAGTCGATCGCGAACTTCCGTTTGCGAATCGGGATGAACATCGGCTGCATGGTGACGCTTCGCGGAGCCCGGATGTACGAATTTCTCGATCGCTTGATTTCGATAACCCTTCCTCGTGTTCGCGACTTTCGCGGTTTGAACCCGAAGAGTTTCGACGGCCATGGAAATTACAACCTCGGTTTGACGGAGCATTTGGTCTTTCCGGAAATCAACCCGGACAAGTTCACCAAGCCGCAAGGTATGAATATCACGTTCGTGACCAGCGTCGACAGTGACGACGAAGCTCGCGAACTGCTCCGCGAATTCGGTATGCCGTTCCGTGCGACGGCCGCCATCCCCCGTTAAGACGCTTTATTGAGCCAGGACAAATTGCTCTGGCACTGACTACTGACTACACCGACTACTCACAATGGCAAGTAAAGCAAAAATCCTCAAAGCGAACGCCAAGCCGAAGTTTTCGAGCCGTTCCGAAAATCGATGCCGACTCTGCGGACGTCCCCGCGCCGTTTATCGTAAGTTCGGAATCTGTCGTATTTGTTTTCTTCAATTGGCAAACCAAGGTTTGATTCCCGGTGTGAAAAAATCGAGCTGGTAAGAAAAGGAAAAATAGATTATGTTGACCGATCCGATTGCCGACATGCTAACCCGAATCCGAAACGCCGTACGCGTGGCGCATACGCATGTCGATCTGCCGACTTCCAAGCTCAAATGCGGTATCGCCGACGCGATGAAACGTGAAGGATACATTTGGGACTGGGAAAAAGTCGATTCGACTCCGAACGATCTCCTTCGTCTCCATCTGAAGTATGGACCAAACGGCGAATGTGTTGTCCGACACATTCAGCGCGTCAGTAAGCCCGGTTGTCGCGTTTACGGAGGAACGGAAAACCTGAAAAAGACCGTTCTCAACGGCTTGGGAATCCGCATTGTCAGTACCAATCGCGGCATCCTGAGCGACCGGGAAGCCAAAGAAAAGAATATCGGTGGTGAAATCCTTTGCGAAATCTGGTAATTCCGGAATCGTCGTAAACAGAATTCACTAACTCGGGACACGCTTTGCGGAAGCCCGATTGAAAATCTCCCGGACACAAGCAGTATTCAGAGCCAAACATGTCACGTATAGGAAAAAAACCGATCCCGCTTCCCGCCGGTGTCAAAACGTCCGTCGGCGGAAATGTGATTACCGTCGAAGGGCCGCTTGGCAAACTCCAGCAGGATTTTCGATCCGAAGTCGAATTCGCGCTCGACGAATCGGGCCAGAATCTCGAAGTGAAGAACGTCGCTGGAACCCGTATGGCCAATGCGATGCACGGTTTGTACCGCGCTTTGGTGAATAATATGGTCGTCGGAGTGACGAAAGGGTACGAGAAAAAGTTGGAAACCTTCGGAACGGGCTACTTGTTCGCGGTCCAAGGA
This sequence comes from Thermoguttaceae bacterium, assembly GCA_031549565.1. Classification (GTDB taxonomy): domain Bacteria; phylum Planctomycetota; class Planctomycetia; order Pirellulales; family Thermoguttaceae; genus JAVBSX01. Next base: position 3,651 of record JAVBPO010000087.1, read on the forward strand.
AAGGTCCTCCAGATACGTGCCGGATTCGCCAACGAAATCCAACTGCCGATTCCGGACGGATTGGATGTCAAGTGCCCCGACCAACAGCACGTTCATATTAAGGGGATCGACAAGCAGCTCGTCGGGCAGTTTGCCGCCGATGTTCGAGCCGTCCGCAAAGCGGAACCGTACCTCGGAAAAGGGATCAAGTACGAAGGCGAAGTTATCCGCCGCAAGGAAAGCAAAGCCGCGACGAAAAAATAACACTGCAAATGAAATTTGTCGATTGCGTTTAACCGCCGTTCTTGGAGCGGCGATGTCCGAGAACAAAGGACACTTCAATCGACTGATCCCCTGAATTCACGAATCGTTTACCGATCAGTTCCATGAAAAAGTTCAAAAAACTCAACCTCCAGAAAGAACGGCGTGCGTTCCGGGTGTCCAATGCCGTCAAGCGGTATTCGACGCGTCCGCGTTTGTGCGTGTTCCGCAGCAACAAGCATATCTACGTCCAGATTATCGACGATAATCAGGGTAAGACGCTCGTTTCCGCAGGCACGAACGACAAGGCGTTGAAAGCCGAAATCGGATTCGGAGGAAATTGCGAAGCCGCCCGAAAGATCGGCGAAACGATCGCCAAAAGAGCCCTCGAAGCCGGCATCACGCAGGTCGCGTTCGACCGCCACGGCTTTCTGTACCATGGTCGCCTCCAGATTCTCGCCGATGCCGCCCGCAAAGCCGGTCTCGACATCGGAGCCGCTTCCGACAATTATACCGAAGAAGAACTCGCCGCACGAGCCGCCAAGAAAGCCGCAAGCGGCAATAAAAAACCGTCCTCCAAAAAAGAACCGAAAGGCGCCGCTAAAGCCGCCGCACAAAATCGAGCCCCTAAGAAAAAGTAATACGACAGATTTCAGATGTCGGATGTCAGACGTCAGATGTCGGTGGTCAGTTGACAAAAAGTAATTTCTGCCTTCCGCCGTCTGCCTTCTCTTTTCCGTCCTCTGTCCTCTGTCCTCTGTCCTCTAAAGAATATGAGCGAAACAGGTCAAGGAAATCTCATCGATAAGGTCGTCAAGATCCGGCGTTGTGCCGCCGTGGTCAAGGGTGGTCGTCGTTTCAGTTTCTCCGCACTGGTCGTTGTCGGCGACGGTAAGGGCAAAGTTGCCTGGGGTTACGGAAAAGCGAACGAAGTTCCGCCGGCGGTCGACAAAGCCGTTAAGGACGGATCCGGAAAACTGGAAGAGATCCAGTTGGAAGGAACGACCATTCCGCACGAAGTGCAAGGTCATTTCGGTTCCGCGAGAGTGATTCTCGTTCCGGCCGGTCCGGGAACGGGCGTGATCGCCGGTGCGGCCGTTCGAGCCGTTTGCGAAGCGTGCGGTATCCATGATATTTTAACCAAGAGTTTTGGAACGGCGAATCCGACGAACGTCGTCAAAGCGACGATCGACGCTTTGACGCAGTTACGGTCCAAGAGCGAAGTCGAACGTTTACGAGGAGTATCGTTGTCATGAACCTACACGATGTCAATAACGGAATTCAAAAGAACAGCGCGACGAAGCGTTTGGGCCGGGGAACCGGGAGCGGTTTAGGCAAAACGTCCGGTCGCGGGCACAAAGGCCAAGGCTCCCGAGCCGGTTTTTCCATGCCTCCGTACTTCGAAGGCGGCCAGATGCCGCTTGCCCGGCGGATTCCCAAACGCGGATTCAATAATAAGCGCTTTGCCGCCAAAGTCGTCGGCGTTAATCTCGAAGACCTCGAATACGGTTTCGCGAGCGGTGACGCCGTGACGCCGGAAGTCCTTGCCGAACGGAAAATCGTCAAACAGGTTTTCGACCAAATCAAAATCCTCGGAGTCGGCGAGTTGACAAAATCGCTCACCGTGTCCGCTCACGCTTTCTCCAAGACGGCCCAAGCGAAGATCGAAGCCGCCGGCGGATCTGTAACGATTCTGCCGGGACCGAAACCGGTTGTGAAAAATAAAATGGGGTCGAAAAAATCCAAATCGAAGTAATTTCCGTTTCCGGCGACGGACGCTCGAAGCCCCTTTGACGTCCGCTGCTCTCAACAAGGAAGAGCAAGAGCATGTTTGAAAAAATCCGAGTTATTTTTTCCATACCCGAGTTGCGGCAGAAAATTCTGCTGACCCTCGGGCTTTTGGCTGTTTATCGGATCGGTTGGCACATTCCGTTGCCGATCGTCGACTCGAATGCGCTTGCCGCCCGATTGAGCGCGGGAAGCCTTGGTGAAATCCTCGGGACGGTCTCCGTTTTCAGCGGCTCCCAGTTGACGAATATCACGATTTTCGGCTTGGGCATCATGCCGTACATTTCTGCTTCGATTATCTTCCAGCTTTTGGCGACGGTTTACGAGCCGCTTGAAAAGCTGCAAAAGGAAGGGGAAAGCGGACGTAAAAAGATCAACGAATACACGCGTTACGCGACGGTTCTGATCTGTATATTCCAGAGTTTCAGCTACGTCTATCTGGTCAACCAGATGGGCTGTGTCAACAAAAACCTTCTCGCAACGCCGACGAGTCAAACGATCCCGTTCATCTGGGTTATTACTTCTGTTGTCATCATGACCGCCGGGACCTGCTTTCTCATGTGGCTCGGGGAGCAGATCGACGAATACGGAATCGGCAATGGTATCAGTATGCTGATCATGGCCGGGATCATCGCGAACGTCCCGACCGCGTTGCAGGAGCTTTACGCGGGCGTTTTCAAAGGGGGGGAAGCGGCATTGAGCGGCGGCGGCGGAGATAAGTCCCGTATCGGCGTCGAAGTCCTGTTGATTCTCGTTGTGTTGTTCGTTGCGGTTGTCGTCGGGGTGATTTACATTACCCGCGGTCAACGTCGGATTCCGATGCAGAGTGCCAAGCATGTTCGCGGTCGCCGGGTTTACGGCGGAAATCGCCAGTACTTGCCGCTCAAAGTGAATCAAGCCGGCGTCATGCCGATCATTTTTGCGAGCAGCCTTTTGATGTTCCCGTTGTTCTTCTTCGAATGGGGTGCGACGACGTTGAACTGGGGTTGGTTGCGGTCGCTTGCCGATCAGTTCCATCGCGGCGAAAACTTCCTGTATGTCATGTTGTACGTCGGATTGATCTTCTTCTTCTGCTATTTCTGGACGGCGGTGACGTTCAACCCGAAAGACATGGCGGACAACCTGAAGAATTACGGCAACTTCATTCCCGGTTACCGGCCCGGCAAGAGAACGGCCGAGTACCTGGACAAAGTCATGATTCGAATCACTTACGTCGGTGCGGCGTTCCTTGCGATCATCGCGATTTTGCCGACGCTCATTTCGGGGGAGATGGACGTCTCCTTCCAAGTCGCCGGCTTTTTCGGCGGAACGAGTTTGCTCATTGCGGTCAGCGTGATCATCGACCTGGTTGACAAGATCGACAGTCATTTGATCATGCGAAACTACAAAGGGCTTTTGAATAAAGAGAAAAACTGAGTTAATTACGAATGACTAATTACGAATTACGGTTTGTATCCCGTGTTATTCCAATTAGTCATTCGTAATTCGTCATTCGTAATTCAAGCATGAGAATGGTATTCATCGGTCCTCCGGGGGCCGGAAAAGGGACGCAGGCGGAACGAATCATCAAGCGGTATCATGTTGCGCATCTGTCCACGGGTGATATGCTCCGTGCCGCACGGGACGCTCAAACGGAAATCGGGCTGGAAGCGAACAAATACATGTCGACCGGCCAACTCGTTCCGGACGAAGTCGTGATCGGAATTATCGCCGAACGACTCCAGGCGGACGATTGCAAAGGCGGCTTCCTTCTCGACGGATTTCCTCGAACGATCGCCCAGGCGGAAGCGTTGGACAAGATGCTCGCCGACGGAAAAATGCCGCTGGACGTCGTTCTCGAACTGAAAGTTCCGGAAGAGGAGCTTTTCAATCGCCTCGCCGGACGCGGTCGGGCCGACGACAATCCCGAAGCGATCCGCCAACGACTCGTCTCGTACTCGAATCAGACGATGCCGCTGTTGGACTACTATTCGAAGCAGAATCTGCTCAAGTCGATCGACGGTCTTGGCACCATCGATGAAATTTTCGATCGGGCGACCGCGATTCTCGATTCGTTCAAATAACTCACTCGTTGACCCCATTTCACGAAATTTCACTTTTCCCAAAGGGACAGGAACGTCCGATGACCGAAGTATGCTCACTTTAAAATCGGAACGTGAAATTGCCTTGATGAGAAAAGCGGGTTTGGTGATATGGCACGCGCATCGTATCGCCGCCTCTTGGGTGCAAGCCGGGGTGACGACGCATGAAATCGACGCGGCCATTGATCGATTCTTTCTGGCCTACCAAGCGGATCCGCTGTTCAAAGGGGTTCCGGGCGTCGTTCCGTTTCCGGCGGCGTCCTGCATTTCCGTCAATGAAGAAGTGGTCCACGGAATTCCGGGTTCGCGGAAGCTGGAAGAAGGGGACATTGTCAGCATCGACACCGGTTGCCGTCTGAACGGTTGGTGTGCCGATGCCGCGGAAACGCATCCGGTCGGAAAAATCGACGAACAACATCAGAAGCTGTTAGAGGTCACGCAAAAAACGCTCCAAATCGCGATCAAGCAACTCGCCAAGGCGAAGTATTGGAGCGAAGTGGCCCGAGAAATGGAGCTCTACGTAAAAAAGCATCGTTTCGCCGTCATCGAATCGCTTGTCGGACACGGTATCGGTCGCGAAATGCACGAAGCGCCTCAGGTTCCCAATTATATTTGCACGGAGCTGTTGCGAAATTCCGATTTTCGCATTCAACCGGGGCTGGTGATTGCCGTGGAGCCGATGGTCAACCTCGGCAGTAAGCGGGTCAGTGTCGGAAAAGACCACTGGACGCTTTCGACGATCGACAAAAAATGGAGCGCGCATTTCGAGCATACCATTGCGATCACGCGCTCCGGGCCTTTCGTTTTGACCGGTCCGCCGGTTTCGGAAGACGAAAAAATCGAAATTTCCCCCTATTTGTTCTCAAATTGAGGCATTTGATTCCCCGGGGGGCTTGTGGATTCGGGGAAAAATTTTATACTCTGGTGCTCTTTGTTTTGTGTAGAAGCATCGTATCCTTGCGGTGGAATATTCGACCCGGTGATGAACCGAGATTCTCGAATCGGCCGGACCGCAGTGGTTCGTAAGGTGGAGTTCCTCATCGCAGAATTTGTCCAGTGGAGTTCGGTTCCTCATGAAAGTTCGAGCCAGCGTCAAAAGAATTTGTGAAAATTGTAAAGTCGTCAAACGGCGTGGTCGCATTTACGTGATCTGCGTCAATCCGCGTCATAAGCAACGTCAGGGTTAATCGAGAAAAAATTTAGTATTTACGGAGAACGAGAATGCCGCGTCTTTTAGGTGTTGACATCCCCAATAATCGCCCGATCGTAGTGTCGCTGACGTATTTGTACGGCGTGGGACCGCACATTTCCCGGGAGCTTCTGCGAAAAGCGGGAATCGATTTCAACGTTCGCGCCAAGGATCTCAAGGAAGATGAACTCGCCCGTTTGGCGGGTCTTCTCGACAACGACTATATCGTCGAAGGTCAGCTTCGCCGACAAGTGAATCAGAACATCGCCCGGTTGCGTGAAATCGGCTGCTATCGCGGTCTTCGCCACCGGAAAGGGCTTCCCGTTCGCGGCCAACGAACCAGGACAAACGCCCGAACACGCAAAGGCCCCAAGAAAACCGTCGCCGGAAAGAAAGGCGTCAAAGATTTGAGGTAGTCTCGTCCGCCCCGACACACAGTATTTATCAGCATTCAACAGCATCCACGGAGTTTGATCAAAAGTGGCGAAAGCAGTTAAGAAGAAAAAAGTCAAAAGAAATGTCGCTTCGGGTATCGTCCATATTAAAGCGACGTTTAATAACACGACGGTCACGGTCACCGATGCGAAGGGAGACACTCTTTGTTGGTCGACTTCAGGAACCAGCGGCTTCAAGGGAAGTCGTAAGAGCACCCCATTTGCCGGACAGATGGCCGCTCAGCAGGCTGCCGAAAAAGCCCTCAAATTCGGCATGAAGGAAGTCGAAGTCAAGGTCAAAGGACCTGGCAGCGGTCGGGAAAACGCGATCACGGCTCTTCAACAGGCCGGGTTGGCGATCAAGTCGATCGAAGACGTGACGCCGCTCCCGCACAACGGTTGCCGTCCGTGCAAGAGACGTCGCGTTTAGGTTTTTTCCTTTTTCGCTCGTTATCGATTGTCGTATAAGTTTACGTTTTAAGTGGTTGGAGAATAACTGAATTATGGCTCGGAATACAGGCCCCGTTTGCAAAAAATGTCGCAGAGAAGGAACGAAACTGTTCCTCAAGGGAAACCGTTGCGATTCCAGTAAGTGTGCGTTCAACGGCTCGTCCCAGGGGACGACGGTTCACCGCATCTCCCCGCCCGGTATGCATGGTGCCAAAAGGGGCAAATTGACCGATTACGGCATTCACTTGCGTGAAAAACAAAAAGTCAAGGTCCATTACGGCGTCCTTGAAAAGCAGTTCCGTAAATATTTCGCGATGGCCGAACGGATGAAAGGGAACACGGGAACGAACCTGTTGAGCCTTTTGGAGCGCCGCTTGGACAATGTCGTTTACCGTTTAGGATTCGGACTTTCCCGGAGTCAGGCTCGCCAATGGATTTCCCACGGGCATCTGCTCGTCAACGGGTCGCGGGTCAATATACCGAGTTTTCTCGTTCGTCCCGGTGATACGATTACCGTGAAAAACAAGCCGATCAGTCTCAAGTCGGTCAAGGAATGCCTCGACGAAACATCGTCCCGGATGATTCCCGACTTTCTCGTTTTGTCCAATGAAGAAGTTCCCAAGGGCTACGTTCTGCGTATCCCGGCCAGGGAAGATGTTTCACTCGCGGTCGAACCGGCGCTGATTGTCGAGCTTTGCTCCAAGTAGGCGTTTGTGAAGAAAAGCGTTACGGTCCCCGTTCTATCCCCCATATTGTTGCATTTCTTCGGAGGTTTTTATGCGAGTTCGTTGGAGAGGTTTGGAGCTTCCCAGCAAGGTCGTCTGTGAACAAGAGACCCTCACTGAAAGTTACGGAAAATTCGTGGCCGAGCCGTTTGAACGCGGTTTCGGGAACTCCGTCGGAAACAGTTTGCGGCGTATTTTGCTTTCCAGTCTTGAAGGAAGTGCCGTCATTCGGATGAAACTCAAAGGCGCCTTGCACGAATTCACTTCGATTCGCGGTGTCCTTGAAGACGTTACGGAAATTTCGTTGAACGTGAAATCGCTTGTCGTCAAATCGTACGACGATCGTCCGAAGCTTCTTCGTATCGAAAAGAGCACGGTAGGGCCGATTACCGCTTCCGATATTCAAACGGACGGGACCGTCGAGATCATCAACAAGGATCACTTGATCGCGACATTGACCGACAATGTGCCGTTCGAGTTGGAAATGGTCGTCGAAAACGGGCGTGGATATATCCCGGCGACGGAACAATTCCAACTCCGGGACCGAAGCGACGACATCGGGTACATCCCGCTGGACGCCTCGTTCAGCCCTGTGATTCGCGTTCAATATGGCGTCGAAGAAACCCGCGTTGGTCAAAAAACCAACTACGATCGCTTGACGATGCAAATCTGGACCGACGCTTCCATCGGACCGGAATACGCGATGGTCGAAGCGGCGAAGATCCTTCGCAAGCACCTCAATCCGTTCATTCAGTACGATAAACTGGAAGATCCCGTTTACGCCAAAGCGAAAACGATCAGCATCGCCGGAGTCGATCCCGCACTGGAGATGAAGCTGGGGATGACTTTGATGGACATGAATCTTTCCGTACGTGCGACGAATTGCCTTGAAGCGGAAAATATCAAATCGGTTCGCGATTTGGTGACCCGGACCGAAGATTCGCTGTTGGAAGTGCGAAATTTCGGCGAAACGACGCTCAATGAAGTCAAGGAAAAATTAACCGTGATCGGATTGAGGCTCGGGATGCGATTGCCCCCCACCTCGGCGCAACAGGCGAATCCCTGATCGAGTCGGACAAAATATTAAAACATTTAGTAGTCAGCAGACGATTCCATTCCCTAACGATGAGACATAGAAAAGACGGCAGGAAACTCGGTCGTAACCCGAAACATCAACGGGCTCTTCTTCGCAATCTCGCGATTTCCCTTTTGATGACCGAGCGGGAATATTCCGATAAAGAGATCGAAGATATGAAAAAAGACGGTGCCAAACCGCCGAAGGTTCCCGGTCGGATCGTGACGACGATCGAAAAGGCGAAGGAAGTCCGCCCGCTGGTCGAGAAGTGCGTGACTTTGGCCCGGAAGGCTCAAAAACATCTCAATGCGGCTTTACAGTTGGAATCCAAAGCCGAACGAGGAACGTCCCAATGGAAAGCATGGCGTGAGAGTGCGCAATGGCAGGAATGGAATAAAGCCGTTTCTCCGGCGCTGGCGCTGCGGCGACGTGCGTTCCAGATTCTCGGCGACAAAGAAGCGGTCTCCATTTTGTTCGATAAACTCGGCCCGCGATTTGAAGATCGGGACGGTGGGTACACGAGGATTTTGCGTTTGGCCAAGCCGCGACTGGGCGACGCCGGAACCCGCGCGATTCTTGAGTTCGTCGGCGAAAACGATCGTGTCAAGAAAAAGTCGGTCGTTCCGACGGTCGAAGAGTAGTTGGCGAGCGGATCATTTGCCGCAAAAATCGGAACTGTTCATTTTTTGAGGAGTTCAAACCATGCGAAACGTGCCCGGGCGAAAGAGCCAAGCGGAACGTTTCGCTTTTTCTTTTGACTATACCGGCGCGGTTCGCACGCTTTGCGAGGACATCTGTTTTCGTGTTCCGGAATTCGGTAATATCCGGATGGACCGCGTTGCCGTCAGCTTTTCGCAGACTCGCAACAACAGTTCTTACGGCGTTTACGCCTCCTTGACGCCGCTGCGGTTCGAGGGGGGAAAGCGAACCATGCTGAGCCGGGGAAAGGAATGGGAAGTCCAGCGACTCCCCCACGAATCGGGCGTCGGCGATTATCTTTATATTCTTTACGTCTGCGTTCCCCGTTTCATGAATCTGAAGCTGACGACGAAGTTGGAGACGATCATTCACGAACTTTTCCACATCGGTCCGAAATTCAACGGCGATCTTCGGCGTTTCGAAGGGCGATGTTACGCGCACGGCTCTTCCGTCCGAAGTTATGATATTAAGGTCAGGCATCTCTTGAAAAACTGGCTCGACCAGGATCCTCCGATGGAAGTGTGGAATTTCCTCCAGCTTAACTACCGCGAGCTGTGTGACCGTTTCGGTTCCGTAGGAGGGCTGAAAATTCCGCCGCCGAAGATTATTCCGGTGCGGTGAATGTCATGCGTGGGCACCTTCGGTGCTCCGGCTAAACTTTGGTGTCTTGTGTGCTTTGCGTAAACGTTAATTCTTTCCGCATCATCTTTATATTGCTTAAAATACGCATTGCTTGCTATTTTGTCGTAATCGCCAAAAGCGATTCAAGTCTCACAGGAGTGCTTCCGATAAAACTGAATGATAGTGTTGCGCAGTGCGCGAACATAGTCGAATAGTTTATCAAAACTGTGACATTTAAGTCTTGACGAACCCATGCGTCTTCAAAACATCCTGATTTGCATTTTGCTGGCTGCAATCGGTACTGTTCCGATCGGTTGCATCTCGGCAAAAAAGTCGCGGCTTCAGACCGGCGGACCCGAACAACCCAAGGTCAGGAAAATCAGTGCCGAGGAAGAACGCACGATCATGGAGCAGACGAACAAGATGTTCGCTGTCGGCCTTGCCGCGGAACAGCAAGGCGACCTCAAAGCGGCGGAATGGGCTTATGTCCAGTGTCTTCAATACAATCAGAAAAAAGAAAGCATCAAATTCGTCGGCCCTCCCTATCATCGTTTAGCGGTAATCACGGCCCGGCAGGGAAAAACGGAAAAAAGCGAGCAGTACTTCCGTAAAGCGCTCGAATATGGCTCGGAAAACCCGGAATTGGCATGCGATTTTGCGCAAATGCTGATCGACGACGGTCGGGAAAAAGAAGCGACGACGATTTTGGAAAACGCTTTAATTACCTATCCGAAGAACAAAAAACTCCTGTTTTTCCTGGGACACACCCTCGCGATCCAAAACCGTGAGATTGAAGCGCTTCGCCGTCTCAAAGTCGCTGTCGGTGAAAGTGAAGCGTACCACGAACTGGCGCAGATTCTCCGCGAAAAAGGAAATTCCCGAGGCGCGGAACTGATGGAAGAAAAAGGCCGAGTCGCGAAGCTGGAAAACCGCAAACCGATCATCGACCTGAAGGAGCGTTTGAAGGACGACCTGAACCAAGAGTTGACCGAAGATTCCTCCATGGAATTGCTGACCTATTCGTCCAAGACGCCGAAAATGGGGAGCATCAATCGCCGGTACATGGGAATCCTCGAAGGAAATGGGGAAGCCGCTCCGAAGCCGGAGACGCAAATCACCGCCGCTCCGGAAGTCAATCCGACGGAAGTGATGCAAAAATACGGCCGCCCCGAATTCATGGAAGCGCCGCTCCCGAATCCCTCGGTTTCCACGGCACAGCCGAAGTTTTCCGACATCAATCCGAATCGAAACTCAATTGCGGCCAAACCGGTGGACGAAACGTATCCCGCCCCGACGATTGCTTCGACGCTCCCGGCCGCTCCACCGATCCCGCCGCGGCAAGCGCTTGCCGCGCGGCCGAATCGCGAAATCGCCGCTCCGTCCGATCCGGCCGTTCAAACGCAGGGAGGACCTTCCGCCTCCGAATTACTCGCCAAAGCGGGCAAATCAGGTAAGCCGATCGCGATTGCAACGCCGAACCTCGCACTTTCGAAAGAGGCGACGGTTTTTGAACCGCCGACCCCCAATACCGACTTTTCGGGAAGACTCGTCGGAGATCCTCAACCTGTCCAACAGGTTCCACCGCAAATCACGCCGGCGATTCCCTCGCCTCCTCCGACGAAGAAAGAGGTGGCGGGTATCGATCCGTTCAAGCCGGAAACGGAAATTGTGATTCCCGAACTCCCGAAAATCGCACTTCGGGAAAACTCAGTCGACAGCGGATTTGCAACGACAAAACCTCGCCAAGCTGAGACTTCGGAACCAAACAGCACGCCGAACGCGGGTCAGGATCCGCTCCCGTTTGAGGACGATTTTCTCAACACGCCGATTGAGCCGGTTTTGCCGTCGCTCGAACCGATCGCGGAGCCGCCGAAAGAATCCACATCGCCGGCCAACGAAGTTTTGCCCAATCTGAATTTAAGCGACAAACCGACCAGAGAACAAGCGCAGACCGGTCCGACGTTGCCGGAGATGATCCCGAATCCGCGACTCGATTTGCCGATTGCACAAAATTCCGCGCCGACTCAATCCGAAACGCCGCCGCAGAATCCAGCGCAAACGCAAGTCCAACCCCAACCGCAAGTCCAGGCTCAACCGCAAGCGAACACGCCGAAATCCACAAACCGAGTGAACTCGCCCAAGAGCGGGCAGTACTCCAACTTCGGACCTTCGCAGCGGAAACCGGTTCCCGCCGGCAGTGCGTCGACGAATTCGCGGCCGACTCAAATTGCGATTGCCGCTCCGCCGAAACAAGAAGTCAAGCAGGAACTCCGGGCAAACGCGGCGCCGAAAGTCCAATTGGAAACTCCGCCGCCGAATTCAACGTTGATTGTGGAAACAACGACGATTCCGGAACCGATGCCTTCATCCGGACCAAAGGAACCGGCGCCGCAAGCGTCGTCGACAATCTCCGCGCTTCGACCGGAAGAGCGATTTGCCGACAAGATCGGATTGCCGCATCTTGGGCCGAGGGTTGCCATGAGAACGGAAGCCGTTCCGTCGATCACCTCGACGAACGAACCGATCGTTCAAAAATTGGACGAGCCGAAAATCGAACCGAAGCCGCAGCCGGAGTTCAAACGGGAAGAAAAGATCGAAAGCAAGCCGGAACCGACTCCCGCTCCGATCGCTCCGCCGGTCGACAAGGTCGTTGAAAAAACGATAGAGCCGAAAATCGAGCGGAAACCGGAAGCCGTGGTCGAATTGAAACCGCAAACCGCCTTGCCGCTGCAAAAGCCGCAGGATCGCCCGGCTAACCGAAGAGTTGCCGTCCCGCCGAAGCCGGAACCACCAGAGTCGAAACCGTCGCAGCCGGAACCGTCGAAATCAGCTCCGGCGAATCCGCAAATTGCTCAAAAAGCCGAGCCGCAAAAAGCCGAGACGGTTGCCGAACCGGATTCGCTCAAGCTGCCGATGCCGCAACTGGAGCTGTTGACGAAGCTTTACGGACCGGATCGCCCGGAGCAGCGGCCCGCTCCGCCGGTGATACCGCCCGCGACTCCCGTCGAAGTGAAGCAGGCGAAACCCGAGCCGAAAGTCGCGATCGCCGACCCGGCGGAAATCGAATCGAGAAAATCGTTGACATTCAACGAATTTCCAAAATCGCAAGCGAAATTCGAGGGCACGGCTTCGACGAAAGACAACAAGGAGAACACGGTCTTCGCACCCGTCTCACCGAAGTCGGTTGAATCGGACATGAAAATCTCGCTTTCTCCCCAAACCGAAACTTCTCCGACGGTTGAAAAAACCAAGGAGAACGAGGAGTCGAAACAGGTTTTGAAAATCGTCGACGCCGAGGAATTGAAATCGCCGAAACGCCTTGGAAACGAACCGGCGGAAAACGAAATCGGAATCGAGCGAGAGATTGACGACGAAAGAGTCGTTGTGAAACTCGGATCGACGCCCGAGGAAACAACGCTCAGCCCCAGAAGCGGCAACAAACCGGTTTCGTTCAGCGGCGAAATCGTGCAACTGAAAATCGAACGGCCTTGGAATGCGACCGATTCCGAAACGAAAATCGTTTCAAAAACAGAGCCGAAAGCCGTTGCGAATCCTGCCGCGAAGCCCAATGCGAAAACGGCGCCCAAAAAATTGCTGAAAGTACAATCCGGATCGAAGTCCGCGAGCGATCCCACGATCGAACTGAAATCGACGCCGTCTCGTACGTTATCCGTCCGATCCTTCGACGCGCAACCGGCCCAAAAGTCCGACGAGAGAAACGACCCGAATCGCAAAGAATTGACGTTGAGAATGTAAAAAAAGGTGGAAGGGCGGAAGGAAATAAGGGTAGTGTGTGATTCGTTTATTTTTCGACGAATATCCCCCATTTCGCTTCTCCCCTTTTCCCCTTTTCCCCTTTTCCCCTTATACCCTTATCCCCTTCTTCCCTTTTTCCAATGGTCTCACTCGAAACACGACATCCGTTGATCCTGCACGAGGAGCTCGAAGCGTTCATTTATCCGACCCGGGTGTCCGAGTCCGATCAGTTGACGTTGCGCTCGAATCCGCTGGACGAACTCGATTGCGTGAATCATTACTGTTTCGGCGGTCGCAGGAACATGAACCGCAATTTTCTCGTGCTCACGGTCAACGACCATTCGCCGGGAGACGAGACGCTCTTTCTTGCCGTTCAGCTTAAAGGTACGGAATCGATGATCGTTCACTTCGATTGGAGCCCGCTTGCGACCGAGCTGGTCAAAGCCCGGGCGGCCAAGTTGGGGCTCCTCGATCGGATCGTTTGGGTCGGCGGAGATTTCCAGAACATTCACGCTTTGTTCTCCGACGGATCCTCGACCGACCCGGAAGAGAACAAAGCGAGACAGCTTGGTCGGGGGCAGTTCGATTACCTCCGCTGCTGCGGTGCTTTGGATCGGGTTCGGGATTTCGACGCGACGTTTGATTTGCTGTTGGAATTTCTCAAACCCAACGGCGCACTGGGCATGTCCTGCCTCGGTTATTACGGGCGGGAACCGTATCGACAACTTCAAACGATCGCCGGAGTGCTCGGCTCGGACAATCCCGGCTTGCAGGAGGAAGTCGACCGTTTGAAAGAGCTTTTTCTGTTTCTCCCGGACCGGAACTGGACCCATTTGGCGTACGACAACCTGCTCCCGGAAATTCGCTCGATGAAAGACGACGCGTTCGCCGCCCATTTCGTTCGGAAAGATATTCACAGTTGGACCGTTCCGAAAATCTACGAACTGCTCCGGAGTAAAAATCTCGATTTGGCAAACTTTTCCCGAAAGACACGGATGTTATACCAGCCTTGGTTCGCGCAACGGAATCCGGAGTTGTTCGAGCTGGTCAAATCGCTGCCGCTGGAAGATACGCAAGCGATTTCCGAAATCGCGTGGAATACGATCGAGGAGCACATTTTCTGGGCGACCCGGGAAAAGTCGGCCCGCGTCGATCCGAACGATTGGGGGAACGTCCTGTTCTTCAATCCGATTCCGCAGAACCAGAAAAAATGGAAACAGCAGTTTCTCGCAACCGAAGACGGCGCGGTTCCGCAGTTGACCGTAACGCTCACACCGGACGAAAAATACACGATCGACCTACCGTGGAATCCGCAGATCCGCCGTATGGTCGAGTTGATCGACGGACAGCGTACGTTTAAGGAAATCCTCATGATGATCCGCGAGGAAATGGAGACACCACTCGGCATGGAAGAAATCCTGAAGTCGTGCGGCAGCTTCCTCGTCGCCGCCGAATTCGAAGACGTAATCCTCATGCGACACCGAAACACCCCGGTATTACCGTTCACCGCAAGCACATTTCGGAATTGAGGGAAAAGGGGAAAAGGGTGGAAGGGAAGAAGGGGGTTTTGTTTATTTCTTATTTCTTATTTAATAACGCTCGCTTACGCTTCCCGCTCCGTTTTCCGACTCCTGACTCCTGACGCCTGCCTCCTAACTCCTGATTACTGACAACTACTTCCATGGACGAACACGAACAATCACTTGACGAACTGAAATCGCTTGGCGGTCAGGAAACGGTTGATCCGGTTGCCAGTACGCAGTTGATCTTCAATCTCCGACCGGCGGATCGGATTGCACGCGATTTTCATGCGGCGCACGAACGAAGTATTCCGAAAACGCATCTGCTCCCCGACAACAGCGACCAGCAGCGAACGCTCGTCCCGGTCGGGGCGGAAGAATCGGCTTGGGAGCTTGAGCAAAACGCCGAAACACCCCCTCCCCGACCGACCGTGAGAGACGCCGATCTTTTGCCGAAACCGAAATCGAAACCGGTTGAAGAACGATCCGTTGAAAAACCGAAGCGTGTTGACACCGTTAGAAAGTCGCTCGAAAAATCGCCCGTCGCATCGACGGGGACCGATGGTTTGGGACTCACGTTTTCCTCCTCAAGCGGCTCCAGTCGTCCTTTGCCGTCGCTCGGTTCCTCGGGCGGTTCGTTCGTCAAAAGTCTGCCGATCGGTCGGGAGTACGATCCGTTTTCGTCCGTCGGATTCATCCTGCCGCCGAAGGAAATCGTCGCGACGACACCACAGGAGATTGCCGCCGCGCCGGAGCCGGAAGAACCCGTGATTCCCGAATCGATCCAGCCGATCGAAACCTCTGATCCGGCAGCGGATTGCGACGTTTCGAAAAAGGTGCGAATGCAGTACGAAAAACTGCCGTATCCGTTCCGCGATCCGGACGACGATAAGAAAAATCTCACGATGCCGCTGATCGACAACCTGATGGTCGTCAACCAGCGGTGTTATCAGGGCAAAAAGAATTTTCATGACGAATTCCGGGTCCTTGTCGCCGGCGGCGGAACGGGGGACGCGTCGACGTATCTCGCCGTGCAGACCGCATGGCTCCCGAACGCGAAGGTCGTCTACGTCGATTTGAGTACCGAATCGATGAAAATTGCCAAGCAGCGGCTCCACAACCAGGCGGTACGCTTGGCGCATCCGGATATTGAAAAAGTCGTTGAATTTCATCACGGCTCCCTGTTGGACGTGGAGAAGATGGGGCTCGGACGTTTCGATTACATCAACTGCTCCGGCGTTTTGCACCACTTGAAGGATCCCGACGAAGGGCTCGCCGCGCTGCGGAGCGTTTTAAAAGATGACGGTGCCATGTCGATCATGGTCTACGGTCAGGTCGGACGCACGACGATCTACCAGGTCCAGGAAATGATGCGGATCGTCAACCGCAACGTCGAGGACATGGACGAAAAAATCAAGAATACGAATCTATTCCTGCGGTATCTGCCGCCGTGCAATTTGCATCGACTCGGCGGACGTTGGGGGGCGAACGAATCGAACCCGATTGAGATTTACGACCTGTTTCTTCATTCCCAAGACCGGGCGTACACGATCGACCAGCTTTACGAGTGGGTCCAAGGGTGCGGGATGCACATCGCGGCATTCTCCTCGGGTCAACATTCGTTTTTGGCGCCGGAAATGTATCCGCATGCGCTGTCCCGCAAAATCCGGGAGCGCATCAAAAGGATGAGCGTTCGTGACCAACGGGTTTTTTCGGAAGTGCTGTACGGGCATATCAACAAATTCGAGTTTCACATCACGCCGCAATCCGACTCGGGCGTCGATCTGCTCGATCTCGATTTGATACCCTGTTTTTCCCTTCTCGCCAAACAGCAGAACATGGCGAACCGGCTTGCCGGGACGGAGGAATCGGCGTCGCTTTACCATATCCCGAACCACATCGACAAATTGTCGTTCACCATTCATTCGTCGCCGTTTGCCAAGGGAGTTTACCGCCTGATCGATGACGCCGCGACGGTCGGGAAGATGCTCCAAAAGATGCAGCCGCAGTACCCCCAAATGAGCGACGAAGCGATTCACCGGGACATTCTCAAGAATTTAAAACAGTTGATGCAATACGACATCATTCACCTGCGGCACAAAAGCTGCCGGTGCGAACGTCTCAATCGGGGGCATTTTTAGGCAAACCACCTCGGTTTTATTCGAGGCGGCGTCAAATCAGTCGGTTACGATAATTCGGAACCCGACGTCGTAAACAGGCTGTTCATCGAGATAGTCCTGCCGGAAAGTGATTGTCGCACGCTTGGGTTCGTCGTACCAGGAACCGCCCTTGACGATTTTTCGCTTCGGCTTTTCCAGAGATAATGGCGTCGTCGTCCATTCGGACACGTTGCCGTGCATGTCGAACAAACCCCAGGGATTGGCTGCGTAACTTCCGACGGCCGCCGAGATGCGACTGTGGTCGTTCACCCCCGGAACCGCCGGTCGCCAAGCCGGGAGCGTTTCCGCGCGCCCGTCCCAACTGAAACGGTCGATCTGTTGATTGCTGACGTCCGACAGGTTCGCGTACGGCGAAAAATCCGTCTCCGTGGTGCCATACCAAAGGGGAGAGCGTGTGCCGGCCCGGGCGGCATATTCCCACTGTTCCTCGGTCGGCAAGGTAATCGCCTTCCCCGTCTTTTCCGAAAGCCAACGGCAGAATGCCATGGCGTCATTCCAGGAAACGCGAACGACCGGCTGCTCAGGATGCGAAAGAGACCACCCCATTTCCCCGGGACTGAAGTGCAGGAAATCCCCGAATTCGATGCGGCTGTCGTGCTTCGGATCGAAAACGGAATATTGCCGGTTCGTTATTTCCGTACGAGCCATCAAGTACGATTTCCCGGATTCGCCGGACGGAATGGGAACCAGCTCGATCTCGACGGCGTCCTCCAGCGGGATTTTCACGACGGTGTCCGAATCGAACGGCGCGATCCTCGCCTGAGCCGTGATTTCCGAAGTTGAAGTGTCGTTCCGTTTATCCGTTGCGTCTATTGTCCCGCTGTCTTTCGGTTGGAGAATCGCCGCTTGCGACTCGACGTTCGGATCGTCGTCCAGGAGCGAGTTCATTCCCGTATAACGCCGCCGCATTTCGTGACGTCGCGCGAACTGGTGCTTTACCAACCCCGGATTGTCGTCTTGAATGATGTCCCGCCAGTTGCCGTGGAACGGGGCGTTCAAGTCGATCCAGGTCACGAGGCGATCCCACGCTTCTGCGTCCGGTTCGACGCCGTAATGCCCCTGCTTGAGCAGTTGAACGAGCCGGGTGGTGTCGGCGTGATACTCCCGGGGATGGGGAACCTGCATCGTCCCTTCCTTGGTCGAAGTTCGCACAAAACGTCGCAATTCGTAATAAGCCCGGGAAAACCGGGACTTCTCATTGATGTAACTTCCTTGCTCTAACAGCGGCATTTGCGGGCCGTCCAGGAAAGAAGCGATTCCCGGATATTGTTCGTTTCCTTCGTGGTGGCATTCCGTGCAATATTGATCGAGCACGGGTTGAATTTCCCGAACGAACGAAAAACCGCGCGGCGGCCCATACCACGGCTCGATGTCCGAGGGTTGCATGCGCGACGCTTTCGGCGAAACCGGCGCGACGACGCTGTTTTGTTCCTCATGACACCCGATACAGGAGACGACTTCGCCCGGCATGGCGGTAATCCAACTTCGCATGACTTGGATCGCTTTGCCCTCCTCATCCAACGGCTGCATCGCGATCGGGGTGTACGCCGGGACCGTGAAATAAGCGGAGCCGTCGTCGTAAACCGGAACCGTGCCGAGAATACGTCGCGGATCCCAAGGGCCGTCCATACCGATGCTGTACGGCTCCGCGCCCATTCCCTGGTACGAAAATTGATAGGAGTACAGCCGAAGTGATTTGACGGTTCCTTTGCGGACTCCCGGCAATCCTTGTCCTTCGTAGATGTTCGCGATGAACATTTCGGCGTCATGACGCTCCGGATCCGTTCGGTCCGGTATCACCGGCGGTCTTGGTCGCTTTTTCAAGGGAATCGGTTCCAGCATTGCAAAACCAGGCTCTTCGTGAATCAGAACCATGTTGTCGAACGTATCGACCAGGTAGATTCCCCACGGCTTGTCCGGAGACGGCTTGGACGAAACGAGAAAGAAATGTTCGTCCAGCGGCATCGGATGAAGGAATTTCGGCCAAGTACGTTCAATCGGCAAGTCGAGCATGACCGGTTGAACTTCACGTCCGAAACCGGGGATCCGCTGAATGGCACCATCGCTCTCTCGGCGTCCCCGGGCGGGATCGAAAAGAACAAGGTCGCCCATTCGCGGAAGCTCGTGATGCCCCCCCACGACGGCGACGAATTTCGTCGGGTGGTTCGGAATCGGTTGCGCAAAAAACATCGATCCGGGCCAATACGACCCGCTGCCGTAGTATTCCGTCTGGTTGGTTCCGTCCGGATTGGCGTGAAAAAGTATCCGTGAATAAGCGTGCGGAATGTCGGTGTATTCCCATCGCAAATACAGCAATCGCCCGCTATTGAGCACCGTCGGGCACCAATCCTGATCCTGTTCGTACGTCAACTGGCGGATCCGTCCGTCGCGGTCGTAACGATAAAGATTGCAGGTCGCCGCGTCGCCGTTGACGCAGGGAACTCCCGCGAAACAAGCCGTGGAACAGAATACGACACCGTCGTCGGGAAGATAACAGGCGTCATAACAATCGACGTCCGCATCGGGAATCAGCGGCAATTTGTGAAGATTCGAACCATCGACGTTCGATTCAAAAACGCGCCAATGCCCGTGCTCGTCGATCGAACTGAACAGGATTCGCTCCCCCTCGAAATGCAAGTCAACGTCGCCGAGGAAATTTCCGTTTTCGGGCTCGCAAACGGTTAGCGTCGTTGCATTCGTGGAATCACGGGTTTTCCAGTCGGAAAGAGCGACGAGTCGGTTGTCGTAACCGTTTTTAGGCAACATCGTATTGGCGTGGTAATTCAACGGCAAACCGAGTTGGTTTTCGCCGCGCCGAATCAAAAGGATACGGTCGAAATCGAGCAGAGGATTGGCCAAAAGAGCTTCCCGTCGTAAAACGTCGAGAAGCGAAGCCGTGGTCTCATCGCCTGATTTCCGCCTGTTTCTTCTCATCGCATCAAGCCGGTTTGAAAATTCCTCGCCGCCGTGATACCGCTCGCCGAAGGATTCGCTCAGGTGCCGAATCGCGCGATCCAACGCCTCGATTTCCTCCTCGATTTTCGGTCGGGGCGACGCCGGAACCGTCAACGAATCGTCCAGATAACGCACCATATTCGACACCAGCAACTCGAAATTATGCCGGTGACCGCGAGGAGCTTTGTCGTACATCGCACCGACATGCCAAGGGACGGCAAGCAGTTTTCCCTTTTCGAGCGAGTACTCCAAGTGCGGGGCGTTACGTCGCTCCGGATTGACGCCAAGGACGCGGCCTTTTACCGTTCCAAATAACGACCAGCACGGGTACGTGACATTGGAAAGCCAAAGAACGCCGCGATCCCAGTCGAGGCCGGTAAAAATCGGGTGCGACGGGACCGTCGGCTGCATTCCGGACTGATCGCGGTCGTTTCCAAAAACCAGCGGCTCTGTTTGTAGGGTGTCGTACCCCAATGGTTCCAGGAGCAAAACCGCCGTTCCGGTCAGAAGCAAACCGCGGCCTTTGTCGAGAAATTGTTGCAGCGATTTCAGGAAATCCGGAGAGCGAAACCGTGACGCCTCGGGAATCGTCGACGCGGTGTGGATCCAGAGGACGGAAAACGAGTCGAGCGAAACGCCCGCTCCGGAAGGATCGACGAATCGACCTTCATCATCCAGATGAAGCGACGTGGCGTCAAAAAGGCGTTGCGCGATATCCCGGACGGTCATCGATTCGAGACTCAACGCCCGGTTCGCGGGTTCGTCCAGGAGAGCCGCCACGCGAATCCCGTCTTTGGGCACACACTGCGCGTCGGCGTTTTGGAAGGATTCCCTCGCGACAAGGAAAAGTACGGGTAAAAAGAACAGGAAGCGGGTGCGGCGATTCTTCATGGCTTTTTGTTCGCAAAAGTCGTGCAATCACTCTTAATGATGCCAAAGCGACTGCCAGTAGCGTCGATCGAGGTCGTAGACGTCGAACGTCCAGTCGATCTCGGCGTTCGGCGGGACGATTCCGAATTTTTTCATCTCACGAAGGTATTGCGGGCGCGGAGCAAAACCGGGCATATCGAATCGCTTGATTTGGTCCAGCCTGGTTTTCGTTCGCTCAATCGCGGCCAGGACCGTTCGGTAGTCCGGATCGTCCGTTCCGGAAAAGACGGCGTCACCGCACGATTGATACCCGCCCGCCTCCCGGGAAAGCGGTCCGAGCAGCAGGAGCGATTTTTCCGGTCGGGTTAAATTGTAAAGCAGTTGCCGCGAATACTTGCGTCTCGCGTCGTTTTCTCCCTGAAACGGTTCCCACGGTGGATTGACGATTTCGTCCGACGGGGACAACGCGAGTTGCTTTTCGCCGACATGACACTCCGTACATTTTTTTTGCAGGACGGAAATTGAAGCTTGCATTTCCGGCCACTGTAAATCCTGTTGATCCAAGGTGTTTTCCGCGTAACCGCCGATCATGCCGCTGCCGAGCCCGGCGTAGGTTCCCAGGTAAGTCGCACCGGTTTCCGTCCACAAACGGAGCGTCGCCATTTCCGTGTCCGACAGCTTGGCGTCATAATGAGAACCGTCGCAGAGCGTCAAAATCCGGCTCGCGCCGCTGCCCAGCGCGTACGGCGGATAGTTGCTTTGCGCTTTGTTCCGGCCGTCGGCAATGAGATCCCGGGCGGTCATCGTGTAATAGCTGACCGAATACATCGGGGTCCGGTCGCCGGTCAACAGGATTTTTCCTTCCCGGCGTTCATTTCCGTGACAACCGACGCAATGCTTGTCGAGTATCGGTTGAATGTCGCGGGGATAATCGATCACATCCGGGACGCCCTCAATCGGTTCGATCCGGTTCGGGTTTCGTTGGGCCGCTTTCGGGAGCCGGTTGACGCCGACCGGGGTTTGCGTTCGCTCTTCATGACACCCGATACAAGTGGTCGATTCGCCCGGCATCACGGACGTGAAACTCTGCATCCGTTTGACGGCGCGTTCGTTTTCATCCAACGCGACGAAGAAAACGCTCCGCAAAGCGGGGAGCTCGAAGTTGGCCGAACCGTCCTCTTCCACGGGAACGGTCCCGAGAATGCGTTCCAGCGTAAAGGAACCGCCGTACGTCAACGGTTCCATGCCGCCGGTGAAATTGATCGGCTTGGGCAACGTTTCGAGAATCAAAAGCTTCTTGATCGAACCCGGCTTGACGCCGTTCATATTGCGGCCTTGATACACGTCGATCAACGTCAACGTCCCCGTCGCCTGGTCGTAATCGGCCTGGTCGGCGATCACGCGTTCCCTCGGACGGGGCAGGAGCGGTCGCGGTTCGTGAATTTGCAGTCCCTTGGCAATGTCCCCGGATGGAAGGCGATAAACCGTCTGGTCGTTCCCGTTTTCGTCGATCAATACGATTCGGTCGTTGACGGCCGCCATGAACGCCTTGTCGGAAAACGCCC
Organism: Thermoguttaceae bacterium; assembly: GCA_031549565.1. Taxonomy (GTDB): domain Bacteria; phylum Planctomycetota; class Planctomycetia; order Pirellulales; family Thermoguttaceae; genus JAVBSX01. The sequence continues at coordinate 25,799 of JAVBPO010000087.1, forward strand.
ACGGGTCGCGATATTCATAATGCTTGCCGACGATCTTCACCGCGGTGAGATCATCCGGTCCGAGCCGCGGATCGACCAGCGCGATCTGCCCGGCGTGTTCCTTGATACCATGCCCGGGCGAAAACGAAGCGACGATCAGCGGGCTGTCCGGGACCGGTTTCGCGTCGATCATGACGATACCGGGGTGCATGTTGCCGTAAAACACCATCTGCCGCGTTCCGTCCGGGTTGCCGATCCAAAGGTGATGGTAATGCACCTGGCTGCGATCGACGTATTCCCACCGGGTGTAAAGAATCTGACCGTTCGGCAAAGGCCAAGGGGTGTTATCGTGTTCGACGTTCGCGGAGATCTCCCGAATATTTCCCCCGTCGGCGTCGCAGCGATACATCGTCGCAACCGGCGTCAACCAGCATTGAACCCAGCGTTTGGAGCGGCTGGATACGAAAATGATGCCGCCGTCCGGTAAGTAGGTCGGTTCGATGTCGTCGAAATCTCCGTCGGTCAACTGAACCAGTCCGGTTCCGTCGACGTTGATTTCGTACAGATGATAATGGGTCGATTTTCCATTTCGGTAGGAAAAGAGAATTTTTTGTGCCTCGTAATCGACTTGGGGGTCGCGAACGCCGCCTTCGGGATCGTCCAGAAGAACGCGAACCTTGCCGCTCGCCAGATCGAGAATACACAGCTTTCCACCGGGAGTCGGAAACGGTAAACGGTTTTCATCGTCGGCGTAATACCCGAAGTTGGCGTACCAATGCCCGTCGCGACCGTAGGCGCGTTCGGCGAACACGATCCGGTCGACTTCATTCATGGGGCCAGCTCGAAAAGCGGCCAATAAATCCTTTTCCGCCGCCAATGCGTAAGTCGACAAAACAAAGCACATTCCGACGGTAATCATCAAAGTTCGCATGGAGAATGAATCGCGAAAGGAAGACAAGGCGGGAGTTCGTATTTTAGCTTCGACGCATGAGTTCATTCTACCGGCATCGTGAACGGAATGAAAGTCTGCCGAAATAATCCCGCTTGCAGCGAGGCCTACTCCGGAAGCGGCGGTTTCAGGACGAGGGATTTCAGTTCGATCGGTTTGACGACGACTTTCGGCTGCGTTTGCGTTTCGACCTGCGTTTGCGTTTGACGTTCAGGGCTTTCCCGTTTTTCTCGCGGCGACACCATGATTTCCTCCAGCGGAATCGCCGAACCCGGGTCGGACTCGGCGGGGCGCTTCATCTCTCCGAACGATTGCGGGCTGAGCGAAATCGACCGGGTCAAATGGTTGCGGATCGAACTGAATGTAAGTTCATCCGTGACGTCGGAAACCGAATGAAGCATCGAAGAAAGAATTTGCGCGCCCGGCCCCGGTCGGGGAACGGACGGTGTCGCGGATTCTTCGCCTACGGTCTGTCGCGCGGCGTTCTGCGTGTCGGGATAACGCGGTTTGTACCCGGTGCGCTCCGACGGTGTTCGCTCCGGCTCCTTGTGGGGAACGAGTGAAACCGTTTTTTGATCCGAAGAATGGTATGCGGTTTTTTCCCGCTCCTCGACGTCTTTTCTCAACGGCGGCGACTGGTAGATCGGCGCTTGGGAAAGTTCCGACGAGAACATTTCCGCGGCGTGGGGACTGCCCCCTTTTTTTGCCCGAGCCATTCCCAAGGCGGCACGCTGCACCTCCTCCCACATCGACGGGTCCCATTGTTGCGTTTGCGGCATATCGGTCGGCGACTCCGCTTCGGCGGGGCGGGCTTCTTCCTTTTTCACCTCTTTTTTCAACTGGTCCGCTTCGGGATTATTGGTCACGTTCGTCCAGGCGAACCAGGAGTTGTGTTCCTCTTCCGGCAAACCGACCGAGGCGTCGCCGCTGCTGAACAATTCGTTGAAAATCTGGCGGATCGATTCCTGCGGATAGCGGACGACCGGTTCGATCAGCGCAAGTTCCAGGTGTTTCGGTTCGATGAACAGGGCGGCGGGGTTGTTGAGCTGCAATTCCTTGGCAATGCTCCGCAGGACCGTCTGCTGGTATTGGTTGAATTCGTGCGCTTTGCACAGTTCCCGGAACAACTGCCCCTTGCTGTAGTACCCATCCTTGGTGCTACGGCTTCGGTAGTAGCGTTCGACGCAGATCAACGTGATCGTGATACCAACGGCGAAACAGCCGGCGTAAATCAGGAGCATCGTGTTGCTGGCCCGGTTCGGATTGCGGCCGAACTGGTCGGAGAAGGCTCTGCGAACCGCGTTGTTGGTCAGCGAGTTCGGTCGGTCTTCCTGTTGGCGCAATTGCGCGGCGACGACCGAAGGCGGGCCGTCGAAAAAGAGCAGCCCCCCACCCGCGACCATCAAAACGATCGCTGCGACAAAAAGCAATCGGGTAGGCATGGTTTAATTATGAATTATGAATTATGAATTGAGGGAAAAGGGGAAAAGGGAAAGGGGAAAAGGGGGTGCGCTCGCTTACGCTTCCCGCTCCGCTCATTTCTCATTTCTCATTTCTCATTTGTTATTTGTTATTTGT
>JAVBPO010000027.1:0-14062 GCA_031549565.1 Thermoguttaceae bacterium
TCATGTCATGCTGAGGTATTCCGAAGCATCTGGTTTCAAGCCGTGTTCGCAACATAATGCGTGTTGCCGGATGCACCAGATTCTTCACTCCGTGAGTACACTTCGTTCAGAATGACAACTCACGACCGGAAAATTTGCGCGCACCCAAGTCTCAGCGACTATGCATACAGTGAAGTCTCATCAACTGTGCCTACAGTCGGCTAAAATGGTGGTTTTGTAAACGCTCTTTTCCCTTGATGAATACGAACAAAAATCAAAAACAAACGGCTTTCTCCAGAGGATCGCCGTCGCATGATACAAGCCGTCCGTGGCGGACGATCGATCCGTGATGTCGCCGAACAATTTGGCGTCAATGCCTCCACGGTTCAACGATGGAAGACACGAACCGACGGCAAGAGACTTGACCGAATCGACTGGTCCGATCAGCCCGACGGACCGCCGAGCCCCGCCAATCGTTCCTCCGTGGAACTCGAACAGTGCATCCTCGCGATGCTCATGAGTCCTCCTTTTCGTTTTGTTGGAGAATGTCCCGAAGAACTTCGATTTCCTTCGGCTTCAGCGCACGCTTTCCCGAAAGATGAATCATCAACGAGGCCAAACTGCCGCCGCAGAGCGTTTCGAGCAGATCGAAATAGTTTCCCGAAACGTCCGACTGCTGAAGGACGGGTTCGTAAGCAGCCGGATACTCGCCGTTTTTCCGGAGAATCCCTTTTTCAACGAGCCGGTTGAGCCGCGTCTGAACGGTCGGATAACCGATCTTGCGACCGCGGTCCGTGAAAACCTGATGCGCCCCGGCGATCGTGAGCGGACCGGAGCTCCAAAACAATTCGAGAATCTCAAGCTCTCCGGGTGAGAGTTTGATCGGATCTTTTTGTTGAGCGGGCATTTTTCCTCTGAAAAGGGATTTATTACGATGTAATAATTCCATATTATTACATCGTAATAAATCTGTCAAGAGAAAAGATTCAAAAATTGCCGATTTTCTCACTTTTTCCACTTTTCCAGATTGCGTGCCGTTCTCACAACTTCCGTACAGTGCCTCGGATTGTTTTATTTCTGTGTTCCCCCACTTCACAATCGGGTCGTAATCCGGGATAATACGTACTGTAATCGATAAGTTTTTACTGATTTGGACTCGATTTTCCGTTAATATCACCTAACCCCTAATAATCATGGTAAGCACAGCAGCCCCGAAAGCTCCGTCCGCGACGGAAAGCGCCGTTTTGGAAGTTTTGTCCCGCTACGAAGGAGCCGGACGCGATTCGTTAATTCCGATTTTGCAGGAAATTCAGGAAAAAGTCGGTTTTCTTTCCCGTGAAGCGGTCGTGACCGTCGGAAAGCGGTTGAATCTGCCGGCGAGCAAGATTTTCGGGGTTGCGACGTTTTACAATCAGTTCCGGTTTACGCCGCAGGGCAAATTCCACATCCAGGTCTGCCGGGGAACCGCGTGCCACGTCAAGGGGTCGCTCGCCGTTTTGGACGCTCTGAAGCGGGAACTGAAAGTCGAAGCTGGCGAAACGACCCGCGACGGCCTGTTCAGCTTGGAAGTCGTCGCCTGCATCGGGGCGTGCGGACTTGCGCCGGTGATCAACATCGACGGCAACTTCCACGCCGACATGAGCAGCCAAAAAATCCCCGGCGTTTTGAGCTCCTACCGCAAGCAAGCGGCCGGGAATTAAACCGGATCACACATCATTACCAGCCCCAAGCGTCAGCGCGGGGTGATATAATGAAATCTGCGGAGACACAACCATGTCGACACTCGAATTCAAGACGCACATCTCGGCTGATGGAGCGGTTGCGCCGATCCCCGACTGGCCCGGCGGCGAAGCGGACGCGGTGATCGTCGTTCGACAACCGGAACCGACGGTATCAAAAGAAGAACGAACGAAAGCTTTCGAAGGCATCCGTCAACTGGCAGAACTCCTCAAGGATACTTCCGGCAAGGAGCTGATGTCAAAAAAACAGATTCAGGCTTCTCGATTGGAAGAAAAATACGGCGATCAAACGGAGGAGCAACGAAAGGCGGCTGGTCGAAAGTTTTTCGAAACTTGGGACGGATTACTTGAAGGGATGCCGGATATGACCATGAAGGAAATTCGGGCCGAACGATTGGAGAAGAAATACGGGCAATGATTTTTTTCATTCTCCTTGATACGAACATAATTCTCGACTTCGCCATGCGACGAGGGGAGCATTATGTTTTTGCACGGGAAATCATGAAAGAAATCACTGAAGGTCGTTTAATTGCCCATATTTCGGCGTCGCAGATCACGGACATCTATTATTTCCTCAAAAAGGAATTTTCGCACGAAGAAGCGGTGAGCGTGATTGCCGATATGGTCGACTCGATTCGAGTGATCCGTGTTGACGAAAGCACGATCAAGGAAGCCCTCAAGTTGCCGATGGACGATTTCGAGGACGCCGTCCAAGCCGCAGCGGCGCAGGATTTCGACATTGATATCGTCGTAACACGCGACAAGAAAGGTTTTCAAAATTCCGACATGCAAATCTATTCGCCGGACGAATTTTTGGAGGCGTTGAAAGGATGAGTACAATAAAAATCGCATGCTTCGTGTTTTTTATCCATCTCGCGCTGGTGTCATATATTATTTTTGTGGTGTCCGCCTCGCCGGAAGGGTGTATGGGCTGGTTGATTTTCCTGTTTGTCGATTTTCCATTAGCTTGGCTGTATCTCCCCGTTGCCCCGATTGTCGATAGGATTTCCGATAGTTTTTTTTGGCGATTCTATTTTGCTCCAGCCGTTTTTTTTCAAGTGATCGGATGCATGAATTGGCTGATGATCTGCTTGGCAATCAGATTTATTTACAGAATTGGAATTCGACATTACCGACCCGAAAACGCCTTCCGAAAGACAACTTAAACCGATCCGCGAAAACGTGACGCCGCAGGAAACCGAAACGAAGGAGTAGAAAAATGTCCCTATTACAATTTGAAACACAGGTTTCCCCGGAGGGAGTGATTTCGCTTCCGCCGATCCCGGAGCTGCATGGGCGGAAAGTCGTTGTCCGTGTCGAAGACGATAACGAATGGCCAAATCCGACCGATGAACAACTCAACAAAATGTACGATTTATGCCGCGGTTGCCTCGAAGGAATGACGGAAGAAGAATATGACCAACTGAGAGAAGAACGCATTTTAGGAAAGAAGCGATGAGACGTGTTTTGATCGACACCAACGTCGCCGTCGATTTCTTTTTGAAACGAGAAACATTTGGAGATAAAGTGAAATCAATTGCACTGCAAATCATGTTCGTTTTATTGCTCGCGATTTTGACGTCGGGATGCAAACCTGGTCAACCTATTGCCACCGGCGAACAAACCTCATTTGAAGTGGATGGAGTAATGTATTGTCTGCACTGGCAAGTCGGAAACCCGAAAGTTCATGATTGCTCATCGTGTTTGATGGTGATACCGGAGTCGGATCACGGAATTGCCGCGCTGGGAACGGGCGGCTCGCCGAGGCCTGGACGCTATATGACATTTATTTGTCATGGTGCGAACAGTGTTCTATCACGAGCGAATACCGTGTATTACGTAACGAACAAGGGGATCGAATTCAGCAAAACGTACGCCGAGTTGGGCATTGACGCCGCTTTTTTTGATCGTTGGAACTCTATCGGAACGCAAAGCGTTTTAGCGGAAGTTCAGCCAGCCCTCGAAAAAATGATCCGCGAGCACGTGACGCCGAAGGAAACCGAAACGAAGGAGTAGAAAAATGTCCATGCTGACTGACCATGACCCGCTGATTGACGATTTTCTCCGCCGGTTTGAAAAACTCACGCCTGAAGAGCAGACGATCGTTTACGGAAAAATCGGACAAAATTTTCCCGTGCCCGTTGCCGTAGGGAAAAAGAAACGCACATTCGAGGAGCTTTGTGGTGTGTGGGATACGGAAGAACGCCGCGAAGATACGGAGCGTATGGTCCAGGCGATCCATGAAGGAAGAATGCTCGGCACGGAAAGGGAGCCGTTATGAAGCGATTCCTCTTGGACTCGGACACCTGCATTTTCTATTTGAGAAAACGATACGACATTGCGGGCAAGATATCATCTGCCGGCGTCTGGAATTGCAGCATTTCGCAAGTCACTGTAGCCGAGCTGAGATATGGAGCGGAATGCAGCGATTTTTCCCGACAGTCCCACGATGAGATCGACGAGTTTTGCGAATTCGTTTCCGTCGCTCCCGTCAACGACGCCATTATTCATGTTTTCGCCTCAGAAAAGGCCAGATTGAGAAAATTGGGACAGTTGATACCCGATTTCGATCTTCTCATCGGCTCGACGGCGGTTTATTACAATTTAACCTTGATTACGAACAACACTCGGCATTTTTCGCGATTGCGTGGATTGAAATTGGAAAACTGGACTACGGAAAAGGAGTAGAACAATGTCCCTATTACAATTTGAAACGCAGGTTTCTCCGGAAGGACTAATTTCGATTTCGCTTCCTCCGGAATACTGCAATCATAAAGTTGTCGTTCATATTGAGGACGTGAAGAAGGAAGATATCGGCATGGCGGACAAACGCCTTAAAAAACAAGAGCGAAAGCGAGCGTTTGAAGAACTTTGCGGGGCTTGGAGAGAGGATGAAAGGTCGGCAGAAGAGATTATCCGAGACATTTACGAAAGCCGTACGTTTGGGCGGGAAAGGGAACCGTTATGAAACGTTTTCTCGTCGATACCGACATTTGCGTTTTTCGAATTCGTGGACTTCACGACTTGGATTTGAAATTCGATGAACTTGATGAAACCAATGCTTTTCTTTCCGAAATCACCATCGCCGAATTACGGTTCGGCGCTGAACGTGGAAAGCGCAAAGAGGAGCAGCATCGTCTCGTTAATCTGATGTGCGAACAGTTTACCGTATTGCCGATTACCGAGTCGATCCGACTTTTCGCCGAGGAAAAGGCAAAATTATGGAGTGCAGGAACAAAAATCGAAGATTTCGACCTTTTGATCGGTGTGACGGCGATTTTTCACGATTTGACGTTAATCACGAACAACACTCGGCATTTTTCGAGATTGCATGGATTGAAATTGGAAAACTGGATTACGGAAAAGGAGTAGAACAATGTCCCTATTACAATTTGAAACGCAGGTTTCCCCGGAAGGAGTGATTTCGCTTCCGCCGATCCCGGAGCTACACGGGCGAAAAGTCGTCGTGTCGGTGAAAGAAGAACGCACACAGGCTGATGGAACGATGAAGAAAGTCGTTAAAACGCCGGAACAGGATTTCCTCGACTTTTGCGAGGAATTGGATATGCCATCGTATGACGACAACGAGGTCGATCAAATGAAATACGAACGATTCAAGAAAAAGTATTTGTGATGCGGGTTTTGATCGATACCAACGTGATCATCGACGCGATTGTCAACCGAGGGGAAGACACTCGTCGGGCGAGACTGCTCGTGCGAAAACATGAAGAGAAACGGTTTCGAGGCCACGTTTCCGCTTCGGCGATTACGGACGTTTACTATATCGTCGAAAAAGAGAGAAAGCACGACTTCGCCTTGGCGGCGACCCAAAAGGTCGTTCGAATGCTGACGGTGATTCCAGTCGATTTTGAAATCATTCAAACAGCCTTGAATTCGTTGCCTCTTGATTTCGAAGACGCCGTTCAGGCAATGGCGGCAAAAGAATACGGGCTTGACACCGTCGTAACCCGCGACAAAAAAGGTTTCCGTGATTGTGGTTTGCGAGTGTATTCGCCGGAAGAATTTTTGGAAGCGATGGAAAGATGAAAATTGTTTCTTACTTATTGTTGTTTGCCATTATATGCGGCGGAATCGTATCATTGGCATCGTGTTTTAGGGGATGTGAAAGCAGTGAGCATGTTGAACTTTACAAGGCCGAATATTTTTCGTGTCCTACCAATGAAGGCTTTGCTGTAGATGGTGTCTACTATGATTATTCGGGGCTCTATTTAAAACCCAAGGAAAACTCTCGCTGTAACCATGCTTTTGTGTTGATTTACCCAGTGAATCAATCCAAAAGATATACAAAGGTCACAAAACTACTCGGAACAACATTTCAATCTTCGCTCGACGATAAGAAAGATGATCATAACAATATATTACTGCGGAATTTCACGGCGAATTTTTTAGACAACGGAAAAAAAGTATTTAGGCAGCGCGCATAAACAAGTTATCCAATTGCACGTTAATCACAGTTGAATCAAACTGAGTAAAGTTTGGTTTCGCTCGTATGAAAAATATTTGTCCGACATTAAATACTGCACAAATGGATAGGTTATTTTCGCGCGCCGCTTTAGTGAGGATTTCGAAAAACGTGGGATCAATATGGCCGATCCCAAAACGGCGATCTCGGATGAAAACCTTAAACCGATACTCGAAAAACTGATCCGCGAAAACGTGACGCCATAAAAATCGAAAATTGGAACCAATAACCGTTAGCCGGTTCGCCTGCGAACCGCAGCATTTTTTACGACCCGTCGCAGGCGGCGGGGCTAACATAATTTCACTACTTTCCACTATGTCAAACGTCCATCAAATCGACAAGGAATTTCTCAATGGGATCATCAGCGACGCCGACGGCGCCGGGAAGCCGGAATGGGCCGAGAAGCTCACGAAACTGCGACACCAGAAGGTCGATAAACCGGTGATCTACATCGGGACCGGGACCTGCGGGCTCGGAGCCGGAGCCGCTTTCACGCTCACCGCGATCAAGGAATATCTCGCCCAAAAATCGATCGACGCCGAAATCGTCGAAGTCGGCTGCATCGGTCTTTGCGTCGTCGAACCGCTGGTCGACGTGCAACTTCCCGGAAAGTGCCGGATCATGTTCCACCATGTGACGGCGAACAAAGTCGAATCGCTCCTGGACGATTTGTTCGCCGGCAATCCGCCGCAGGATCTCGTTCTCGGCCAGTTCCGACAGGAGGGACTCGAACCGTGGGCCGGCGTCAAATTCAAAGACGAACATCCGTTCTTCGGTCCGCAGACCCGCTGGGTGCTCCAGAATTGTGGTGTCATCAATCCGGCGTCGCTTGAAGAGTATCTCGCGACCGGCGGATATCGCGGGTTGAAAAAAGCCTTGGCGATGCCCACGATTGACGTGTGCAAGGAAGTGGAGCAGAGCGGTCTTCGCGGTCGCGGCGGCGGCGGATTTCCGACCGGTATGAAATGGAAATTCGCACACGGCCAAACCGATCCGCAAAAATACCTCGTCTGTAACGCCGACGAGGGGGACCCGGGCGCCTTTATGGATCGGGCCGTGATCGAAGGGGATCCGCACCGGCTGCTCGAAGGAATGGCGATCGCCGCGTACGCGATCGGGGCGAATAAGGCGTACATTTACATTCGCGCCGAGTATCCGCTGGCCATCGCCCGGCTCAAGGAGGCGATCGCGCAAGCGGAAGCGAACAATCTGCTCGGCGACAGTATTTTGGGCACGAATTTCTCGCTCAAGATGATCATCAAGATGGGCGCCGGTGCGTTCGTCTGCGGCGAAGAGACGGCGCTGATTCACAGCATCGAAGGGAAACGGGGAATGCCGCGTCCGCGTCCGCCGTTCCCGGCGATCAGCGGGTTGTTCGGGCATCCGACGATCATCAACAACGTCGAAACGCTCGCCAATATTCCGGAGCTGATCGACCGTGGTGCCGCGTGGTTCGGTGGTGTCGGAACCGAAGGGAGCAAGGGTACGAAAGTGTTCGCGCTGTCCGGTAAGGTCGCCCGCACCGGTCTGGTCGAAGTCGCGATGGGAACGACGCTCCGTGACGTCGTATTCGCGATCGGCGGCGGTATCGCCAATGGAAAATCGTACAAAGCGGTGCAGATCGGCGGTCCGTCTGGCGGCTGTATTCCGGAATCGCATTTGGACATCCAGATCGATTACGAGTCGCTCAAAAAAGTCGGCGCGATGATGGGCTCCGGTGGCCTGGTCGTGATGGACGAGGATAACTGCATGGTCGACGTCGCGAAGTTTTTCATGGATTTCATCCAACGGGAAAGCTGCGGCAAATGCATTCCATGCCGCGAGGGAACCAGGCGAATGCTCGAAACGCTCAACCGGATCACACGTGGCCGCAGAAACGAAACCAGAAATCAAACGCTCCAGCGGTTCCAGAGCGTGGTCCACCTGGAGGAACTGGCCGAGGTGATTCGTGACACCAGCCTTTGTGGGCTCGGGCAAACGGCTCCGAACCCGGTTCTGTCGACGCTCCGTTGGTTTCGGCACGAATACGAAGCGCACGTGTACGAGCGCAACTGCCCGGCGAAGGCGTGCGTGGAGCTGATCACGTACCACATCACTGACAAATGCACCGGCTGTACGTTATGCTCGAAAAAATGCCCGTCCGACGCGATCGTGGGCACGGTGAAGAACCCGCACCACATCATCCCGGAAAAGTGCATCAGTTGCGGCGCCTGCATGGACGCCTGCCGCTTCGGCGCCGTCGAAAAAGTGTAACACCATAGTGTCACCCATAAAGAGCCGGGGGTGGAGCATCGCGCAATCCCCGGGTGGGTGGACCTTGAAACGGTGATTCAAAACAGGCAAAACGCTGAGCAATGCTGGAATTTTCTCGAGAGAAGGAGAAAGGGTAACCCATGTCAACGACAGCACATCATAATTCCCCGCTCCCGATGGAAAACCGAGAAACCGGCGGAAAGGATTTATTCAGCCTGCTTTCGTCGATTCCCGATTTTCATCCCAAAGAAGGTTCTCCTCTCTGGGATGTTTTGAAGCGAAGCCACGAAAAAGCACTGTCGAAATCCGTGGATCAAATGATTCAGGAGCAAAAACTCCAACCGATTCGATTCGACGATTTCCAAGGAGCAGGCGCGGATATCTGGTCTTCCGACGAAGAGTTTGATCATTTCATGGAAGGCTTGACACGGTCCCGAAAAGAATCCTGAACGACAGATGAAAACTTTCCTATTGGATACGAATATTGTCTCTTACCTTCTGAAGGGACATCCCACCGGCGAGTTGTACCGACCGGTTGAAGTGGTTACGAAATACACGCCCCCAAGTTAGCGGCGGGGCTTGCCCCGCGTTGAAGCGGAACACTGCAACAAAAACATGAGGTTGCCAATGCTTTTCCGGTTAATTTATATTATTGTTTTCCTGGCATTGATATTTACGGAATGGGGTGAAGTCGCATCGCCTCGGGGGCATGTCTCCGGCATTTTCAGAGTGTTGTTTTACATTTACGTCATCGTCATAATTGAAAGGATGTCTGGAAAAATCCAGCGATTGGAAGATCGAGTGATGAAGTCCGATCCGCAGCCGTCGCAAAACTGGAAAGACGGCTGGAAAGGATTTTCGCACTCGAAGGAGAAAGAGTAACCATGTCAACGACCGAACCATTTTACACGACGGTCCCCGCCAACGGGACGATTACGCTGCCGCCGGAGTTCCGGGGAAGCGAAATTCTCGTTTTGCGAACCGAACTTTCCTCGTCGAAACGCGAATCGAACAAAGGACGAGGTCTCCTCTCCATCGCCGGAATATTGAAAGAGACATCGAACGAACCGATTCGCGACGATCGCTACGAATACCTGATGGAGAAATATGCGTCCTCGAAAAATACTGATTGACACCGATGTCGTTTTGAACGTCCTTCTCAAGGAAGAGCCGTTTTTCGCGTGCTCCGAGAAGGTGTTCGAAACATTGGCACAGGGAGAGGTTCAAGGATGTGTCACGGCAACGACGATTACAAACATTTATTATATTGCACGCAAAAGAACGAATCGGGATACGGCAATGCTGTGCGTCGGAATGATTTTGGAAACCGAAGGATTGGAAATTCTTTCGGTCAACCGTTACGTAATTGAGAACGCTTACCGGGCGAAGTGGCGTGATTTCGAGGATTCCATTCAGGCGGTTGTCGCGGAAGAGGCAGAAGTGGATTTAATCGTGACCCGTAACCTTCGCGACTTCAAAAACTCGCCGCTCCAAGCCGTTTCGCCTGAAAAGCTTTTGGAGATTTTGGAAACAAAGGATAAATAATATGTCGACTTTTCAATTCCACTTCCCGGCAAGTACCGGCGCCACGGTCACGATTCCGTTGCCGCCGGAACTGCAAGATCGGGACATTGAGGTTAGCATCAAAGCCCATGACCGGCCGGATAAGCCCGAATGGACCGGGGAGGACGAACGGCGGCGTCAGCACCTCCTCAAGGCGATAGAGTGTGCTCCCGTGTGGACCGATGAGCAATATGAAGAATGGTTGGAAACACGCAAATGGATCAACGAAAGCGTTGCGGCAAGGGAGAAAATGTGGAATGATCTTGATTGACACCAGCATCTTGATCGAATTTTTTCGTGCTCGCGATAAACAAACCACGCGATTTGCGAAGCTTGCGAGGCCGGAGAACCGTTGCGCAATTTCGGTGCTGACGCTTTTCGAGGTATATAAGGGCATGCTCCCCGGACAGGAAATGTTTTGGAAAGAATTGTTTCTCGGCCTCGAAATCCTCCCTTTCGACATAACCTGTTCTCATGCCGCCGCGGAAATTTGGAAAGAATTGCGTACCAAGCGGATCAATCTTGATTTTCTCGACCTCGGCATCGCGGCGACCGCCGTTGCCCTGCGAACGGAACTTGCAACGTTGAACATCAAACACTTCGAGCAAATTGAAGGACTTGAATTGGTTACAAAATACCGAAAAGGAGAGTAAAAATGGAGACGGGATTTATCGCTGCGATTGTTGTTGCATCTTTTGTCTTCCTGTTTTTCGTTCCGATGTTTGTCGCGGCAAAAAACATGTCCGTGATGATGACGATGCAAAAGATGTCGATATCCCCCGAAGATTTCCGGCGACTTCTCGACAAGGAAGAGACGCCGATCGTGTATTACACGAAAGTCGCTTTCGGCGGTTATTATTACTTCGCGACGGTCCAGCAGGATCGAATTTGCACGAAATCGAAAACCGAACTGGAATTCGCGGTAAACTGCGACCTGGTTCCGCTGAAACGAGTTTAAAATATCAAAACGAGAAAACGTGTCAACACTCCAATTCCACTTCCCGACGCAACGGTAACGATTCCAATAACGGAAGAATTACATTGTGAAACGCAAAAATCAATTTTTTGAACCACAGAGAGCTCAGAGATCACAGAGAATTTGAATTCACATCGTCTCTGTGTCCTCTGCGCTCTCTGTGGTAAAAAACATCGACTTTTTCCACACCCCCAACCCCCTCAATCTCATGCTTGCACAAGACAATGTTTACGGTTTTTACATTCCCTGCGTCACCCGGATCGGGATCGGCGCCCATCGGGAAATTCCGGCGCAACTGAAAACGCTCGGCGTCAAGAAGCCGCTGATCGTGACCGACAAGGGGATCGTCGAATGCGGTATTCTCAAAACGATCGAGGAGCTGCTTCGCTCGGCAGGCTGTGAGTTTGCCGTGTTCGATGGCACCGTTCCGAATCCGACGGACAAAAACGTCGTCGCCGGTGAGAACGTGTACAAAAAGAATGGTTGCGACTCAATCCTTTCGCTTGGCGGCGGCAGTCCGCACGATTGCGCCAAAGGGATCGGACTGGTCGTCGCCAACGGCGGCGCGATCGGCGATTATGAAGGACTCGACAGATCGACCCAACCGATGCCGCCGCTGGTTGCCGTGAACACGACCTCGGGCACCGCTTCGGAAATGACGCGATTCTGCATCATTACGGACACGTCGCGGAAAGTCAAAATGGCGATCGTCGACTGGCGTGTGACGCCAACGCTTGCGATCGACGACCCGCTGCTCACGGTCAAAATGCCGCAAGGTTTGACAGCCGCGACCGGAATGGACGCTTTGACGCATTCGGTCGAAGCGTACGTCTCGACCGCCGCGACGCCGATGACCGATGCCTGTGCGGAAAAGTCGATTGAATTGATCTTCCAATATCTTCGCCGCGCCGTTGCCAACGGCGAAGACCTCGAAGCGCGGGAAATGATGATGCAGGCTCAATACCTTGCCGGCATGGCGTTCAATAACGCCAGTCTCGGGCTCGTTCACGCGATGGCACACCAACTCGGCGGCTTTTACGACCTGCCGCACGGCGAGTGTAACGCGGTGCTGCTGCCGGTGATCCAGGAATTCAATCTGATTGCCCGGGTCGAGCGGTTCGCAACATTGGCACAGATCATGGGCGAAGACATCGACGGATTATCCGAACGTGAAGCCGCCGATGTGTGCCTTGACGCCATCCGAACGCTTTCCGAAGACGTCGGCATTCCGAGCGGTCTGGTGGCACTCGGCAAAAAATACGGCAAAAACGTGCAAAAAGACGACGTCGCGACGATGACCGCCAACGCCCTGAAAGACGCCTGCCAAGCGACGAACCCCCGCAAAGCCGGCGCCGCCGAAGTCGCGGAGCTGTTTGAAAAAGCGTTTTGAAAATCGGAGAATACGATGTCAACTACCGAACCATTTTATATAACGGTCCCCGCCAGCGGGACGATTACTCTTCCGCCGGAGTTTTCCGGCAAGACCGTTCGTGTGGATGCGGAATCGGACGATCTCGCGAAAATTCAGCGATTACGGGAAGAAGACCGGAAATTTCGACAACACAAATCGGTGGATGAAATCATACAGGAGCGAGGACTCAAGACGGTTCAATCTCTTGAAGAGCTTATGACCGAGGAGCCGGCTTGGGATTCGGAAGAGGAATTTTTTGCGTTTTTGGAAGCGATCGGAGAAGACATCAACCTTTATCGATAAATGAAATCGGTTTTGCTCGACACCAATATCGTCATTTACCTCATCAATGAAATTCCTTTTGCGGATTTGTACCGAGCGAGCGTGGAAGGGACGTATCCTTTCATTTCCTATATCACGGCAGCGGAATTGGACGAAGGGGCATTCCGGGCCGGATGGGGGTCGAAAACGTCCTGAAAAATTATTGACGGCATTTCAAAATATGAAACGCTTCCTTTGGACAAGGTCGTATGCCGGGTTTTCGGCCAAGTCCGATACGAACGGCGTCAAAAACCGATTTCGGTTCCCGACGCTCTGATCGCGGCTACGGCGCTCGTTTACGAACTGCCGTTGGTCACGCATAACGCCAAGGATTTCGCCGGAATCGACGGACTGGAAATCGTGACAAAGTATCGAATTTAATTTCCCACTCATAATTGGCGAGATATTGATATGGATAATGCACTTGGATTGGTGTTGGTGATTTCGCTGCCATGCCTGCACCTATATATCATGTTTTCGATCATGTTTGCGATTCAAAAGATCGCCAAAAAAGCGGAGCCCAAAAACATTGCGTCGAGAGCTTTTCTGGAGCTCCTCGGCCAGGAAGATGCCCCGGTCGTTTTTTCCTTCGAGGCACTCAACGGTTACAATTATACGGCAAAAATCAGAGAACATGACATCACGACGATTTCCGCCAAAAAACTGGTGTTGCCGGAAAATTGCAAGGAGTTGAAAATCATTCGCTCGTAAAACCGTATCATCGCAATGAAACATTTATTCTGGTTTTTGACCATCCTCGTTGTTCCGATGGTTATACTGTTTACCAGCTTTTCGGCTTTGAACGCCGTATGGATCTGGATCGGCATTTATTTGTTCCTGTTGACTTTCTGCGGTTACCTGCTGAGTGAAATTGCGGCGTTGAAACAACAAATGAACGATCTCAAAAATCCCCGGGGACGGAAAGCGGAGCACTTGATCGATTCGATCGTAAAACCATGGAAAATGAATTGGCTGCGATCTTCCTTGCACCGACGAGATCGACACCGGAAAAAACACAAATAAAAACCCCGTTTAGCCCGCGAACCGCAGGTTCCGGGCCGGTCAACCCGATAGTATTTTACACGGAAACCGCTAGAATTTATTTTATTTAACCGTAACCAACCAATCCCTCCCGGAACCTTCGGTTCGCGGGCTAAACATTAATCGCTTTTATTATCAACCTGTCACTTTTACCAAACGATCCAGGAGCCTTTACTCAATGTCCACAACCGTAGCCACCGCCTCCATTGAAATCAACGGCCGCAAGGTCGACGCCCAGCCCGGCGAAATGCTGCTCGCGACGCTCCGTCGCAACGGCATCAACGTCCCGACGCTCT
>JAVBPO010000070.1:0-49783 GCA_031549565.1 Thermoguttaceae bacterium
TATCACATATTTGATGATCTATTTTTCCCCAAAAGCAAAGAATCGGGCAATTTAAAATAATAAAATCCTTGTAAATGCTTGATTTACAAGGATTTAAGATGGAGCTAGACGGACTTGAACCGACGACCCTCGCGTTGCAAACGCGATGCTCTCCCAACTGAGCTATAGCCCCGACTCATCGAGTCCATAGTCTACGTGTTTTCGGTCGGTCCGCAAGGAGATGGAATTCGTAATTTTTGGCTTCACCTTTTGCGTTTCTTCTTTTTGGAGTAAAATGAACGTGAGATTCGCGCTTCTTTTTGTATTTTAGTACCGTAGATCATTAGGCACTCATCATCCATTCGTCGTTCACAATGTCCGGGTTGCCGCTCACGCCGCCGAATTCTCTCCGTTTGGGGAGTTTTACGCGCAAACTGATCGCCGAATGCGAATCCGTTTCGCCCGGTCTCAGGGCGATCTTTCTCGACTCTTCGCTGCCCGTCGAACGGTCCGTTTACGAGCATTTTCCGCCTGTTCGTGTCGAAGTGGAAAAAGCCATTCTCGCCCGCTCTCCACTTTGCCAAACCGATTTTTTAATCCAAGAGAAAAACGGTAATTGGGCAAAATTTCATTTTCGTGGCGAAATCCTTCGCGATCACGAAGATAACCCGATTGAACTCCTCGGCTCTATCCAGGAAATCGAATTCACTTCCTCTCCTCTGTTTGAAGAGAAATCCGAACCCCCTTCCGAAGAATCGCAAGAGAATTCTCTCGAAGATTTTTCTCCGAATAACCAACCGCCGCAGCTTCAATTCGCCCTGCTCTTGTTGCAAATTGCACAACATCACGGCGGTTTTTTTCTCTTTACCCTCGACTCCGACGGAAATTTCCTCTACACCATGGGAAAAGGAGGAAATCTCAAACGTCTGGATCCCCGAAAACTCGGCGGTCAATCCTTCCGGACGCTCTACCAGGACTGTCCCGACGCCATCGAAAGCATTGAAGCCGCATTCCAGGGAAAAGCCGACGAACGGATCATTTTTTTCGACGGTCGTTATTTCGAGCGACGTGTCACTCCCGTTTTCGAGGAAGAAGGCGTCGTTTCCACGGTCATCGGCTTTGATATCGACGTCACGCAGCGGGTCGAACTGTCCCGGGCGATCCAGAAAAACGACAAAATCTACAAAGCGATTTTCGATAACTCGCACGATGCGATCGGAATCACGAAAAAAGGACGTTACATTCTCTGTAACAAACGGATGCTTGAAATGAGGAAAATAACCGAGAAAGAGATTCTCGGGAAAACACCTCTCGATTTTTCGCCCCCCTTGCAGGAAGATGGAACAAGTTCC
Organism: Thermoguttaceae bacterium; assembly: GCA_031549565.1. GTDB lineage: Bacteria > Planctomycetota > Planctomycetia > Pirellulales > Thermoguttaceae > JAVBSX01. The sequence continues at coordinate 1,332 of JAVBPO010000070.1, forward strand.
GTCGAAAAAGCCGCGTATTACATGAACCAAGTCCTCGCGGGACGACCACAGCGGTTTCAATGGAAACATGTCAGCACGGACGGTTCGTTTCATTACGTCGAGAACTACATGAATGCCGTCTTCATCGACGGAGAGCCGTACTGTATTTCCCTTTTGCACGACGAAACCGACCGTATTATCAAAGATCGGGAGTTGCAAAAATATCGCGAACACTTGGAAGATCTTGTCCAGGCCCGTTCCAAGGAACTTGAGGTCGCCAAAGAGCAGGCGGAATCCGCGAACCATGCCAAAAGCGATTTCCTCGCTCACATGTCGCATGAAATCCGGACGCCGCTCAATGGTGTGATCGGGCTCTCCGACCTGCTTATCGAAACCGAACTTTCGCCGAAGCAGCAGGAATACGCCCAGTTGATCAAAACGTCCGGCAAGTCGCTCCTGTTTCTCATCAACGACATTCTCGACTTTTCCAAAATCGAAGCCGGCAAGCTGGAAACGGAAATCAACGATTTCGACTTGGTCGACATGGTCGAGTCGGTCGTCGGGATTCTCGCGTCCGGCGCAAGCAAGAAGGGACTCGAAATTTCCAGCGTATTCGAGGAGAACGTGCCCCGCTTCGTTCGCGGTGATGCCGGACGGATGCGGCAGATCTTGATCAATCTCGCGGGAAATTCCATCAAATTCACCGAAAACGGCGGCGTGAAAATCGTCGTTTCCTGCCAAGGTCCTTGTCCGGACTCGTTGAACGAGAAACCGGAAGGCAACGACGAGAACGCGACGACAACGACTTCGCCCCCTGTCGGTTCGAAGAGTCTGATCCGTTTTGAAATTGTGGACACCGGCGCCGGAATTCCCGTGGAGCAGCAGAACAAACTGTTTCAGTCGTTTTCGCAGATCGATTCCCAAGCGACGCGGAAAGCAGGAGGGACCGGATTGGGGCTCGCGATTTCACGCCGTCTCGTTCACCTTTGGGGGGGGCGTATCGGCGTTGTCAGTTCGGAAGGGGCCGGGGCACAGTTTTGGTTCGAAGTGCCGATGGAACCGGGGCGACGGGGATCGGAGTCGCGGACCGATTCGTCCGGGGGATACGAACTCGCATTTCACGAGAATCAGATTCGGATGGAGCAACTGCTCGGACCGTTTCGATTTGACGGTGTTCGGGCTCTGGTGGTCGATGAAAATCGTTCCCAGCGGGAGTCGCTCCGGGAACAGCTCCAAAGTTGGGGATTCGATTGCCGATCCTGCGAGACGAAAACCGAAGCGGAGAAAATTCTCGAAGAAGCCGCGTTGGCCCGACAGCCGGTTTCGCTGATGATCGTCGACGATACGCTCCGTGATACCGCGGGATACGAATTGGTCCGCGCCGTCAAAGATTCCCCGACACCGAATAAAACGCGGATGATTCAACTGTTGCCGCTCGCTTCGGAGCCGGCGGAAAATTCGCTCATCGACTTTGACGCCGCTTTCCCCTTGAACAAACCGGTTTTCAGCTCCACTTTGTTCGATGCGATCGCTTCGGTTCTCTTTGGGTCGGGAAAGGTCGTGAATTTCGAAACGCTCCCTTCTTTGCAGGAAAACAGAACAGAAAAGGGATTTCCTCAACCTGGTTCGGTTCCCGAATCCGACGGGTTCCCTCCTTTGATTCTCGTCGCGGAGGATAATAAGATCAATCAATTGGTCGTTCGGGAAATTCTCACCAAGTTCGGTTACCAGTGCGAGATCGTCAACAACGGACGTGAAGCGATCGATATTTTCACGCGCCAGTATTTCGACTTGATCCTCATGGATTGCCAAATGCCCGACGTCGACGGGTTCGAAGCGACCCAAACCATACGGAGTCTGGAGCGGGACGGATTTCGTAAACGTCGCGACAATGCCAATCCGCCGCGGGAAGGGATTCCGATTATCGCCCTGACGGCCAATGCGACCAAGGGGGACGAAGACAAATGTCTCCAAGCGGGAATGGACGCCTACTGCGTCAAACCGATCAACCCGGAACTGCTGCTTGACACGATCCATCGATGGATTCCCCGTATTCGTTAACGTGGGACGGCGATCTTCCGGCTCTTTTTCGCAAATATTTCTTCTTTTCTCTTGACTCCGAACTAACTGTATGATATTATATAATACAGATGGATCGCAATGGCGGTTCGTATTTGAAAGGTAAGCTTCCATGAAAATAGCGCTCGATTACCATAGCAGCGAACCGCTGACGCAGCAGGCGATCCTCCAGATTAAGCTGTTGATCGTCAAGCAGGTGCTTAAGCCGGGGGACCGCTTGCCCTCGGTGCGGCAGTTGGCCAAGGATCTCAGTTTGAACCCGACGACGACCAACCGGATTTTTTCGCAGTTGGCCCAGGAAGGGGTCGTAATCCAACGGCCGGGGCTCGGCGTGTTCGTTGCGGACGGTCCGACGCCCTTTTCCGCCGAATACATCAACAACGCCCTTTCGCGCCAAGCGCTCGGCTTGCTTGTCGAAGGACTCCGCTATGGCCTCGACTACGAACAGATTCGGGCAATTTTGGAGAAACAATACGATTGTGAAATAAGAAATAAGAAATAAAAAATATGGACGATATTTTTACCAAAGAGCACCTTTTTTTATTATTTTGAATTTCATATCTTATTTCTTATTTCTTATTTCTTAGTTCTTATTTAACCATGTCCACCATCGAATTCACCAATGTTTCCCGTTCGTTCGGCTCCGGCAAGGAGGCGACGCTTGCGGTGGATCGGCTTTCGTTTTCCGTACCGCGAGGGTCGGTTTACGGTCTGCTCGGCGCCAACGGGGCGGGCAAGACGACGTCGATCCGGATGATGGTGTCGCATCTGCGGCCCGACGACGGCACGGTTCGCATCTTGGGACACGATCCGAAAGATCACGACGAATCGGTCCGCCAACGGGTCGCGTACATCTCGGAAAACATGCAGCTTCCCGCCTGGATGACGATTCCGGAAGCGTCGAAAATGGGGGCGAGGCTTTACCCGAACTGGAATTCAAAAACGATCGAGGAAATGACGAAACGGTTCCGACTCGATCCGAGAAAACCGTATCACGAATGCTCCAAAGGCCAACGCCGGGCGATGTGCATTCTGCTCGGGCTGGCTCAAAACGCGGACGTGCTGATTCTCGACGAACCGGCGTCCGGCCTGGACACGCTCGCCCGGCGTGATTTTCTCACCGAAATCCTCGGGATCGCGTGCGAGGAAAATCGCACGATTTTATTTTCGTCGCACATTCTCGGCGACATCGAACGGATCGTCGATCGGGTCGCGATCCTCAATCACGGCCGCAAGATCGTCGAAGGGGACCTCGATTCACTCAAAGCGAACGTCCGCAAGATCACGCTTCCCGGCAAGGCGGAGCAGACCGTGTTCGAGCCGCTCCGGATCGAACGGGACGAACGCGAAACCCGGCTTGTCGTGCTTGACTATTCGGAAGAAAAGATGAAACGGCTTTACGCCGAAATGGGTATCACCGACAGCAACACCGTCGACGTCCAAGGGTTGAACCTGGAAGATTTATTCGTCGAGGCGGTGAGTGAAGAGAACAGGGGCGAACGACAGATAATATAGGCTTCGCCGAGGAGTTTCATACCACGGTCCCCTCTCCCCCGGTATTCCGGGGGAGAGGGTTATGGTGAGGGGGTGGATCTGTTTGCCGCTTCACCCTCACCCTAGCCCTCTCCCAGAGGGAGAGGGGACCGCGTTTTGGTTGTGATAATTGAAAGGCATCAGAATATTTTTACTATTCATACACTATCATGAATTCCGTTATTATTCGTTTCGCTTATCGGGAATGCGCGTTTTTCGTCGCGGCGATCCTGCTCCTTCAGTTCGTTTTCGTCCTGTTTTATCGGGAGCCGCTGCGGTATTTCGATTCGGCGCTTTGCCTGTTGAACCTCGGACTCGGTTTCTGTCTCGGAAAACGGATATTTTCCGACGACGGCGGCGTTCGGGCGTTCCTGTTTTCCCGTTCGTTCAATCCGACCCGGCTATTCCTGGTTCGCTGGATGTTCGGCTTTGGCGTCATTTTGACGACGCTCGTCGTTCACGCTTTGCTGATATCACTCGGCGCCCGGCAGGCGGTACAGCAATCGGTGTTTCAAAGCGGTTGGTATCCGATGGTCCGTTATTCCGAACTGGAAGTGCTCTGGACCGTCGCGATTACGGCATTGTTCACATATCACACCACAATCTTTTTCGTGATTCGTAATCGCATGTCGACCAAACCGAAGCTCGGCAAAACCGCCCGGTGGACGCAAGGCGTCATGAATCTGATCTTGATCGTCTACGCGATCGGAATCGTTATGACCGCGATCATTCTCGCCGGAGCGGACCTGTTTCTCCATCCGGGTTTTGAGACGATCGTTTTTCCGGCTTTGCTGTTCATTTTCGGTCTCCCAACCCTCGCGCAACTGCTCCTGACGCCGTGGTTCGGGGTTTATTGTTACAATCGCATGGAAGTGGAGTCATAGAGAGGCGTCAGGAGTCAGGAGACGGGAGGGTGTCCTCACTCGCCTTCTCGGTTTTCTCCTGACTCCTGACTCCTGACTCCTGACTCCTTCCTACGCTCGCTTACGCTTCCCGCTCCGTTTTTTTGACTTCTACCATGTCCACCCGCAATCAACCTTTTCCGATCCGTTTGATGTCGTTGATCGTCGCGTTGCCGATTCTTTTGACGCTCTTCGGGTACCTGTGGTTTTTCCATCATTTTTATTACGGGCTCGGTAAGGACGAGTATTCCTTGGGCCTGTCGGTGTACCACTGGAACATTCTTCTTGGGGGAATCCTGCCGACGGTTTGCGTGGTGCTATTGCTCTGGAAAGGGGCGTTACGGTTCACGTTTCTCGCGACGATTACGCCGATTCTGTTGGTGATACCGGTTGCGAGTATGTTTCCACCGGTTTCGCGGGTCGAGCCGGAGCAGCGTATCATCCGCTTGGCGGGCGGACCGTTCCCGAACGGAACCGATGTGTATTGCAACGGTGTCCACCTCGGTCAAACGCCGCTTGAAATCCGTGTCGGCGAGCTGAAAAACAAAGTCGCCCCGTGGACCGCGCCGCCGCAACAACCGTGGTTCCAGAATTTACCGCAACCGCTTTACACATGGTATCCGTGGGACCAATTCGAGCGGGAGCGGTATGAAGGCCGAAAAATGCTCGGCCGCGACGATTCCGTACTGCAATTCGACGCACGCGCCCAATACTGGTGGAAGTTCGAATTCCAGGGGTCCGTCTTCACCGTTGCCGAACAGATTCAGGCTTACACGCAAACGGTGTCCTACGACGACATCGGCGGCTATTACCCCTGCTTTAATGTTGTTGCGCTCCAACCGTCCGTCTTTGCGCATCGGGACGTTCTCGCCGACGTCATGGATAAGCTCGACGCCGACGAAAAACATCTGTGGGTCGAACATGTGTTGAAATTTTACGACCTGATCGGTTTGAAAATCTCCCTCAAAGTGGAGGAAGGCCGCATCCATAAGGAGTATTTCGACACCGTTGCCCGGGCCGCGTACGGACTTTCCGAACAGCCGACTGCCGAAGAGTGTCGCATCGCTTTCGAGCAAATGATCGAGGAGAACGACACCATGAAAGGCCGTCGATTTCTCTGGACGGAAAGTGCGACGTATTTCCCCTGGGGGACCAATGTCTATCCGTACATCTATCGTAACAACAATGGCCTGTTTCCCCGGGCGTTGACCTTGGCACCACGGGCGATCCGCCAGATGGGGGACGCGTCCGTCGAGCCGCTCCATGCGCTGCTGGAAAAGTACCGTTGTTCCGGCGACGAGCGGGTACCATTGCTTTACGCCGCGCAGCAGCAGAAGAACGCGATTCTCTTCGGAGAACTGGCCCGACTTTATGCGACGACGAAAACCGACCTCATTTCTCTCACGGCCAACGAAAACGCGCTGGTCGTCCCGCTGTTTGCGGATATGCTCCGGCGGCAGCCGCTTTGTGAATTTCTCCTGTACGGCAGCCGGGAATACGGCTTAACCACTAAAATGTACGAAGTGGTCGAATCCGTGGACAATCCGATGCTGACTCCTTTGATTCGCGCGGAATTTGAACGGCTCTTCTCGAAATACAATCCGTACGACACGGAATCGGCGTTGACTTACTATGTCATGAAATGTTGGATGAACGAAAAAACCGACCGCGACGAATTGCTCCGTTGGGTCGAAAGTCTGAATATCGAACAAGGCTTCAAGGATCGCGTGATCAAGCGGGTGAAAACACGATTGAGTTTTACCCTCGGCGATTTTCAACAGGGCCAGATCGGGATCATGTTGTTCCCGGGCAAGCATCCCGACTTGACGTTCCGGCAACTCGCCGATTGGCTCAAGGAGAATCCGGAGAAGATGATCGAGGATTTTTTCGTACACATGGATCCGGCGTTGAACGATGCCGCCAAGGGAAAAAAGATCGCGCTGCTCCAGATTCTGCTGACCAACCAATTCATCGACGACCCGGATGAAGCGGCGGAAATTCTCCGCAAAGTTTGGGCGGATCCCCGGCAACGGCAAGACCTGATGCAAGCTTTGCAACGACAATTCGTCGTCGTGGGGGAAATCAATGTCCCGTCGACCTTTCCCGCTGCGGAAAGGCGGTATCAGATTCAGCAGCAGTTGAGACGATCAAACGATTCGTCCTCTTCCTCTTCCAATTTCGACAGCCCGATCAATTTCGGCGGATTGTATGGACAGTTCGCGTTCGATTCCGGGAGCGCCGAAATTCGAAACGAAGACACCAACAGGCGGTTTTTCGAAGGCTGGAGTCTTTCCAAGGCGCTGTATCCGATTTTCATGGAGCTTGACGACGAGGAGCTTTGCGTCCCGATTGCCAGGGAACTGGCGGCTCAGGACAACCCGGAAGCATTGGATGTGCTCCGCAAGTGGAGCGAATCGGAAAATCCCCGACTGAAAAAAGCGGCGACGGAAACGCTTCACGGTCTGGAATTCCGCGAGAAAATCCGCGCCGAAAGCAAAGCGTTATTCCTCGAACTGGCAACCGGCAAAATCCAACCCGACGACCTGCTCCCTAAGCCGAAACCGTGGGTTTGGCGGGAAGGGAGGTATGTGCAGGAATGAAATGAGAAATAAGAAATAAGAAATAAGAAAATAACGGGATACGAAGAACGAGCGAAAGCCGCCCTCTGTTATTTCTTATTTACTAACGCTCGCTTATGCTTCCCGCTCTGTTTAAATTTCCCGCTCTGTTATAGTTCTTCCCCGATGATTTTTCCGCTCCAGCCGAGTTTGTCGCGGAGGGTGGCGTAGTATCCGTGGCCGGGTAAGTCGAGCATTTGAAAGGCGACGTCGGCCCGGCAAATCACGACCCGATCTTCCGGGGTGATCGTCGCGACTTCCGTACCGTCGAGGAGTACCTTGCCGCGATTGCCGACGACCCGCATTTCGTAGGTCCGGTCCGCCGAATCGACCACCGGTCGCTGGCTGAGCGAGTGCGGACTGATCGGCGTAATCACGACGGCGTCCAGATCTTTCCGGAGAATCGGACCGCCGGCGGAAAGCGAGTGGCCCGTCGAGCCGAACGGCGTGCTGAGAATCAGGCCGTCGCAGCGAAACGTCGTGACCGGCAAACCGTCCACGGCAAGGGCAATATTGACGATGTGAAAGCCCCCCTCTTCGTGAAAAACGACCACTTCGTTAAGGCTGTACCATCTCTCGGACGATTTTTCCCCTTCTTTATATAACTTGCAATCCAGCATGAGATGCCGAACCGTCTTCAGATGGGCCGGGGCGAGAGATTGGAGAACTTCGATGAGATTTTCCGTCTGGATATTCGCCAAAAATCCTAGTGTCCCCAGATTGACCGCGAGCACGGGCCGCTGCTTATCTCTCATGGCGTGAGCACTGCGAAGAACGGACCCGTCCCCGCCGAAAACGATCGCGATGTCCGAATCGACGGCGGACATGTCGCGTTTCCATTGAAAATCGGTCGCGACGATCTCGACGTACCGCTCAATCTGCGGTCGAAGCTGCTCAAAAGCCTCCAAAACGCCGGCTCGGTCCCCGGCTCCCATGATTATCGCTCTCATTGGAAATGGTGTGTATGTGCAAGAGAGTAGCCGTCGTAATTCTGGTCCCCTCTCCCCCGGAACACCGGGGGCGAGGGGACCATCCTTTTCTGATCGAAATTCTTCCCAGTTTAACATTCTTTGTTTGCCATTTTACCCATTTTACGACGGTCCCTCTAAAAGACCCCCGTCGCTTTGAGTATAGCTCCCCGACCTTTTTCGGAAAGCACTTGAACAAATTTTCAGTCTCTCTTGGTGAAAGCGAAAAAATATGGTATAGTACGTGGATGAACTCGCGGTTCCGGCTTTGCTCTTGCTCGTGTAGCGGATAGAGTAGGTGCCGCGATTGATCCGCATATCCCGTTTTTGCCGGCTCGGTTCGGCAGATTTTTTCGTTTGATTGGATCGCTCTTGTCCAAAGGAACTCTGTTCCTCCTGCGGTCGATAGGAACGAAATGGAATCGGTTGATGTTCTTTACGTGAAAAAGACATCATTCCATTTCGTTGACGGTTCTTCCAGATTTCCGTGTCCACTTTATTCGCATTCTCCATTTACGGCCCGCTTTTTGCGATCGGAGTCTTGTTGCTCGTTTCGCATTGTATTTCCCGGGCTTGCTTCCTGTCTCACCTGGCAAGGTCGAATCGGCTTTTTTCGGAAGGCCCGTGGCTCCCGCTCAGGATCCACGATACGGATGCCGGTACGGTCATCTGTAGCGGCAACTGCGAATCGGTTCGGTTCACGACCGTCGACGGGCTGACGCTTGACGGCTCCTACTTTCCACACAACTCGTCCGAATCTCGCGGAACGATCGTTTATTTTCACGAAATGAACGGCAACCGGTGGAGCGTTTTACCTTATATCGAAAAAATCCGTGGAGCCGGCTTCAATCTGTTCACCTTCGACCAACGCGGACATGGGGACAGTGATTCCTGCGTTAAATTCCACCCCACCCCTTGGGTCATGACCAGCGATCTTGAGGACATTCGCGCGGCAATCGACTTTGTACAAACGCGATTTCCGGTCCAGGGTGAGGCGAAAGATAACCCTACTAATGCGGCAAGTGGGGATGAAATCGGAGTATTCGGCCTTGGAAAAGGTGCAACACTTGCCCTCTGCTGTGCAAGCCTTGATTCACGAGTTCGGTCCGTGGTGATGGATTCCCCGGCTCCGGAAGGTCGGATTTACGAAAGAAACTGCTTCACCTCTTTCACAAAATCGGGTCAATCGCTTCTCAGACACCATTTTTCCCTCTTTATCGCTCTTCTGGCCAAAACCGTCGTCTACTTGGCCGCCTGTCCGTTTTTCACGCTCATGTCCGCTTGGCGACGGTTCATGTTAAGCTTGTGGTGCGGCGGTCGTTTCGTGAACACCTGGTCCATCATCAAGAATCTTCGCAAACCGATTCTGATCGTTCACGGCGATATGGAATCGTGCGTTTCACTCCCGCAAATTCGCTCCTTTTGCCAACGGATGTCGGTTCGACCGCGAATCTGCTTGGTTCATCCGAAAGACGACACGCAAGAGAGCCCGACGCAGGTTTCGGCGGATTGGATTTCCGATTTCTTCGCGGAAACCCTCGGCTCCGGCAGCACTCAACAGACCACACTTGTCCCGACGAAAGAAGTCGGCAAAAGAAAAAAATTCTTCAATTACCGTGCGACCAAGTCTACAAAATACGCGCCGCTCTCCACGAAATAGGAAATAGGAAAGCGATACGCGCTGTCTTTTTATGCGCTCGCTTACGCTTCCCGCTCTGATTTGTTAGAATTAGCGTTCGCGGAAAATGATGCGTCCCCGGGTCATGTCGTAGGGGCTCATTTCGACCGCAACGCGATCGCCGGGTACGACGCGGATACGAAATTTCCGCATCTTGCCCGCCAAACGACAAAGGACGACGTGGTCCGTGTTTTCCAGCTTGACTCGAAACGCGCCGCGAACTTCCTCGACGACGATTCCCATTAATTCTATCGCTTCTTCCTTGGATTTTTGATCTTCTGACAAACTTTCGGCCCTCTCGGTAAACGGAGACTTGGACGTCGGCACCTAGGGTGCTCGGCTAAACGGAAATATTCAAGAGTATTTATATGCGTAAAGTGATTTTTGTCTATCCCCCATTTTTTTGGAGCTAAAAATGAAACGTCTATTATGTGTGCTCGTTGGAATTCTCGTTTGTCCACCGCTTTTCGCCGCGCAACCGACGGAAACCGAGTTGGCCGAAGCCCGCGAGTTCGTCGCAGCGAAATTCGTTGGAGAATCACTCCCCCCCAAAAATCTTCCGAGAATCGCCGTTAAGGCCAACAACGATCCGGTGCAACTTGATTCGCGGAACAACAAACCGCTGAAAATCGGAGACCGCGTTTACAGAAAAGGGCTGTATGTTCACGCCTACAGCCATATCGTCGTCAATTTGACGAAGCCGGCCTCGAAGTTCGAAGCGATCATCGGCGTTGATTCCAACGAAAACACGAGCGGTGGGCGCGGTTCGGTTTGTTTTGCCGTTCAAGTCGGAAATGAACCAAAATTCCAGAGCGAAACGATTCGGGAAGGAACGCCGGCGCAAACGATCTCCGTCGGTCTGGGCGGAGCGAAATCGTTTCAGCTCATCGTCGACGACGCCGGAGACGGAATCGCCTGCGATCAAGCCGATTGGGCCGACGCGAAAGTCGTTTACGAAGACGGAACGGAGCAGTATTTGAGCGACTTGTCGATTAACCAGGGAGACGCGAAGCCGATCACAAGCGATCCGATTTTCTCGTTCGATTACGACGGCAAAAATTCCCGGGAATTCCTCGATTCATGGAATCTGAAACGCGAACAAAAACCGCTGGATGCGAACCGGACGCAGCACACGCTCTCCTATACCGATCCGCAAACGAACTTGGAAGCGAAAATCGTCGCGGTCGCCTACAACGATTTCCCGACGGTCGAATGGACGCTTTACTTCACGAACCACGGCAAAACCGACACGCCGATCCTGAGCGACATCCGCGCGATTGACACCACGTTCGATCGGGGCGGGTTCGGCGACTGGACGTTGTATCATCACAAGGGGGACAACTGCACCGCCGACAGTTACGAGCCGCTCCAAACGAAGCTGGAACCCGCGAAACCGCTGAATCTCGCAAACACCGGCGGGCGTCCGACCGAAACGACGTTCCCGTACTTCAATCTCGGACGAGGCAACGAAGGTTTGATTTTCGTCGTCAGTTGGGCGGGACAGTGGAACGCGTCGTTTCGGGATGAGATCACCGCTCCCGCGGAACCGGGCAATCGGGGAGGCGCCAAATCGCGGTTGACGCTCCAAGCCGGGCAGGAAAAAACACATTTCACACTCCATCCCGGCGAAACGGTCCGGCAACCGATGGTCGTGCTGCAATTCTGGCGGGGGGACCGCGACCACGCCCAAAATGTTTGGCGAAGCTGGATGATTGCGCACAATATCCCCCGGCCCGGCGGAACACTCCCGAAGTATCCGATGCACGTCGCGTGCAGTTCGCACCAGTTCGGCGAAATGGTTCACGCGGATACGGCGTCGCAAATCGAGTTTATCGATAAATATCTGGAGCATGGTTTTCCGCTCGATTATTGGTGGATGGACGCCGGCTGGTACATCATTCACACGAACTGGCCCGACACGGGAACGTGGGAAATCGACCAGAAGCGTTTTCCCGGTGGTTTCACGCCGATCACAAAGCATGGACACGACAAGGGCGTCAAGAGTATCGTCTGGTTCGAGCCGGAGCGGGTCGCGCCGGATACGTGGTTGTCCAACGAAAAACCCGGATGGGTCCACGGCGGCAAAAACGGTGGGCTGCTCAAGCTGTCCGAGCCGGAAGTGCGCGATTGGTTGATCGAGCATATCGACAAGATTATCACGGACAACGGAATCGACCTTTACCGGCAGGATTTCAACATCGAGCCGCTCGGGTTTTGGCGGGCAAGCAACGCGGAAAATCGGCAAGGTATCACGGAGATCCGGCATATTGAAAATTACTTCCGATACTGGGACACGCTCCGCGAGCGGCATCCGAATATGTTGATCGATTCCTGTGCCAGCGGCGGACGGCGCAACGATTTGGAAACGCTCCGCCGGGCCGTTCCGCTTTTGCGCAGCGATTACATCTTCGAGCCGGTCGGGAATCAGGGACATTCCTACGTCCTGCCGCTTTGGATACCGTACTACGGAACCGGTCATATCGCGACCGATTCGTATAATCTGCGAAGCACGTTTTCGCCGTCAATGAACACCTGCTGGGATGTCCGCAACGATAATCTGCCGTACGACCAGATGCGTAAGTTGGTCGCGCAGTGGAAAGAGTACGGGCAATATTATTTCGGCGACTATTACACTTTGACGCCGTATTCGTTGGACCGTTCGACCTGGATCGGTTGGCAATTCCACGATCCGGAAGCGGGCAAAGGTTCCGTCCAGATGTTCCGCCGCGACGAGAGCCCGTTCGACTCGGGCTGTTTCCCGCTGTTCGGTCTGGAGAAAGCGAAAAAATACCGGATCGTGAACATCGACGACCCAAATGACACCACGGAAGCGACCGGCGAAGCATTGATGAACGACGGCCTTCGCATCACGATCCCGAAAAGAACCTCGACCGGGTTTTATTCGTACCAGCGGCTGTAGGCTCTCGCCAGAAAGTTTTATACCCAACGGGCGGTCCCCCTCTCCCCCGGTAGTCCGGAGGAGGGGGGACCGCGTTTGGTTTCGACTATCTCATGAAAATGGGTCTGTTACGCCTCAAATCCGCCGGAAATCGATTTCCCTGGCGTCGGGGTCGGCTTTGACGACTTCGACGCGGAGTCGGTCGCCGAGTCGGAATTCGTGGTTCGTGCGACGTCCGACAATCGAACGGGCCAAGCGGTCGAAGCGGTAGTTGTCGTCCGCCAGCGAAACGATCGGAATGAGTCCTTCGGCGGGAATCTCGATTCCTTGCACGAAAATTCCGGACGGATTCATCCCGGTAATCACGGCGTCCATTTGCATGCCGAGATTCCGGCTCATGAAATCGATCAACTTCAGCTTGACCAATTCCCGTTCGGCGTCTTCGGCCCGGCGTTCGCGTTCGCTGCAATGGAGCCCGAGCAGATAAAGCGACGAGTTGTCCCGCTTCTTGCGTCCTTCGCTCCACAAGAGCCGATGCACCGTCAAGTCGGGATACCGCCGAATCGGCGACGTGAAATGCGTATAACAGTCGCTCGCCAACGCATAATGCCCTTCCTCTTCCGGGGAATACACGGCCCGCTGCATCGCGCGGAGCAGGGAAAATTGGACCGCCGATTCCGCGGGGGTTCCTGTCGTTTTGTCGAGAATCCGTTGAATCACAAAACGGCTTTCAAGCAATTCTTCCGGTTCCAGATCGTCGAGCTTCATGATTCGGAGGAAATCGGTGAACTCCTTGATCTTGCGGTAAGAAGGATTCTTATGAATTCGTCGCAAAAACGGAACGTCTTTGGCCGCAAGATGTTCGGCAACCGCTTCGTTGGCGCTGAGCATGAACTCTTCGATCATCTGGTTCGCTTCCCGTTGAATTTCGGCGTGCGCTCCGACGACTTTCCCGTCGTCGTCCAGATCGATCTTGATGTCCGGCATATTCATCTCCAACGCCCCCCGACTCTTCCGCCGGGCACGAAGGATGCGGGACAGTTCGAAGAGGTTGTCGAGTAGAGGATAGAGGATAGAGGACAGAGGACAGGAGGGGGAAAGTTGGGAATCCGCTCCAGAATTTTGCTCAACGTTTACAGAGGAATCACTCTTCGCATGTAATTCGTAATTCGTAATTTGTAATTTGCCTCTGTCCTCTATCCTCTGTCCTCTGTCCTCTATTATGTACTCCTGCACCTCGTCGTAATTCAGTCGGGCCGTGCTTCGGATCGCGGATTTGCGGATCATGGTGTTGCAGCGGACACCGTCGGGAGTGAACTCCATGAAGACCGAGTTGGTGAAGCGGACCTTGTTCGGCTGGAGCGAAGCGAGCGAATTGCAGAGTACTTCCGGGAGCATCGGTATCACGCGGTCCGGCAGGTAAACGCTGGTTCCACGGTCCCGGGCGTCCAAGTCGATCGGGGATCCTTCGGGCACGAAATGCGCAACGTCGGCGATGTGAACGACGAGCAACCAATGTCCGTTGTCCATCTTGTCGAGCGAAACGGCGTCATCGAAATCCTTGGCGTCAAACGGATCGATCGTGATCGCGACCTGATGCGTCAAATCGACCCGACCGATCGATTCGAGGTAATTGTGTACTTTTTCATGATAGGCGTCGTCCGGTTCGGCGGGCTCTTCCGGCAGGGCTTCGAAGAATTGCACGACCTGATCCCGGGCGGCGCGGAGCGAATCCTCGGAAAAATGTTCCGGCAATCCGAATTCGCGGAGAATCAGTTGCGTGTCGAGTCCGGGCACACCGTGCGGTCCGAGCACTTCGATAAGCACCGCTTCGCCGCCGCGATAATGCGTCGGATAACGGAGCATTTCGATTACGACTTTATCGTCCTGTTTCGCTGTCGTTGCGCTCGGATCGCCGACCTGGATCGGCTGATTGAACATGTTGCCGTCGACCTGGACGTATCCCCAACCTCCTTCTTCGTAATAAGTTCCGACGAACCGTTGCGTGACCCGTTCGACGATCCGGACGATTTGACCGTGCGGACCGCGATCTTCCCGTTCGGGCTTGTGCTTATGACTTTTTTTCGGCTTTTTCTTTCCGAACAGTTCGACCGCGACAAGATCGCCGGTCATTGCGTCCATGGACTGGTACGGCGCGATGAAGATGTCTTTCGGCTCCGAATCGGCGTCCTCCCAATCACGAGGGCGAACGAATCCGACGCCGGACGCAGATCGCCGAAACGAACCGAGAATCCAAGACGAAGGAAAAGCAGCCTCCGAAAGAGAATTGGGATCGGGTGATTTTTGTTTCTTTTCCTTGACCGTTCTCTTTGTGATTTCTTTCCCCCCCCCTTCTTTCACGACCGGGTAAACCAGGTGATTCGCTCCATACGACACCAGTCCCGCGGCAACGAGTTTCTTGACAGCCCGGCGAACGAGCGGTTTTTCGTCCGGATCAAGTTTGAGCAATCGGGTCAACGATTTCGGCTTGATCGGCGAGTAGTTCGGAGCGTTGATGAATTCCAGCAATCGCCGGGCGATCTCGTTAAGTTGGTTGGCGTCGGTGTCCATGGGGGCATTGTCTGGTGTGAGGATTTTGTATTACGCCAATCAGAGCCGCGCACGAAGTAAGCGGTAGTGTGGTTCACGCGATGGAAAATGTTGCAGTGCCGACAACTCGAACACCGCTTACTTCGTGCGCGGCTCTGATTCGAGCGGCGAGATTACACATCACAAACGCTACGACAATCTCGTCTTGTAGTCGGCGTAGTCGAATTTGCGGACGATTCGCACGTTTCCGCTGGGCGTGTCGCTGTCGACCGAAACGATTGCGGGAAGCTGCAAACCGTTAAAGGCGGTGTTTTTGCACATCGTGTACTGGGCCATGTCGCCGAACGTGATCCGTTGGCCGATCCGGAGCGGTTTTTTGAACAGGTATTCCCCGATGATGTCGCCGGACAGGCACGTTTTGCTGCCGATGATGTATTTGTAACGTCCTTCCTCCAGCGGTCCGTCGACGGACGTTTCGACGACTTTCTTGGCATGGAGCACTTCGGGGACATACGGCATTTCGATCACGTCCGGCATGTGCGCCGACGCGGATGTATCGACGATCACCACGTCGATGCTGTTCGGGTTCTCGATCACGTCCAGCACCGTCGCGACGAGAAAGCCGGTGTTCAGCACGTGCGCTTCCCCCGGTTCCAGGTAAACGTCCAGGCCGTGTTTGGCCCGGAAATGCGAGATGATATTGCACAAATAATCGACGTCGTACCCTTCCCGGGTAATGTGGTGTCCGCCGCCGAAATTGATCCACTTGAGCTTCTTGAAAAAACGCCCGAATTTCTCGACGACCAACTCCAGCGTCCGCTCCAGCACGTCGGAACCTTGTTGACACATCGTATGAAAATGGAAACCGTCGATCCCTTTCAGGTCGGACATTTCCAGTTCGTCGGCCCGGATTCCGAAGCGGGAACGGTTGTTGCACGGATTGTACATTTCGTTCTGGACTTCTGAATATTCCGGATTGATCCGGAGTCCGCATTGGATTTTCCGTTCGTACTTTTGGATTTTCGGTCGGAACAGCTTCCACTGATTGATCGAGTTAAAGACGAGATGATCGACCAAGGGCAACAAGGATTTCATTTCTTCCCGGGAATAGGCGGGAGAGTACATGTGAATTTCCTTGCCGAACTCCTCTTTTCCGAGCATCGCTTCATGGACGCTGCTGCACGTCACGCCGGCAAGAAAGGGGACCATATCGGAAAAGACGCCCCAGGTCGAAAACGCTTTCAGGGCGAGGAGAATTTTCCCGCCGCTGCGACTTTGAACGTCGGCGAGAGTTTTCATGTTCCGTCGCAACAAGGCGCGATCGATAATATAGTACGGCGTCGGAACTTTAATCGCGGAATAATCGAAATCGGGAAGTTGTGCTTGATTCATCTCGTATAGAAACTCCTTTGGGATAATAAAGCTGCTAGGAAGGGGGCAATACGACAGTGCTCGATAAACTCATAAACGACAGGTCCAAAAAGAAAGGAAACGAAGCCAATGCGTAATACGACGCTTAAGCGTTACGTTTCCTCGAAAAACAAAGCGGTATTATACCCCCGCCGAATCGGCACGCAAGTCCGGCAAACGCCTCCTTGGAGAACCGCAAAGCTTACATTTAGACCTGTAGCATAACCCAAGCTAAATCAATCCTATTTTACAAAAACAACGCTTCTGGGTAAAACAGGCAAAATCTCTCGGGTGAAAATTTGGGTAGTGCAACAAAGTCTATTTTATTATTTGTACTGTGCAAGATAAATGCTGAAATTGGTCTTTCCTAAATTGCCTGAAATAGAGTAAAACACGGCTTTTCAACCTGGGAGGAGCCGTGGAAAGCCGATACCAAACGCGATAACGCCAAATTGAGAAGGATGCGAAGATCGACAAAAAAGACGTCGCCGGAATGCGTTTCCGGCTCGACCGCTTTTGGAAGCCCTTTTTCGAGTTTCTGTCGCGATCCGAAACTCGGGAAAACGCCGCGACGATGGTCCAAGGACTCCTGTCCGATTTGAAACGAAAAAACACCGAATCCATCGCCGACCGATTCGGACAAAAACGACGTGCCTTGCAGCGATTCGTCGGCGAAGCCCTGTGGGATCATCAAACCGTTGGCGCGGGTGATTTTGGGGGGAGCAACTGCGACGCCATGCGACGCGAATTTCCCCCGATTGGGCAAACTGGAATATCGAACAAAAGAATCTCCGTCGAGAATTGGCGTATTTTTATCATTACAAGGCACGTGGATTTCTCGCCCCAAGGCGAAAAAATCGACGACTATAACTTACACAGTACAAGTACTTTCCGGCGGGAGCCTTATTCGAGGTCTCCACAGGGTCTTGTTGGGACAGGCAGCGGCAAGGGATTTTCCCGCCGAAAAACCCGGAGCCCGATGATTCCCGCTGAGACCATCGCAATGTAAACCGAGGAAACGAAAATGCACATCGACACGAAAAACGAACCGAAATAGGACGGATCGATCTTGCCCGTCAGTGCTCCTTTTGAAATCAGTAGGATCGTCAAGGCGATGACGCCTTGAACCGATCCGAAAATCACGAAACCCCAATACCTTTTTCTCGGAATTCCTGCATAGCGGACCAGTTGCCAAATCCAAGACACAAGGAATAAAATTTGGAAACAGCCGCACAAGACCGCTGCATGCGCCATCGGTTCACCGATTTTTTCGAAACCTCGATGCGGTAAATGAAAACCGCACCAGCAAAAGAAAAGCAGGGAAAGATACAAAACGCACGCATCGATCAAAAAGTACGGTCTGCGCCGGGTTGACGACTTTCCCGTCAAATCATCGAGAATCTCCGGATACTTCGAGGGATATTTTCTGAACGTTTCTTCGTTTCTCGTCGATCCGTACATCGAGATCACGACCAAGGCCAACACGAGGTGCGGAACCTGCGCCCAAAAAAAGATTCCGATACGCAACATTGGCGAATGTTTCCCATCGAAATAGTACCCGCCGGTTATCGCGTCATAGATTAATGCGAACAAAATATAAACGACCACCAAACTGAATACTCCGATGATTTGATGTCGCAAACTTGTGAGCGACAAAGACGATTTTTCCAAATCGACAGAAGGAATCGGACATTCTCCCATGTCTTCTTCAACGATTCGCCTCCAACGAGTGTTGAAGTATCCGCAAGTGAAAATCGTGTATCCAACAAGGCCGACTGCACCAGAAAGAAACGCGACATTCAACACGATGTTTTGCATTACCGGCTCCGAAGGAATGTTTTTTACGATGGCGGCATAAACACACCATGCAAAAAAGATGACAAGGTAATGCCATAGCACCACTTGAATCATCAACCGTCGACTTCGAAGCGTTGGTGAACTTTGAAGAACGTGATTGATTCCGAAAAACAAGCTGACATAAAAAACAAGGCTGAAAGCAACGGTTAAAATGTTGGCCCAGCATAAACCGAGAAAAGCCGCTCCTCCCGAGGTGGGCGTCGTACTCACCGTACTCTTTCCCGCAATCACGGCCCCGGTTGCCGCCAAAACTTCCGTGGTACTTGCCGCAAGCGGTATCGCGGCCAACACTGCCAAGCAGAAGGTTTCGCGCGGTTTGAGTACTTCCAACGCGGCGGAAAACTGTTGTTCGACGATTTTTTTCAACTGCCGCCGTCCCCGAGAAAGACGTTGTTTGACGACGTCTTCCGAAAGCTCCAAAGCACCGGCGATTTCCCGAACGGAGCTTTGATTCTGGTAAAACATCACGAGCGGCTCACGGTACTTTTCGGAAAGATGCTTGAGCGAATCCCAGACGAGCAAGGCTGCTTCCTCGCGAACCGGTTGCTCGGGCGTCGAATCGGTTTGAGCAGGTTCATCTGCGAAATTGGAAAGGGATTCGGTATTATTGCGTGCGTTTTTGTAATTGTCCCGCAACCATTTTCGGCTCAAATTTCTCGCGATTCCACAGAGCCAGGATGAGAGCTTCTCCTCGTCCTGAAGCGTTCCGTAGTTTTTCCAGGCGGCGAGAAACGTTTCCTGGGCAATGTCCTCGCTCTGCTGCGGATTGCCGATGATGCTGAACACCGTCGCATAAACGAGATTCTGGTATTTTGCGATAATTTCGGCAAACGATTCCTGCGGACCGGTGAAATGAAGCGGGATGGGTTGTGTCGGGCTGCTCATGGTAAACCTCATTGGAATTGTAACAAATGGAAGAACGCTGTTCTACCAATGAAGTTCCAAGACGAAGAGAAAAGTGACAAAAAAGTGAAATCATTTGTCGTGTCCCAACCGATTTTGGACTCTCTATTGAAGATGTTTCAAGAGGTTGCCAAAAGAGCCACATAAACTACAAGTGGAAAAATTCACAAACCGATGACATTCGCTATATTTTACCCATTTCTCTTATTTTCGTTCTTGAACTTGGATATTTCCGGAATTTTTCAAAAAAAACTCAAGAAGTTCGCGACTTTTCAAGCAAGGTACTCGACTTTTCGGCGTAAATCGTTTTATACTAAGGCGTCGGCGACACAATCGGGTTGTCCGACGTTAGGAAGATGGAAGTTCTGGAATCATCCGCGTGGGTGATTTATCACTTTTATATGGATTCTTTAGCCAACATGACCGTCAATCAACAATCGCATCCTCATTTCATCACACAAATCGACGTCTCTTCGGAATCGACGAATTCGGCTCCCGCGAATCGCCAATCGGCTTTGTCCGATATTTCGATCTGCATGAGGTCGATGCTTGCCGCCCAGGATCGGCAGAACGAACTCTTGGAAGAACTGGTCGGTCAAATCTCGCAAATGCACCGCCAGCGGATGCACGAATTGGCGACTTGGAAACAGGCGAACCCGGATCTTTCTTATTTTTGCAGACTCGCGGCGGACAAACTCGGAAAAGTCCAGACCGATATGCTTTCCACGATCACGACGGAAGTCGAGGACGGCTTTGAAAATTTTCTGGACAGCGAATACGCCTTGGGAGAATTCGTCGATCGGTTCGGACCGCGATTCGCCCACCTCAACGGCCTTCTTCAAGTCTTGGCGCAACTGGGCAACGCCCCCGATTTCGTAACGCACCAGCAGACGAATATCCGGGAATCTTGAATCCCACGGGGGGCTTCTTATCAATCGGAGAACCAATATGAGCATTGCCGAATACACTGGTCAGGAAACCGATTTGAAACAGATATTGCATTTCAAAATCGACCAAATCCAAAGCATTGATAAGTTGCGGAAACTGGACGAATACGCGGCCTTGCTTGCGAACGACGAAATCTATATCCATACGCCGGAAGAAGCCGCGATCACCGACGAAACGATCTCTGAAATGGACGCCGGGCTCGGTATTCCGCATGCGGTTGTTAATGCTGAGATTCGGGAGAGGTTTTCGGGCGTGTTGAAAATGCGCTTTCTCGAGCTTCCCAAAGCGGTCGTTGAGCCGTTTGTCCGATTAATTGGTGGTGATTGAGTTCGTTGCATACTTCGCATACGACCTCAATAAAACATTTTCTCCAATATCAATTTTTTTGAACCAAAATTTGTGGAGATACCTTTGCCCCCGGACTACCGGGGAAAGAGGGGACCGTTGGGGATAGAACTTTCTGGCGAATGCCATTGATTTCACCCGTTTCTCGATGCAAACACCCTCTCTCACCCGATACCGCCGCCAAACGGCATTCGCTCCCTTCGGTTCGGACGGGCAAGAGATGTTGCGCAATTCCACCGTTTTGATTTGCGGCTGTGGAGCGCTCGGGTCGATGGTCGCGAACCTCCTTTGCCGCGCCGGGGTCGGAACGCTCAAGTTGGTCGATTTCGATGACGTTCAGCTCGACAATTTGCATCGACAACTTCTTTTCGAGGAAACCGACGCGAAAGAGCAAACGCTGAAAGTCGAAGCCGCGGCCCGGGTTCTGACTGCCGCGAATCACGATGTTCGGATCGAACCGATTCCGCTGCGTTTGACCGATGAGAACAAGGACGCGTTCGTTGAAGACGTCGACCTGTTGATCGACGGAACCGATAATTTTCGGACCCGGTTTCTTTTGAACCGAATCGCCGTCGAAAGAAAAATCCCCCTGATTTCCGCCGGAGTTCTCGGCTCTTCGGGGCAGGTCGTCGTCGTGATACCAGGCCGAACCCCCTGCCTGGAATGTCTGATGCCCGCCGACGAATGTCCGGATTCGAACCGGCTCGACGTTTCCGGCATGGAGGAGTACGGAATCCTCGGCCCGACCGTTTCGTTCACCGCGTCGCTCCAGGCGATGGAAGCGTTGAAAATCCTCAGCGGCAACACCGACGCAATCCAACCCGGCTTGTTGTCGTTCGACCTGTGGACAAACCGTTTCACGCAGTTCGGCCCGCTCTCGTTTCGTGAAAAATGTCCCGTGTGTCAATTGCCGCCGCCCGGTTGACGGACGTTCCCGGATTTCCCACAATGGAAGTATGGATCGGATTTCTCTTCCCACCTGTATCTAGGAGATTTCATGCAACGAATCATTATTGCCGCGTTTTTGTCGCTCATCGCCTGGCCGGCTTGGGCGGCGGAAAAAACGAACGTCGAGGAAATTATTCTCGTTTTCAAAACGCATTTCGATATCGGCTACACGAAACTGGCGTCGGAAGTGCTCGATTATTATCGTACCGAGATGATCGACAACGCGCTGGCCGTGGTTGACGCCTCGGAAAACCAGCCGCCGGAACGGAAATTCGTGTGGACGATTCCCGGGTGGCCGCTCGCGAAAATCGTCGAGAACCAGACGCCGGAACGAGCCGCACGGCTGGACAAGGCGATTCGGGAAGGCCGGTTCGTCGTCCACGCTCTGCCGTTCACGACGCACACCGAAACGCTCGTCGAAGAGGATTTAGTTCGCGGTTTGCGGTTCGCTTCGAATATCAATCGCCAATACGGTTTCGATTTACCGACCGACGCGAAGATGACCGATGTGCCGTGTCACGTTTGGTTTATGCCGACATTATTGAAACACAGCGGCGTCACATTCATGCACGAAGGGACCAACGCCGGCAGCAGCGATCCGGACGTTCCGCTTCTTTATTTCCGGGAAGGGCCCGACGGAAGCCGCGTGCTCACGATGCACGTCAACGGCTACGGCAGCGGGATCGATCCGCCGTATGATTGGCCGTACAAGACGTGGATCGGCCTGATTCACACCGGCGACAATCACGGCCCGCCGCGACCGGAGGAGATTGACGCCCTTTTCCAACAGTGCAATGAGAAATATCCCGGCGTCAAGGTCCGGATCGGCAGGCTTTCCGATTTCGGCAACGCGATTCTCGAAAAAGAGGACCACGGAAAAATCCCGGTCGTCAAAGGCGACATGCCGGACACATGGATCCACGGCCCGATGTGCGATCCGCAGGGACAAGCGACCGCGCGGCGGGTTCACGAGCAGTTGTCGTATCTGGAAATGTTGAACACTCTGGTGTCAATCCAAAAAAAAGAGCCGCTATCGAAAGAGTTCGCCCGAAAAATCGCCGACGCTCGGGAACAGTCGCTCCTGTACGGCGAACACACCTGGGGCGCATCGCTGTACTGGATGTGTAACTACGGCGCCGGAGAGCATCTCCCCTTCGGTGAAGACTGGAAAACGCTCCTCGATTCGCAAGCATGGTCCCCCACGCAAAAACGAATGATGCAATCGTGGGAAGAGCACACGGATTATATTCGTAACGCCGCGAAAATCTTTCCCGATAACAATCCGCTTATTTCCTTTAATCCTTTGCCGTGGAGCGTAATCAATCGCTCCGGAGAAATGGCACCGCCTGGTGGAATTGTCGTAGACGAATTCCCTTTGGAGCAACCGATCAATAAAGTGACTCCTTGTCGCGGAATTATCACCGCGAAATCGCGGTGGTTTGAAATCAAAATCAATACGGAAAACGGGCAAATCGAATCCCTCAAAGATTTAAAACTAGATCGTGAATTAATTGCGAGAGCACAACACTCCCCTCGGTTCGGTTTATTGTACCAGCAGACGTCAGCCGAAATGTGCGACAAGTTTCTGCGCGATTACGGCTTGAATACCCATTGGGATTGGGTCAAAAGTGAAATCGGAAAACAAGGAGTTCCCCGGGACATCGCGGAAAAATGGGCCTCGGCGACGGAATTGGAATCGATCGACCTTTCCGATTCGACAGTGGGGCCATGTTTTTTAATCCGATATAAGAACAATCCGAGTCTCCCTATTGACCAAATTTCATTGAAAATCACCCTCTGTAGGAATCGCCCGGAAATACTGCTCCAACTTGACGCCCAAGCGAAAAGGCCGGACACGTGGCCGGAGGCAGGGTATTTTTGTTTCCCATTGAACATCGACAATCCGCAGTTTCGGCTCGGGCGGCTCGGCGGGATCATGGATCCGGTGAAAGACATTGTTCCGGGCAGCAATCGGCACATGCAATGGCTGCGAACCGGTGTTGCGACGTTCGGTGAAGATGGCTATGGCATCGGAATCTGTCCGCTCGATTCGCCTTTAATATCGCTCGGCGAGCCGGGTTGTTGGAAATACTCGAAGGATTACGTTCCGGATAAAGCGAATATTTATTTCAACCTGTTCAACAACCAATGGACGACGAATTTCCGCCTGTGGAACCAGGGGGATATTTCGGCGTCATTTGTTTTGTGGACGTTCGACGAATACGACAACGAATCGTCGCTCATCACGCCGTCGCTCGAAGCCCTCGCGCTGAACAACCTGATTCCGTTTTCCGACGACACGCTCAAGGCCGGAGTTCGCGGCGTCGCGATCAGTCGCAAAGGGATTTATGTGTCCGCGTTCGGATTGGATCCCGACACCGATAAGCTGATGCTCCGGTTCTGGGAAATGGCCGGCCAAGGAGCCGACGATCCGGCCGTGACGGTGTCACTTCCGGACGGGCTCAACGCGAAACAAGCGACGCCGTGCGACTTGCGTGGACGACCGATTGCTGCGGCGATTCCGGTCCAAGACGGCGCGTTCCGGGTTGACGTGACGCCTTATGCGCCGGTGAATTTGATGTTGGAGTGAGAGGCGTTTTCCGTGCTCCGCAAGCTGCGCATGCGGCTCTTTATCACCTGTCACCTATCACTTATCACCTGTAATGATCGATTTAGCTGTGATACCTGTCGCCGGGCGGGGGACTTCCCTGTTGCCGCTGACCAAATGCCAACCGAAGGAGATGCTGCCCGTCGGGCGTAAGCCGGTCGTGCAGTACGTCGTCGAGGAACTGATCCACTGCGGCGTCAACCGGCTCCTTTTCGTCACCGGGTCCGGGAAAACGGCGATCGAAAACCATTTTGACACCAACGAAGACCTGATCCATTACCTGCGGATCGCCGGGAAGGAAGAGTCGCTCGCCGAGTTGGCGTTCGAACGGCGTGACGCTCAATATTTCTACGTCCGGCAGCGTCGCCTGCTCGGCCTCGGCCACGCGATTCTCAGCGCCGAGTCGTTCGTCCAGGGAAAGCGGTTCGTCGTCGCTCTGGGTGACACCATCATCGGCCTGCATCACAAAGCGGAAATCCTGCGGCGGATGGTTCGCATTTTCGAGCAGCACGCCGATTCCGTGAAGGCGGTCATCGCGTTCGACAAAGTCCCCGAGGACGACGTCGTCCACTATGGTATCGCAGCACCGGGCAAGAACGTCGGCGAATATTTCGAACTCGACGACCTGGTCGAAAAGCCGGACAAAGAGCAGGCCCCGAGCCGCCTGGCCGTGGCCGCACGGTACGTTTTCGCCCCGGACATTCTCGAATCGTTGCGCAAAACCGAGCCGGACCGTCGCGGCGAAATCCAGTTGACCGACGCGATCCGGCACCTGATCCACAGCGGTAAAAAGGTTCTCGGCGTTCGCTTGACGCCGCAGGAATCCCGTTACGACATCGGGACGTTTGAGAGCTATTACCGGGCCTTCCTCGACGCCGTCAAGGGCGACCCGGTGCACGGGACGAAATTCAATCTTTGATGCCGAGAATCTTTTGCATTTCCTCCAGCGGCACCTGTTTCGTTTCCGGCATGAGCGTCAAGACCCAGACGAGTTGCAACGCCATCATTCCGGCGAAGAACAGGAACACGTTGGCCGGGCCGAGCGCTTCGAGCATCGGCGGGAAAAGCTGTGACACCAATGCACAGCATATCCACAGCACCAACGATGCGAGCCCCTGCCCCAGCGCCCGGACTTTGTTCGGGAAAATCTCGCTGATAAAGACCCAGATGCACGCCCCCTGGCCGAACGAGTGGGACGCGACGAAAAACATCAGGCCGATCAAAACGGTCACCAGCCCGGCCATCGGAACGAAACTCCCGTCGTCTTGCGGGACATTGCCGCGTTTCTCCTGAAAGAGCGTCACGGCTTCGCTCTTTTCCGCTTCGGCGTTTTGCAGCGATGTCCGGGCGCCGTCGAGCTCGGTTTGGCGAAACGATTTTCGTTCGTCCGTCGCGTCGGCGAGATTTTTTTCCGCTTTTTCCACGGCGGCCTTGGCATCACCGACGGCGATCGATTTGATCGACATGTTGAATTCCGGCCCGTAAACAATGAACGCCGCGGCAACGACGCCGAGACTGGCGACATAGCCGAGCGAACCGACGATCATGAGTTTCCGCCGCCCGAACAGGTCGATCACGTACATCGCGGCCATCGTTACGATAATATTGACGATCCCGATAATGACGGGAAAGAACATCGAAAGCGATTTGCCCGCACCGGCGAGCGTGAACACTTTCGGGGCGTAATACATCACGGCGTTGATTCCGGAAAGCTGGTTGAACGCCCCCATGCAGATCGCCAAAAAGAGCGGAAAGCGGAACCGCCAAAGCGTCGTCCAAATGCCGTCCATGCCACCATGTTCCTCTTTGACGAGCGAGTCGCGAATGATTTGCATCTCCTCGTCGACGTTCCCGGTATCGGTTCCGAGCCGGTCCAGAATCGTCCGGGCCTGTTCTTCCCGACCCCGGGTCATCAGCCAACGGGGGCTTTCCGGATTGAGGAACATGAGGAAAAAGAAAATCGTCGACGGCACCGCCTGGACGCCGAACATCCAGCGCCATTCGTTTCCACCCAAATCAAGTTTGGCGATGATGAAGTTGGAGAAAAACGCGAGCAGGATTCCGAAGACGATGTTGAATTGCGTTACTGCGACGAGCGTTCCCCTCGCTTTGGCGGGCGCGATTTCCGTCGTGTACAACGGCGAAGCGACCGAAGCGCCGCCGACGGCGACACCACCGATGAAACGAAAAAAGAGGAACGAAAACCAATCCCAGGGAATCGCGCACCCGATCGCCGAGACGAAGTAAAAGACCGCCATGAGGATCAGCGTCGGTTTGCGTCCCAGGTAGTCGGTCGGAAACTTAATCAGTGCGGCGCCGAAAATCGTCCCGAAAAGCGCGATCGCCACGGTAAAGCCGAGCCACCACGGGGAAAGATGAAACACTTCGGTCAGGGCATCGTTTGCACCGGAAATCACGGCCGTATCGAACCCGAACAGCAGCCCACCCAGGGCCGCGATAATGGAACTGCGAATCACCAGGGGAGAAGCTCGCATCGTATTTTGAGAAGGGAGTGAATGAAAGAATCAGACAACCAATGTCGCCGAGTATAAGAAGTGTCGCACCAAAATGCAATGGAGCGCTGTCGGAGCACAGGCAATTCCTGGGACCGCAGGCTTCCAGCCTGCCAGTGGGTGGCCGGGCACCGTTCGCGGGGTGTTATTCCTCGCTTCGCGGACGGGCAGGATGCCCGTTGACCCAGGTGCAGGCAAGATGCCTGCGGTCCCGGGAATTGCCCGCGTTCCAATTTCATTCCCGTTCGAGAATTTTAACGATGGCGTCGGCGGCGGCGACGGCTTTCAGGGCGCGGGAGCCGGGGACTTGCGGGGCTCGACCGGACCGGATCGATTGCACGAAATCGTCCATTTCCAGCACCAACGCATCGACGGCATCCCGGGCGGTTTTCGTGCTCGAAAACTGTTCGGTCATAAACGTTTTCGCGATTTGCGTCGGGTCGGCGTCTCCCAGAGTCGCCGGGCTGAATCGGCCTTCGACAACGGCGTCGGACGCTTGAGTGATTTTCGTTTCCCGAATCGCGAAATCGATTTCCGCGGACACGGAAACGGTTTGAACGCGCATTTGACGTTTCGCTTCGGAATCGACCCGGGACGCACGGATTTCCGCAACCGTTCCGTTTTCAAAATGAATCCAGGCGTGGGCGATATCCTCATGCCCCCCCTGAGCGGCGGACCCGATCACGTTGAAACCGACCGCGTCGATCGAACGGATCTGCGACGAAACGGTCGAAAGAATCAAGTCGAGATCGTGAACCATCAGGTCGTGAACGACGCCGATGTCGGTGCTGCGAAACGTGTAACCGCTGGTTCGTTCGGCAGTTATGATCGCCCGGGCTCCATTTTGAACGGCTTTCAAAACCGGCGTCGCCAGTTCCCAAGCCGGATTGAACTGTTCGACGTGTCCGACCTGGAGAATTCGGTTTTTGGTTTCGGCCAGTTGCACTAATTCGTTCGCTTCCTGTTCGGAAACGGCGAGCGGCTTCTCCATGAGGACGTGAACGCCGGCGGAGAGAGCTTCTTTGCCGAGAATGTGGTGGAATTGCGTCGGAGCGGCAATCACGACCGCGTCGACCTGCGAAAGGAGCTCCGCGGCGTGCGCATAGTCGGCGATCCCGTGTTTTGCGGCCAACTCTTTACGCCGCGGTTCACAGGAGTCGACGATGCCGACGAGCTGAATATCCGAATGTTTCGCCGCCTTGTCCGCATGGAACGACCCGAGCCGCCCCGCACCGATGATACCGAGACTAATCATTTTGAATTACTAATTATGAATTACGAATTACTAATTATTGATCGCGATTTACGAAAATGTCATTTGTAATTCGTAATTAGTAATTAGTAATTAATTTCCTAACGCAGTCGGCGTTGAGTTGATGGCCGCTGCAGTGGGCTTCGAATTCGCCGATCCAATCGAACGGGGCGAGCGCGAAATCGCCGACCATGTCGAGGACTTTGTGCCGGGCACATTCGTCGGGATGGAACAACGCGTTCCCGATCGGACCGGAATCGTTGAAAACGAGCACGTTTTTATGCGTGACCCTTTTGCACAAGCCCATGGAGAGAAGACCGTCCGCTTCCTCTTTCGTCAGGAAGGTGCGGCAGTGCATGATGTCCCGTGCAAAAGCGTCCGCGGAAAGCGTCAGCGAATAATTCTGCGTCCCGATCGCGCGACATTTGTCGAAACACAGATGATACCGGTAGACCGTTTCGAACGACGGCGACGGCTTCGCGAGAATGTACGATTTTTCGTTCCCGATCCGGAACGGTTCCTGCACGATTCGGACCGGTTTGAGCGCTTTTTGCGGAGCGGTTCCCGCTTTCTTGAGAGCCTGGTAAAACGGCTTGGAAGAGCCGTCCATGCCGGGCATTTCCGGACCGTCGACCCAGACTTCACAGTTGTCGATTCGCATCGCGGCCAATGCGGCCATGAGATGTTCGATCATATCGACCCGGACGTTTCCGAGCGCGAGCGACGTTTGCCGGGCTTTCGCTTCCCGATACCGAACGTGAGCCGGAATCCGGGGTTCGCCGTCCAAATCGGTACGAACGAACACGATTCCCGTATTGCAATCGGCGGGCCGGAATTCGACGCGAATATCTTCACCGGTCCAGAATCCGAACCCTTCGACAAAAGTCGGCAGGGCGAGGGTCTGCTGAAACCTGCGGACTTTCGCCAAGCGATCTTCCAGCAACTCCCAATCGGTCAGCGACGCGGACCAATCGGGCCCGGGCCTGTGAGGAATCGGAAAATGCGGCGACGGAATCACCGCTTCCAACCCCGTCGCGGCCCCGGGTACAGTCGAATACGATATAACGCTCATCTTTTTTAATTACTAATTACGAATTACTAATTACGAATTACTTCATGGATTCACCAAACAATTTTCCGATTTTTGCAGTCGGAAGCAAAATTGGTCATTTGGAATTAGTAATTCGTAATTAAAAAGAACTATCTTCTCGGGACCGCGTTCGGGGAGGCGACTTGGGGTTGTTGGCCCGCGGCGGGGTTGGCTCGCTGCGGAACGGCCGGACCGGGGGACATGCCTTCGTTCTGATTCGTGTTCAGGAAGACGACACGTCCGTTTTCGATCTTCGCGGTCGCCTGGAACTGGTTGAATTTTTGGTTCAACAAGTGTACGATCTGAGCCGTCATGTTCACGCCGGGAGAATTCCAGACGACGGTTTGTCCGACTTCCGCTTCGGCGTTGGTCAGTTCGTCCGCATCCGGATCGATTCCGCGAACATCGACGACCACGGCAACGCCGCGCGGAACGGAGAAATTCTGGATCTCTTCCCGAATCGACTTGAACGCGTCGTACTTGATCCGCATGTCCGAGATGATCAATTCGCGTTGCGCCTTGTTCTTGTTGGCGTTATGCTCGGCCATCTTTTTGTCGAACTCTTCGCTCGCCTTGTTGTATTCGTCGGTCCCTGGCTTGTAGAGGGACATCATGACGCGGGCGTCTTCCTGTAGTTTCTTTTCATCGGCCATCAACTGGGCGGTAATCGCCTGACGCTTGGTATTGAAATCTTTCAGGTCGGCATTAAGCTTCGGGTGCGCCTTGAGCAGGACGACCATGTCGACGACTGCGGTCCGAATCGCTTGCGGCGTTTGCGGCGCGGCAGCTCCCGCGGCAGGATTCGTTCCCTGAGCGGATGCGACGCCGAGCATTGCAACGGCAAATGCGGTAGACAAGAAAAATACGATCCCTCGTTCGTTTCTCACGTTAATCTCCTTAAATGTCCTGGAATCACTCGACCAAGTAGAACGTCCTGTCTTGGGTCGAAGCGGTTCGTAATCGATAGTTCGGGGTGAATGTTTCTCTGTTTCGACACCTGTAATAATTTTCAGCCGCCGAGTGAGGCGCGTATTCTCCTTAATTCGTTCGATTCAGTAAAGAGCAATTTTTCGGAAAAAAGGGCGTTTTCCGCAAAAACATTCAAATAGACCGCAACGATCGCTTATTTATTTTCTGCATTTTTCCCGTTTTAACATCGTGTTATATGGTACACTCCTATAATCGCACGTTTCGTCCTTTCCTTCCACGAAAAAGTGGGAAAAACCGAAGAAAAAGCGAGAGAGGCTATAGGCTATAGGCTTCAGGAAAAAAACAGCCCTGAGGTCTGAAGCCTACTCCACTTCCATCCATGACCGATTTGAACGCAACCGCCAGCGCGAGTTTTCTCGAAGCCATTGCCAATGGCGCCGGGGAAGCTGCGTCCTCGTTTTCGCGGACGTTCGACGCTCAGGTGACGTTCGCGACCGGCGCCGGCGGACCGCTTGATTTGGCGACGCTCAAGACGAACTTCTCGGTTCCAGGCCTCGCGATGTCGCTCCTGACGGAAGGGCGGACGATCTTGGTTCTGATCCCGGCGAACACCGGGTTGATTCCCGATTGGTGCAAAGCTCCCGACGCGACCGGAAAAAGCAAACTTTCGACGTTTGCCCAGGAACTCGGCATGAACGTCGCCCCGGACGACTTTTTCCCGGAAGATTTTCAGTCGGAAATGGTCGACGACCTCGCCAAAGCAGCGGAAAGCGGCAAATTCGGCGCCGATCCCGGTTTTGCGGAACTGATTATCGATCACGAGGGAAAGAAAACGACGGCGCTGATCGTTTGGCCGATTGAGGATCAAAAAGCGGTTTTCGCGGCCAATGCTGCTCCCGCCGAGGAAGCGAAACCAGCCGCCGCTCCCGCTCCGCCCCCTTCTCCCCCGCCGTCGCCGGAACCGGCAGCAGCGCCGGCAAGTTCGCCTTTTGGAGCTTCGTTCGGAGGGTTTTCGCCGTTTACCGCCTCGCAGGATTTTTCCGCCGACCCGAGTTTCGAGGACGCCGACCAGAAACGTCTTTCCACCGAAGATCTTCCCGGCTTCACGAAGAGTGTCCTGAAAATTCGCGTTCCGGTCGCCGCCGTTTTGGCAAGGGCAAGGCGTCCGATCAAGGCAATCCTGGAACTCGGAATCGGCTCGGTGATCCAGTTCGACAAGTCGTGCGACGAGCTCCTGGAGTTGGAAGTGGACCGAACGATCATCGCGCTGGGGGAAGCCGTGAAAGTCGGCGACAAGTTCGGCGTTCGGCTCAGTTCGGTGATTCTGCCGAAGGAGCGATTCCGACACGTCGAAGTTCGCAAAGAAGGGGAATACAGCCGCAAACCGCCTCGACCGCCCCAAATTATCGGCAAGGCCCCGATCCGGTCGTTGGAAAAATAGGATGATAAATCAAGTGAAATCAGGGCGGGGCAGGCTCCACCGCTAACGGCAACATTATGGACAACATTGTTCTCCTGACGGACAGTTATAAGGTCTCACACTGGAAACAGTATCCGCCGAAAATCGAGACGGTTTATTCCTACTTCGAATCGCGTGGCGGAAAATGGCAGGACGTCGTCTTTTTCGGGCTGCAATATTATCTGAAACGGTACCTGAGCGGCCCGGTGGTCTCGCAGGATCGGATCGACGAAGCGGACGAACTGTTCGCGTCGCACTTCGGGAGCCGTGAACTATTCAATCGGGACGGTTGGGAATCGCTCCTGAAAAAACACGGCGGTCGTTTGCCGATCCGGATCAAGGCGGTCCCGGAAGGAACAGCCGTTCCGTCGTTTAACGTGCTGATGACCGTGGAGAATACGGATCCGGAATTCTTCTGGCTCACGAATTACCTCGAAACGCTTTTGGTTCAGACGTGGTACGGCTCGACCGTCGCGACGCAGTCTCGGGAGATGCGGCATTTGATCTCGAAATACTTGCAGCGGACCGGAACGGAAGAGCTGGTCGATTTCAAATTGCACGATTTCGGGTTCCGCGGCGTTTCGAGCGTCGAGAGCGCCGGAATCGGCGGCGCGGCCCATTTGGTCAGCTTCAAGGGAACCGACACGATCGCCGGCTTGACGTTCGCGAAAAAGTATTACGGCGAACCGATTGCCGGGTTCTCGATTCCAGCGGCGGAACATTCGACGATCACCAGTTGGGGAGAAGAGCACGAACTGGACGCGATGCGGAACATGCTCCAGCAATTCCCGACCGGAATCGTCGCTTGCGTGAGCGATTCGTTCAATATTTTCGAGGCGTGCGGTGATATTTGGGGCGGAAAACTCAAAGCGGACGTCCTTACCCGGGACGGAACGCTCGTGATCCGGCCCGACAGCGGCGATCCGGTCCAGGTGCTCGTCAAAGGGCACCCGAACGTGCTCGATATTCTTGCCGACAAGTTCGGGTTTACAATTAACGCGAAAGGTTTCAAGGTGCTCAACGACAAAGTCCGCGTGATCCAAGGGGATGGGATCGACTTTGAAATGCTCGACGCTATTCTTTACGCGATGAAGCAGAAAGGCTATTCGGCGGACAACATCGCGTTCGGCAGCGGCGGAGCGCTGCTGCAAAAGCTGAACCGTGATACGCTGAAATTCGCGTTCAAAAACTCCTCGGTCGTCGTCGACGGCGTCCAACGGGACGTCTTCAAGAATCCGATCACGGACAAAGGAAAGCAATCGAAGCGGGGCCGGCTCCGCTTGATTCGGGACCAATACGGCTTCTTCCACACGGTCCACGAAAACGACGCCCCGGAATCCGCCGACTGTCTCGTCGAAGTGTTCCGCGACGGCGAAATCCTCCGCGAATGGACATTCGAACAAGTCCGCCAAAACGCCAGAGGATAGAGGATACATGCTGCCTATCACTTATCACTTATCACCTATCACTTATCACCTATCACTTATCACCTATCACTTATCACCTATCCTGTGCGGCCGTATTTGAGGGTGAGTCGGACGTTTTCGCGGACTTCGTCGGAGAACTTCGGATACATGCCGACGATCACCGCGTCGGTCTCCTTGATACGGCTGAACGTATATTGAAAGGCGTCGTCGACCGATTCCGGAGAATAACACGACCGGCCCGAACCGAGGACCTTGAACGCCAAACAGGGCTTGCGTGTGTCGGTAATCGCCGAGGTCATTGCTTCCGGATCGGACACGAAATACGGTTCTCCGAGCACGACGTTTCCGACCGATTTTTTCTGGTCGTAGTCCGGGCGGCTCACGTCGTACAGTGAACAGAGGTAAAAATCGGTTTCCCAACCTTCACCGGCCATCTGTTTCAAATGCTCGGGACAGTGGGTCGCGACTCCTGCCTGGACCCCCAGATCGTGAACCAACTTGACGAAATCCTTCACTTTCTCCTGCTGCTTGGCGCGGAACAGGTAATCGGTTCGATTGCCGTGATACACCAATGCGAAACAACCGGTTTCCTTGATCACGCGCGGAAGCGAAGGGGTCTGTTGCAAATCGGAGAGGACCGTAATGACCTTCATCGCGGAATTCCGCCGCATCAGATAATCACAAGCCGCGACCGCACGATCCGAATAGGTACATTGCCAAGCGTTGATCCCGGCGATTTCGCAGTCGGCGAGAAACTCATTGACGCGATCCGCCGTGAAGTATTCGAGCATGTGCTTCGAAAGAGCGGGCACGGCATGGGAATGCCCTCCGATCGGATTCCAACCGGCGATCAACCGCGTCAGAACGACATTTCCGATCGTAATGGTCGGCAAGCGTTCGTCCAGAATCAACGATGCTCCATGAGCAGCCGAGCTCGCCCCAGCGACAACGGTCGCAAGAGCGGCGGATTTCAAAAATTCTCGTCGGGACATGATTTTGTGGGTTAATCACGGGGCCTACGCCGTACCGGATAAAATGTCTCGCTATAAAACAGTGCCGCACACGAAGCAAACGGTGTTTGAACCGACAACTGCCAAAAGGAACATTCTACCCTCGATTTTCGAGACAAACAAGTCGACGCCGGAGCCGCTCTCGACCCGATCAAATGTCTTTCGGATCCTCTTGCCTTGCCGCGACTTTTTCTTTGGGGTATACTCTTGCCCGGCGCGGTATGGTCGTTTAAACCGGTTTTGCGGGTATTGATTCGCTTCGCGCCGAGCGTGAATTTCGAAAATTCCTTTTTTGACTCGCTCCCTTTTACCTTTTTTCCCCAGTACGATGAAACGATCCGTCATTTGCGTCCTTTTCGTCGGGTGCCTGTTTCCCCTTGCGGCTCCATCCCAAACCACGTCTCCTCAACCTTATACACAACAAGTCGGTTCCATGCAACACGGTTTCAAGCTCCTCTGGGTCCAGGACGTCGAAGAAGTCAAATCGAAAGCGTACATGTTCGAACATGAAAAAAGCGGCGCCCCGCTGCTTTACCTTTCGTGCGAAGACGACAATAAAGTCTTTTCGATCGCGTTTCGGACTCCGCCGACCGACGATACGGGAATCGCGCACATCATGGAGCACTCCGTCCTTTGCGGCAGCGAAAAATTTCCGTCCAAAGAGCCGTTCGTCGATCTGCTCAAAGGGTCGCTCCAGACGTTCCTTAACGCTTTTACGTCCAGCGACCGGACGGTTTATCCCGTCGCGAGCCGCAACGACAAAGATTTCATGAATCTTATGAACGTCTATCTCGACGCCGTGTTCTTCCCGAACGTCGTTAAGACGCCGGAAATCCTCATGCAGGAAGGTTGGCACTATGAAGTCGACGAAGAAACCGGCGATTTGACGTACAACGGAATCGTCTACAACGAAATGAAAGGCGTGTTTTCGTCGCCGCAGGGAATGCTGTACCGCGTAATCGGCAAATGCCTTTATCCGGACGGAACTTACGGCAAGGAATCGGGCGGTGTTCCGTCCGCGATTCCCGACCTGACGCAACAGACATTCGTCGCGTTCCACAAAAAGTTCTACCATCCGTCCAATTCGCTCATTTATCTGTACGGCAACGGAAACATCGACGACCATCTCGCGTTCATCGACAAAGAGTACCTGAACCGGTTCGACAAGATGGACGTCGACGCAAGCATCAAACTTCAACCGGCCTTTGCCGCACCGAAAGAGTTCGTCGAGGAATACTCCGTCGATCCGGGAGACCCGACCGAAGATAAGACGTACCTTACGATAAACTACCTCATCGGGAATTCGCCGAACGCGGAAATGCATTACGCGATGAACCTGTTGTCGTACATTCTGGTCGATTCGCAAGCGGCCCCGCTCCGTCGGGCTCTGCTCGACGCCGGTATCGGTAAGGACGTCGAAGGTTCCTGGGACAATTCGATCTTGCAACCCTGTTTCTCCGTGATCGTGAAGAACTCGAATCCGGACCGGCAAAAAGAGTTCGTCGAAGTCCTCGAAAAAACGCTCAAAGAGCTCGTCGAAAAAGGGCTCGATCCGAAGCTCGTCGAAGGAGCGATCAACCGGACCGAATTTTCGCTTCGCGAATTCCAGATCGCCGGATATCCCAAGGGGCTCGCGGTCAACATGCAGCTTCTCGACTCCTGGGGGTACGGGGCGGATCCGCTGATGTACCTGCGGTTCGAGCCGGTCTTGAAAAAAATCAAGGAAGAAGTTCCGAACAAATACTTTGAAAAACTCATTCAAAAAGTCCTGCTCGACAACAATTCCCGGGCCTTGGTGATGATGAAACCGAAACAGGGACTCGACGAAGAAAAGAACGAAAAGGTCAAGGAAAAGCTTGCGGAAATCAAAAAGTCGCTCTCGCCCGAACAGCTTGAAAAGATCAAGGAAATGCAAGTGGAGCTCGTCGAACGCCAAGCCGCGCCGGACAAGCCGGAAGACGTCGCGAAAATCCCGACATTGCAGCGCAAGGACATCGATCCGAAAGCGGAAGAGTTTCCGTGCAAGGAGTTCACGATTGCCGGAACGAAATTCCTCAATCACGACGTCGAAACGACCGGGATCGTTTACTTGTCCGTCTTTTTCGACGCCGATTCGATTCCGGAGGAGTTGATTCCGTACGCGTCGATCCTATCCGACGTGATCGGCCGGGTCGATACGGAACATTACACCTACGGGGAACTGACGAGCGAGATCGACATCAACACCGGCGGAATCGGAACGAGCTTCGGACCGATCGCGTCGAAGGATTCGATGAGCGTGTTCTATCCGAAATTCACGTTCGGAACGAAAACGATGGTTCCCAAGCTCGACAAGGGACTCGACCTGATTCTCGAAATGATGCTCACGTCGAAATTCGACGATTCGGCGCGACTGAAGGAAATCGTGCAGGAAAACCGCGTCGGGTTGGAACAGCGGCTCATTTCGTCGGGCAACGCGTTCGCCCAAATGCGGGCGGCGTCGTACTTCTCGCCGGTTTCCGCCTACCGGGAACGGATCGCCGGGTTGACGTATTACCAATTCCTAGTCGACCTGGAAAAGAATTTCGACGCAAAATCGAAGGATTTGTCGGAAAAACTCAAGGAAACCGCGAAACTGATCTTCAACCGCAACGCGATGCTTGTCAGCGTCACCGTTCCGGAATCGGAGTTCGGCGAATTGGAAGGTAAACTCGGCGCGTTCGCGAATCGGGTTCCATCGTTCGAGTACGTGAAAAAACCGTTCGATTTCCAGCCGGACCAGCGTAACGAAGCGGTCGTGATTCCGTCGCAGGTTCAGTACGTCGCCAAAGCTGCGGACTACAAAACGGTCGGCGGAACCTATTCCGGAAAAATGAACGTTCTTTCGAACATCCTGCGAACCGGATACCTCTGGAACAACATCCGCGTCCAAGGCGGGGCGTACGGAAGCGGTTTTTCCGTGGATCGGACCGGTTTGTTTTCATTCATGTCGTTCCGTGATCCCCATTTACAGCGGACTGTCGGAATTTTCGACGGGACGGGGAATTTCGTCGAGAAATTGGAAATGTCCGACCTTGACTTGACCAAGGCGATCATCGCGACCAGTGGGTCGATGGACAGACCGACGACCCCGGCGGAAAAAGGCGCCCGCGCCGCCGCGCGGTACATCATCGGAATCGCGCAGGACGAAGTCCAGAAAGAACGGGACGAGGTTCTCTCGACGACCGTGGACGACCTACGCGGTTTCGGCGAAATCCTCGACAAGGCAATGAAGCAGGACAACATCTGCGTCTTCGGAAACGAAGGCAAGATCAACGAAAGCAAATCGTTGTTCAAAAACGTGATCCGGATCAACCCGTAGCGGTGTATTTGGTTTGATCCTCGATCAATCAGCCCGTTCCGATAGCGGCGGGGCTTGCCCCGCGTTTGTGAGGTGAAACGTCGCGCCCTGCCAAACGCCCTTAACTCGACTTTTGCCAAAATTTAAGATAGGAAAACTGCAAAAACACGGTAAAAACAATGTCGGCAGTTTTGGATTGAACACCCGCTTTGAAAGAGGGGTTCAAATCGGGTGATACCAAAAATTACGGGACACCTTGTTTTTCAGACTGTTCCACATTTTCCTACCTTGCCTAAATTGGCATAAGTCGAGCTTAAATGAAGCCGTTCGCACAGCCCAGCCCGGGGCAAGCCCCGGCGCTAACGGTGCGTTTTCCGATTATACGCACGCGTTTCATCGGATGTCTTTCAATGACGACCTCTACCGAATTATCGGCCTCTATTTCAAACTCCACTCGGGAAGGCGAACGATCGCACCTCCTTCGTTGGCGGATTGGTGAGCACAAAGCCCGACACACGTCCAATTTGCCGACTGCACGGCGTTGGGCCACGGATCGCGGTCCTCGGCCAGTGCGGAAAGAAATTCGTTCACCAAATGCGGATGCGAGCCGCCGTGCCCGCCCCCTTGGATGAAAGACAGATGCTCCGCGTCCTGGATGGATCGGGTGAAACGACGAATAGGTTCCGGCAGAAGGTGCGCGAAATCCGGCACGATCACCGTGCTTGGAATCTCCTTTTCCGGCTTTTTCGCCGTGTGGACGATGTGCTCCGCGCCTTCGATCAACGACCATTCGAAACTCTTTTTCGTGCCGTAAACATCGAAACTTTCACGGTACTGCCGGGCGGTATCATATAGAAATCGCCAGATGTGCGCGGCGATGTCCGTGTCCTTGATTTTGAGTTGACACGACTCCACGGCAAAACGGTTGCCCGATTTTTGGGCGATGTCGTCGCGCACCTTCCCGGATCCGAAACAGGAGACATACTCCGCGACGCCGTTGACCAACCCCAGGACGGGACTGACGACGTGCGTCGCATAATGCATGGGGATCATCCGTTCCCAGTAGTCCGGCCAACCGTCCATGTCCTGAGGGTGCGAAGCTTGCATGTACTGGATGTCGCCAAGCTCACCTTTCCTGTACATGTCGCGGATGAAAAGGAACTCCCGGGAATAGACGACCGTTTCGGCCATCATATACCGGAGCCCGGTTTTTTGCACCAGTTCGACGATCTGGCGGCATTCGTCGATCGTCGTCGCCATCGGAACGGTACACATCACATGCTTCCCCGCCCGCAAGGCCGCAAGGGACATCGGCGCATGGTCCGGAATCGGCGTATTAATGTGTACGAAATCAATGTCGGGATCTTTGAGCACGCTCTCGAAATCGGTGTATCGTTTCGGAATTTCAAAAGCCTCCGCGATCCGGTCGAGTTTTTGCTTGTTGCGTTGGCATACCGCATGGACTTCCCCCAAGGGATGGTCTTTATAGATGGGTATGAATTCCGCCCCGAACCCCAACCCGACCATCGCCACCTTAAACACTTTACCGTCTTTCGCCATTGTCATTGTCTCCTGGGATGAATTTTATCGCGGAACGAGAGAACGGTCCATAATAGGCCGGGATCACGGGAAAATCAACCGCGAAAACGTGAACAGGAAAATTTTTATCCGCGGATTCTCCGTACCGTTTCACTTATTTTTTGTCCTTAATTGGACGTCGAGGTCGTCTGATCCGTCGCAGTGCCGGACGAATCCGTGGTATCGTCCCCTTCCTCCTCCTGTTGCGGGGCGACGTAGGAGAGCGGCATCGGGACGACCGTCGAGAACGTGAGAATTTGCGGCTCGTCTTGAGAATACCCGAGCATTGATCGGCGGGGAACGGATTTTTTCCGGAGGTGTAAAATCACGCGAACCGCGGCGGGGAGCGCCCCGATTTCGTCCATATCCCAATATTCGAGCCATTCTTCGTTTTCCGAGTCGTAATATTCGAACAGGATCCCTTCCACTTCCGGGGCGAGCGCTTCGTCATAGTTTTCGTACTCGGAATCCAAGCCGTTCTCCTCGGCGTATTTGCAGACATACCGGTCCAGTTGGCGGCGGTAGAGTCCGTACTGTACGGAATATCGATCCGTCGGAGTCCCGAGCGAGCCGCTGACACGCTCTTCCGTCGATTC
This sequence comes from Thermoguttaceae bacterium, assembly GCA_031549565.1. Classification (GTDB taxonomy): domain Bacteria; phylum Planctomycetota; class Planctomycetia; order Pirellulales; family Thermoguttaceae; genus JAVBSX01. Next base: position 40,731 of record JAVBPO010000070.1, read on the forward strand.
CGCGGCGGTAAGCATTCCGGTATCACTGCCGAGATAATAAAACGCCGTTTTCGTCGGACTCGTGCGGTCTCCCAACGACGTTCCTTCGGCAAGCACCCAGGTTGTACGAAAGGTCTCGCCGCGCGGCAGCCGGCCTGTGTCGATTTGAATCCAATCGCTGCTCCCGTAAATCCCCGGCATGGTGCCAACGACGGTTCCGGAATCGGGCACTTCCGTCAGATCGGTCGCCGTTTCCGTGTCGGAAGCGGACGAAGAATCGGAAGAGCTGCCGAGGCCGCTTTGCGAGAGCATCGAGGAATCGACGCCATAGGAGCTTTCGAGCATCGAATCGAAAATGCTCGTATCGACGGCAAGGTTTTCCTCTTTTTTCGCGACGACCACGCTGCGGATGTCCCGGGAGATTTTTTCCAGCAGAGCCCGGGCAAGCTGCGTTTCTTCGACTTCTGTTCGAGCGGAATCAAGCAGCCGCATATTCGAATCGATCGCGAACCCGACCATGATCATCACGACCGACATAAGCAACAGCGCGATCAAAACTTCAACGAGAGTAAACGCTTTGCGGGAACGAAACTTGAACATGGTTAAGTACGTCATTCAAAAGTGCGCTTTTTACGATCATTTCTCCGTCGTCCCTTTAATTATGTACGCTCCGAATCCGTAAGGCAATACGAATGTGTCCCCTTGTTGAGCTTCGGCGGAAAGGACGATTTTTCCGGTCGAGGGATCGTAAACCTGAAATCGAACCGCTTCTTCAGTGTACAATTCCATCCCCTCCTTGAACAGTCCCATCGGAGCGAGAATGAATTCGTTCTCTTTCGCGGCACCGGGACAATAGAGACACCCCTGTGAGGTGGGCGAATCGTCCGCTGTCGATCCGTTCACGGTTCGCTCGATGAAAAACTTCAAGGGCCCGTTCGTTTGAGCGGCGTCAAATCGATTCCAATTGGGGGTGTCCGGCGGCAGAATCGTGCGCAAATGCGAAAAGCACGTGATCGCCGCCATGTCTTGGAATTGTTCTTTACCGTACACTCCGGCGGAAGTATGATAAACATAAGCCGGCAATCCCGCAAGCCATGCAAAAACCGGTGCGCAGACGAGCCGCGTCGGATCGTCCTCGGAAGCGACGGAAGAGCCGGGACCGATCGGTTCGTTGCTGCAGATCGGCATTTGAAGCTCTTCCACACTGTCCCAGCATTCCCGGACGGGATACCAACCGGATTCTTTGCGACGGTCGCGTGAAAAATGGAGCGTTGCCAAATCGGCGTCACTGTCGTGGTAGAGTTCCCGCACCGTTTCACGAGCGGTGTCATAAGGCGCGCTTAAAGCGACGAGAACAGGAGTGCGCTGTCTGATATATCGTCCCATCGCCCTGAGTTGCGCGACGCCTTCTTTTCCCGGGAATCCGTTTTGCCAGGCCTCGTTCCCGACTTCGAGGAACACGATCTTGTGTTCGCGTCCTTTCACGATTTCCAAGACTCGATCAATGTGGGCATAGCGCTGCTTTTCGTCCGGCATCACGATTTGGGCGTCGGCGAAGATCGTCAATTCGACCCGTACACCGTAATCGTCGTAGGCGGTATCAATCAAACGGGAAAGTTGCCGGTCGTAATCCGGCCACTGTTCGATGTGACGTTTTCGCGAATTGTCGAAAGAACACGGCGCGATTTCCAAATCCTCCCATGCCACCATGGAAAGGATGCGGATGAAATTAAAACCGCTCTTTTTGAAACATTCCATATCTTTCAAAAAACGATCGTGATCATGTTTATGTTGGTACATCGCCGACATGTACGTGATGCCCAATCCCAGAAACGGCCCGTTTTCATCCTTAAAAACACGTTCTTCCAGTCGCACGTGCGGCGTCGCCGACGATTGAGCGAAAACGGCCTGCGATGTCGAAAACGCGAACCATGCGACCGTTACGGTCAATAGCGATCTCAATAGATACGGATTATTCGTGGTCATGATCTTTTGGGGCAAGTGTGAGGTGTGAATGTCGTGCTATTATCAATGTCGATACTTTTTTTCTCGAAATGCGAAACTCGTCGTTCCGTTAATCATAACTCACCTTCCAGTAAATGAAGCAATACTTTGGCGGCTGCCGGGTCGTAATTTTCGCCGGACACATTGACGCGATCTTGAAAATCGAGCTGTGAAAACACTATTCGCCCTTTTCCGGAGGTTATGGGAACTGACGCCATAACGGCCGTCGTCTGTTCTTTCGCCCAGAGGAGGATTTTTGCGTCTTCCATCGCTTTTCCTTTCAGTTTGCCGTAAGCGACCGTTCCGGGAAGACCGTTCCAGCGAATCAGCCAATTCGGATCAATCCCGACAAGTTTTCCTGAAAAGTCGGGATTGATAAAAACACGGCTGAACCTCTGATTCCCTTCGATTTTGACGTCACACAATTCCGGCCAGTTCCAGGAGGGTGCCGCAAGCACGACTACCTTACCGCCGTTTTCGGCAAATTCACACAGACGTTTGGAATCGGTCTTTTCTGCCGGCGTCAGCTTTTCCGCATTCCATGCCACGACAATATATGTTTTCGGATCAAGTTTTTCAAGATCGTTTATCGCAGCGGTTTTGAAACACATCGATTTGAAAAACATATCGGAATTTTCATCCGACCCGAGAATTACGAAAGTCTTATCCAGCAACCCCTCGGGCGGTTTCGGTGCGTCTACGGCTCTTACGAATCGTTGGCTCAAAACGGGACGGCCTTCAACGCCGGTCAGTCGTGCCGTCAACCAGTAATTCCCTTGTTCCTTCGGCAGTTGCCATTGGACCGATGTTTTCTCGACCGAATCCGCATTGATCTTAAAATCATGACTCCAACGGGCGACCGGACGTTCGAAACATTCCGCTTCCGGAATCCACTCGGGATTCTCTTTCGTCAGGAGAAGATCAATGTGAACTGAGGCGTCATGCCAGGAATCGTTGATCAAATACAGATCCGTCGAAACTTCCTGTCCAGTCAAGTAATCCGGATCGAACAGATCGAGACTTGCCAGCACGGGGGAAAGCGAACTGTGCCAGGCCGCCGACAACGGTGAAGCGTACTGAGATTTCCAGACGGCACTGCCCGTTCCTCGTTGTCGAACCCGTGCGGCAAGTCTCGTTCGTGTCCAGCCTGCGTACATGTACGGCAATATGGCGTCAATTCTCGCTCTCCGCATCGCTTCGGTATGTTCGGCACCGATCTGGGCGACGGCGATATCATTGGCTATCTGGTCGTCGATCCCGGCCCATTGCGTGTTCGGATGACCGAAATAGTTCATGTATTCCGAATTCGTCAAGGTACGGTTTCCCATCTCTTTGACCCAATGCGACATATTCGCAAGGAATTCGCCCTCGATGGTGTCGGTGATGTTGCCGCATGTATGGACGTCGAGATTCTCTTTCGTGCCCGTCGTTCCGGTCCGCATCGTCGGTCGCGTCGGATCGAGACCGTTCACGAAATCCTGGAACACGGTTTCTTCCCACTTGTTGTCCCCCTGCGATTCGTTGGACAGCACCCACATGATCGCCGACGGGTGGTTCCACAAGCGTGCCATCCAGCCCGCCGAGTCGGTCAGCACGTTGCGGTGCCAGATTGCGTATTCCGCCGGCGTGAACTTGTAGTCCTGGTAATTGTACAACACAGGGAATTCGGCAAGGATCATGGTGCCGTATTCATCACAAACGTCGCTGCACTTGCGGTTCGGCGGCTGCGTGTGCGTCCGGAACGAATTCATGCTCATTTCCCGCGCTTCGGTCACGAGATAATCGATTTCCTTACCCGTGATGGTGTCACCCCAATTCCATTCGAAGACGAGATTGGAACCGCGAAGCCAGAGGTTTTTGCCGTTGAGTATGTAGTTGCCGTCTTTGACGCCGATTTCCCGCATTCCGAAACGGAAAGTCGTTTCATCCAGCGTTTTGCCGTCTTTCGAGAGCTTGACACGGGCCTTGTAAAGCGGTTGCCGTTCAAAATCCCATTTTTGAAATCCCGGCATCTGAACTTCCACGGTGAAATGCTCGCCGCCGAGCGGATCGGGATCGGGGCGGAGGCGGGCTTTGACGTCGTTCGATGTCCAAATCCGGCCAGGTTTAATGTCCACGCCTTCCGTTGCCGGAATCCAATGAGCGACTTGCGCCGTGATGTGCAGGTCGTCCAGCTTTTTGAAACCGACCGGCGTCACGCGGATTTTCACGGATTCGTTTTTCAAATCGGGAATCGCGAGTACCCATTTCATGTAGGCGTCCTCGGCGAAGTCGATCCAGATGTCGTCGGTCACTTCCGGCGGTCCGACTCCGAACCCGCAGGGAAACATCGGGTTGCCGCTTTGGCTTCTCCGCACACCCGCGGCACCACGAATTATCAGGACGATTTGATTTTCGCCCGATTGCAGCACGCCGGGCTCGACAAGCACCTGGTACGGTCCTGTCGGTTCGTTTTCACCGACTTTTCTCCCATTGATGAACGCTTCGGCACCATTGGCGATCCGATTCCATCGCAGCACGGCAAGGGAACCGGCTTGTTCCGGCTTCAACTGGAAGGTTCTGCGTACCCAAATGATTTTCGTGTCGTGGTTGGCATCTTTGAACGGCAATCCCGTTTGTGGCAATTCGATCCGTTTCCAGTCGCCAGCCTCCTGATTTGAAGCGGCTTCATGGTTTTCCGTTCCGTCGCCGAGGACGTATTCCCACGAGCCGTTCAGCAGTAACGAATTTTCCCGCGTTCCTTCGCTTTCCCGTGCGAAAAGACCGGCACAGAGGAAAGCAAATGTCAATGCGCATGATATGCGAGATTGTGTCATGACACTCTCCATGAAAAATACGAAAGTGCATAGCGACGGATTTTCAATTCGGCCAACCCGTGAAATTCGCACGAATAAATCACGCTCTCGCGTTGAGCATTCGTTCCAGGCAAACCAAGGCGTCCGCGGCGATCGGGTCGGGAACCCGGATGATGTTCTGCGGTCGTCCGGCGGCGAGGCATTCCAAGCTCCACGCGAGATTTTCCGGTGTGATCCGTCCCATAGTATCGCAAAAACTCGGCTCCGGCGAAAGGTGTCGGATCATTTTGTCCGGGAACATCGCGATCAGCCGGTCGACCATATTCGCTTCGGTCCCGACCGCCCATTGCGCTCCCGGGGGCGAATCGGTAATTTTTTCGAGAATCAATTTCGTCGATCCGGCGTCATCCGCTTTGTCGACGACGTCTTTGCGGCATTCCAAATGGACGATCACTTGGATTTTCGGGAACTCTTTTCGAACGGCGTCAACCTGCTCCGGCGTAAAACGCTGGTGAACGTAACAGTATCCGTCCCAAAGGAGAACCCGGCTCTGTTCGATTTCCTGCCGGGACAGGCCGCCGTCGGGGAGATTCGGGGACCAAAGCGGCATGTTTTTTTCGTCGATTCCCATCCGTGACGCCGTGTTGCGCCCGAGATGCTGGTCCGGGAAAAACAGGATGCGGCTCTTTTGCTCCAAGGCCCAATGCAAAACGGCCGTCGCATTGCTGGACGTACACGCGATTCCGCCGTTGCGGCCGCAAAACGCTTTCAGTTCCGCGGTCGAATTGACGTACGTAATCGGAACGACCTGTGAAACGTCGACGAATCGGGACAGTTCGCTCCAGCATTTTTCCACTTGTTCGATTGACGCCATATCGGCCATATCGCACCCGGCGGTCAGCTCGGGCAGGATCACATCGACCCGGCGTCCGCCTCGCACGGCGATCTGTTGCGGACGATTCGCCAAAATATCGGCGGTCTCGGCCATGAAATGAACGCCGCAAAACACGATCGCTTCGCAATCGGTCCGCTGGGCCGCAGCGGCGCTGAGTTGGTAGGAATCGCCGCGCAGGTCCGTGTGTCGGATCACCGTTTCCCGTTGATAATGATGCCCGAGAATAAGGACCTTCGAGCCGAGTTGTTTTCTGAGTGTTTCGATTCTTTCTTCGGGATTCATTTTATGCGAAGGGGTGATTTATTTGTTTAACGTCCTTGCGATTCTTGCCAAAACGCGGGTTTTACCGAGGATCGCGAGGGTTTCGAACAGGCCCAAGCCGACCGCTTTGCCGGTCGTCGCGACCCGAACCGCGTGGATGATTTGGCCGATTTTGATCTGTTTCTCTTCGAGAAATTCGCCCGCTGCTTTTTCCAACGCCGGCGCGTCGAATTGGTTCTCCTCTATTTGCGATAATTTTTCCCGAAACGCCGCCAACAACTCTTTCGCAGTCGGGTCGGACGTGATCCGTTTTTCCAACGCTTTTTCGTCGTACGCAAACGCGTCGTCCGGTTGGAAGAAGTCGTCGAAATCCAAAATATCCCCCGCGACCCGGATGCGTTCTCCGGCGGCGGCAATGAGCGATTTAATGAACGTGGTGTCAGATGTCGCGATCAGCCCGGCTTTTTGCAGGAACGGCAAACAGAGGTCGTATTTTTCGTCGACGGTTTTCTTTTGCATGTGCATCTCCTGGAACGCGAAGAGTTTCTTGGCGTCAAACGATGCGGCTCCTTTGATCACGCGATCGATGGAAAACAGCCGGGTCAAATCGTCGGGCAGGAAGAATTCCGTCTTGTCGTCCAGCGACCAACCGAGCAGCGCGAGGTAGTTGACGATCGCTTCCGGCAGATATCCGACCTGTTTGTAAAAATCGACGATCACCGGGTTGAAGCCGTCGGCGGTCGTTTCGAGTCCGATCTTCTTCGCGATCCGGTTGCCGTGTTCGACCAAGTCGGCGAAGTCCTTGTTTTTCAGGTACTTGTCGAGTTTGCGTTTGCTCAATTTCGTCTTGCTGCCCGGCTCGGCGACGAACGGCAGATGGGCGTATTGCGGCAAGCGATATCCGAGCGACTGGATCATAAAAATCTGCCGGGGCGTGTTCGAGAGATGTTCCTCAGCCCGGATCACGTGCGAGATTTCGAAATCCTCGTCGTCGACGACGTTCGCCAGATGATAAATGAACGACCCGTCGGCGCGTTGGATCACGTGGTCCTGTTCGTTGGCCCACTCGAATTCAACTTTGCCGCGAACGAGGTCGTCGATCACGAGCTTTCCTTCCCGAGGCATCTTGAGCCGTACGACGGCGTTGCGGCCGGCGTTTTCGAACCGGATTTTGTCCGCGGTCGTTTCGGCCATGAATTTGCGGCTGTACACGAACGTCCGTTTTTCCGCGACGGCCGCGTCCCGCTCCGCTTGGATTTCTTCCGGCAAGGCGTAATCGTTGTACGCGAATCCTTGGGCGATCAACCGATTGACCGCTTTTTGATATTTATCCTTCCGTTGCGATTGATAATACGGGGCGTGCGGCCCTTCAACGCCGGGACCTTCGTCCCAATCGATTCCGAGCCAGTGAAGACCGTCAAGAATCGGAGCGAGGGCTTCGTCGACGTTCCGCTGCTGATCGGTATCGTCGATCCGGAGAATGAAATCCCCCCCCTGCTTTTTGGCGAACAGGCGGCAGAAAAGAGCGGTACGAACGCCGCCGATATGCAGATAACCGGTCGGACTGGGAGCGAATCGGGTACGTATTTTCATGGGTCGAGCAAGGAAAAAAGGATAATTTTCCCTATTGTAACCGTCTTTTACGGAATGAGAATAGGAATAAGACTGGTAGGTAAACAACGCCGTTAAGTTTCGAAACCTGGGACCGCAGGCTTCCAGCCTGCATCTGGGTCGGTAGGCTTCCAGCCTGCCGTGGGGTCACTACGGGCTGGAAGCCCATAGACCCAGGTGCAGGCAAGATGCCTGCGGTCCCAGGAAATACTTAACGGCGTTGGTTGGCAAACGCAACGGAATTTCATTTTGCGGTTGGGGGGTAATCGTTCCTCCCGAAAACGGTATATTCATTTCATGACTCATCTTGCTATCACTCAAGGGGATCCTGCCGGAATCGGGCCGGAGATCATTGTTGCCGGTTGGAATCAGATCGTTGCGGCGACTCCGGCTTCTCCGGTCGTGCTCGGACATCCGGAGATTCTGCGTCGCGCGGCAAAGCTGCGCAAGATCGATCTGGACATCGTGGAAATCGACGAGATTTTCGGGAAAGCATCCGCCAACGTGATCCCCTGCCTGAAAGTCGTCGATGATTCCGCAGCCGAAGTCGCCTACGGGCAAGTCGATGCACGAGCCGGAAAAGCCGCTTACGATGCGATCGATGCGGCGATCACACTGGCCAAGTCGGGCCGAGTCGCCGGAATCATCACCGCTCCGATTCACAAAGAAGCGATGAACCTTGCCGGATTCCATTATCCCGGGCATACGGAGATATTGGCGGAAAAATGCGGCGTCGACGATTTCGCGATGGTGCTTTACCTCGGTCCGGGCGAGTGCTTGAAAGGAAAAGATGGACTCGCGGTCGTTCACGTCACGCTTCACACGGCAATGAAAAACGTGTTCGACGAAATCACAGTCGATTCGGTCCTCCAAAAATCGCGGCTGATCCACGATTTCACGTCGAAAATCAAGCGAGCCCGGCCGCGAATCGGCGTCTGTTCGCTCAACCCGCACGCCGGTGAAAACGGTCTGTTCGGCGACGAGGAGATTCGGATCATTCGCCCCGCCGTCGAACGTGCCCAAGCGGAAGGTCTGGAGATCGAAGGTCCGTTCCCGGCGGATACGATCATGGTTCAAGCGAAAAACGGTCGCTTTGACGCCGTCGTCGCAATGTTCCACGATCAGGGGCATATCACGTTGAAACTGCTCGGCATGTATCGGGCGGTCAATATCACGATCGGTTTGCCGATCATTCGCACCAGCGTCGCGCACGGAACGGCGTTCGACTTGGCCGGAAAAGGACTCGCCGACCCCGGCAGCCTGATTGAAGCGGTTCGAGTCGCGTTCGCGTTGGCAGATCGTTAAATACGCTCGCTTATGCTTCCCGCCCTGATTTTACGCTCGCTTACGCTTCCCGCTCTGCGAAACCGCTCTGATTGAAAAATTGCTCTTGATCGAGAAACCGGTTTTCTGTTAGAATACGCCCTTCCTTCACTGGCCGGTCTCGGCGGTGATGAAATAGGAACGGCTTTTTCCGACGCAGGATGCGATAAGGAGGGGCAAGGATG
>JAVBPO010000044.1:0-14696 GCA_031549565.1 Thermoguttaceae bacterium
TTACCCCGGGTCGCATTACCTTTTATACGACCTCTTTGGATTTTTCGATGTTTGACTCGTTTGGGCATTCGCGCCATCTTTATTCTCCTCGTTATAATCGCCTTGGTTGATCCAAACTTGAATGCCGATATGGCCCTGTGCAATTTTCGCTTCCGCGAACCCGTAATCGATTTTCGCCCGCAACGTCGAGAGAGGAATGGAGCCGGCGATTTGCTTTTCGCAACGAGCCATTTCCGCTCCGCCCAAACGACCCGCCAACTGGATCTTGATCCCTTTGGCTCCGTTTTCCATTGCCAATTCCATGGACCTTTTCATCGTCCGACGGAAACTGGATCGTTTCACAAGCTGATCGGCGATGTCCTCGGCGACGAGCTGGGCCACGATTTCGTGGTTGACGACTTCCTCAATTTTCAGATTGATGCGTCGTCCGGTCAGTTTTTGCAAATCGTTTTGCAGCTCTTCGACTTTTTCCCCCTTACGACCAATCAAAAGGCCGGGCTTCGCGGAGAAAAGGATAACGCGAACTTCGTCCCGGGTTCGCTCGATTTCGATTTTCGCGATGGAAGGGTAAAGCGGTCTGCCTGCTAATTCGCGGCGTTCTGAAGCGTCTTTGCGTCCTTTGATGAAGTCGCGAATCTTCTTGTCCTCAACAAGCAGATCGGAGAACTCCCGTTTCGAGGCGTACCAACGACTTTTCCAATCTTCCATAATCCCGGTCCGAAAGGCGACCGGATTGACTTTTTGACCCATTGCTAATCTCTTGGTCTGTATTTGGTCTGTTTCTGAAGGGCTAATCCAAAACGACGGTTAAATGTGATGTTCTCTTCATGATCACGGTCGAGGAACCGCGGGATTTCGGTCGCCATCTTTTCGAGTACGGACCGGAGTCGACGCGAACGTCGGAAATCGTCAAGTATTTGATGTTCGATTCACGAAGGTCTTCCGCATTGTGCATCGCACTACGAATAACGGACTCGAACAGGCGTGCTCCACGATTCGGGTAACAACTGAGAATCTCCAGTGCTTCGTCGGCGAATTTTCCCCGAATCAAGTCCGCAAAGACCCGAACCTTCCTCGGGCTGATCTGAGCAAATCGATGTTTGGCGATGTACGACATTGTTCTTGATGATAAATGATTCGTTGTATTCGTTGAACCGAAGAGGTGTTTAGCGTTTTCCTTTACCGCCATGTCCTCGGAAAATACGCGTCGGGGCAAATTCGCCGAGCTTGTGTCCGACCATTTCTTCGGTAATGAAAACTTTGACGTGAGCTTTACCGTTATGGACTAAAAACGTGTGTCCGACGAATTCCGGAACGACAGTACAAGCCCTGGCCCACGTTTTCACAGGTTCTTTTTTGTTCGCGGCTTCGAGTTTTTCGATTTTCGCGTACAACTTTGCGTTGACGAACGGGCCTTTCTTTAATGATCTACTCATTGTTTTCGCTTGTGATGTATCGTTCCTGCTCTGTGATGATCCTTAATTGTTTACGACAGTTTCAAAATTCCGTAGCGACGACTGCGACGACGGCGAATAATCGCCTTATTTGTGGGTTTCCGTTTTTTCCGCGTCGAAGTTCCCTTGGTCGGCTTACCGGTCGGACTCACGGGATGTCGACCGCCTTTGGTACGACCTTCACCACCACCGTGCGGGTGATCAATCGGGTTCATCGCAGAACCGCGAACATGCGGGCGGCGACCGAGCCAACGCTTACGACCGGCTTTGCCGATCACGATGTTCATGTGTTCGGAATTACCGACGACACCGATCGTTGCACGGCAGGAAGAGGGAACACGACGAATTTCACCGCTGGGCATATTCAACTGAGCCCAACCGGTGTCACGAGCGACAAGTGTGGCTTTGGAACCGGCCGTTCGGCACATAACGCCACCGCGACCGGGCTGCAATTCGATATTGTGGATTTCAGTTCCCGGCGGAATCTCGCTGATCGGCAGGCAGTTACCGACGATCGGCGCGGCTCCGGAACCGCTGTTGAGCATGGTTCCGACTTTCAAACCTTCCGGCCAAATGATGTACCGTTTTTCCCCGTCGATGTAATGTAAAAGAGCGATACGGGCTTTACGGTTCGGATCGTATTGAATTTCGGCGACTTTGGCCGCGACACCGTCTTTATTGCGACGATAGTCGATCATACGGTATTGCTTCTTGTGTCCGCCGCCGCGATGCCGAACGGTAATGACACCGTGATTGTTACGACCGCTCGAACGGATCTTCTTGCGAAGCAGTGCCTTAACCGGTTTCGCTCCCGGCGTCAGTTCCTTGAAGTCACTGACGCTCATGTTACGACGAGCCGCGTTGTTCGGTTTGTATTTCTTAACGCCCATGATAAGTTAGTTTCTAAGCCGCCTTTTCCAAGCCGTGCTGTGGGTTGATTCGTTGAACGCAAAACTAGAAGTAATTGATACGACTTTCCGCGTCGAGCTTAACCAACGCTTTTTTCCAAGAGCGCTGCACTCCGATGCCGCGACGCGTCCGTCTTTTCTTCCCTTTGCGGTTTTGGATTTTCACTTCAAGCACTTTGACCTCAAAGAGCTTTTCGACGGCTTCTTTGATATCCAGCTTGCTCGCCATCTTGTTGACCTCGAACGAATAAATATTCCGGTGTTCGGCGAGGTGAAAGCCTTTTTCCGTAACGATCGGTCTGGTAATGACCTGATACGGCTCCAGTTTCAGTTTGCTCTTGGTTACGTCGACTTGTCTTGGCATCGTTCTACCCTCTCTCGCAGCGCTCGGTGCGACCGATATGTAAAATTAGTTGTCTTGTTTCTTCGTCACGAAAGATTCCAGAGCTGCTTTGGTCATCAGGATCTTTTTCGGACGCAAAATTTCGTAGGCGTTGATTTCGGAGACCGGCAGGATCCGAACCCCTTCAATGTTCCGGGCACTCTTATACGTGTTCACGTCGTAAGCGTCGATCGCAATGAGCAAGGTCCCGTTCAATTTCAAGGCGTCTAAGATTTTTGCCATGAGTTTCGTCTTGGGGGCGTTCATCTTCAGTTCGCTGATCAACGTCACTTTGTTTTCGTTGATTTTCGAGACGATCGCCATCCGGGTCGCGGACTGCAAGGCCTTGCGAGGCAATCGGTAATACCAGTTCCGTGTCGATTTGGCGAAAATGTGCCCGCCGCCGCGACGCACACCGCTTCGACGATGTCCGGCCCGGGCGTTACCGGTTCCTTTTTGCCGATACATTTTCTTTTTCGCACCCTTTACTTCCGCACGGGTCTTCGACTTAGCCGACCCTTGCCGAAGGTTCGCCATGTACATGACAACCGCGTCGTGGAGCAATTGTTTGCTGATCTTCGGAGCGATCGTATCGGGATCGACCTCGAAATTTCCGAGCTGAGCTCCGTTGATATCGTAAATCGGCAAACTAACCATGAAATCACCTGCTCTTGAATAAACTAACGAAATGGATCACTACGCCGCCAAAATCAACTTTCCTTTTTCGCGATCTTCCAAGGATTCGCTTTCGGGGCGGGCAGATAATTCGTCGGGCTAATGGTCACGAACCCGCCGCTCGGTCCGGGGACCGCGCCGCGAACCAAGATCAAGTTGTTTTCCGTGTCGACGTAAACCACCTTCTGATTTCTGACCGTGACCTTGTCGTTTCCGTATTGGCCCGGCATTTTTTTGCCTTTCGGCGTCCGGCTCGGGAAAGCACTGCAACCGGTACTGCCGAGGTGCCTGTGGCACTTTTTGACACCGTGAGTCGCACGTTGTCCGGCATAGTTATGTCGCTTCATGACACCGGAGTAACCGCAACCTTTGCTGGTCGCCGTCACGTCGACCGAGAGAACCCCCTCGAACACGTCAACGGAAATGACCTGACCGACGGAAAATCCTTCGATCGGGATCCGAAACTCTTTAATCATTTTTTTCGGCTCGCAGTCGGCTTTGGGGAGCGCTTCGATGCCTGCCGTGGCGAGACGTTTTTGTCTTTTACTTTCGAGCTTGGCGACGTGTCCTCGCCGGCTCTTGCTGGCCAAACGTCGGGGCATATCTTTATATCCGAGCTGAACGGCTTCATATCCGTCGCGGGCGGAATTTTTCAACTGGAGAACCGAGCAGGGCCCCGCCTGAATAACCGTAACCGGAACGGCTTTACCGTCTTCCAGATAAATCTGGGTCATGCCGACCTTTTGTCCGAGTAATCCGATGCTCATTGTATTGTTTCGTCAGGAGCTGAGGACTGGTTCTCTCGCTTACTGTTCCGGTAGCCGTACCAGTCTTCGGCCGCCGACCTATTGGATGACGATGCACACCCTGTACTTTTGACGTTTACCTCGAACCAGTGGCCTTAATCTTGATATCGACACCGGCGGGGAGATTCAGCTTATTCAGGGCATCGATCGTTTTGGCGGTCGATTGGAGGATGTCGATCACACGTTTGTGTGTTCGGATCTCAAATTGCTGTCGAGCTTTTTTATCAACATGAGGGCTGGACAAAACCGTATATCGTTCAACCCTGGTGGGAAGTGGAATCGGGCCACGCACAACGGAACCGGTCCGCTTGGCAGTATCCACGATTTCACTGGCGCTCAGATCCAAAACGGTGTGGTCGTAAGCTTCCATTCGAATGCGAATGATTTCATTTCCCGATACTGACACGGCTATTCTCCGCTTGCTTGTCCTGATTCCTAATTACCAAATATCTTGCTCGTCGCAGACTCATTGAGCCGTCGCGTCCCCGAAAGGAGCGATGAATCTATCACGGCAATAAAACCTGTCAAGGACCGCGAAAAAAATTTCCGGCGAAGAGCATCCGCGCATCCTCCGTTAGTGCCGGGGCTTGCCCCGGGCTGGGCTGCGCGAAAGGCTTGGAAAACAGAGTCAAAATAGTTGCCGCATTTGCCGACAAAAATCACCCCTAATATTGAATGTGAATGCGGAATTTATTTTGACACTGTTCACCCCACAAGCGCGGGGCAAGCCCACGCCGCTAACGGGGTGCTATTATCACGGGGTTTTTTAAAGCAAGAAAACCCCGTATGTACACGAAAGGACTATCCCAAATCGGGCAGTTCCCACCCTTTTCGGCGTTCCCGGGCGAGAAGTTTGTTGCCTTCTTCACAATCGGCGAACTTTTCCGCTTTCGGATCCCAATGGAGCGTCTTGTTGACCAGCCCCACCGAACGGGTAATGTTGACCAGCTCGCAAATCGTCGTCGAACGCTGTCCGTACTCGATGTCCGCGTTGCACTTCTTGCCCGACTTGATGCAGTCGAGCCAGTTCTCAACGTGATAAATCGACTCGTCCCGCTTGTTTTGGGATTCGTCCGGAACGGGTTTGGTCAGTTCTTTCGGATTCGATGCCAATTTGTGCCGATTGATTTCGATTTTGCCCTTGTCGCCGACGAAAATCGCGCCCAAACCCGGCCCCCAGTCGCCGTCGAGTTCAAGTCGCAGTTCCACGCCGTCGGCAAATTTCATTTTGATCTTTCCACGCGGTCCGGTCACTTCGGCCATACGGTAGTAATCGGCGCCGGTTTCGTCATCGTCGATTTTTCGCGGCGGATATTTACCGGACTTTTCGATCTTCGGCTCTTCCAGGAGCGTAATTTCCGTTGGACCGGTTTCGTTGTAGCCCATCGTCATGTTGACCTGGTCGTAGGAGTGCGTTCCCCAACCGCTCACGCCAAAGCAGAGCCCGCCGGCATCGTAATCCCACCAGTTCGACCAGTTGTAGAAAAGTTGCGGATGGAACGGACGGTACACGGCTTGATTCGTCCAGGTGTCCCACCAGCCTTCTTTTCCGCCTTCCGGAAGCGGTTCGCCCGGCTGATCGGTCCATTGGTTCGGGCCGACGAAATTCGGTGCGCGAATGTATTGGATTTTGCCGATCGCTCCGTCCTGAACCAGTTTGGTCGCCCACAAGCACAGCGGCAATGAACGCTGCTGCGTTCCGACCTGAGTAACCCGGTTGTATTTTCGGGCCGCTTTGACCATTTCGCGGCCTTCGGCGATGGTCAACGCCATCGGTTTTTCAATGTACGCGTGACACCCCATTTGCATGGCGATAATCGAGCACCAGGCCCGCTGGTGCGTCGCGGTTTCGACGAAAACGCCGTCGAGTTTTTCCTCTTCGATCATTTTGCGGAAATCGTCGTACCCTTTCAGGCCGTCGTCTTTGGCAGGACCGGCGAGAAAATTATTGACTTTGGGTTGGAACGGGTCGCAACAGGCGACGACTTTCGCCGCCGCCGTCGGCCGGATCGACGCCGGATAAAGCCCGGAACAGCGACCGCCGAGCCCGATCAGGCCGAGGACGATCTTGTCGTTGGCGCCGACTTGTCCCGGCTTGCCGAGAACCGTCGAGGGAATGAGATACGGAGTCGCGACGGTCGCCGCGGTCGCTCCGAGGAATGTTCTACGTGAAAGTTTTGGCATAGGTAACCATGGAGTAAGAGTTTCTATCTGAGCGGTCGATTAAAAATCGACGGGAAACGAACCTAAGGATAATCCAATACTTTCCCAAAAACAAGTTGTCCGGAAAGATAATCTCCCCAATGAAGATCGCAAAACCAACCTCTTGCGACGACGAGAGGAAAATGCGACAATGCGCGCGGAAGCTTCGATATTTTCGCTCGCTTACGCTTCCCGCTCTGTTTCTCATTTCTCATTTCTCATTTCTCATTTCAACCCTTTACCCCTTCCACCTTTTATGAAATCCAATCGACGTCAATTTTTGAAACGCAGCTCCGCGGCGGTCGCCGGAGCGGCTTTGACCCCTTACATTCTTTCCAGCGCACAACCGGTCCGGGCTCAGGCGACGAGCGATCGACTTCGCATCGGTTGCGTCGGCGTCGGAAGTATGGGACAAGGGGATGCGCACGATTTCTCGAACCTCGCCGACGTCGTTGCCGTGTGCGACCTCGACTCCGAGTACGGAATCGCCGCGACTTTGAACAATCCGAACATCGGCAAAATCCGTGACGGTAAAAAAGAAGGAACTCCCGATTCCTGCAAGGATTACCGCAAAATTCTCGACCGTGACGATATCGACATCGTGTCCGTCGTGACGACCGATCCGTGGCACGTGAAAATCGCGATCGAAGCACTCCAGTCCGGCAAGCATGTTTTCTGCCAAAAGCCGCTCACGCTGACCATCGAAGAAGGTCAGCTTATCCGTAACGCCGTCAAAAAATATCCGAAACAGGTCTTCCAGGTCGGAACGCAACAGCGTTCGCAGCGGGACCAGTTCGCGACCGCTTGCCTGATGGTTCGCAAAGGAATGCTCGGTGATATCAAAAAGCTGACCGTCGACATCGGCCCCGGCGACGTCGGTGGACCGTTTAAGAAAGGGACGCCGCCCGAATCTCTCGACTTTAACATGTGGCTCGGCCAGTGTCCGGTCGTCGAATACATTCCGGAGCGGGTACATTATCAATTCCGTTGGTGGTACGAATACGGCGGCGGAAAATTCACCGACTGGGGGGCGCACCATATCGACTTCTCCCACTGGGCGCTCAACGAAGTCGCCGAAGGACAAGGCCCGATCAGTTTCAATCCGATCGTCGCGGAGCATCCGGTTCCGTTCAAGGACGGTTATCCGACCGTCGACGATTGCTATAACACGTCGCACAAGTTCGAGATTTCCTGCAAGTTCGCCAGTGGTGTCGAAATGCTCGTGTGCAGCCATTCCAAAGACGGAAACGGCATCCTGATCGAAGGAACCAAAGGCCGCATGCACGTCGATCGCGGTCGGATCAAAGGAAAGCCGATCGAAGACGGACTGCAAAATTCGCTGACCGAAGACGATTTCACGAAACTGTTTAACGGCAAGAAATTCGACGGCTGGCATAAGCGGAATTTCATCGATTGCATCCGGGAAGGCGGCCTGCCGGTTTCCGACGTGATCTCACACGTCCAGGCGATGAACTCGTGTCATCTTTGCGCGATTTCCGCGCGTTTGGGCCGCGAAATCAAGTGGGATCCGAAAGCGGAAAAAATCGTCGGCGATGAACAGGCTTCGACTTTCATCGCCCGCAAACGCCGCGAAGGTTTCGAGATCCCGAAAGTGTAAAATGAATCCCATCTCGCTTCCGAAGCGTCTTCCTTGCGCTCACAAGGGAGACTTCGGATACGTTTTATGCATCGGCGGTTGTCGTGGTATGAGCGGCGCGATCGCATTGGCCGGTCGGGCCACTTTAACGACCGGTGCCGGCTTGGTCAAGTGCGCCGTTGCGCAAGGCATCTTGCCGATTGTGGCGTCATTGAGCATGGAAATCATGACCGCCCCGCTTCCCGAGGATCGGTCCGGTCGCATTTCACTCGACGCTTATCGGGAAATCCTGCGGCTGTGCGAAACGGCAACGGTCGTCGCGCTCGGGCCGGGATTGGGCCGTTCGCTCGGACTGACGGCTTTGGTCGCGAAATTGTACCGCGAAATTGCCAAACCGATGATCGTCGACGCCGACGCTCTGAATGCGCTCGCTGAACGGGGATTCGGCAAGACGGAATTTCCGCGAACCCTGACGCCGCATCCGGGCGAATTTGCCCGACTGTTGGGCCGACCGATTCCGAAAGAAGAACCGTCCACTCAGGAAGAACGAATTGAAACGGTTCGCGATTTCGCCGCAAAGACCGGAACGATCACGCTTTTGAAAGGGCATGAAACGATCATTTCCGACGGCGCTTCGTTTGCGATCAATCACACCGGCAATCCCGGCATGGCGACGGGCGGCAGCGGCGACGTTTTGACCGGGATCATCGCCGGATTGGTTGCGCAACATCTTTCACCGTTTGACGCCGCGGTTTTGGGGGCACATCTTCACGGCTTGGCGGGCGACCTTGCCGCCGAAAAACTCGGCGAAGCTTCCATAACCGCCGGGGCACTTCTCGACGCGATTCCGCAAGCCCTGAATATTCGATAAAGCTTGACTATCGCCGGCTGTGTACTGTCTCACTCACTCAGGCTGTAAACGGTGAGAAATTCCCCGTTTTGATGATAGTGATGTCATTCTTGGTACTCCGAAGAATCTGGCTTCAAGCAGAGCCCATGATGCAGAGCGTGCTGGCCGGATATACCAGATTCTTCACTACGTGAGTACACTTCGTTCAGAATGACAACGGTTTTTCTCAAAATGGAAAAGGGCATTTTCCAGCCGTTTGCAGTATAACACGTGACCATTTATTCGCTGCAGCCTCGAAACAAAACAGGATCCTTCGGAGTGTTCAAGAATGATATTTGTTCGCGTAGGACTTTCTTGCGGCGGATTTACTCTTCGACGACGATACGGAAACCGACGTTGTGGACTTTTTGGTACGATTCATAGGGAACCCGCACCGCGCTGCCGACCACGCTCGGTCGGTCGTTATGACTGCCGCCGCGGACGATTTTTTTCTTCGTGAGATCGCCGTCGTTTCGTCCGTCGCCGTCGCTGTACGGATACGGAGCGTAATCGGAACGCGTCCATTCCCACACGTTGCCGATGATGTCATAAAGTCCCCACGGGTTTGGATCGTACTGTTTCACGTAATCGACGCTGATCGATTTGTCCTGGAACCGGTCTTCCCGCAACGGGAACGGATGTCCGACGGGGAAAAACCGACGAATCGCGATCGTGGAACCACCGATTTGCGAAATGTAATTCTCCGGATAACGCCGGTCGATCTTGTCCACGGTATTGTCCTCGTAATCGTGGATCGTTTGACGCAAGCCCGCGTCGGCGAGGTTGGAATACTGCGAAAATTCCGCGAGGTGGTTGCCGAAGAAATGTCGGGTATCACGTCCTGCCCGGGCCGCCCATTCCCACTGGGCTTCCGTCGGGAGCTTGACGTTTTTCCCCGATTTTTGCGACAACCATTGACAAAACGCCGTCGCCTCCTGCCAGTTCACCCGGGCGACCGGCTGGTCCGGATGGTTGGCGATATAGCCGGGTGAAACGTGATCTTTCGCGTTTTGTTTTTCATAGCCGGTGTCATGAACGGGATCGAACACCGCGTACTGCCCGTTCGTCAATTCCGTCTCCGCCATCCAAAACGACTTGTCGATCCGAACCGGAGTTCGTGGTTCCTCGTCGGGATATCCTTCGAGGGAACCCATCACGAAACTCCCGGCGGGAATTTTCACCAGGCGAATCTTTTGGGCGTTGCCTAGATCGATTTCCATCGCAGCTTCGTTCCCTTGGCGTTTCTTCGCTTCCCAATATCCGAACGGCCAATCCGCGGCTGTGACTCCATCATCTTTGGCGGCGAGCATTTCCTTGATTTTTTCCGGCGGCACGTCGGTCATCCGCTTCACTTCCTTGCGATGCGCTTTGGCTTGTCGAAATTCCTCTTCCGGATTGTCGTCGTTGTCCGCGTAAAGCTCCTGGAGTTCCAACCGGCGCTGCTCCATTTTCGGGGATTTCCAATCGCCGCGATACGGGACGTTCAAGTCGATCCAGGTGTTGAATCGGTCCCAATCTTCCCGAGACAACTCGACGCCGTGATGCCCCCGTCGCAACCGTTGGATCAGTTCGCTGGTTCCGGCGTGATAATCCATCGGGACTTTCGTCGTGATTTCAATTTCGGGGCCGGGCCGTCGCAGATACGGATTGAGCGATTGGTATGACGTGTCCGTTCTCCAATTGTCGGTGTTGTGAGCGACGAACGATAAGATGCCGCATTCCGCTTTGTTGGTGTCATTATGGCAGCCGACGCATTTTTCGTCGAGGATGGGTTGAATTTCGGTTTCGTAACCGAACGGTCGCGGCGGGCCGTACCACGGGTCGAGTTTTCGCGGCGGCATTTTCGCGGCGATCGTTTGCACGGCCGGCACCACGTCACGAGGATTTTCATGGCACCCGACACACGACAAGCTTTCGCCGGGCATCGCGACGGTCCAGCTTTGCATGATTTGAATCGCTTGGTCGTCTTCGTCGAGCACCTGCATCGCAAACGGCGTGTTGGCCGGAACGGTGAAGCTGACCGAACCGTCTTCTTCGATGGGGACGGTTCCGAGAACGCGTTTGATATCCCACGTCGATTCCTGCCCGACCGCTTCGTGTCCGCCGGTCATCCAATAACAAAAATGGTACGCAAACACGCGAAGCTTCTTGGCTTTTCCGTGCGGGATTCCCGGGAGTCCCCGTCCGCGGTACACGTCCGTGATGAAAATCGTCGCTTCCTTTTCCCCCGGCACGGTCAGATCGGGCCAAACCCGCGGCTTTTCGCGTTTGACCAGCGGAATCGGCTCGAACAGTCCGGCGTCGGGCAAATCGTACAATTTCACCATGTTGTCGAACCGGTCGACGAGCCAAATCCCCCAGGTTCCCTTGTGGTCCAACCACATGCTCATGAGATAGTAGTTTTCGTTCAGCGGATACGGGGCGAAGAACGTGTACTTGCCGAGTCCGCCTTGATTATCGTAAACATTACCGACGACGTCCCGACCGTGTCCCGGGATTTCCTGGATACAACCGGTCACTTCGGCGGGATACACTTCCGGATTAATATTCAAATGCGTTCCCTGCGGGCCCCACTCCTTGCTTTCCGGATGGTGTCGGAATGGATACGCCGAACCGACGTTCGGATCCAGCAGCATGAGCCGTCCCGACTCGGGAAGCGAGTGGTGTCCGCTGACGACGCCGAGAATCAAACTCGGATGCCCTGGCACGGAGCGGGGGTGTTTGTACGCACTCGGAAAATAACTGCCGCTTCCCCAAAGGGCTTTCTGTTGACGCCCGTCCGGTTGCATGGAAAAGAGAATGCGATTGAAAAAGTGCGGCGTATCCGTGTACTCCCAGCGAAGATACATGACCCGACCGTCGTTCATCACGCGGGGGTGCCAATCGCTGTCCTGCTCGAACGTGAGTTGACGCACACTGTCTTCGTTGTTGTCGATTCGATAAATGTTCGCCATTTTGGCGTTGCCGTTGACGCAGGGAAGTCCTTGGAATCCGGCGTTGGAGCAACTGAGTATTACGCCGTCTTCCGGCAGATAACACGCGTCGAACCAATCGACGTCGGCGGCCCCGGCGGGGGATAATCGTTTCAAACCGGTTCCGTCGATCCCGATTTCGTACACCGCCCAGGCGTTCTGTTCGTCGATCGACGAGAAGAGAATTTTCTCGCCGTCGAAATGGAGATCGAGATCCCGCATGATCGTGTTCCGGGGATGCCGGTACAGCGGCGTCATTTTCGGTTCTTTCCGCAAATCGCTTAACACCACGAGTTCGTTGTCCCAGTCGAGCCGTGGAATGGTGTCGTTCGTGTAAGCGTTCAGTGCCGTGAACCCGAGCGATCCCCACGGCCCGGGCTTGCGACGGACGCAGAGGATTTTATCGAAATCGAGCAACGGATTGGCCAGCGACGCTTCCCGGATGAGCGTGTCGAGTTCCCTGGCCGCTGCGGCGCTGTTCGGATCGGACTTCAGTTTTGCGTCGATTTGGTCGAGCCGCTTCAAAAAATCGGCGCCTTTCGGATATTTTTCACCGAAAGTCTGAATGAGATCGTCGATCATCAACCGGGCCGATTGCGGCGTGTTGGTCGGCACGACGCCGTTGTCGTAAGCGAAAAGCGGCGTCGTCGAAAGGAGCATCAAAAAACCGAGCGATTTTGACAAAAAAGCGAGATGAGATTTCATGAGAAATACTGGGGGGTTATACGGTATGAAATATGTGCAACGATTGACGTTCAATTGCGGTTTCGTCTGAGGAATGCCAAGAGGGTTCACACCCCGACGATAGATCTGCGAACAGACTCAGTTTACCACTTTTCGTCGGCTTCAGCTACCACCAAAACGCAGGATAGGACATGGAGTGTGGGCGCCTCGCCCGCACGTTTCTCGGTGAAATTTCGACATATTTTCGCATCCAGAACCAAACCAATCCATGCAAACCAATCTCCAAGTTTTCTCTGAGCGGGCGAGGCGCCCACTCTCCAAAAATCTCCTGCATAATTTGGAAGCCCCCCCCTGGGATAATTCTGTTGTGGAACCCCCAAAAACTTGTTATACTCCGGTTGTGTCGTTTTCCCCACGGGCTCGTTCAAGGCCCGATCCATTTTTACTTCAGGAGATGATTCATGGAAAAAAGGTCCATTGCCATTGTTGCCCGGAACCGCTGCCCGTCGTTCCGGAGAATTTGTTTTCGATGACCCGACGTACTTTCATGGCCGGAGCCGCGGCCGGAAGTGCGTTTCTCGGCGGACTGTCGCTCTCCGCCGTTGCCGAAGCGGCCGGTGCGGATACCGTGCCGATGCCCAAACCGCGTATGCCGCTGGTCGTTAAGCCGGTGCTCGTTCACGATTTGCCGCAGCGTCAAGAAGGAACTTCCTGGCGAAGCTGGGGCGGTATCGATTCGAAGGAAACCGCGCAGCAGGAAGTCGCGAACATTACGAAAGAACTGGACGGTATCAAAAAGAATGCCGATTTCCCGGTCGATTTCCTCGAAGTGTCCGCCGTGACCGACATGGGACAGATGAAAGATCATCCCGACATCGCCAAGGCTGATTTGCTCCTCGTCTACGGAGCCGGCGGCGGAATCGATCCGCTGAAAAATTTCGAAAAAGACGCGATCATTTTCCAGCGTTGGAAAAGCGGCCCGGTCTACCTGCAATACGAAATCGTGTCGCCGCGATTTTTGCGACAGCATACGGATACGCAAAAGGTTCCGCACATCCTGCCGGAAGACGTCGTGACCGACTCGCTCGACGAATTGACTTGGCGACTCCGTTCGCTCTGCGGTTTGAAGAATAGCCGCAACACGAAGATCATGACCATCGGCGGCGCTTCCGCGTGGGCTCAGCCGGCGGGCGTCGTTCCCGCCCTGGTCGAAAAAGTCTGGGGTTATAAGTTCCATGACGTTTCGTATCCGGAGCTTGCCAAAGTGATCGAAGCGGCGCAGGCCAACGATAAGGCGGTCGCACTGGCGAAAAAACGGGCCGACGATTACCTGAAAATTCCGAATACCACTTTGGAAACCAAGAAGGAATTTTTGGAGAAATGCTTTTTGCTCGACCAGGTTTTCCGGGCGCTCATGCAGGAAGCCGATTGTAAAAACATGACGATCAACGCCTGTATGGGAACGATCATGCAAGTTTCGAAAACGGCGGCGTGCATGACGCTCAGCACGCTCAACGACGACGGATACCTCGCGTTCTGCGAATCCGATTTCGTCGTGATACCGTCCGGCGTGCTTTTGGCGAACATCTGCGGCAAACCGGTGTTCCTCAACGACCCGACGTATCCGTACGACCAGATCATTACGTTGGCCCACTGCACCGGCCCGCGCAAGATGGACGGCAAAACGTACGAACCGACGCGAATCGTAACGCATTTCGAGTCGGATTACGGGGCGTCGCCGAAAGTCGCCTACGCCAACGGGACCGTCTGCACGAACATCGCGCCGGACTTCAAGTCGCAGCGTTGGCTCGGCCTGATCGGTGAAGTGATCGACGCGCCGTTCCGCCCGATCTGCCGGACGCAAATTGATATTCGGTACAAAGTGCCGTCGCAGTTGGTCGCCGAACGCATGCCCGGCTTCCATTGGATGTTCTCCTACGGCGACTACATGAAAGAACTCGGTTACGCTTTACGCCGCGTCGGTATCCAATGGGATACGCTCGCCGAAAGCTGATCGAAACGACCAGACCGCTAAAAATTTCCCCGTTAGCGGCGGGGCTTGCCCCGCGTTTGTGGGGTGAAACGCCGACTCATGCGGGGAAATTTTTTAGCATGACGATTTCCTAA
>JAVBPO010000098.1:0-6970 GCA_031549565.1 Thermoguttaceae bacterium
CCGCCAGAAAACAAGCGGCAAGTTTATGAATAACGTGCCGACTCATGTCATGCAGAGGTACTCCGAAGCATCTGGTTTCAAGCGGCGCCCGCTGTGCAAAGCGTGTTGCCGGATCCGCCAGATTCTTCACTCCGTGAGTACACTGCGTTCAGAATGACAAAACTGGCCCGCCAATTTCCGGCGGAAGCCTAAAGGTCAATAATAGCAAATAGCACTTAAGGCATAAAATTTGTTTTCCTAAAACCGCGATTTGATTGTACCCGATTTTCCGTTTCACGGCGAGTCCGCCCCTCGGCGCTGCGATGCACCAAACATTTGCCCAAAAGCGATTTCGCGACCGAAACGGCATCGGTAACGTAAAAATCCCGAGGTAATTGATGTTTCATGAAAAGTAGCCGTTCACGACATTTCGACACCAAAAGAGCGTGGCGGACGCAGGCGACGCGTCGTCGAAAGCGACGATCACCTTGACGCGAGAGGCGGAAGCAGGCTCGGCGGAGAAAGACCGTGAAGAAAACCGAAGATCGCATCACGCAAAAACGTCGTCACATTCAAGCCGCGAAAAAACCGAACTTTCCCCGGAGATGCCCAAGGACGAGACGACATCGAAGTTTTTCGAAAAATTGGTGTACTTAACACTCTGTGTCGGTCTGTTTTGGCCGATCGCGGTCCGGACGAAGCCTAAGGAATGCCGCAGCGATGTTGCCGGCTTTTTTGACGGCGCCCCTCGACAGGAAACGGAGAGAATATAGAATACACACAGATTCGATTGTTAAGGTGTGGCACTCACCGTACTATTCCTTGCGTCGACTCCACACGATCGCGGGGTAGAGCAGTCCGGTAGCTCGCGAGGCTCATAACCTCGAGGCCACAGGTTCGAATCCTGTCCCCGCCACTTAGGTTTGATTTCGTGTTCCTCGCACGAAGTAGCAAATTCTCGCAAGGGCTGGTAAATTCAAGGTTTACGAGCCTTTTTCTTTGCGCTCGCCGTTTCCGTTTGCGACTCCTTGCGAGCCGATTCCGACCCTTTCTGCAGGGAATACCGCAGGGAAAAATCATCCCGTAAGCATCCCATCCAATCGGCTGTTTTCATGGTCGGCCCGTTTCCCTTTCGAGGAAATCGCGTGTCCCTGTGCAGGGATTTCCCACTTCGCGGCTTCCTGATAGTCGGCGTCCTGAATCATCAGGTAGTGGTCCGCTCTCACACGTCCGGAATGCCCAATCCATTGCGACTCCTTGAACGCTCCCCAGCGATTGTAAACCTCGTTGCTCCGCGTCATTCACATATTGTCGAACGGTCGCGGGATTGTCGACAGTCCTGCCCGGTTCACGATCTTTGCAAATGTCGTTCCCAAATTCTGCTTCGGATCACGGTATCGGTTTATCACGAATTCCCGCCCCTCACTCTTCGGATCGAAAAACAAGGGTTCCAATTCCGTTTTCAATTCCGGGAATATCGGCACTATGCGGCTTTCCTTTCCGTCGTGATGTTCCGTTTTGGGACTTCGGACGTAAAAGCAGCTTCGCTCCCAATTCACATCCTCCCAACGCAGCGTGACCACTTCGCTTGGGCAACGCAACCCTCCGATCCGGACCAACGCCAGAATCGCCCTCCAGTCTTTACAGGGACAGGCGTCCAACAATCGGCTGTAATCCTCCATCGTGACGATACGGTCTTTCGACTTGTTGACGAACGACCCGGTACCGATTCCTTCCAGCGGGCTCTTCTCGATCCAGCCGGAGCGAACGGCCCAGTTGAAACACGTCTTGGTTTCCTTGATGTACCCGGCGGTCGTCGCTTTTGCCATGCAGCCCAACAGATGCGTTTTCCATTTCGCCATCTGTTCGCCCGTTATGTCCGCGACAACGGTTGTTTCCTCGAAGTAATCAAAGAACTTATCGCGGACGTGGCCATAATGCTTCATCGTCGTGGCTTTCGCGTCTGTCTTCTGGGCGAGGAAGGTATTCCATAACTCGCCAAGAGTATGCGTCTTCGGAACCACGATCAAACCGACGTTGCCCAGCTTCTCCCGGATTTCCTGGGAAGCCGATTCCAGCCAGGCGAGCGTCTTTTTGTCCGGGACTGTAATCGAGTTGTCGCGATAATAAACCAGCGTCTCGACGATCCCCTTCAACTCGTTGGCCGTCTTTTCGGTGTACCGACGACCGCCCAGGTAAATTGTTTTCCTTTGGGACGATTGCCCGTCCGGATAAAATTGTACTTCATAAGAAGGCGTTTTGCCTCCTCGTTTCGCAAGTGTTGCCAAGTCAATCTCCTTTCTCATGTACGGCTTCCCTTGCGGTATTCCCAACAAGGGTTATCGGCGAAACCTTTTCGGAATTCAAGTCGTCGCGGAATTTTCTCACGGCCAGGTATCGGGCCTGTTCCGGTTCTTTGAGATTCAAGCCGATGGGTTTCCATCCGTCGACACGCTTCCAGTCGCCCATCTTTCGGACAATCTTCTTCGGAATGGGTGATTTTTTCTTCTTCATTTTGCGAAGCGTTTCCTTTTTTTAGGTGTTCACTTGTTCTTTTTTGCCTTGCCGGACGTCTCGCCGCCAAGGTACTACCGGGTCTGAAATTTTCCCCGGACCGTCCGCTTTTGGGGTCGCCGGTTCAAGAGAGTTGGTTTGCCCGTACCAGACGCCGAACCGCATGAATCGGCCGCAGCGGGCGCAGTCGAGTCGGGTGGACTTTCCTCCGTGGATAGGGACTTCGACCGTTTCTCCGGTTCCGCACTTCTCACAAACGGTGTCCCGGTTCACGTGTCGGAGCCGTTTGAGGATTTCCGGCTTGTGGTCGCGGAGTTCGCCCAAGAGAGCGGGGTCGTCGAAATCGGTGGGAGCGTCGACCAAGAGGGTTTTTCCTTCCCCCAGTGTCAACTCGATCCCGGATGCTTTCAGCCGGTCGAGGAGCAAGCAAAGTTTCATAATTCAATAACCTTTCTTCCCGGTCGGGATTCCGGAGCCGTCACTATCGGAGGCGTCCAGCCGGAACAATCCATTTCAATTTTTGAATAACTACTGGTGGTAACAGTAACACAATCAATGTTTTTCCCGGGAAATACTGGTATTGTGTTACCGTTACCGTTGGAAATAATCCGAAAAATCTCCTTTCCCCGTCCTCGATCACCTTGTTCCCAAACGGCCTCCAGTTTTCCCGCCGAAACCATTTCGCGAAGTTTCTTTTCTGCCAGATCAGCGCCGCCAGAATTGCGGTACATGCTTCTCGCCTGCTGTAACTCCCTCACAGTGATCGCTCCCCCGTTGCGGCGGATCGCTTCCATGATCGAGTTCGCCTCGAAATCGACTTGGGCGACTTCCCCTCGAACCTTTTCGATGATCCGCAGCGATTCCCTCTTAAACCATCGCATGAGACGAATTGCCGATTCCATCGATTCGCCGTCCACTTTTTCGAAGTCGGCGGTTTTACTTTCCACCCAGCGGACCACGTGAAGCACAAGGGCGATTCGAGCGGCGTAGGCGGTGATTTTCGGCCAGAATGCTTTTTGCGTTTCAGATTCCATTTTGTCACGTTCGTCGGCATTTTCATTTTGGAAAGCGGCGTACAACGTCTCCGCCTGTTTTGAGAGTGTGACGACACAAGGGTTTTCCGGGTCTAACGCGTTTTCCCCGGTCCGCATCGAAAGAATGGACCGAATGAGATTTCGATAGCCGTTTTTCGTCGGAGCGGAAACGAATGCCTTGGTCCAACGTTGTGACCGATCCGGGGGCATGGAAAAAAGCATCCGCCCCGCAAGCCCCGCATCGAAATAATGCTCGTTTTCCGTCAGGATTTTTTTGAGTACGCCGGGCTGAATTCCACCGCATACGCTGACGGCCGGGGTAGAGACGACGGCCAGTTTCTTCCCCGTCTTCCGGTTGGAACGATGATACCGGCTTCCGTGCATGCGCAACCAGAATGGAAGGTCTTTCGCTCCTTTCCCGTTGCCGTAAGCGTCGAAACCACCCAACCAGCCTGATAATTCATCTTTGGGCATACATACACCGAATGGATTTTGTTCAAGAACCTCGATCAACGCTTCGGGGGTCGTGTCGTCGGCGATGTACGCTTTCGCAATCGGCTCTTCCGGTTTTCCTGGAGGATCAGAGAGGGCGTCACGCTTTCGATTCGACTTCCAGATTGCAAAGTCGGCGCTGTAAGAGGTTTGTTCTATCTCGAATTCCGCGAGTTCTTCCCGGTATTGTTTATCGGCCTCTTTTTGGAGTTCCCAAAGTGGCTCTATCGCGGTGTCAAGTGCCGGGGATTTTCCGGAACCGGAGGGAGCAACTATCGTCGGCCAAAGGATGCAGGGTTCCTTCCATCCGATCTTGGGTTGGATCCAAACCGCCGACCCGATTGCGGATGCAACCGCCGCCAAACAAAACGGTCCCAAATAAGCCGGATCGACAACAAGGGCTTCCGCTGATTCGATTATGAAACCAGACAAGCTGGAGGGGAGGGCGTCGACGGGGAACGGTTCCCATTCCAAAGCGGTCGGGATTTTCGTTTCGGATATCGCCGATTCTCCCGGCGTCAAGGACGCACGGCTAAACGGCTTGGCGAGCGTGTCCAGTTCGGCGAACGTGCCCCCGGCGAGGAAATAATCCCGAACGTCGTTGACCGGCGTATCGAAAACCGTTTCCGGCAATGATACCGTCCACGTCTTGCATCCCTTTTGGGCGGCAAAAGTTCCCCATTTCGCGAGCCCGGCTTGTCCGGCCTCATCGTTGTCGGCAATCAAGACGAACTCGCAACCGGCGGCGGCAATCCCCTCGATCAGTTCCCGATACGGTGTCTTGTCGGGATTTTCCGCCGCTCCACACCCGTTGGCGAAGACCGCTACGGTTTTTCGTTTTGCCTCCGGAATCGCCGACGCCAGGGCAATCGCGTCGGACGGTCCCTCGACTTTGTAGACGGTTTCCAGCTCCGTGAGATTACGAAGCGATTCAATCGTTCCGATGATACCGCTCTTGCTTCCCGTGGCATTGAGAACTTTTTTTCCGTCGATTTCCGTTCCATCCAAATGGTAGACGGATCGGCCTGTTTCGGTTTCCAAATCGGCTCCGTACATCGGGAGAGCGAGCGACGGCTTTTGATTGTAGACGCCGGTTGTTCCCATGCACCACAGAACGCCGCCGACGCCGGTTCCTCGTTTGTGGTCCTTGCACCACGATTCGATTGCGTCCCGGTTCGCCGTCGCGTCGGACGTCCACGGGGAACGGATCGGTAGTTTTCGCGGCGTACCGGCTAAAGGGCGGTTTGGCGATTGCGGCGTCACGTGAAGGTATTCGCCGATCAACGAGAGGGCTTCACTGAAAGCGACGTCTTTCCTCCACTGGACGGCGGCGATAAAGTCTCCGTTGTTTTCGTTGAAACAGTGGGAGCAAAGTACGGCTCCGCTGGAAGCGTCGATGAGCCGAAATCGGGTATTGCCGCCGCACTTGGGGCAGGGGTGCTCTTTCTTTCCGTCCAGTAATTCGGACGCGATCCCGGCGACGTGTTCGAGGATTTCGACTTCCCGGCCCGCCGCAAGGCGTTTGATTTCTTCCGCAGAATAGGTTTTCCTTCTTGAAAATTGTGATTCCATCGTGTATAATACTATTGCGTTTTGTGAAAGCCGCTCCCTCCGGAAAGGACTTCGTGGGAGCGGCTTTTTCGTTAAATTTCAAATGTTTGCTGGACCGGCTGCTTTGCGTTCCAGTAATGCCGAAGCAGATGATACGTCGTCGCTTCCGCCTCCAATCGATCCTTGGTCAGAATCCACTTGGTCGGGTACCGTACCGTCCAGGAGAGAATACTTTGAAAGATCGAAGCCGGATTCGTCTTGGATCGCCAGTACCTGTCATGTTGAGCCGGATGCAAAATCTGATGCGTTGACGCCTCGACCACGACCGCACTGAATTCGTAGTCCCGGAACCGCTCGAATTCCGCCTCGAACCGCTTGCGACCATGCGTGAGACTACCGTATAAATCCTTGATCGACTTGCGTTCGATTGCGATTTTGTCCTCGAATCCGACCAACGAGTAATCGCCGGTTTTCAGTCCCTTGACCGTCTTCGTGATTTTCGCGTCGTAGATCGGGTGAATAAAAAACGGAAGCTGCTCGCGAGTGTCCACCACGACGGGAACGAGCGGGGCGGGTTGTGTCTGTTGTTTCATGGTATCACCTCCAGCCGTAAGCGACTTTTTTCTGAATCGCTTTCAGGGCAAGCATGGTTTTCGGGTAGGTCGGTTGCCGTTTCGAGTGTTCGGCGGCCCGGCGGAATTTACGGACCAAGTCGGCGGCTTCATCGTCAATCGATTCGAGGATTTGACGCCCCCGCATATCGGGATCACGGCCTTGGACGATGTTTTCGACGACAAGGCGGCTCCAGTACGTTTCTTCGCGGTCGTGATCTTCGAGCAATTCGCCGAGGGTCCCGACCATATTGATAAACGATTCGAGATTCGGTACGCCGATGATACAATGCTCGGCTCCGTATTTCTCGACGACTTCGCTGTTGTTGAGGGACCATTCCATTCGCTCGATCACCTCGGTCGCGAATGCTGCGACCAAATCGCGAAGCAGGGGATTGATTTGATGTTTCTCAAAAACCCGAAGCTCGGCCCGATAGAGTCGGAGTACGTCGGGAATTTTCGGGTACATAATGTGGGCGGTGTTACTGGACATTGTTTGCTTTCGGTTGGGGGTTAACGAAGTTCTTCAAGACATCGACGGAATAAACGAGTTTCCTTCCGACTCGCGTAACGGGAATCTTGCCGTCCCGGGTCAGTTGCCAAAGGGAGCGGTCGGAAATGCCGAGGGCTTGGGCGGCTTCCTTCGCAGACACGCCGATTCGGTCGACGGACGCCGGAAGCGGAGCGGGACGTTTCGGTAATACGAACATGGGATTTTCTCCTTGGGGTTGGAATTCGAGAAAATGAAAGACGTGCGGCCACACGCGATGGAGTACATTAAAGCGGCGT
>JAVBPO010000102.1:0-15061 GCA_031549565.1 Thermoguttaceae bacterium
CATGATCCATCTGTCTGATTTTGTGCGCACAATCTATGCGCCGACGTTCCTGTACGGACAAAAGTCGCTCCGTACCATACAAGAGTATGTCGGAGCGATTTGCAAGTACATCAAGTACACCGGAAATCCGCTCATCACCGAGTTGAATCCGTACAACCACGCCAAGTTTTTTACCGGAGTGCGAGCCGAAAACCTCTCCGAGGAAACGATCCGAAAGTACTGCCAGCACATCAATTCCATTTGGGCCAAAGCAGGACCGGAGGGACCGAATAACCGGGATGTCCTCGGATTCCTCAAAAAGACGCCCTGGATAAGACCGCCCAAACCTTTCCGGAAACTGCCCCGCGAAATATCCGACACGTTTATCGATAAGATTTACAACGAGATTCCGCTCTGTCCGGAATGCTACGAATTCCCGACCTACCTCGATATGGAGCTGCGGCCGGTCTACTGGAAAGCGTCGGCGTTCAACGTCAATGGTGCGGACGACTCGGCAACTCATGACTTTTTTGCGCGACGCCAGGCGTCAGCATAATCGGTCTCCGTGACGATACAGTGTCGAGAAAAACGCGGATTTGTCAAGAATATTCAGGATTCTCCTCGCAATTTCTTCCGAATCGTTTCCAATCGTTTCGCCAGTTCCGCTTCGAAACCTCGCGAGGTCGGGCGGTAGTATTCGACTTCGACACCGAGGTAATCCTGGGCCGCGATCGCGTCTTCACAGTCGTGGGCGTACTGGTATCCGACATGACCGAGCGATTGGGAACCCTTGTAGTGCGAGTCCCGCAGATGCCGTGGGACGGGAATCGTACGGTTTTCGCGAACATCTTTTTTCGCTTCGAATATCGCAACGGTCGCCGCGTTCGATTTCGGGGCGCAGGCGAGATACGCGACCGTTTGAGCAAGGTTCAACTGACATTCCGGCAGTCCGACCAATTCGCAAGCGTGAGCCGTCGACACGGCCAAGGGGAGCGCCGCCGGGTCCGCGTTGCCGACGTCTTCACTGGCGAGGATCACCAGACGTCGGGCGAGAAAACGAACGTCCTCGCCCCCTTCGAGCATCCGTGCGAGCCAGTAAATCGCGGCGTCGGGGTCGCTGCCGCGAATGCTTTTGATCAATGCGGAAATGGTGTCATAATGCGAGTCGCCGTCCCGATCGTAAGCAACCGCTTTCCGTTGGACCGATTCGGCCGCCAATTCCCGGGTCAACTCGATCGGGTGTTTTTCGTCGTAATTTTCACTCGAAAGCACGCCAATCTCCAGGGCCGACAAAGCACGCCGCGCATCTCCCTCGCTCACTTCGGCGAGAAACTCCAAAGCGTCGTCGTGGAGCCGGATCGGGTATTGGCCCAGTCCGCGTGTCTTGTCCTTGACCGCGCGAAGGATCAGCGTTTTGATGTCGTCGTTGGAGAGCGGCTCGAACTGGAAAATCCGGCTCCGGCTGATTAAAGCGTTGTTAATCGTGAAAAACGGATTCTCCGTCGTCGCGCCGACGAGGATCACGATACCGTTTTCGACTTCCGGCAAAAGGACGTCCTGTTGCGCTTTATTGAAGCGGTGGATTTCGTCGATGAACAGGAGCGTTTTTTGCCCGTCGCGAGAAAGCCGGTCCATCGCTTCGGCGAGGATTTCCCGGAGCTGTTTGACGCCGTCGCTGACCGCGCTGAGTTGGCGGAACGTACTGCGTGACGCCCCGGCGAGGATCCGGGCGAGCGTCGTTTTTCCGGTTCCGGGCGGCCCGTGAAAGATCACCGAACCGAGCCGGTCCGCCGCGAGTAATCTGCGTAACAGTTTCCCTTCGCCGAGGAATTTTTCCTGCCCGACGAACTGGTCCAACGTCTGTGGTCG
Source organism: Thermoguttaceae bacterium (assembly GCA_031549565.1). Taxonomy (GTDB): domain Bacteria; phylum Planctomycetota; class Planctomycetia; order Pirellulales; family Thermoguttaceae; genus JAVBSX01. Next base: position 1,849 of record JAVBPO010000102.1, read on the forward strand.
CATCCGCGCCGCCAGCGGCTGTGCGGTTGCACGGTTCGCTTTTTCATTACTCTCGAACAAAGACATATTGAAGGTAAAGATGTTAGGAATCGTAACCCGGGAGCCCCGGTAGGCGGTTGGAGCTTCCGCTCCGATAAGTAAGTCGTGAGATATGGTCGTTTCACTCCCGATCTCGCTAACATTGTAGAAAAAAATCACAATCTTTCCCCGCAGTTGTACAAAAACTAGAGACCGGAATTTTCCCTGTTGACGCGATACGTTTTGTTTTCCGAACCGGTTCGCTGCAAAACGCCTTGTCGTACCAGTTCGTCGAAGATTTTCGGTTCGATAAAGTCGCTGAATCCGTAGTTGCCGGGACTGCGAAACCTCGCGATTTCTCCCCAATCGACGTAAATGTCGCTGATACCATATTCGCGAAACAGCCGTCGAATCTCCTCCGGCGGCTTGATCGCACCGTCTTTCCCCTTCACGATCCGTTCGAAAAGCGAGTCGTCGAAACAGGAGCTGAACAGGACCGGGACGTTGAAATCGAACGCTTTCGCTTCGCCGAGGAGCAGGAGCGTTCCGTGTGGCGGGTTTTCGTTGTAATCCAACGTTTGCGGCATCACCCGGATCGGATCGGTTCGCATCGCGTTGTCCGGCAAAAAGAAGCGACAGTATTTTCCCGGCTGCGGCAATGCGGCCAAGAGCGTCGAATAGGCGATCGCAACCGCGATAACGACGAGCACGGTTTTTCTCCAAAACGGGTCGTCGGAGATCACGGCTCCCCGGGCGGCGAGAATCGTCGCAAGCGGCAATATCGGAACCAAAAATCGATCCAGTCGATGCGTCAAAAACCACCAGCATACAAGCACGAAAAACAAATGAGCCGCAAACGCGAGAAGCAAACGGTCCTCTTTTTTTTCGACGCCTTTCGCTTTCTTAAGCCGGAAAAAAACCGGGACGAGCCCACACACGGCCAACGGTACGAGAATCGGCGACTGGTAATCGCTTTTCCAGGCGATTTCCGCCGCGCTGTCGCAAGCCGAGGCGAATGAAAAATCGTGCGGCGAATGAACCCGGGTCCAACGGGCGTTTTTCTCCGGCGTCCAAGTCCCGGTCCGATCGCCGAACACGCCGTACAGCAGCGGATACGTCGGGTTGCCCGTGAACACGGCGTTTTTTCCGAACCATAATCCACAAGCGAGCAAAGCGGCCAGCGAAAAGAGCGCGATCTTTCGGAGCCGATGAGAAAACGTGCTGAAACCAACCACGACGACCAAAGGAACGACGACGAAAAGCAACGCCGGATATTTGCACGAAACCGCGCTTCCCGCCAGAAAACCGGACAACAACAGCAGTCCCGTCGGTTGCCGAGGGTAATCTTCGAATTTCCGGCCGGGATAACGGTACAGAATCAACGCATACGTCGCGGTGAACAGGTACGTCGCAACGACGCCGTCGATCAGGCCGGTTGCGGAAACGTAGTAAATCCACGGATTCGTCCAATAGAGAACCGCGGCAAGTCCGCCGACCGTTTTCGTGAAAAAATGCCGACAAAAAGCGTACAAGACCAAAGCCGGGAGCAGCGAGCTCGTCAAACCGATCACGATCTTTCCGGCAAGCGCTCCGTGATACCAATCACCGTAAAGGAGCATTCCCCAGAGATAATGCATTTCCGCGCCGAACGGCATGTTCGTGTAAACGCTGTCGGTTCGGAATCCGAAAAACCCGGTGAGAAACGTCTCCTTGACGCCGGGCAGATGGTACGAAACGACGTCGTACTCGATCGGCGGCAACGGGAACACGAGAAGGTATGGTATCACCAGCAATCCGCCGAGTCCGAGTGCCGCGAAAGCCGGTCTTTTCGGCTTCACATCGGCCCGCATCACCCACGCCCCGTACAGGGCAAGCCCCGCCGTAAGGATTCGGACCGGCCAACATTGATCCGCCAAGCCGCTCAGTCCCAGAATCAGCAGGAACGTCGAAAACAGACTCAATCCGGTTGCCGTGGAAAAGACGAACCGTTCCAATGGGTCGAGGAATTCCGTGATTCGCAGCAGCTTCAGCACGATTTGTCCCAATCCGTAGGCGGCGAGCAAGGAGCAGACGGCCGTAAGATAAAGCGGAACGCGGTCCAGAATCGCGAATTGGGCCGGATTTCCGCACCAAAGTTCGACGAAAAACGTCGGATTCGAAAGCAGCGTCAACAGCGAAGCCCGATTCGGAACGAACGAAGCGAGCGGCCCGAAGGAAGAACGAAAAAAGAGCAGCAGATAAAGAACGATCCCGATGATCGCAAGAAAAAACCAATAATCCGGCGACGCAACATTCGTTTTCGTGGAACGTCGACCGGACATGAGATGAAAAATGGTAAAGAAATTTCCTGGGACCGCAGGCATCCTGCTTGCCAGAGAGCGACCGGGCACCGTTTGCACGGTATCACACTTCCTCTGCGGACTGGAAGCCCACCGGCCCAAGTGCAGGCAAGATGCCTGCGTTCCCAGGTTTTACGGTCGGATCGCTTCGACTTTTCCTTTGGCGTCTTTGAGGTAGTCGGCGAACTGCGGCAGCGCGACGGTGAATTCGGCGGTCAGGAATGTGTCTACGGCTTCAAGAGCCATGAATTCGCCCCAGATCATCGCGCCCAAGCACAACGCGTTGGCGTCATTGATCGTGCGGCACATTTTCGTCGCAAAGACCGATTCCACGCAGGAAGCGACGACGCCGGGAAATCGGTTCGCGATCACGGACATTCCCATCCCGGTTCCGCACAGGAGAATCGCGCGGTCGGCTTTTTTGTCCTGAAGCATTTTACAGGCGACCGGGCAGCAGTCGTAATACGCGACCTCTTTCGCGGTCGTCGAACCGACGTCGACGACATCGAGCCCTTTATCTTTGAGGTGTTTGACGATCGCGTCCTTCAGTTGAAGGGCGAACGGGTCGGCGGCGACGACGATTTTGAGTTTTTCATTCATGGAAGAAGCATCCTTTCGGGTTGAGGTTGTCGTTTGTGCGGAAGTCTCCGTAGAGCCGGGTGTTCCCAGCAACAGAGCTCCGCCCGCCGTAATCGCGGCGGACCGTTGTAAAAATTCTCGACGTTGCATCGTTTTGAGGAAAAGAGAGACTGAACGGAAAACACCCAATATACACGATCCGGTCGAAAGTGAAAAGAGTTGGAAACTTGACGCATCGCGGGAGGGGGGGGCGGGCAAATTTAGTGGGAGGTTCATTTGGCACTATTCCAGTAATCATTCCGCTGGTCGCCGTAATAAATCGTGCAGATCACGCCCATCCGGTCCATCCTCGCCCAATCCCACATCGGCCCCGTCTGTTTCTGTCTCGCCCCGATCAGGTTCAAATTTTTTAAAAATAATTTTCCCTGTTGCCGAAACGGAATCGCAGGATTCCGCTTGTTTGTCTTTTGTCCTGACCTCCTTGATTTTCCGCATCGGGCGGTAAAATAAATGCTTTTGCCCTGTTTTTCTCGGGACGGTATGGATCATGGCGGTACTGCTGAATGTTGAACATCTTCGCAAACACTTTACGGACGAACCGGTTCTGGTCGACGTGACTTTCCAGATTCGGACCGGCGACAAGATCGGGTTGGTCGGCCCGAACGGCTGCGGTAAAACGACCCTCTTGAACATCCTCGCCGGGAGAGAAGAATCCGAAAAAGGTTCGATCGAAAAGTCCGGCGATATTTTGATCGGATATTTGGAACAACGCCCCGAAGTCGAACCGGGCAAGACCGTGCTCGAAGATGCCCAGGAAGCGCTCTCCCATCTCATCGAACTCCAGCACGAAGCGGAACAGCTCGCCCATAAACTCGCCGAAATTACGGAACCGATCGAACACAACCGGCTCGCGGCCCGTTACGATCGGATTCACGAGGAATTATTGCGACACGACGCGTATCACCTGGATCATCGAGTCGAAAAGATTCTGCACGGACTCGGCTTTTTCGATGAGGATTTCACGAAACCGACCACGGCGCTGAGCGGCGGCGAACTGAACCGGCTTTCGCTCGCCAAGCTGCTCCTGGCCGAACCGGATATCATGCTGCTCGACGAGCCGTCGAACCATCTCGATTTGCTCGCGACGGAGTGGTTGGAAGACTTTTTGAAAAACACGTCGGCGTCCGTGCTGCTCGTTTCGCACGACCGTTATTTTCTCGACCGGGTCACGAACCGGACCTTCGAACTTTTTCACGGTACGATCGACGAGTATCCGGGTAACTTCTCCAAGTACACGATGCTCAAGGAAGAGCGGCTGCTCGTTCAAACGCGAACGTACGAAAAATATGCCGAAGACGTCGAGAAAGCGAAAGATTTCATTCGCCGACACCACTACGGCATGAAAGCGGCTCAAGCGGAGGATCGCCGCAAGAAACTCGACCGTCTGCTCGAAGAGCCCGCGGCGTTGCCGAAAAAAATCGAATCCCCTCCCATGTCGTTTCCGGAACCGAGCCGGACCGGTGATATCGCTTTTCGGGTCGAAAATTTGTCGAAGGGATTTAACAAGAGGACAGAGGACAGAGGACAGAAGACAGAGAGGGAGAATGAATTACGAATTACGAATTACGAATTACGTGAGGGTGAGCAAGGGAAGGGCGAAGGCCAAAAAAAACCTGTCCTCTGTCCTCTGTCCTCTGTCCTCTTTAAGAATCTTACTTTCGATATCGAACGCGGGCAGCGTTGGGCGGTTTTGGGGCCGAATGGGTGCGGGAAGACGACGTTTTTGCGCTGTCTGATCGGCGAACTCGCCCCGGACACCGGCTCGACTCAGATCGGGCAGGGCGTGAAAATCGGATACTTCGATCAGCAGCTTCACGTACTGGACGATTCCGTTCGAACCGTTGACGCCATACGCCCGGAGCGGCGCGTGTTCGAGGAACCGGCCCGGCGGAGCCTGCTCGGCGCGTTCGGATTGACCGGCGATCAGCAGTTGCAAACGGTCGGCAGTCTCAGCGGCGGACAGCGCTGCCGGGCCGCGTTGGCCAAACTCGCCGCGGAAGAAGCGAACGTGTTGATCCTCGACGAGCCGACGAACCATCTCGATTTGTGGGCCCGGGCCGCATTGGAGCGGGCTGTTGCGAATTTCAACGGGACCGTGATCTTCATCTCTCACGACCGTTATTTCGTCGACCAGGTCGCGGATCACCTGCTCATCATTCAGCCGAATTCGACTTTCCGTACGCTGGAGGGAAACTACTCGACCTTTCGGCACATGGTGTCGCAAGGGCTTATGGCCGACCCGTTTTTGACCGACGCGTTTTCGGACCGTCGCTCCGCGGTCGGCAAATCGGCGATTCCGGCTCAACAGCGTGCGGCTCAACAGGCCAAACCATCGCAACAAAAAAAACAGGTCGCGAAAAAAACGGCTGCGACACCACAACGACAACAATCACAACCGCAAAAACAAAGCCTTCCCCAACAAGCGAACAAGCCGCTTTCGGAAAAGGACCAACGCCGACTCGAAGAGCAGCGGAAATGGAAAGAGGAAGTCCGGCTCAAGGAAAAGGAAAAAGCGAACGAAAAGAAAATCGGCAAGAACGCCGGCCCGACGGAAAAGTTCGAGAAGAAAAAGCGGAAATTCTCGTACCGGAAAACGACCGAGCTGGAAGAGGAAATTTTCGCTCGGGAAACGCGGATCCTTTCTCTCAACGAGGAACTGCTCGTTCCGCAGGTCGTCCGCGACCCGAACCGTGCCCGCGAAATCCACTTGGAAATCGCCGAAGAGCAACAAAAACTCGCCGCGCTCTACGAACACTGGGAAGAAGCGAGCGAGTTGAATTGGGACGGCAAATAGTTCGCTCTTACGGCAGTCGCCAGAAAACAAGCGACAAGATTATGAATGACGTATCGACAATGTCATGCTGAGGTACTCCGAAGCATCTGGTTTCAAGCCTCGCCCGTTATGCAAAGCGTGTTGGCCGGATTCACCAGATTCTTCACTCCGTGAATACACTGCGTTCAGAATGACAAAACCTGCCCGCCAATTTTCGGCGGGAGCCTCACGGAACGGCGACGGTTTCGAGAATCCTCGCGATGATGTCCTCGGTCGTCATCTGCTCCGCTTCCGCTTCGTAGGTAAGAATGATCCGATGTCGGAGGACGTCGTAGGCGATGTCCTTGACGTCTTGCGGCGTCACGTAACCGCGTCCGGCGAGGAATGCGATCGCTTTGGCCCCTTTGCCGAGAGAGATCGACGCACGCGGGGAAGCGCCGTATTCGATCAGATTTTTGATCCGCTTCATTCCCATCGATTCCGGGAACCGCGTCGTCTGGACGATGTTGAGGATGTACTGTTTCACGCTGTCGTCGATGTAAATCTGGTCGACCAGTTTCTGCATGAACAGGATTTCCTTGGCGGTCAGGATCGGTTCGATTTTTGTTTCAACACCGCTGAGCGCCTTGTCCAGAATGATCCGCTCGTCCGCCGGGGGGGGATAGGTGATCTTCAGCTTGAACATGAACCGATCGACTTGCGCTTCCGGCAGGGGGTAGGTTCCTTCCTGCTCGATCGGGTTTTGCGTCGCCATGACGAGAAACAGGTCGTCCAGCGGATACGTGGAATCCCCGATCGTGATCTGCCGCTCTTGCATCGCTTCGAGCAGCGCGGACTGGACTTTCGACGGCGCCCGGTTGATTTCGTCGGCGAGGACGAAATTGGAAAAGAGCGGCCCTTTCCGCGTCTTGAACGTCCCTTCGGCGGGAACGTAAATCATCGTTCCGACCAAGTCGGACGGCAACAGATCCGGCGTGAACTGAATCCGCTGAAACCGTGTCGCCAAAGCTTCGGCCAGCGTCTTGATCACCGTCGTTTTCGCAAGGCCGGGAACTCCTTCGAGCAAAACGTGTCCGTGGGTCAACAGACCGACAAGCAGCCGTGAGATCATCGCGTCCTGTCCGACGACGACCTTCGCGACTTCCTCCTTGAGGCGGTTCATCCGCTGAACGTGTTTGGCGACTTTGTCGGAGAATTCGTAGACGTCGAGACTCATGGCGGAGTGGAGTGCGGAGTACCGGCTAAAAGATTACTGGGATTTTTTGGAACTTTTCGCTTTACGCTCTTTTTTGACGGTGTGCTTGAATTTGAGCAGCGCGAAGTTGATTTCGAATGTCGTTTCGCTTTCGAGCGGTTCCAGGTCTTCGCCGAAAATATCCGTGATGATTTCGCCGGTTTTTTCCATCAACTGCTTCTTTTCGGCGTCCGATCCGACTTCGGAGAGCGATTTGACGTTCCGACCGAGTTGCCGCATTTTCGTGAACGTTTCGATGATCGCGAGCGTCGTTTGCGTTGCCCGGGAACTTTTCAAAATCGTCGCGAGCATGTATAACCCCTTCTCGGTAAAGGCGTTCGGGAGTTTGTTCTTTCCTCCCCAACTTGAAGTCGAAAATTTCGACTTCAAGTTGTCCCATTCCTCGCTTTCGAGCGGAATCACATACCCGGGCGGAAATTTCTCGGGATTATTGCGAACGGCTTCGTTGATTCGTTTCGTTTCGACTTCGTAAAAGGCGGCAACGTCGCTGTCGAGGATCGCGGGAACCCCTTGGATTTCCAAGACGCTGCTTTCAATGTTCTGGAGCGTAAGCATGAAGAAATACGGAAGACGTTTTATTTTGTGTCGCCTTTGATTTTAGCAATCTGCGATTCGAGCTGCTCAATCTCCTTTTCCAGGAGCGGAATCGCGGCCGGATCGTCCGGTTCCCGCTTTTCGCCTGCCAAACGCCGTTTGAGCAGACTGAGCTTTTGATTCAGGGTTTCAAGCTTCTTTTTGTCCTTCTTGTCCATGACTTCCGGGTTTGATTTTTTTGAGCAAGTAAGGTTCGTTGCCCGGAACGAGACTGATCGCGTCGGAAGGGCAAAACGTCGCAATCGCACACTGGTTGCATTGCTTACACAATTTTTGATCGATTTGCAAATAGAGCGAGCCGTTCCCGAAGGCGCTGCACCCTTCGACGCATTTCCCGCAGCCGATGCACAGATCCTGATCGATGGTGTACTCATACGAGGGGTTTTCGACGTAATTCCGGGAAATCGCGGCGGTCGGACAGATTTGCATATCCGCTCCCGTATGGAGCGAAGAGAGGTCGGCTTCCGGCATGAAATAACCGGTACACAATTCACAATATCCGCACATCGCGAACGTGTGAAAGCATTTAACCGCCGAAATGTTCAGCACGCAATGGTCCGCGCATTTGCCGCAGCCGATGCACTTTTGCGGGTCGATTTGCCAGACGAGAGTCCCCGCAGTGTCCCACTGCTTTTTTCCCAAGACACAGCCGACTCCTCCGAGCCCGACGACGACCGCTGCTCGGGTCGTCGATTTCAAAAATTCACGGCGTTTCATGAGAAGGTATAAGGGGAAAAAGAAAAATGAGCCGGGGATGAAGGCGGTACTCCGCCGCAATCCCCGGGCAAAACCGTGCCGAACTTATCTCACTCTTGCGCTGCTTCGGCCTGAGCTTGGGCTAAATGTCGGGCCTGATTCGCCCGATCGGTGGACAGAACCTGTCGGAGCAACGCGGACATGTCCTCAAACGGTTTTTCGTTCGGCGGTCCCGGGGCGAACTGCATGATCGATTTTTGCGTCTTTTCCGTCAGGGAAAGGAGCATGGACGAAACGGTCCCGAATTCGATATCCTGAACGACGATTCCGCGTTTTCCGTCTTCGTCGGCTTTTCGGGAGAATGTCCGGCTCGCGACGGCGAGAAACGTCACCGCAGAATCCATTCGCTGCAACGTCAACAAACGCCGCACGAATTCCTGCCTCGAATCGCGGTGGTCGTTCATTTTGTTGGCGCTGAGAATGTGCAGACCGGGTCGCAATTTTTCGACTTCGATTTCGTCGCCGCCGTACACGACTCCGCCGCTTTGGCGATCGACGCAGAAGAAATTCCCCCCCGCATAACAGCCGGTTTGAAGTTCCTTCAAGGCTCGATCCAGCGATTCCTCGGCGGTTCGGCAACCGAGCAGCTCCTTGCAAAGCAAGCCCCGCGACCGGGGATCGTAGGGAATTTGACGTTTCTGGCAGTTGATCACGGCACAAAACAGGCCGTGTTGATTCACACCGGCCCAAGTTCCGCCCGCTTTTTTGTCGATGCCGCAAACGACCCGGGGCCGACCCGACTGAATACGCGGCGGCGTGGACGGGCGACTGAACTTTTCCTCACGGTTATAGGCAATCAGGATCGGGGAATCGGTCGCAACTTTATACTGGATCGCAAGAATACTCATTGAGCGGCGTAGAATCGACGAATAGGAAGGCGTGTGACATTGTACCATAAACCGTCAAGAAAAACACATTTTTTTAGCCGGTACTCCGCGCTAAAACTAATCCGTGACGGTGTAAAATACAAACAGTAATGCGTTTGTATAAAATCAAGTAAACCGCAAAAATTGTTTTTTTACACCCCCCCTTGGACGCCTTTCAGGGAGAAACGATAAAAAAGCACCAATTGCAACGATTGTGCCGAATGCAGCGACAGCGACGGGCGGGAGGAATCAGACTTTCGGTTCGTGGTTACACATCCCGGTAGAGCCGATGGGCCATAATGTAGGATTCGACGACCCGCGGGGTTTGGAAGCGGATCGTTTTTCCTTCGGCGATCCGGGTCCGGATCCGGGTCGAGGAAAGTTCGATTTGCGGCATGGAAACGAGATGTTCACGGAACAACTCCAGCCGGGCAGGCGTTACGATTGGCGAAAGCGCCTCGAAATACGGGGCGGACGTGTTCGGTCGGGCCGCGACGATGGGAATCGCCAAGCGGCAAATTTCGTCCGCGCGGAACCAGTACGGCAAATCGTTGAACATATCCGCGCCGAGAATCAGATACAACTGCGGATCCAAAAGAGATTCCTTGAAATGAATCAACGTGTCGACCGTATAATTACGTTCGGCTCTCGAATCGATTTCGTAGCGACTCGTACTGAATTCCTCACAGCCGAAGATCGCGAGGTTGGCCATTTCGATTCGATCTTCGGCTCCGGCGAACGATTTGTCCGGCTTGTGCGGAGCGACTCCCGTCGGAACGAAAATGATGCGATCCAGCTCGCATTCCCGCAAGCAGGTTTCCGCCAACAGGAGATGTCCGAAATGAATCGGATCGAAACTGCCGCCGTATATTCCGATTTTCATGAAGGTGTGCCATAAAATGGAAAAAAATCCTCGTTTAGCCCGAGCAGCGTAGCTACCGGTGACTCGGGAGTGTCTCGCAAGTATACTGCCCTTCAACACTGAAATAAAGACCTTTTCGCACCGTCTCGCGGCCGGGAAGAATTTTACCGAACGCACAAATGGGTGAAATGGGGGAAAATGTATTCCCGATTCACCTTGAAACGTCTCGGACTCAAAAAATGAAACTTTGTGATCGGACAGATCCCCCTTGTGAAACGACCGAATTCCACTATAATCCCGACGTTTTCCCTGATAGCTCAGTTGGTAGAGCAAGCGGCTGTTAACCGCTGGGTCGTAGGTTCGAGTCCTACTCGGGGAGTTTTTGCATTTCTTGACGCCTCTCGCATGAAGTCGCAAATTCTCGCAAGGGCTGGTAATTTCAAGGCTTACAGCCCTTTTTCTTTGCGATTGCCAATCCCATTTGCGACTCCTTGCGAGCCGATTCCGGCCCTTACTGGTGGGAAAGCTGGTGGGAAAAATGCTCATGCAACCACCCTTTCCAGCCTCGGTTTCCTGCGGTCGATACACGATTCGCTTTCGCTCTTCAGCGTCTCTACTGGTGGGATTACCCACTGTGCGGCTTCCTGATAATCCACGTCTTGAATCATCAGGTAGTGATCCGCTCTTACTTGCTTGGAATGTCCGATCCATTGCGATTCCTTGAACGCTCCCCAACGATTGTACACCTCGTTGCTTCGCGTCATTCGCATGTTGTCGAACGGACGCGGGATCGTCGGCAGTCCTGCCCGGTTCACGATCTTTGCAAATGTCGTTCCCAAATTCTGCTTAGGATCGCGGTATCGGTTTATCACAAACTCCCGTCCCTCGCTCTCCGGATCGAAAAACAACGATTCCAGTTCCGTTTTCAATTCCGAGAAGACCGGCATTATGCGGCTTTCCTTTCCGTCGTGGTGTTCCGTCTTGGGGCTGCGAACGTAAAAGCAGCTTCGCTCCCAATTCACATCCTCCCAACGCAGCGTGACCACTTCGCTTGGGCAACGCAACCCTCCGATCCGGACCAACGCCAGGATCGCCCTCCAATCCTTGCACGGGCAGGCGTCCAGCAATCGGCGGTATTCCTCCATCGAAATGATTCGATCTCTCGACCGATTGACGAACGAACCGCGTCCGACACCGTCCAGCGGACTCTTATCGATCCATCCTTGTGAGACTGCCCAAGTCAAAACCGATTTAAGGTTTTTCATGTAACCGGCGACACTCGAAACGGCCAACTCACCCAGAAGGGTTTCTTTCCAACTTAAAACGTGATCTTTCGTAAAATCCTCCAACGGTTGCTGTGCGTCGAAGAAGATGAAAAATCGCCTCTGTGCGTCAAGGTAGGTTTTCATCGTCGATTCCTTCACGCCGGTCTTTTGCTTCAGGAACGCGTCCCAAAGTTCCTTGACGGTGTACGTCTTGGGAACTTCGATCAACCCAGCGTTTCCCAATTTCTCTCGAATTTCCGGCGCGGCCGATTCCAGCCAAGCGAGAGTCTTCTTCCCGGCCCGATGAAAGCCGTTTGATTTCTTCCGCAGAATAGGTTTTCCTTCTTGAATTTTGTGTTCCCATTGTGTATAATACTTTCGTTGTTTCCGCTTGAATATCGCCCCGTGTCGTTTACGCCCGTCACGGGGCTTTTTCTATTGATGAATCCTTGAGTTCCGGAAACATCCATCATATACTTCGGTGAGAAGCCGCTCCCGTTCGCCGGGCGGATATTCCCAAACGCGGTGAACATTCTCCGGCCCCATCTTCGCGAGGGCGTCAAGCACCGCTTCGCCGATGGTCGGTCCCTTGGGTTTAGCCGGTTCCTTTTTGATCCGCTTCAAAATTTATCCTCCGTGAGTTGCCTTCTCGACCGACGCCGATTTCTCCGCCTTGGCGAGCCCGAAATGTTTCTTCCACGCATGCGGCGATACAAATTGAGCGGTGATACCGTGAAGAGCGAATACACTTCGCATAACGCCCCGGGAATCGAAAATCGGCCTTGCGGTCTTGATACCGTTGCCGTGGACGATCAGCGATTCTTCACAGAAAACGGCGACCTCGGACGGATCGCGGTAGATCGCCGATTGAATGAGTTCCGACAGCTTCACGGCGTCAAGGCTGTTGAACGAACCGGTTTCGGTAATCAATGGCTTCAAGTCCCAAATGTCGAGCCCGTCCGGATTGAACACGGCAATCGCTCCCTTTTGGCCGGGATCGATACCGACGATGGTTTTACGTTTCATGGTGTTACCTCCAGCCATAAGCGACTTTCTTTTGGATCGCTTTGAGGGCTTGCATTGTTTTCGGGTAGGTCGGGTGCCGTTTCGAGTGTTCGGCGGCCCGGCGGAATTTGCGGACCAAATCGGCGACTTCATCGTCGATGGATTCGAGCACCTTTTGGCCTTGATGGTTGGGATAGCGACCTTGGGCGATTTCCTCGACAGCGAGGCGAGCCCAATATTTTTCTTCCCGTTCCCGGTCTTCGAGCAATTCGCCGAGGGTCTTGACCATGTTGATAAACGATTCGAGATGTGGAACGCCGATGATACAATGCTCGGCTCCGTATTCCCGGTCGACCGATTCGGTTCTCGCAACAGCGAATTCCATTTGTTCGATCACGTCGGACGCGAACGCCCCGACCAAATCGCTGAGCAAGGGATTCTCTTGGCTCTTTTCAAAGACCCGGAGTTCCGACCGGTACAGTCGGAGGACGTCGGGAACTTTCGGATACTTAATGTGAACGGTATTGACGGACATTGTTCGATTACGGGTTTGTGGTGTTATTGATTGACGAATTTCTTCAAGGCCTCGACGGAGTAAACGAGTTTCCGTCCGACGCGAGTGACGGGAATCTTGCCGTCCTTGGTCAACTGAAAAAGGGAGCGGTCGGAAATGCCGAGGGCTTGTGCGGCTTCCTTCGCGGACACGCCGATTCGGTCGACGGACGCCGGAAGCGGAGCGGGACGTTTCGGTAATACGAACATGGGATTTTCTCCTTGGGGTTGGAATTCGAGAAAATGAAAGACGTGCGGCCACACGCGATGGAGTACATTAAAGCGGCGT
>JAVBPO010000042.1:0-3704 GCA_031549565.1 Thermoguttaceae bacterium
GCCAAAGTGACCGGCAAAGGACAAGTGTTTTTCGTCAAAAAATATCTCGGTCGCAACGCTTGGATGGAGAACGACGAATTGGTAATCGAACCACTCCCACTTGAAGCGGGCGGTACGATCACCGTAACCGACGAACTGGGGTGGGAACTGGCTTACCGGTAAACCGAAAGCGAGGAAACGATGACCAACTTTATCATTTTAGTGGCCCTGATCTTCGCAAGTGTCCTGATCGGATCGTTCGTCGGCGTTTGCATCGAGTACCGCCAACAGCTTCGCGAAGAGGATGACAGCAGATGGTACGACGCACGCCACAGCGAACCCGGGACGGGCCGGAAGAGCGGAATCGGTTTGACACGACAGTCGAGCGACCACCGACGGGAACATTTAAGAAATCCAAGGAGTAACCATGAAAACGAAAATCCAAGAATACATGAAGTGGGGCATCCGGAAGAAAACGAAGCCGACAGTCCAGCATGTTCTCACGGCGACGATGCGTTGCGGACATTGCGGTGAGTTGTTTGCACCGGAAGATGAATTTCATAACTGTCCGAAGTGCAACCACGATCATTGCAAGCAGTGCGGAGGAAATTGGTCGGCATCGGATTACAACGAGTGTCCGATCTGCTTTCCGGAAGAACGTCATGACGAACGACCGGACGGAATGGAGCTACGGACGGTTCCCGGGACAAGTTTAACCTATTTTGCGTGAGGTGAAAAATGATTGCCACTGTAAAACCTGAAAAGAAAACGCTGACATATTCAAGCATTCAGTGTTTCCGAACCTGTCCGAAGAAATATCAAAATCGGTACCTCGAAGGGCTTGTTCCGAAAGAAAAAGACGACTGTTTGTACTTCGGTACGGTCATACATCACGCTTTGGAGACGTGGTACGGTCTCTATGGACAGGCTTATGATTTGCGATGCGGAGAAGTTTTGCGGATACTGGACGAACAGTGCAAGGATCGTGAGACCGATACGAACGTGCTGAAGATTTTCCTCCAAGCATCAGCGATGATGCGGGCTTACATGGAGCATTACCGCTACGAACAACTCGACATTCAAGAGGTCGAGATGAAGTTTACCGGCACGATTCGCAACCCGGACACGGGCGCTGAAAGCAGGACGTTCGATATGGCCGGCAAGGTCGATCTTGTCACGAATTATCGGGACAAACTTTACATTGTCGAGCACAAGACCCGCAGTTCCATGCCGGACAACGAAGAAGAGTTTCTCGACGAACTCTGGGCCGACACGCAAATCCACCTGTACGCGAACTATTTGCGGCAAAACGGGCTTCCGGTCGTCGGCGTGATTTACAACATCCTCTGCAAGCCGACGATCAAACAGAAATTCGGAGAAACCGAGGAAGAGTTCAATATCCGTTATGCCGAACTCGCCGCGAAAAACAAAAACGGCAAGTCGACGGCCAAACGGCAATTACCGGAATCCGATGCGGAGTACGCCGAACGACTCGATCAATGGTATTCCGAGAAATCGAGGTTTTTTCGTGTTGACCTGTTGCTTAGCCAGGATCGACTCGCGATGGTCGAGCGGGAGGTTTGGTCGATCACGAAGCAGTACCTCGAACAGAATCGACGAAACGAATTCTTTTGCAATACGGATTCCTGTTTCAATTGGGGCAGGCCGTGCGACTATTTTCCGTACTGCAAAAGCGGATACTCGAAAGAAATGAAAGAGCAACTGTTCGGAATCACGGAAGACGTTCACCCGGAATTTTTGGAATGGAGTGCAAACGATTAACGATTAACGAAAAACGAAAGGCGAAAACATGATTCAATTACCCACAAAAAAAGAGCGAAAAAAATTCGACCTGGAAAACATTTCGATTTTGCTTTACGGTCCTCCCAAAATTGGAAAAACGACTTTTGCAAGCCAGTTTCCCAATGCGATTTTCATTGCGACGGAGCCGGGGCACAAATACGTCGAAGTGTCCAAGATCGACGCCGACAAATGGCAGACAATCCTTGACGCGACCGAAGCCTTGAAAAAGCAAAAACACGACTTCAAGACGATTGTGATTGACACCGTAGATAACGCTTTCGCTTTATGTCGAAAGTATGTGTTCGAGAAAAACAAGATTACCCATGAACAGGATTTTGGGTTTGGAAAAGGTCACGATCTTGTTCAAACGGAATGGCGTAACTGGGTGCTCGAAATCGGTGCATTTGGATTGGGAGTGGTTTACATCTCTCACGTCATCGAAAAGAAGGACGAAAAAACTGGAATGACGAAATCGATTACGCCGTCCCTCAAAGCTGCCGCCTGTACAGAGATCGCGTCCCAGGTCGATTGTATAATGTTCTGTAAAACCAAACGCGAGGGAGGAAAAACAGGTCGGGTCATCTACACGCAGCCGCAGGGAAATATGGTCGCGGGCGACCGAACGGGGGTGTTTACGAATCACCCGACATTCGACTTGTCTTACGAAGCGATGGAATCGATTATGAGCCCGTATTCGATTACGCCGGAAGAGAAACAAAAGTCGGATTCCATCGAACGGATCAACCTGATGACCGAATGGATTCAGGTGGCGAAATGCAACGAACAGACAATTCGCACGAAAATGAAGTCCATAAATCGCGATGTCGACGAAATGAGCAATTCCGAAATTCGATCCATGATCGAAAAAATCAAGATTAAACATTCCAAAAACGCCTAATACGAAAGGACAATACCTATGGATTTATCACAATACAACGAAAAGTACGAACAAAGCGAAATTCCGGAAACCGGCAGTGGAGACAATGTGCCGGATGGGAAATATCAGTGTTACATTGAATTCGCGGAAGTTCGGAAGTCCAAGTCGGGCAAACCTATGGTCTCCTATCAATTTCGTGTCGCGTCCGGTCCGCATGAGAACCGTTGCATCTTCAAAAACGATCTGATTGAAGACAAGAGAATTCCCTATATCAAAAAAGATATGGAAACTCTCCAGATAATTCTGAAAGAGTTTTCTGACCTTCCCGACGCGATCGGAGATTGCATTGATTCCACCGTCGAAGTCCAGAAAAAGACAAAAATCAAGAATGGAAAAGAATTCGAAAATGTCTACATCAATTCACTTGTCAACGCCAGAAGCGGCTGGACTGATCCCGAGCCGAATGAAACGCAGCCGCAAAACTACTACGCCGACGCGAAAGAAGTCTCGCAAGAAAACGACGGCATCCCGTTCTGATTTCAACGAGAAAGCCGTCGTCGCCGCTGTTTTGAACGCGATGAGCAGCGATCCGGAAATCATACTGCATCGGGTCAATACCGGTGCGGCGGAATTCGGAAAGAGTTTCGTTCGTTTCGGCACGCCCGGCCAGTCGGATTTCAGCGGCATCATCAAGGAAATTCGCTGCCCGATTTGCGGCGTTGATCGGACCGGTGTTCGCCTGGAGATCGAATGCAAGGCTCCGAAAGGGAAACTGTCCGAGCTGCAAAAAACGTGGATTTCAACAATCAACGCCATGAACGGGATCGCGATCGTCTTTCAGCCGAAAACCATCGAGGAGCTTTTCGCTCCGAACGTCCGGACGTTTATCCGGAACAGAATCCAACAACCGTGCGCAAGGTGCGCCAAGGAGAGTAAAACGTGAAAGACTGCGAATTTTGCATACATTATATCAGGTCGAAGTACGAATCCCCATGCTGTGAATGCTTTGAAGGCGAGAAATACGAAGAATATTCTTCAGCGGCGG
>JAVBPO010000157.1:0-3597 GCA_031549565.1 Thermoguttaceae bacterium
GCCAAAGTGACCGGCAAAGGACAAGTGTTTTTCGTCAAAAAATATCTCGGTCGCAACGCTTGGATGGAGAACGACGAATTGGTAATCGAACCACTCCCACTTGAAGCGGGCGGTACGATCACCGTAACCGACGAACTGGGGCGGGAACTGGCTTACCGGTAAACCGAAAGCGAGGAAACGATGACCAACTTTATCATTTTGCTTGTCCTGATCTTCGCGAGCGTCCTGATCGGATCGTTCATCGGCGTTTGTATCGAGTACCGCCAGCAGCTTCGCGAGGAGGAGGACAACAGATGGTACGACGACACGCCGCAGCGAGCCCGGGACGGACCGGAAGAGCGGAATCGGTTTGACACCAAAGTCGAGCGACCGCCGACGGGAACATTCAAAAAAACCAAGGAGTAGCCATGAAAACGAAAATCTGCGATTACACGAAGTGGAGTATCCGGAAGAAAACGCGACCGACCGTCCGGCATGTTATCACAGCGAAGATGCGTTGCGGGCACTGCGGGGAGTTGTTTACACCGGAAGACGATTTTCATAACTGCCCGACGTGCAACCACGATCACTGTCGGCTGTGCGGAGGAAATTGGTCGGCGTCGGATCACAACGAGTGCCAAGCTGCTTTCCGGAAGAGCGTCACGATGAACGACCGGACGGGATGGAACTACGGACGATCCCCGGGACAAGTTTAACCTATTTTGCGTGAGGTGAAAAATGGACATTTTCGACTGGGTGGACGGTAATAAGCGGCCCCCGCAATGGTTTCGGGCGTTGCGTGAGGAGCTGCAAAACAATTACGATACTGGAAAAATGCACGGTTACGAAGAAGGTTTTCACCACGGGTGTCAGCTTGTGAACGAAACCTCGGTGATCGTGAACGCGGCGGAACGATTTGCTTTGGATCGCAGTACGGCGTCGCTGGACCGGCTTCTTCGGGCCGTGGAGGCGATGGAAAACAAGCGGGCGACTCTTGCCAAGGGAGCGTGAGATGAAAGACAGCGAAAATATTCACATCAATCGAATCGGCGGATCGACCATCGCCGAGATTCTCGGTTACTCTCCGTGGGGTTCGCCGCACTCGGTCTACCTGAAAATGATCGGAGAATACCAGGGAACGCCATCCAATTCCGCAATGGATCGCGGTGTCGCCTTGGAGCCGGTCGTCGCCACGATGTTCGGAGGAAATCATCCGGAATTCGTCGTCGAAAATTATGGGCTGATCCAGCATCCGGAATATGAATTTCTGACCGGAAGCCCGGACCGTGTTCTGATCGACAAAGAAACCGGCGAACTTGCGGCCGGATTGGAAATCAAGACCGCGAACATCATCACAAGCAACGAATGGGGCGAGGAAGACACCGATCAAATTCCGTACCACTACTTGTTTCAATGTATGTGGTACGCCGGACTTCTCGGTGTTCCTCGCTGGTATCTGGCCGTTGCGTTTTTCCTTTCCGAATCACGCCGGGTCAAACAGTATCGGGAATATGTCGTCGAATTCGATCAGACATTGTTCGACGTAATGTTATCGAGAGCGGTCGAGTTTTGGAATCAGCATGTGGTTCCACGTAATCCCCCGGAAATCACCGTCGCCGATCCTGCGTCCGTTTCGTATTATAAGCGGCGTTATCCGAGTCACTCGAATCAAATGTGGCTCGTCCCGTCCGAAGAGGTCGAGAAAGAAGCCTGTTAGCTGTTTGAGGCCCGTAGATGCTTCGATAAAGCGGAGGAGAAATACGAAACACTAAAGCTCAAAATGATCGCCCGACTCGGAGAGTGTGAGGGCGTCCAAACGTCTTTGGGGAAGATCACGTACAAAGCCTCCAAGCCGTCGCGAAAAACGGACTGGAAAGCCGTCGCGGATGAGATGTGTCCTCATCCCGAAGTCATCGACCATTACACCACGGAAGTCCCCGGTTCCCGGCGATTTCTTTTACCAAAACTGCAAGGAGAATAGACGCATGTCAACTGAAATATCGGTATCCAATCCATTTTCCAGCGCTATTGCCGGCACGAAGGGCAAGTCGGTGTCCGGGGCGATGCAAGCCCGATCCGCAAGCGAGGTCCAGGCGGCCGTATTCATGGCGAAACAATTTCCAAGGAATCAAGCGGCGTCAACCGATCGGATTCTCGTTTCCTGTCAACGGGAGTCGCTTGCTTCCAAGGCGGTGTACTGTTACCAGCGCGGCGGAACGGATATCACCGGCGCCTCAATCCGCCTTGCCGAGGCGATTGCCGCGGAATGGGGCAACATTGATTGCGGGATGGTGGAGGTCGACCGAAACGACAAGGAAAGCACGGTCCTTGCCTATGCTTGGGATTTGGAAACGAATTTTCGGTGCACGAAAACATTTACCGTCCCGCACGTTATCGATACGAAAAGAGGCAGCAAGACACTCACGGAAAACCGAGATTTTTACGAACACGTCGCCAACAACGGCGCAAGACGCCTGCGAGCTTGTATTCTGGCGGTCATTCCCGGCGACGTTGTTGAAGCCGCGTTGGAGCAATGCGAAAAGACATTGGTTGCCAAAGCGGACACCTCGCCGGAAAATCTCAAAAAACTCGTTGATGCCTTTTCGCAGATCGGCGTTACGCAAGAGATGATCGAAAAGAAAATCCAAAGAAAGATTGACGCCATGCGGCCGGCGCAGCTTGTCAACCTTCGAAATATCTTCGCTTCGATCAAGGACGGAATGAGCGAACCATCCAATTGGTTTGAAGTGGATGAGTCTACCGGTGAAAAATCGTCACGTTCGACAACGTCGCGACTTCGGGAAGCATTGACGGGAGTTGAAAAAAAAGAGACGGAGAAATCATCGTCATCAAGCGAACCACCGCC
Source organism: Thermoguttaceae bacterium (assembly GCA_031549565.1). Classification (GTDB taxonomy): domain Bacteria; phylum Planctomycetota; class Planctomycetia; order Pirellulales; family Thermoguttaceae; genus JAVBSX01. Next base: position 2,846 of record JAVBPO010000157.1, read on the forward strand.
AAGCGAACCGGAAGACATCGGCCCGCCGACCGTCGATTACTGGATCGAACGCATTCAAAAAGCCGCATCCGACGCGGAACTCGATTCGCTTTTGGCGTCTTACACGCCGTTCCTCCGGTCCGGAGAGCTTGACGCCAACGCAGAGGCCTTGATCCGCTCGGCCCGGATGAACAGGCGGCAGGAACTCAAAGCAGGGAAATAACACCATGAGGAAAAAGGCCAAAGGGAGCAGCCGGTCCGCTTTCAACGAGAAAGCCGTCGTCGCCGCCGTTTTGAACGCGATGAGCGACGATCCGGAGATAATGCTGCATCGAGTCAATACCGGTGCGGCGGAATTCGGGAAGAGTTTCGTCCGATTCGGAACGCCGGGTCAGTCGGATTTCAGCGGCATCATCAAGGAAATTCGCTGCCCCATCTGCCGGACGTTGACCGGGGCGGGCGTTCGCTTGGAAATCGAATGCAAGGCCCCGAAAGGGAGGTTGTCCGAACCGCAAAAAGCATGGATCAAGAATATCAACGCCATGAACGGAGTCGCGATCGTCTTTCAACCGGAAACCATCGAGGAGCTTTTCGCTCCGAACGTCCGGACGTTTATCCGGAACCGAATCCAGCAACCGTGCGCAAGGTGCGCCAAGGAGAGTAAAACGTGAAAGACTGCGAATTTTGCATACATTATATCAGGTCGAAGTACGAATCCCCATGCTGTGAATGCTTTGAAGGCGAGAAATACGAAGAATATTCTTCAGCGGCGG
>JAVBPO010000116.1:0-12539 GCA_031549565.1 Thermoguttaceae bacterium
TCGCCGCCGGGTGGAAAATCGGGTATAATCCTTGTATTCTGATGCTCGTATAAGAACACGTGATCTATTTGATCGGGCTATTTATTTTTACTGTCTCAACAGCCTGAGCAAAATTGGTGAAACATTTTCTTCACCCCAACAAATTTCAGTGAGAACGACGATGAAACACCATTTTCAATTCATGACACTGGCAGCGACAATGCTGTTCACCATATCGTCATTGAGTCATCTTCGAGCCGAGTCCGAGGAAGGAATCCGTCACATCAAAGTCGGCAACGTCGACTTTTACAGCGTCCAAGACGATGTCGGCGAGATGGACAGCGGCATTCTTATCACCGACGACAAGGACGCCTTGGTGCGTCTTTCCCCGACCGGTAAGACGCCGAGCGGCTATGCCGTTTTCGTGGTCAAAAAGGGAAATGACGTGGTTTTGATTGACACCGGCAAAGGCGGCAAAATGCTTACGCTCCTGCAAACCATCGGTATCAAACCGGAGGACGTGCAAAACATCCTCCTGACGCATTCGCACTTCGATCACGTCGGCGGGTTGGTCAAGGACGATCAAAAAGTCTTTCCCAACGCGACCCTCTGGATCGACGCCGATGAATTATCGTTCTGGAAAACCGCCCGAAACAAAGATTATTGCCAGCAGTGCGTCAAACTGTACGGCGAACCGAAAATCCTGACACCGGACGAAAAGACCGCCGCGATTTTTCCCGAACTGGTTTCCGTTCCCCTTCACGGCCACACGCCGGGCCAAACCGGATTCCTTCTTTCTTCCGGCGACGTGAAGCTGCTCGTCGTTGGCGACTTGTTGCATAATGGTGCCGTGCAGTTCGCGAGACCGGACATCAGTATCCAGTACGATAACGATCCGAAGCAGGCTGCCGAGGTCCGACGCGAAACGCTCCAGTGGGCGGCGGACGAACAACTGTTGATTGCCGCATGTCATATTCCGTTTCCGTCCGTTGGAACCGTGAAAGCCGACGGTAATGGTTTCCGTTTTCAATCCCTTCCAGACAACTCTGCTGAAATGTCACTTTACGATTTTACTGTCAAGGATATCAAGGGGGATGATTTTTCGCTCAAAAAACTCAAGGGCAAGAAGGTCATGATCGTCAACGTCGCTTCAAAATGTGGTCTGACGCCGCAATACGAGCAGTTGCAAGACCTTTACGCCAAGTACGGAGCCGACGGCAAGTTCGTCATCGTCGGGTTTCCCGCGAACAATTTCAACGCCCAAGAGCCGGGAACGAACGCGGAGATTGCCGAGTTCTGCTCGACGCGGTTCAGGGTAACCTTTCCGATGATGGAGAAAATTTCCGTCAAGGGTGTCGACATGCATCCGCTGTACAAGTATCTCACCGAAAAGAAGGAGAACGGTGTCATGAATGCTCCGGTGACGTGGAATTTCCAGAAATTCCTGTTCGACGAAAAGGGAAACCTCGTCGCCGTCGTTCCGCCGAAAGTGAAGCCGGACGCCAAACCGATCATCGATTGGCTCGAAGGCAGATCCGTCGATTGGAACGAACTGAAGGTCGAAAAGTAGGCGTATTCCCCATAAAATGTAAAATGTGACTTTGTTCGTTTTCACCCCTTGGAGCATCTCTCATGAAACGATTGCTTTTCCCCGCAATATTGTACATATCGTCCTGTTTCCTTGGTCTTTCGTGGGTTCGCGCGGAAGGGCCGCTTGCGCTGCATCCGGAGAATCCGCACTACTTCCTCTATCAGGACAAGCCGACGGTCTTGATCACTTCCGGAGAGCATTACGGAGCGGTTCTCAATCTCGACTTTGATTTCGTGCGATACTTGGACGCGCTTGCCGAAGACGGATTGAACAATACCCGGACATTCACCGGTGTCTACGCGGAACCGCCGAACGCGCACAATATTCCCAACAACACGCTCTGTCCGAAACCGGGACGGCTCCTATGTCCTTGGCCGAGGAGCGATCAACCCGGCTATGCGAACGGGGGGAACAAGTTCGACTTGACGCGTTGGGATCCCGAATATTTCAAACGGCTCAAATCTTTCCTCGCCGAAGCGGACAAGCGCGGTATCATCGTCGAACTCGACCTCTTTTGCCCGATGTACAACGAAGCGATTTGGGACGTTTCGCCGATGAAAGCGTCGAACAACGTCAACAACATCGGAAATGTCGCGTGGGACAAGGTTTACACCTTGGATCTGGAATCCGCCTTGCTCAACGCCCAGGAGGAAGTCACCCGCAAGATCGTTCGCGAGCTTAACGAATTCGACAATCTCTACTACGAGATTTGCAACGAACCGTACTTCGGTGGTGTTACGCCGGCCTGGCACGACCGGATCGTCGACGTGATCGTCGAGACGGAAAAATCGCTCCCGAAAAAGCATCTCATTTCCTGGAACGTCCAAAACGGCAGCGCCAAAGTCGAGAATCCGCATCCGGGTTTGTCCATTTTCAACTTCCACTATTCGTCCCCGCCTGACACCGTCGCGATGAACTACGGCTTGAACAAGGTGATCGGTTTGAATGAAACGGGATTCAAAGGAACCGAAGACGCGTATTATCGAAACGAAGCATGGGAGTTCATTCTGGCCGGCGGAGCGATCTACAACAATCTCGACTACTCCTTCACCGTGGAAACGCCGGACGGAAACTCCGTTCCCAAGGAGCCGACTCCCGGCGGAGGTGGTGTTACGTTCCGCAAACAAACCGCGATCTTGAAACGGTTCCTCGAAAGCTTCGATTTCCTCAAAATGAAGCCCGATACCGGTTGTGTCACGAATGAAGGAGCTTACGTTCTCTCGCAGCCCGGTCGGCAATACGCTTTGTTTCTCCGGGAATCGCAAGGAAAAACGATCCGCATGAATCTTCCGCAAGGGGAATATCTCGGTAAATGGGTCGAACCGGTTCATGGAACGGAAAAGGAAATCGCCGTATTTTCCCATTCGGGTGGTCCGGTCGAACTTCCGGTTCCCGACACCATGAACCATGGCGTCGCCCTGCGAATCGTTTCGCGTTAGGCTCTCGCCAAAAAGTTTTATCGCCGGGGCGGCAAAAGTGTGAAGCAGAGCAAACCGCACACGGCGGGGGCGTTGCTTTCGGGATTGTTTGTTCTTTTGCGCGTGTTTGATTTTCTGGAGGAGATTGACTACGATGTTGGTAAACTATTCAATTTGCGTAGCGTCCTGAAAAATATCGTCCCTAACCTCCTCGAATAGTTGTGTGGATACCTTTGCCCAGAGGGAGAGGGGACCGGCGTTTTGGCTGTTTTAACCTGTTTATTTCTGATTGTTCTACCTGAATTACCACAACCGCTCTAAGAATTGGCCTTTTCTCCCAGGGGTGTTTTTGCTATAGTTCACAGTATGTCAATGGTCATTTTTCACTTTGAGGTTGTATTTTCATGCAAACACGCAAACTAGGAACAACAAATATAGAGACGTCCATTCTCGGATTCGGGGCTTGGGCGATCGGCGGTTGGATGTGGGGCGGGACCGATGAAAAAGCGTCGATCAAAGCCGTCCAGGCCGCCGTGGAAAACGGCATGAACCTCGTCGATACCGCTCCGATGTACGGATACGGTCGGTCCGAGGAACTCGTCGGCAAAGCGATCCGGGACCGCCGCTCGAAAGTCGTTCTCGCGACCAAATGCGGACTGAGCTGGGACACCGCCGACTGGCCCGCCGGGAAAGGGATGCTGCACTTTTATTCGGACGAAAACGGCGTCGATCCGAGTCAATCGCACGATCGCATCTACCGATACCTGCGGCCCGACTCGATTCGCAAAGAACTTGAGCAGAGCCTGCGCCGTCTGCAAACCGATTACGTCGATCTGCTTCAAACGCATTGGCAGGATGAAACCGGCCCGATCGCGGATACGATGGGAACGCTTCTCGATTTGAAAAAAGAGGGAAAAATCCGGGCAATCGGCGTTTCCAACGTCACAAAAGCGCAACTCGACGAATATATTGCCGTCGGACCGGTCGATGTCGTCCAAGAACGTTTCAGTTTGCTGGACCGCGAGATCGAACAGAACGGAATCCTTGAAACCTGCAAAAAGAACGGGATCAGCGTGTTGGCGTATTCGCCGATGTGCAACGGTCTTTTGACCGGTCGCATCTCCCCGGACCGCGTGTTCAACGACGGCGATCTACGGAAAGGGAATCCTCGATTTTCGCCCGAAAACATCAAGCGGGTCAACGCGAAACTCCAGGAGTTGAGACCGATCTGCGAAAAGCATTCGCTCACGATCGGCCAAACGGTGATCGCCTGGACCGCGGCCTACTACAACAAGATGCACATCCTGTGCGGCGCCCGAACCGCCGAACAAGTTGAAGAAAACGCCGCCGCTGGAAATGTCAAACTCACCCCCGAAGAAATCGATTTCATCACCAAATCAGAGTGGGAAGCGTAAGCGAGTGTAATCGGACATTCGTAATTCATAATTAATAATTCATAATTAAATCGAGATGGGTCCACACGCCATACTTCGGGTTCGCGGCGGTCAGCCGATTTCGGGCGGTCCTTCGTTGGAGGACGGCGAACGATTCGACGACGAGACGTTCGCGACAAACGTCCGCGATCGGATCATTCACGCCGGTCAACCGCGGGTTCCCGCCGGGCCCAATCTCGTGCTCAGTCCGCTGCAAAACGAAACACCGTACGTCAACTCACCGGAAGAGGAGAGCGCATTTCCGGAAGTGGAAAGGTACGAACCGACTCCGGTCGTCGTTCACGAAACTCCTTCGCCCGAACCGCTTCGGGAAGAGCCGGCTCCGCTACAGGCGGCTCGATCGCCGTCCCTGGACCCGGACGCGTTTCAAATGTGCGCAAGCGGCGTCACGAAATCGTACGTGATGGGCAAAGTCGTCGTTCCGGTTCTCAAAGGAGTCAACCTCGGAATCCGGGAAGGGGAATTCCTCTCGATCGTCGGCCAAAGCGGGTCCGGTAAAAGTACGCTTTTGCACCTTTTGGGAACGCTTGACGCCCCGGACGGCGGAACGATCCACTTCGATGGACAACGGATCGACAATATCAGCAGCGGACAGCGGGACATTCTCCGCAATCGGTTCATCGGGATGATTTTTCAGTTCTATCATCTCCTGCCGGAATTGTCGGTTCTGGAGAACGTCCTTTCGCCGCTGATGATCCGCGATTCGGTCTGGAACTACCTCCGCAACCGTTCGCGGTATCACCGAAAAGGCCGCGAACTCCTCGAAGCGGTCGGGTTGACGCATCGGCTCAAACATAAGCCGAACGAACTTTCCGGCGGCGAAATGCAGCGGGCCGCGATCGCCCGGGCGCTGATTTCCGAACCGAATATTCTTTTGGCCGACGAACCGACCGGCAATCTCGACGCCCGAACGGCACGGGAAATCCTGGAACTGCTCCGTGAACTGAACCGGCAGCGGAACCTGACGGTCGTTATGGTCACCCACGACCTGTCCATCGCCCGGGAAGCCGACCGCATGGTTTCGATCTACGACGGTTGCGTCGATTGATGTTCCGCAAGTTCCGCTTCGCTGCACATGCGGCTCTTTTTTCACTCATTATTTTTGTATTATGTCCCGATTTCAACAGCGTCGCAATCGTTTGCGTCAATCCCTGAAAACCAAAGGGGTTGCCGCTTTTTTGGTTACGAATTTCACGAACGTCACTTACCTGACCGGCTTCACCGGGGACGACAGTTATCTGCTGTTTCACGAAGGGGGGGACGTGCTTTTGAGCGATACCCGTTATGAAATTCAAATCGCGGAAGAGTGTCCCGGGCTGGACGTTTTTATCCGCGGAACTTCCGATTCGTTGTTCGCCGTGACTGCGAAAATCGTCTCGAAAAACAGCGGGAACCGTAAGATCGGCGTCGAAGCCGGGACCATGACGCTCAAACACCGCGATTCGCTCGCCGCTTATTTACCGCAGTGGACCGTTCAGGGAATCGAAGGGGCCGTCGAATCGCTCCGGATCATCAAGGACAAATTCGAGATCGAATCGCTGCGAAAAGCGGTTCGGGCGGCCACCCGGGGCTTCGAGATGATCCGCTGCGGACTGAAACCGGAACAAACGGAAATTGAAATTCGCAACGATTTGGAATACGCGATGCGGCGGTTCGGGGCGGACGACAAGGGGTTCGATTCGATCATTGCCGTCGGGGAGCGAGCCGCGCTGCCCCATGCGGTTCCGACGAAGAAAAAAGTGGAACAAGCCGAACTTCTCCTGATCGATTGGGGCGCGAAATGCGACGGGTATGTTTCCGACTTGACGCGAACGCTGATCACCAACCCGAAGCCGAGCCCGAAACTTCGGAAAGTGTACGAAGCGGTGCTCGCGGCCCAAAAGAAAGCGATTTGTGCGATCAAACCGGGTGAAATCGCGGAACATGTCGATAATATCGCACGTAAATCGTTGGACGAATCCGGGTTCGGCAAACTCTTCACGCACGGGCTCGGACATGGAATCGGTTTGGAAGTCCACGAAGGAAAACGATTCTGTCCCGGAAGTCCGACGGTCCTCAAGCCGGGCATGGTCATGACCGTGGAGCCGGGCGTCTACATTCCCGGCTGGGGGGGCGTCCGAATCGAAGACGACGTGCTCGTGACCAAAGACGGTTACGAAATCCTCTCCCCGATGGTCGCCAAGGAATTCGACGAAATGATCGTCACATTGTAATTGATATCAAACCAAAAAACCATGAAAATCGTCGTTCTTGACGGCCAATGCCTGAATCCGGGCGATCTGACCTGGGACGCTTTCGCGGCGCAGGGGGAACTGGAAGTGTACGACATTTCGAATCCGGAAAACGTCCTGAAGCGGTCCGCCGGTGCGACGGCGTTGATTACCAACAAAACGGTTCTCCACGCGGAAACGATGGATCGGCTGCCCGATTTGCGGTACATCGGAATTCTCGCGACCGGCGTGAACGTCGTCGACTGCGACGCGGCGAAGAAACGGAATATCGTTGTTAGCAACGTCCCGAAATACAGCACGGCGTCCGTCGTGCAGTGTACGTTTGCCCATCTGCTCAATCTCTCGTTCCACTTGGCGTCACACCAGGCGGAAGTTGCCGCCGGCGCATGGGCCAAGAGCAGGGATTTCTGCTTCTGGAAAACGACGCCGGTCGAGTTGGCCGGAAAAACGTTCGGAATCGTCGGCTTGGGAACCATCGGCAAAGCGGTTGCCCAAGTCGCCCACGCGTTCGGAATGAAAACGATCGCTTACGGACCGCGACTGAAAGAGGGGACGCAAATCGTCGACGGTCTTTCGATCGACTGTGTTTCCCTGGACCGGCTCGCGCGGGAAAGCGACGTGATTTCGTTGCATTGCCCGTTGACGACGAACAATCGCGGGATGATCGGCGCCGATTTTCTCGACAAAGTTAAGCCGACAGCATTTCTGATCAACACCGCCCGGGGCCCGTTGATCGACGAACCGGCTCTTGCCGACGCGCTCAACCGGGGCGCGATTGCCGGAGCGGGGTTGGACGTACTTTCCACGGAACCGCCGGGCCCGGACAACCCGCTCATCGGGGCGAAAAACTGCTTCATCACGCCGCACATCGCATGGGCAACCTACGAAAGCCGCGCCCGACTCATGCAAATCGCCGCGGAAAATCTGGCGATGTTTCTCAAGGGAACGCCGCAAAATCGGGTGTAGCGGTTCTCGAACAAGTCTCCTACTCAAACGCACCATGATCCATGATTTTTGAAGAAACCGCCCGAACACTGTACTGTCGTTTTGACAAAAACGTCGACACGACGCTCTGTTCAGAAATCGCCCCGCAGCTTCGGGATCGAATCGCGGACGCCGAGAAACGTATTTCCGACTTGAACATCGTGTTCGATATGACGCAAACGGAGTACATCAGCTCGGCATTTCTGCGGTTGTGCATCCTCCACGGAAAACAGGTCGGCCTGTCCCACTTCCGCGTGGAGAACGTCTCCGACGAGGTCCGTCATGTTTTCGAGATCACCGGTTTGATCGGCATACTCTCTTTGCGTTAGTCTCTGTTTCGGCTTCGGAAATCTTGTTATAATTTCTCTTCCCCGATTTGTATTTGTCTGACTTACGAAACCCGTTCCCAGCCTACAGCCTAAAGTACTTATTCACACCCTTGGAAGGTAATAAGGGGAGTGAATAGAGGCGTGGGAGCTACTGAGGTTGTTTTCTCCAGAAATAATAAGGTTTTTTTGCTTAACCGGCGAAATCGACAGACATCAACAAAAAACATGTGTGTTCAACGAAATCGTCTGCGCGGGGTGATATTGTACGAAGCGTCGGACGATCACCAAAATGTGATTGCTATCACCCCGCGCTGACGCTTGGAGCTAGTAGGATTTCATGAACGGGAAAACAATTTATGCCGAATTTTTCTTTTCAACTTTTATCGCAATGTTCCGGCTCCTCGGCGCGGCGCGGCGTTTTTATGACGCCGCGTGGTGCGGTCCAGACGCCCGCTTTCATGCCGGTCGGGACCGTGGGAACCGTCAAAGGGGTTGAAATCGAGATGCTCCGCGCGACCGGGGCGGAAATGATTCTCGGAAACACTTATCATCTTTCCCTGCGGCCCGGCGAAGAGGTCGTCGAATCGCTTGGCGGGCTGCACCGGTTTTGCGGTTGGGAAGGGCCGATCCTGACCGACAGCGGCGGCTTCCAGATTTTCTCGCTCGCGAAAATGATGAAAATCAACGAAGAAGGCGCGGCTTTTCGTTCGCATATCGACGGCCGCAAAATCCACTTGACGCCGGAACATGCCATCGCGATCCAGGAGAAGCTCGGCAGCGACGTCGCGATGGTACTCGATCACGTCGTCGGACTGCCGTGCGAACGTTCGAAAATCGAAGACGCGATGCACCGAACGATCCGTTGGGCGCGGCGGTGTCAAGCGGCGTCAAAACGAGACGACCAGGCGTTGTTCGCGATCGTGCAGGGCGGACTGGAGCCGGACGTGCGGAAAACCTGCGCCGAAGAGCTTGCCGCCCTCGATTTTCCCGGTTATGCGATCGGGGGTTTGAGCGTCGGCGAATCGCCGGAGGAAATGTACGCGATGATCGAGGCGACCGCCCCGCATCTGCCGATCGGGAAACCGCGATATCTCATGGGGGTAGGCAAACCGGAGGACATTCTCAACGGTATCCTTCGCGGTATCGACCTGTTCGACTGTGTGATGCCGACCCGAAACGGCCGCAACGCGATGGGATTCAGCGATTCGGGCCCGATTCGGATCCGTAACGCCCAATATGAACGGGACGACCGCCCGCTCGAAGAAGATTGCCCCTGCCCGGCGTGCAAGCGGAGTCGCGGATATTTGCGACACCTGTTTCTGTCCAAGGAAATGCTCGGCCCGATCCTCATGGCGACACATAATCTGGCGTACTACCAACGTCTGGTTCAGCGGGCAAGGACCGCTTTGGAGCAGAACCGGTTTCCCGAGTTCTATCGCGAACGAATGGATCAGTGGTCGCAGGGGGCAACGACGTCCGGAAATACCACGGAATGAAAACGCACTAAAAAAAGGAAGAGGATTCTATCGGTCCCCCTCCTCTTTGGATGTTAGTGCCGGAGGCCGGCTCATCGCTTTCAAGCTCAAACCTTGTGGATCACGTGCCGGACGACGCCCCAGACCTTCAGGTCGGACGAGTCGGCGAGCTTGGTACTCGAAAACTTGCCGTTCTCCGGTTTGAGCTCGTACTTTTTATTCTTGATCACGAGTCTTCGGACCGTGAAATCGTTTTCTACAATCGCGACGATGACATCGCCGCTCTTCGCTTCGATGCTCCGGTCGACGATCAGGATATCGTCGGTGTAAATGCCGGCGCCGCTCATGGAATCGCAGTTCATCCGGACGAAGTTCGTCGAAGCGGGGCGAGCTACCAAATAGGCGGCCAGATCCAACGGTTCGGCGGACGCATCGTCCGCCGGGGAAGGATATCCGGCTTGGACCTTGGTTTCGTAGAGCGGAAACACCATCGCTTTTTTGTCGATGAACGACATGATTCGATCAATATAGGAGATCGGGAGACGGACCGCTTTGGTCGGTTCACCGAATTTGCCGGTTCCTTTCGGCCGACCGGCTCCCCGGCGTCGACCGCCACGAGCGAGAGTACTTTGGAAATCAGATTGTTTGGACACTTAAGTTCTCCAGTTCAAATGAAAGACTGAAAACGATTCTTGCCGCTTACACCGTGGATACTCCAACGGGAAACCTACGCCAGGAAATTCGCTTTCAATCGAAGGTGGTTAATGAGAGTCAACACATTCGACACAAGACGAAAACACGGAGCGGAATGAATATTTGAATGGATATCGCTCCGTGAAAATGCTACGTCGGAAAAAAAGGAATCGATAAATAGACAAAAACCGTGAGAAAGAATCTTCGCATCGGATCGTCGACGTCTTTCGATAGACCGATTCCCGCAATTCGAATCGTGGTACGACACCATCACGGAATTGGTCGGACGTCATTAAATACTGCAAAAATACAAGGTTTGAACAAACCGCCAGGGATTATAGGGGAAATGAATTGAAATATAAATCCCCCCGCCATCGTCGGTTTTCCAGAAATATCACAACTTATTTCAATTAAACCTGTAATAATTAGGCGTTTGCGATTCATACGCTTTGGAAAAACATTAAAAAAAATTTTTTGTCGTGCGGAATTCGCCTCAAAAATCTCATTTTCACCGATTTCACAGTAGTCTTAGATTGTTTTGGAAATCCGTCCCTCTTTCGTAATTTTATCGTCAACACATCCGAAAGTTGCTGCCAAGTGATTATGTGTTTGCGTTTTTGGGAAAAAAAGCATAAAAAAACTGAAATCGCAACGAATGAAGCGATTTCAGTGATTAGAGCGTTTAGCTTCTGGAGCACGGGCATCCTGCCCGTGACACAGGCTGCTCCCACACAACGGCCCCATGCCGCGTCGTTCTGACAGCCGGCTTAAAACTCGCAGTTGCCGGGAAAACGCGGAAACGGAATCACGTCGCGAATGTTGCCGATTCCGGTTCCGTACATCACGGCCCGCTCCAAGCCGAGCCCGAATCCGGCGTGCGGAACGGTTCCGTAGCGGCGAAGGTCGGAATACCACCAGTAGTTTTCCGGATCGAGATTCAGCTCTTTCATCCGCATTTCAAGCACGTCCGAACGATACTCACGCTCGCTGCCGCCGATGATCTCACCGATCTTCGGAACAAGAACATCCATCGCGCGGACCGTTTTTTCATCGTCGTTGAGCCGCATGTAAAACGATTTGATCTGACGCGGATAATCGTAAAGGATCACCGGCTTTTTGAAGTGAACTTCCGTCAAAAAGCGTTCGTGTTCGCTTTGAAGATCGGTTCCCCAGTCGACTTTGTATTCGAACTTTTGGTTCGATTTTTTCAGTATTTCTACTGCGTCCGTGTAGGTTAAGCGTATGAAATCGCTGGTAATCACATGTTCAAGCGTTTCGATGATCGTTTTGTCGATTTTATCGTTAAAAAACGCCATATCTTCGGGACAATCCTTCAAAAGATCGCCGAAGATTCGCTTCAAAAACCGCTCCGCCAAATCCATGTTGTCCGGAAGTTCATAAAATGCGACTTCCGGCTCAACCATCCAAAACTCGCTCAAATGCCGGGACGTGTTCGAGTTTTCCGCCCGAAACGTCGGTCCGAACGTGTAAACCTTGCCGAGTCCGCAGGCGTAGGTTTCCGCTTCGAGTTGCCCGCTGACGGTTAAAAACGCACTTCGCCCGAAAAAATCTTGCGAGTAGTCGATCTTTCCTTGCTCCGTTCGCGGGGGATTCGTCGGGTCGAGCGTGCTGACGCGGAACATCTCGCCGGCTCCTTCGCAATCGCTGGCCGTCAGGATGGGGGCGTGCATGTAGTAAAACCCTTCTTCCTGGAAAAATTGGTGAATCGAAAAGCTGATCCGGTTTCTCGCCCGGGCAACCGCTCCGAACGTGTTCGTCCGTGGTCGCAAGTGCGCGATCGTCCGTAGAAATTCGAGCGAATGCTGTTTCTTTTGCAGCGGATACGTTTCCGCGTCCGCCGAGCCGAGCAGCGTGATTTCCGACGCCTGAATTTCCGTCGCTTGCCCTTTTCCCGCGGAGGCGTTGACCGTTCCGACGACGGCGAGGGAACTCCCGGTCGTGATTGCGAGGACGGTCTGTTCGTAATTCGACAATTCTTTCGGCGCGAGAATCTGGACGTTCCCGAAACAGGAACCGTCGTTCAGATCGATAAAACTGAACCCGGCCTTTGAATCACGTCGGGACCGGACCCAACCGCGAACCAAAACCGTTTTGCCGATGTTTTCCGATTGCCTGGCTTGTTGTACAGAGAGAGTTTCCATGAGAAAAAAGGAGGAAAATGGGAAAGTTTGAATTCCTCATAAATTACACGAAAACCGGCGCAGAAAAAGCCCGGGGCATGGACAGACCGCTAACAAGTTTTGGGATTGTTGGTTTTTTTGCGAACAAACGGATTTTTCGACGAACTTATCTGGGGATTCTCTCGTAGTAGAAGACAGGGCGAAACGGTTTTCGTCTTTTTTCACTCACGGAGGTCCAAATGTC
>JAVBPO010000029.1:0-44131 GCA_031549565.1 Thermoguttaceae bacterium
CGGTTCGTTCCTGTTCGGCAGCCGACTCGCGGCGGAGCCGCTTCCGTCCAATCAAAGTTTTCCCATTGGCTCGGCGGCAAAATTCTCTCTGGAGGTCCAAGCTCTCACTCGCCTCGCAACGGGAAAACTCTTATCTATTCGTCCGAGGATTGTGGTGGAGTACCAACGGGAAAAACCCTAAAAAAGCCAAAATAACCGTCATATTCCCGCTCGAGGAGGACTCATATCTTTCGAAGACCGTTGAATACTTCAAATTCTCCGGCACGATTGGTAAAATGAGTTCACTTTTCACCAAAAATCCCATGGAAACGGCGGTAATTGACGATATTTCGGCTCTGATTGAGCTGGCTCGCGGCGGGGATACGGCGGCGTTCGGACAAATCGTGCGGCGGTATCAGTCGCTCGTCAGCGGAGTCGTGTTCAGTGTCGTCGGCGATTTTCACAAGTCCGAAGACCTTGCCCAGGAGACGTTTCTCACCGCCTGGAGCAAGCTCGCTGACCTGAAAAACACGGATGATCCCGCCCCTTGGCTTTGCACGATCGCCCGAAATCTCGCGAACCGTTCGTTCCGTAAAAAGCAGGAACCGCCGACCGAAATCGTCAACGATCAAGCGGTGTCCCCGCAATCGGACCCGGCGCGGGCACTGCTGCGGAAGGAGCAAAGCGAACTGGTTTGGTCGGCGATCGGCGAAATCCCGGAGCAATACCGAGAAACGCTTGTGCTCTATTACCGCAGCGAAAAATCGGTCCGGGAAATCGCTGCCGCGACGAATTCGTCGATTGACGCCGTGAACCAACGGCTCGTTCGCGCCCGGCAATCACTCAAATCGAAGCTCGAAACGATGATTGGCGATATTCTGAGCGACAGCGCACCGGGCGAAGTGTTCACGCTCGGAGTGTTAACGACGTTGGCAAGCTCCTTTTTGCTTTCAACCGGCTCCCAAGCCGTAGCCGCAACGGTCGGTACGGCAGCCGTCGGTACAACGGCAACGGTGGGAACCGCCGGAAAAGCGGTCGGCAGTTTTTCGTTGATCGGGACGATCATTCCCACGCTGTGGAATTTGATGGTGCCGTGGATCGTCGGGAATTTTCTCTGGACGCATCTCTGTAACGCCCCGACGCTCCGCAGTCGCGGTTATCTGGTGATGACGTTCCTGCGAACGTACCAGTTTTTCTGGGGATTTGTCCTGGCTTTGATGATTTCGGCGGGATTGAATGACACCATTTTCGGATTTCGCGACCGCACGTTAATATCCGTGGCGTCTCTCTTTCTCGGATGTTCGATCTGCGGTTTCTACTTTTTTTGGTTTTGGTTGAGATGGCGGCAAATGACCATCCTTGTCAAGGAAGACCTCGGTATTCCCACCGGAAAACCGCGAAACTCGTTCACTTATGAAAAACTCGAAAAATCGTTTTTGCGAACGCTGTTTTTCCAAGTTCTTTTCGTGGAAACGCTTCTCGGTTTGGCCGGGATTCTCTCGCTTTGGGACGGCTCCATCCAATGGAAAGGCGTCCTGATCGCAGCCGGCCTTGTTTTCGGTTTTTCGATTTATCAATACTTTTTCTACCGTGTGGGCCGCTTGTTTCTCGGAATTTGTCGCGACGCCGCCGGGTATTTCGCCGTCTCGCCCGCTCGGGACGATATTTTGGAAAGAACCGTTTTGAAAAAAAAATGGAATTTCGATCCGGAGCGGGCGAACGATTTTCTTTACGGAAAAAACCAAGTTCTTCGCAAAGTTTGCTCGGTCGCCTTCTGGCTCCTGTTGTTATGCGCCGTCAGCCAATTCAGTTGGAGAGAAAACCCGATTTCGCTGGCCGTGATATTCGCTCTTTGGGTCTTGGTCAATCTCGTTTTCAACAGGGTCAACAAAAAATACGCGTTCATCAACGGGGGACGTAATCGATGGGTCTATCTTCATCTAATGATTTCGTTCCTGATAAACAGTTTGATTTCATTCGCTTTGATTCAAGTGGAATTCCGCGACATTTCGACCGGCATATTTCAGTATCTGGGTAAGGCCCTGGCAGGTGAAGTCCTTTTAACGCAGGGGCAGATGTTGGCTTGCTCGCTTGCCCTGGGCTTAACCAGCGGTTTTATGACAGTGCTGTTTTCTCTCCTGTTCAAGCCGGTCAAAGCGATAACACACGAATCGAACGAAACGGAAAACGAGGAAATTTTGAAAAAAATCGCCGCGTTTCACGCCGTGTTTCACAAACCTGAAGGCGATCCGCCGAAGCTGTCCGCCTTGGAAATCGGGACATTTCCGAAAAACTGGACGAAAACCTGTTTCGTTTACGGCGCGGCGATTTTGACCGTTTTCGTCCTTTATTTTTTCGTGCGAATCTCCAACGGTTCGTGATGCCTCGAAGCGATCGCACGGAAAGCGTCAATCCTCTTTCGCCATGCGGATCACTTCGTCGACGGACGTGATACCGGAAAGAACCTTGCGCCAGCCGTTTTCGCGGAGCGTCATCATCCCGGCGGCGCGGGCGGCTTTTTTGACCAAGTTCGCCGGGGAACGCTGCCCGGCCAGGAGCCGAATTTCGTCGTTGGCGACCAGCAGTTCGTAAAGCGCGATCCGGCCCGAATAACCGGTGTGGCGGCACTCGCGGCAACCGACCGGCTGATAAATCGTGCGGTTTTCTTCCGCCATGAGTTGGATCGGAAAATCGTCCGGTAATTTCACCACATCCGGTTGACACTCCGTCTTGCAGTGCGGGCAAAGACGCCGCACGAGCCGCTGTGCCATGATTCCTTCGACCGTCGTACTGACCAGGAACGGCTCCACCCCCATGTCGATCATTCGCGTAAACGCCCCGGAGGCGTCATTGGTGTGGAGCGTGCTGAAGACCAAGTGACCGGTCAGAGACGCCTGGATCGCGTTTTCCGCCGTCTCGAAGTCGCGGATTTCCCCGACCAGCACCACGTCCGGGTCGTGCCGCAAAATCGCACGTAAACTCGCCGCAAACGTCAACCCGACCTTCGCGTGAACCTGGATCTGGTTGATTCCTTCAAGCTGGTATTCGATCGGGTCTTCGGTCGTGATGATTTTCGTCGCTTCATCCTTGATTTCGTTCAGCGCGCTGTAGAGCGTCGTCGTTTTCCCGCTCCCGGTCGGGCCGGTTACGAGAATGATACCATGCGGCTGCTTGATGAGTTTTCCGAAGGTTTCGTAAATGTCGGTGTCCATCCCGATTCCCCGGAGCGTGAAATTCATCCGGTCCTTGTCGAGAACACGCATCACGATTCCTTCGCCGTGGAGCATCGGAATGATGGAGAGGCGGATGTCGACCTCACGCCCCTGGACTTTCAACTTGATCCGTCCGTCCTGCGGGATCCGCTTTTCGGCGATGTTCAACCGCGACATGATTTTTAAACGGCTGACGATCGCGGACTGGAACCGGTTGATTTCCGGCGGCATCGGCTGCGTTTGAAGGACGCCGTCGATCCGGTAGCGGACTTTCATGCCGGATTCCTGGGCTTCGATATGAATATCGCTCGCCCCGACGGTGACCGCTTCGGAAAGAATGTCGTTGACCAGCCGGACCACGGACGCTTCCTGGGCCATTTGCGCGTCCCCGGACTGGTCCCATTCCAGTTCGTCGAGAACTTCGACCCCTTCTTCTTCGGCGCCGGCGGCGAGAAGTCCGTCGATCGTTTCCGCTCCGACGCCCAAATGTGATTTGATCAGTTTGGCCAATTCCGAGGGGACCGCGACGACCGGGGAAACCGGCGTCCCGACATTGGCGGAAATCGTGTCGATCACATGCAGCTCGAACGGATTGCCGGTCGCGAGAATCAGCGAACCGTCCGGATCGTAGCCGACCGGAAAAACGCCGAACTTGTGGATCAATTTGACCGGGAATCGTTCGAGAAGCGAACCGTCGATTTCACTTTTGGCGAGGTCCAGCAGCCGCATTCCGAACGTCTGGGCCAACAGCCGAAACGCTTCTTCTTCCGTTTTCACACCGAGCGAAGCGACGACCCCTTGCAACCGGCTTTCCGCGCGAAGCGCTTCCCGGGCAATTTGAAGCTGCTTCGGATTGAGCAGCACCGTCGCGGTCGAAGTGTCGGAAAAAACAATCATGGAAACGTCGGGAAAAAACGGTAAAACACGCGACTCTCTCGGATTCTAGCACGTAGTTTCGTATTTTCCAGTGAAAACAGGAAGAAGTTGCCGAATATTCACGATTTTCGACAGAGCAGTACCGCACCAAGCCCAATTTTGTGAGTTGCCCGTTTAGCCGGAGCGTCGAAGACGCCCGTGCCGCGGCGAGTATGTACTACTCGACCGGGAAGACGGTTGAAACGCCGACGTGCGGGGCGCGTTGGCTGCCCTTGATGTAAACGCCGGAGGTCCCGTCGACGCCGATCTGTTTGTTGATGTACGGATTCAAATCGACACCCGGCTGCGGCGTCACGAACGACACGATTTGTCCCTGCTCGTTGACCAGGGCGTACGGCGGATATCCTTCCGGCCTTTGGCTGAACCGGCCCAACCGTCCTTTCGCTTTGAACGGCGACGAATCCTGGACCGTGCCCGGCGCGATCGCCGGAGCTTGCACCGCCGGAGTAACATTGTATCCGGCGGGCGACACCATCGAACCGAGGGGGTTGGGGGTCATGCCGGGATTCGAAAGATTCGCCGCGGGCGCAGACGTCGCCGCGGCAGGTTGATTCGTGTTGTTGCGCAAAACCGTTTGCGTCATTTTTCCGCCGCTGAAATTCGACGCTTGTTCCCGACGAAACGCGTTCGATTTCCGGATGTTACGCGATTTTTCCAAAACCTGGACCATTTGCGTCGCCTTGGTACGGTCGTATTCGGTCGGGGCACGGTCGACGAGCAGTTTGCCTTTTTGGAGCATTGCGTCGAACATCCAATCGTCCGTCGGACGGTTGAGCGTTGCGTGAATTTCCCGGTTCAGTTGCGTCATTGCGCGGTGGTACGGATCGGTCGGCATGGTTTCCGCCTGCCGATTGTTCCGGTACGCGACGGCGGGATCGTAAATCGTCGGGTTGAAAATCGTTCCTGAGTCTTGCGGTATCACGACCGCTCCGTTGGAATCGACGACGTACCCCTGTCCGGGTACGACCTGTTCCTGGAGATTCGGATTCGGTCGCGGATTGGCGATTCGTTGCGGCATGTTTCGGGCCAACTGCGGATTCGGACGCGGACGCAACGCCTGTTCGACGACCGCCTTTTGGCGATCGGCGACGGTTCCGTCGAGATTCGGCGATTCCAGCGGATCGGATTCCGCCAATTCGGTAAACGCGGACTCCGATTCCGGCAATACGGTCTCCATTTGCATGTCCATCATCGGGTCGGACGCGATCATCTCATCCGAACCGAGATCGGGACCGGCTTGCGGCTCTTCGTGGGCTACCTGGACGATTTTGTTTTCGTTTTTCAGCGGTTTCGCGGCTTTCGAAGCGGTGGAAATCGAATCGAAACGGATCCAACGGAACTCTCCGGCGGGCGGAACGATTTTGTACCAGACCGGACTGGCCGTGTTCGACGGTGTTTCGATCCGCTCCAACAGGATGACTCGCTCTCCTTTTTTCAACTGAACCTGAACCGTTTTGCACGTATCGCCGAACTGGCTGCCGATTCGGGACGAAAGCTGATCGACCGTAACGACGCCGATATTATCGAGTCCCGCCTGAACGTACAGGCCGCTGATCCACGAGAAACTGCCGACCGGCGGACGGATCGCGCACCAGCCGTCCGGGTTGGATTGGTACACTTGCACCTTGTCGCCGGCTTTAAGTTTTTGCGTTTCGTACCGTTCGGCTCCCGGCGACGAGTAAACGATCGCATCGCTTTCGGTGATTTGGGCGGTATAGGGAAACTTCTGCGCCGCTTCGGAGGGGGCGGGAGCGCAGCAGAGGAGGAAAACGACCGATATAAATGTCGCGGAACCGGAAATTACCGTGGATCGGGTCATGATTTTTACACGAAGAACAAATGAAAACGGGCTTTCACCGCGACTTGTACGAAAAAAAGCGGATCGGATCAAGAGCAATTTTCGAAAAAACCGCAACCGTCTTCGCTCCAAATAATTTTTCTGCGTCTTTTCGATTGCTTTTTCCGACGATTTACGGTAAAACACTCCGACATATTCGTTTCAGGGCGATCCCTTACCTCTTATCCAGAACAATCAGCAAAGAACAGCAGTAATGTCAGCACACCAACCTTCGACATGGACGAAGACGATCGTCGCCTCCATGACCAGTTACATCGACGCCGGCTCCATCGTCGCCGGAGCCGCGGGACTCATGCTTTGGGAAGCCTATCTCGACATGTCGACCTACCAAATCGGTTGGCTTAACGCTTTGAGTTCCAACGCGTTTTCAGCCGCGATCGGAGCTCTGATCGGCGGGCGCATCTGCGACCTTTATGGCCGGAAACTCGTTTATACTTACGATTTGTTGTTCTACATCCTCGGCATGTTGCTGATTATTTTCGGCTTTAATTATCCGATGCTGCTGACCGGCTACATCATCGTCGGACTTTCCGTCGGAGCGGACGTCGCCGCGTCGTGGACGTTGATCGCGGAAAATGCCCCGGCAGAAAACCGGGCACGGCACTGCGGAACCGCCCAGTTGATGTGGGCGCTCGGACCTGCCGTCGTAATGTTCCTTTCGGCGATCGTCAACTGGCTCGGTCTTGGCTTGCTTGGAAATCGGCTCGTTTTCGGACACTTGGCCGTGATCGCGCTGATCGTCTGGATCATGCGACTCCAGATGCCGGAATCCGAAGAATGGATCTCCAACAAGGAAAAAGAAAAGGAGTTGATCGCCGCCGGTGTTTGGCGGAAAACAAGTTATTGGGACCTGTTCACGAACCACGTTAATGTACGCGGATTACTGCTGCTGATCGGCGTTTATATGGTTTGGAACCTCGCGGCGGGGACCATGGGCGGTCTTCTGCCGTACATTTACTCCAAAGCGGGGGTCGATGATACGACCGCACAAGCCCTGACGGGTTTATTGTTTACCGTGTCTTGCTTCGCAACGCTGTTCATCTTTATGACGCTTGCCGACAAATACAGCCGCCGTGTCATCTACTGCATCGTTGCGTGTTTGTTCATTGCCGCTTGGGGAATCTTCTTCCTGCCGAAAGCCTCGCTGAGTCTCCCGTTGTTCGTTGTGGTCGCGGTATTAATGGGAATCAATAACGGTAGCGGTCAACAGGCGTTTTACCAGATGTGGGCGGCGGAAATGTTTCCCGCCCGATACCGTGCGGCGGCTCAAGGGTTTTCGTTTTTCACGGCACGCTTTTGTTTGAGTATCTGGCTCTTCCTCGTTCCGGTCATGATGGGTAAAGAAGGAGACGGACTGCCGACCGTGGCTATCATTCTCGTCGTATTCTCGACAATCAGTATGCTCATCGGTACGATCTTCTGCCCGAACACCGCCGGAAAGACGCTTGAGCAAATCGAAGAAGAGCGCTACGGCAAAGCCCAAGCGGAATAAACTTTTCCCGTTTCCCCCGTTAGCCCCGCCGCCCGCGGCGGGCTGCTTCCGGTTTACTTCAACTCATAGAGTCCCGGCAGTTGTCGGTACGCTTGGGCCGCGTCCAAACCGTATCCGACGACGAATTTCAACGGTGCTGCGAAACCGACGTAATCGACCGGAACGTCGGTCGCTCTCGCTTCGGTTTTATCGAGAAGCGTGCAAACGCGGACTTCCCGGGCGCCCGCCTTGCCGAGATGATCGAGCAGCGTCGACAGGGTGAGTCCGGTATCGACGATGTCCTCGACGACGAGCACGCGGCGGTCTTTCAAATCAATGCGTGGGGAGAGTTGCATTTGGACTGTTCCGGAAGACCGTTTTTCATCGCCGTAGCTGGACAGTGACGCGAACTCGACATCCACGGGAATCGAAAGCGATCGGGTCAGATCGGCAAGAAAGATGAAGCTCCCCTTGAGAATGCCGAGAACGATCAGCGGCTGTCCGTCGGCTTTGACCGCATCGACGAAGTCGCGGGAAATTTGTGCGCCGAGTTCCCGAACACGAACGGAAATCGTCGCCGCGCTGATCAATTCCGTCAAGGATTCGTCGGTTTGTTTCAAGCGAGACACCGGAATTTCCATGCGATAGTCTTCCATGAAAAAACCGTTCCCGATATCGGCCGTCACTTCGCCGGTTTCGGCGAATCCGATCTTCCGGTACGCGGCGATCGAAGCGGCGTTGTTCCGGTTGACGGTCAGCCAAACGACGCTTTCCGGAGCGGGATTCATCCGGTCCAACGATTCACGAAGCAGGAGCCGTCCGAGCCCTTGGCCGCGACACGATTTCTCGATATACAGCTTGCTGAGAAAGACCGAACCGTTTTTCTCGTCCCGCAGCGCGCAGTATCCGTGATACCGTCCGTTTTCTTCCGCGACGAAATAGCGGTATCCTTCCGACTCGATTTGACGCCGCATCGCTTCGGCGTTCTGGAAGTGCTCCAGCATGTACCGAACCTGGTCCGGCCCGATGATCGGCGTGTAATGTTCCGTCCAAATTTCCGCCGCCAAAACCGCGAGCCGTTCCAAATCGGCTTCGTTGTGAATCTCTTGAATACGCATGATAAAAAATGAGTTGCAAAGAGCCGGGGATGAAGGCGGTACTCCGCCGCAATCCCCGGGTTACCTCCGTCGCTCTTCCGCCGCACTCGGTCTTGAATATCGCGGAACAATGGTCCATAGATCGTCGAAGTCCCCTTGGACGAAACGTTGTGAAGCAATTCGCCCGATGTGTGCCGCTTGCGGATCCCAACAGGAACGGTCGTCCAAAACGATTTCCGGCGGCACGTTTTTCTCGATCCGATGAAGTATCGGTCCCGTAAAAACCGTGTCGACCGCACCGTTTTGCCCGAACTCCCACCACTGCGCAATCGGCATGATCCGTTGCGGTCCCAAAGCGATCGGCAACTCGCCGCCGATCTCGAAGTTGCGTGCGACGACTTCCGAGCGCTGCGCGTCGACGGCGACGGAAACATGCTTGGCACGACTGCCGACTCCGACCGCCAGCGCGAGGAGCGTATCGACCCCGATGATTTTCGCTCCGGTTGCGTAAGCGAACATTTTCGCGGTCGCGATTCCGACGCGAAGCCCGGTAAACGAGCCCGGCCCGACACCGACGGCGACACACTCCACATCGCGACTTTTCCAACCGATTTGCTGCAAAAGTTCACGAATCGCGGGAGCAAGCGTTTGAGCGCTGCGGCCTTCCGGATGCCTTTCGCCGATCAATCGGAAATCGTCCCATGCGGCAACCGTAGCGTTTTTCTCGGTGGTTTCCAAGGCCAGTATTCGACTCATGCTAGAAAACGTGGAAGAAGTTTACAATCGGGGGGTATCGACACGCCCTCTCTTTTTTATCATAATGAAAAACGTGAGATTGAAAATCAGTGGGATACGGTTCCCGTTATTTTTCGGTTTGTGCGTCCTGTTCAGGGAAAGTCGGTTTCTTTTCTCGTCATTTTTTATCATTTCGTCCTCCGTTACGATTAGGTGCCCCTTTGAAGCGAGCCATTATTAGTGATATTCACAGTAATCTTGAGGCATTTGAAGCGGTACTCAAAGATATTGAATCACAAAATGTCGACGAAATTTACTGCCTCGGCGATTTGGTCGGGTACGGTCCCAATCCGATCGAAGTGACCGACCTTGTCATGAAACGCGTCAAGGTCTGCCTTTTGGGCAATCACGACCAGGCGACATTGTTCGATCCGGAGGGCTTCAATGCCGGAGCGGAGCAGGCGATTTATTGGACTCGCGAACAATTGGAAAGCAGCGGCGACGCGAGAGCTTCGAAACGTTGGGATTTTCTCGGCGAACTTCCGCGGCAACGGCGGGAAGACGATTTCCTGTTCGTGCACGGCTCGCCCCGCAATCCGCTCAACGAATATGTGTTCCAAGAGGATATTTACGACGAGAAGAAAATGGAACGGCTTTTCGCGGTCGTTCCGAAATACTGTTTCCAGGGGCACACGCATGTTCCCGGCGTTTTCACGGAAACCCGGGAATTTTTGGTCCCGCATGAAATCGACTACACGTACACCCTCGGAGCCGCCAAGGTGATGATTAACGTCGGATCCGTCGGTCAACCGCGTGACCGTGATCCCCGGTCGTGTTATGTGATCCTCGAAGGAAACACCGTTACGTTTCGGAGGGTCGAATACGATTTCGAAAAAACCATCGCGAAAATCGACGCGGTTTTCGATCTCGACAATTACCTCGGAATCCGCCTCCGGAGCGGAAGGTAGCTGAATACAACAAAAGAGCCGCACGTGAAGCGCAGCGCAACTTGCGGAACATCAATCGGTGTTTTTTTTCATCGAACAATTTCTTGACCGGAGAAAAAATCATGTCTTATTCCGCCATTATCCTTTCGATCGTCTTCCTGTTTTGCTCGCTTCCTCTCTGTGCCCAAGTCAAAACACCGGCCAACCCTCAATCGGGCGCGGTTAAACAGATTGATCCGTTCCGAAAAGAGGAAAAGCCGAAAAGCGTCGAGAAGAAGCCGAATCTTTTTCAGGATTTACTGGACCAGAAAATCGAACTCCCGAAGAAAAAACGTCCGGCGGCCCCTCCGAAAAAAAAGAGCACCGAGAATGCGGACAACCCGTTCGAAGATTTGGAGGCGGACAATCCTTTCGACAGCGGCGGGTCCGGCAATCCGTTTTTAACCGACGACTCCGACGATTTCGGTGGTTCGTTTGAGGAGCCGAAAAGCGTTAATCCCGCCAACCCGTTCGCCGCCGGCGACCCTTTTGCCGACGAGGATCCTCGCAATAAGGGGGGGCAACCGACGAAAGCCGTCAAGCCGAAAGGCCCGACGAATCAAGCGAAACCGAAAGCGAAACAGACCGCTTCCGACGAACCGCTCATGAATCCGTTTTTAGATTAAGAGACTGTTTGATAATTATACACCGTAAAAACGAGGGGTTTGTCATGCTGAGTGAAACGAAGCATCTGGTTCCCGAATCAAGACGCTTCGGTTTATCGAGGACGTCAACTTGATGAACCAGATTCTTCGGAGTACCTCAGAATGACAGTTCGTCAACTTTTTTCCGTGGTGAATTTTCGAACAGCCTCGAAGTTGAAACCATCCTCCCATGTCCGACTATCAATCGAAACTCCTGATCGCATCGCCGTCTTTGGCGGATCCGAATTTTCGCCAATCGGTCGTACTCATTCTCAACGGCAACGACGAAGAAACTTTCGGGATCGTCCTGAATCGCCAATCGGACAAGCGGATTTCCGATCTGTGGGAATCGATTTTCGAGCGTCCCTGCGATTCGAAACAGCTTCTTTACCTCGGCGGGCCGGTCTTCGGACCGCTGATCGCACTCCATACGACTGTAAACTACGCCGACGCCGAGGTGATGCCCGGCCTCTACTTTTCCACGCAAAAAGAGTCGATCGAAACGCTGGTCGAAACGAAACAGCATCCGTTCCGTCTTTTCGTCGGGGGGGCGGGCTGGGGAAAAAAGCAGCTCCATACGGAAATCGAGCAAGGAGCGTGGTTCATGATCCCGGCGACCGTCGGGGACGCGTTCGACGATCCGACGGAACTCTGGAAAAAATCACTCGACCGCGCCGGTCGCGGCCTTCTAGCGTCGATTTTGCACCGAAATACGCTCAAAGACGATCCGGCTTTGAATTGATATTAGGGGACGCTCTCATTCTTTCGTGATTTTTCGAACGGCTTTTCTTTTGAAATACGGAATGATAGAATGCTTCCGTTCGTTCACTTGTGTACTCTTATTTCAAAACTTGTTTCCTGATTTGCGAAAAATGAAACTACCGATTCTCAGTCGTGCTCTTGTGTTGACTTTCCTCATCAGCGGTTGCTTGGGAAGCCTTTGGGGCGAAGAACCGAAAGGGGTGCCGCCGCTCAAGGTCGTTTACTTCACCCCAAAAGACCGTGAAGCTCCCGCCGATCGGCAGGAGCGTTTGGGTCGCGTCATGAAAAACATCCAGGAATTCTATCGCAAAGGTATGGAAGACCGTGGTTGCGGCTCCTTGACCTTCGCTCTCGAATGGGACGCCCCGGACAAATTGAAAATCTATGACGTTCAAGGAAAAGATAATCTTTCCGGATACCCCAAAGGGACGGAAGGTAAAGTGTACGGAGAAGTTCGCCAAGCCCTCGCGGCGGAGGGAATCGATATCGAAAAAGAATACGTGCTGGTCCTCGGCGCGTTCGTC
Source organism: Thermoguttaceae bacterium (assembly GCA_031549565.1). Classification (GTDB taxonomy): domain Bacteria; phylum Planctomycetota; class Planctomycetia; order Pirellulales; family Thermoguttaceae; genus JAVBSX01. The sequence continues at coordinate 12,205 of JAVBPO010000029.1, forward strand.
GAATGGAAAGAGGATAAAACCGCCGTGGAATATGGTCCGTATTCGGGTGGGGGGAATGGATTTTCAGGCCGTGCTTCCGCTTGTGATGATCATTTGATCGATTCCGAACTGCTCGGCTCCAAAGATTCGGGCGGATTTCATTACATGGTGGGCCCATGTTCGCTCGGAAAATACAACACGCTTTACGTCGGTGGTATCGCACACGAATTGGGGCATTGTTTCAGCCTGCCGCACGATTGCGAGTTGGATTCCCAACGAAGCACGCTCGGATACTCGCTCATGGGAATCGGCAATCACCATTACGGCGAGGATCTGCGTGGTGAAGGACCGGGAGCGTTCCTCACGGAATCGTCTGCGATCCGCCTTTCCGCGACTCGGGCGTTCAACCCGGATTTCGCAAAGCAATTCCGACCGAATGTCAATTACAGCATCACAAAACTCAAAGCAGCTTACAAAGACGGCGTATTAACCGTCGACGGTCGGATTTCGTCCGACCCGCCGCTCGTCGGGATCGTCGCTTACAACGACAACATGAAGATCAACAGCGATTATGACGCCAAAACCTGGGTTTCCAAACCGGATGAAGACGGGAATTTTCACTTGGAAATCACGGAAATCGCACGGGCTCCGTACCAACTTCGCCTTGCGTCCATTCTCCCGGGCGGGGCGATCGTTTTCAACGCCGATTATTCCAACGAATCGGGAATCCCCAATTTGAGTGCGATCAACTCTGGATTCGAAATGATTCCGATCAACGATCTTCTGGGAAGCAAAAAGTACGACGAACTGGAGGCCGTACTGAAGGAATACATCGAAACGGAACCCCAAAACAAACGCTGGCCGCGAATGCTCAAACATGTCGCGACGCTCAAATCTCCACCGCCGTTCTATGAACCGGCCGAGGTAAACGACGATCAAAAGAGTGCGGATTTAACCTGGGCAAAAACGACGCATGAGAAGGTCGGCTACTACGAGCCTTCCAGGGCGATTCTGCGGGAATACGGTTTCATGCAGGTCGGTAAAACATTTTTTGCATCGGGAATCTATGCTCACGCTTATTCCAACTACACATTTCAGCTCGGCCGCAAGTGGAAGGAGCTGGAGTTTTCCTATGGCCTGCAAGACGGTAAACCCGGCTCCGTCGTCTTCGTCGTTCTCGGAGACGGCAAAGAGTTGTTCCGAAGCAAAACCGTGAAAGCGTCTGAATTGTGGAAAATGAAGGTTGACATTTCCGGCGTGGACAAGTTGCAGTTGATCACTGAAGACGCCGGCGACGATTCCGCCAACGATTGGGGGCTCTGGCTGGAACCAACGCTGTTGCGTTAAATTGGCGAAAGAATATGTCTTCAAGAGTTCGTCGTTTGTTGAAGGGTAGTGAATTATCCCCCGGTTACACCGCTCGTTGTACCACACATCTTTTTTATTGGTTGTGTCCGTCAAATATCTCAGGTCACTCGCAGAAACCTTATTTTTTGTGGGAAAAACAACCTCAGTAGCTCCAAACGTCCCTTTGAAAAACCTTATTACCTCATTCCAAGGGCGTGAATAAGGTCTGTTTTTTCGTCGAATTTCGGCTATTTAGGTTGTTTTGTAAAAAATAAGGTTTCCTCTCGTAATCCCAATACTGGTGAAACCTACATTTTCCGCGTCTGCAGAAAGAAAAAGGTCCTTTTCTCTCTTGCGTCGACTTGGCGATTTTTCTTATACTCTCCCATATTTCGCAAAATCTTTCTCTTTTCCTATGAATCGAGCCGTGAAACAGCAATTATATGGAATGATTTTACTCGTTGCCCTCGGCACGGCCGGGGTCGCTGCGTTCCAGCCCGGGCTGGTTGCCGTCGGCGCCGGTCTGCTTGGGATTCGTTTGTCCGACCAATCGGATCACGCCCAAGCGGAAAACCTCGACGACACGTGTTACGAGGAAATCGAGTACGATCCGATCCTCCCTGTCCGCGACGAAAGCCCAGGGTTTGCGCAGACGAAATTCCCGCCCCCGACGAATTCGTTCGAGATTCCCGAACAGCCGGCTCCCGAAATCGCTCAAGAGCCAAATGTTCCGAAGTATGAAGATCCGATTGCGGAACAATCCGCCGATTTTGCCGATTTGAGCGCTCCGCTCACATCGGAGCCCTTCGTCGCACAAACCGCCCCTCCTGCGGAAGTCGAAGAAAATATTCCCGATTTTTCCGCGTTCAGCCAAAATCTCACGCAGGATTCCAACCCGCCGCAATCGCAAGCCGTGACTTCCTCGGATTCCCTCGCGATCGCTCCAGTCGTCGTTCCCCCTTCCCCAGCGGGTTCTGTCGAACATCGCTCCATTGCGGCTCCGTCGACGGCGTCGACTCTTGAGGAGACCGTTCTCTACGATCCCGCTCAACTGGCGCAAAACGATTCACAAGAAGGAACGCCGCCGAATACGACCGCAAATTTCATCGCGGCTCCCCCTTTGAACCCACCCGAAAAAACCGAGCCCGCCGAAGCGAAGAGTAAGTCGATTGCCGCTCCGCCGACCGAAGATTACAAGCTCGTCAGCAATAATACGCCCCGTAATCCACTCGTACCGGCTAGCCCCGCGAACCCGAATCCGCAGTTTCCGCCGCAGCAACAGACACCGATGGGCCCCCAGGATTCACGGCTCCAAGTCGACGCGAACCTCGTCGAAATCGTTCCTTGTCCGGGAGCGGAAACCGTCGCGAGGGTCGGTACGGAAGTGATTCTCGGCTGCGATATCCTTCCAGAAGCGAAAAAAGTCGCCTATTTCGATCTCAAACAGAAGTTGAAAGATCTTTCCCCGGAAGAACGGAGCAAGATTACTCCGGAACAGATTCAGGAGGAACAGGAAATGGTCGTCCAGCAAGTCTTCCCGATCATTCTCGACCAGTATGTCCGCTTCACGCTTTTGTATTGCGACTTTGCGAGCGGGAAGAAAAAAGAAGATATTCAAATGTTTGAAAAAAAGTTCGGCGATTTGTTTGAGGAACAGGAGCTTCCCCATCTGATGAAACAATTCGAGGTCGGCAACCGGCTGGAGCTGAACAACGCTTTGGAAAAGCTGATCGGCAGCTCGATCGATCGGGAAAAGGCGCTCTTTATTCGCAAGACGTTCGGGCAGTCGATGATCGCCGGCGCGATCAAAGAAGCGGAAGGGGAGTGTACCCATGATGAAATGCTCAACTATTACAACGACCATAAGGCCGAGTTTTACCACAAAGCCCGCGCGAAATGGTTGCAGTTGACGGTCGCGATCACTTCAACGCTTCCCAAGGATAAGGCTCGGGACAAAATCGTTTGGATGGGCAATCAGGTTGCCGGCGGAATTCCGTTGTCGCGGGTCGCCCGGGATCATTCGGACGGCCTCACCGCGAAAAACGGCGGCTTCAACGACTGGGTGACCAAAGGTTCGCTTGTTTCCGATGCAATGGAAAAAGCCGTTTTCGAAGAGCCGGTCGGAAAGATGAGCCCGATCCTGGAAGATCGCAACGCGTTTCACATTGTTTTGGTTCTTGAGCGGGAAGACGAATACTACACTCCGTTCCTTAAAGCCCAAACGGACATCAAGAAGAAGATCAAGGAATTACGCCGCAACAAGAAAGAAGCGGAGTATTTCGTCGAATTGTTCCGCAAATTTCAGCCGGAAACGTACCAAAACAACGTCGCGAGTTTCTCGAAACCGGAAACGAAAACCGCTCTCCCGCAAGGAACCGGAACCTCGCTTCACAGTCGATAATGGGAAATCTTCCACTGAAACGCGTGTAAATGGCCGTTTACACGTGTTTTTCTTTTCTTGCTTTTTTCTCTTGACAATTCCGCGAAGCAGTGCTAGGATAAATACAAGTGCTGAAAAACATGCACATGCGGAACAAAAAGCATTTTCTCAAGGAGCGACCATGAAACCAACGAACGTGAACCTGGAAAAACTCGCGGCTCGGGAGCGGCAGATCGTCGAAGCGGTCTACCGGCTCGAAGAAGCGACCGTCGGCGACGTCCTCGCCGCACTCGACGACGCCCCGTCGTACAGCGCCGTTCGGGCGCTTCTTTCGACGCTTGTTCACAAAGGCGTGCTCGATTATCGCAACGTGAAAAACAAATACCTGTATCGGCCCGTGATGCCGAAAGATTCGGCTCAAAAGTCGATGCTGCGTAATCTGCTCGAAAATTTCTTCTCCGGCAGTCCGACCAAAGCGGTCGCGGCACTACTCGACGTGGCCGGGAGCGAAATGAACGACGCCGATTATTCGGAACTGAAACAACTCATCGAAAAAGCGAGAAAGGAGAACCGTTGACATGACGACTTATCTGATACAACTCCTTTTCGGAGCGACGGTTCTGCTCACCATCGGCGCGATCGCCAGTCTGATCTTATGTCGTGCCGCGGCATCGCTGCGATACCACATCTGGACGTTTACCCTCTTGGGACTCATACTGACCCCGCTCCTGACGCCCCTGTTACCCAAAACCCATTTAGCCGGTACTCGGCGTCCCTCGCCGCCGCAAACCATGACGCCGCCCCCGGTGATCCCCGATCCAGGATCGACGGTTCAACGGGTCGATACGCCGGTCGTGGTGTTAAACGAGCCGACGACGATTCTGGAAACGCCGAAATTCACGATCCGGTACGATTATGTTTTGCCCGCCGTTTGGCTTTTCGGGACGGCCGTCTTGCTTGTCCATTTGCTCGTTTCGATTCGCGGAGTGCGGAAAATGTTGACGCCGCTCGAGTCGGCAAGCGATTCCGTTCTCGACGAACTGCGGCGCGAACTCGGAATCAAACGTTCGGTCCGGCTCATTCGGGGACAAACCGGAACCGTCCCGTTCATCTGCGGCGTTTTCCGCCCGACAATCGTTTTGCCGCCCCGCTCGGAAAGCTGGACCGCCGCGGAAAGGCGGGCCGTGCTCACGCATGAATTGGCCCACGTTGCAAGAAACGACCTGTTCTGGCAAATTGTGACGCAAATCGTTTGTGCGATTTACTGGTTCCATCCGCTGGTTTGGTTCGCGGCGTACCGCATCTGGGTCGAGCGGGAATCGGCGTGCGATGATACCGTGGTGCTGCGCGGCGAAAAACCGTCCGTTTACGCCGACGTACTGCTCGAATTGGCGAACGGTTTAAGGAAACAAAAACCGGCCTTGCTCGGCTGCACGGTCGCGATCACCCGCAAAAACAAGGTCGGCAAACGCATCCAGGCGATTTTGAACCCAAACCTGCGTCGCACTCCGCTGGGCAAAATCGGAACGGCCGTCTTTCTCGTTGCGGCAATCAGCGCAATCATTTCCATTGCGACGCTCTCGCCGTTCGCGAAAACGGAGAAAGAAAAAAGCAATTCCGCCAAAGAAACCGAAATCTTTGGTCGGGTCGTCGACATGCAAGGCAAACCGATCGAGGATGCGGTCGTCGATGTTACATTATTTCTCTTTTCACCTGGCCGAACCGACACGCCGATGAGTCCGCCCGGGGCAAGTTGGGGATTGAGCTCGGATCGTGCGAAAACGGATGCCGATGGGCGATACAGCTTTCTCGTCCCCTCGGCGTTCAGCTTCGCGACGGCAGCGGCATTGACGCAGGAAGAAAAAGGGACGCATCTCGTTTCCGATGCAGTCATGTTTGCGGTCGAGGGAACCAAAATCGAAAAAAATTTCTCGCTGAAAGAAGGAACGCTCGTTTCGGGAACCGTGAAAGATTCGACCGGTGGTGCCGCGGTCAATTCGAGAGTCTGGTTTAGCGAAACCTGGAAAACGCCCAACGAGTTTATCGATGAAAAGCTGAATCCTCATGATTTCAACGAGCTCGTTTTACACTTGTCCTTCGATCGAGCCGCATACACCGATGAAAAAGGCAAGTACGTGATTTATCTTCCGGAAGGCGATTATAAAGCCGGCGCACTCTTGGGGCGAGAGATGTCGCCGTCGAACCAATTGTGTACGGTTGAACAAGGACGAACGCAAAAGATGGATTTCGCTCTGGTCACTTTGGACGATCTCGAGAATATCATGTCTAAAACCGAAGCGAAAGAACCCGTCCGCTTCTCCGCCTCGCAGGACCGGGAAACTCCTGAGCCGGCTGAAATCTCCGGTCGTGTGACTGACACCACAGGCAAACCGGTTCCCGACGCGACGGTCATGATTTATATGATGCGCCCCTACGGAAAGCGATCGGACGGCTCGCCGATGTGGGGGACTTCAGCCCAACTCCCGAAAACCGATGCCGAGGGAAAGTATACGGCTTCCGTCAATAAGAACGACATCATCACGTGTCAGGCGTACCTGTCGGACAAAGACGGAAAGCCGACGCCGCTCGTTTCGTCAGTGGCCATATTTCCGTGCGAAAAAACGAATCTGACGCAAAACTTCACGCTCGAAGAAGGGGGCCACGTTTCCGGAACCCTTCGAACACGGGAAGGGCAAGTGGTGAAGAACGGAATCGTTTCGTTCTGTCAAAGCTGGCCGATCCCGGACGAACTGGCCGGAAATCCTCGCAATGACAGCACGGCCAATTTCGGTCGCAGCGCAACGACGGACGAAAACGGGCGGTACGATATTTACCTTCCGCCGGGCGATTATCAAGTCGTTTCCTACGGCAAGGTCGGGGACAATGTGCTCAATGAAGATATCGAAACGCACACGCTCCGTCGGGGGGAAAACCCGGTGATCGATTTGGTGTTGAAAGTTGTGCGCGAGTAACAGGATGCAATGCGGTGTCACTCCAGGTCACGAAGGCCCTATTCCGGTTTCACGCCTTTTTCGTGCTTGGCGAATCCCATGGAGAGCGGCTCGTAAGTTCCGACGATGTCGACGGTTGCGCGGTCCGGGATTTTCGATTCGAGCCCGGCCAGCCAGTACGTCGCATTGACCAGAAGTCGACGGTATCCTTCGCTTTGCAAGTCCTTGGCACAGCCCATCGTCGTCGTGAACGCCTCCCCTTTTTGACCGTCGGGAATCTGGTACGTTTTCGTCCAGGCGATCGGCATTTTCGGATCGTTTTTCGAACCTTCGACCGGCGGATCGTTCGCGTTCATCCCGGAAAGGACTTCGCCGAGCACCAGCGGTTTCGAGTCGCCGGGAAGCGGCAGTCGGACCCGGTACACGTCGGTCGGACCGAACATGTCCTCGCAGCCGTTGACGATTTTGCATTTCTCCTGTCCCGGCGCGATGACGCCGCGAGTTGCTTCGACGCCGTGGTGTCCGTGGTGGTCGATCCACGTTTCCCCGAGCACGAGCCGTCCGAACCCTTGCTGCCAGGGGCCGCCGTTGTCGTCGTAAGCGAAACCGTAACGGGAATAGGTTTGCCCGGCCGGAATATTGAACGCGTGGGTCGAAGTCCGGATTCCAAGAACCGGTTTGCCCGACTTGAGGTAAGCGTCGATGTACTTCATCTGCTCGTCCGGCAAATCGCGGAACCGCAGGAAGAAAATCGCGACGTCCGCTTTTTCCAGCGATTCCAAACCGGGAATATTGTCGAGCACGGTCGTTTCGATCTCGCCGGTTTTCGGATCGATCGCGTACAGCACGGTGCAATCGAATCCGTGATGCTTTGCCAGGATTTTTCCGAGCTGGTTGAGCATCTGTTCGGAACGGTATTCTTCGTCTCCGGAAACGAGTACGACATTCTTTCCCGAACCGGGCAGACCCGGCGTTCCGGGAAACGTCGACCAGAGTTTTTCACCCGCAAAACAGGGAAGTGTTGCGCAAAACAGGATCAACGAAACGAGGATGAGATAGGATTTCATGATTTCTGGCACAAGTGTGATTTGAGGGGATTTTACTTCATTTCCTTGACGGCGATGTGGATTGTTTTGACGCCGGGGATCGTGCCGACAACGGTTTCGATGCGATTGACTTCGGCTTGAAACAGATCGCCGGAGGCGCGAATGACGACCGTCGATTTTCCTTCCCGAAATCCTTCTTCGACCGCTTTGGCGATTTCCCGCTCTTGCGTTTCTTGATTCGACGACAACGGCGTTCCCGACGTGCCGCCGTCGAGGTAAACGACGCTGTCCATGCCGCTGCCGTCGACGGTGATCACCGTGGAATCACGTTCGCTGACCGCGGAGCCGAAATACGCCGGCGGAAGTTGGACCGTGCTCGATTGATCCATCGTCGAACAGACGATAAAAAAGATCAGCAATAGGAACGTAATGTCGATCATCGGCGTAATGTCCATTTCCGCCGAGTCCCGATTTCGCCGCCGCAGCAACACCAAATTTCCGCCGCGACTGACGTATTGCTTGGGGTTCGGATGTTTCATTGAGTAGGAGTCGGGAGTCAGGAGTCAGGAGTTTTTAGGTGAGCGCACGATTCCTGTGACATGAATTCGGTTTGGCGAGCGCGCGATTCGCCGGTCGGTTTTCTACACGGGGTATTATACAGAAATTCGACGGGGGCGACCACCCCGTCGCTGTTGAAAACGTAGAGTACCGTCGTTTGTCGTTTTATCTCGTTCTTCGATTGTAGTTCGTCAAGAAGACCGGGTGGATGCTTAGGTTGACGCCAAGATTGTCGCGGCTGGGGTCGTAGGACGTTCCCAGGGAGAACGCAAACGATTCGCCGGTTCTTGTAATCGATAAGGCATGGCCCGAACTTTCGCCGGCGCTCAAATCGTACGAGGTGCCATAACGGAGCGAGTATTTTTCGTTCATCGTGTACTCGATGTTCAAGTTCAAGTACGTTGCCGTGAAAAATCCCTCGAGTTGGTCGATGCCGAGGTATAAACTTCCACGGCCGGGTCGCTCCGTCAGAGCGCCGAGTCGTGTGATTTTTTGTCCGTTGGAGAACACGTCGTACAGTCCCGAGGAAAGTATCGCGACGCGATCGCCGACGTGCCAACGGAAATCGTAATCGATCAGTCCGAGCGTTTCGCCGAAATTCTGTTTGTTTTCCGGATAAATATTCACATGGGTGTCCAGCGTGATCCAATCGATGATCCGACGGTTCCCGGACTGTCCGCGTTTGGTTTGCCAACGGTTTTTCATTCCGAAGCGGAGCAGCGTCAAATCGTCCGCCAATTCCGTAACGGGCGAGGAAACGTTTCCAGCCAAACCGCTTCGGATCGCGTAATACCGTTCGTCGTATTGAACCGGTACCATTCCGCCGTAGGTCGTCATGGTGTAACGCCGCCGGAAATCCTGGACGCTGTAATCGTCTTGGGCGTCATACTGAACGAGACGGTCCCAATCGACGTTCGAGCCGGCGAACGACAATTCGGCGTCGAAATCGATTTTATGGGCCAGCCCGTTGGCGTACCAGGTCTGGCTGCGGAAGCTGGGCATCAATTTCCACATCGGGAGATTCGCTCGAATTCCGGCTTGATAATAGATCCGATCAGCCGTATCGCCGTACATGTCTTCCCCCCAGTGCGCCAGTTCGCCGAGCACATACGGAACGAGCCGGACCGGGCCGAGACTGAACGGCAGGTCGATTTCATGTTTCGTCGAAGCGACTTCGCGACCGGCGGAGAGCGGCTGGCCGGTCACCGGATCCAGTTCCCACGGCAGGTACGAAAAATAGTTCTCGTTGTGTTCCCGGGTCGAGTTCGCGTCGTCCGGCATGGAAGTCGTTTTGAATTGCGCGTAGCCGATTTTCGAGTGTTCGTACCACGTGAAGCGATCTTCCAGGAACGATTGCCCCATCCAAAAATGATCCGCGCGAATCTGGTTCGTATCGGTTACGAAATCATCGAACCGGTACGCACCGTACACGGAGAACGAGCGGTTATTCGTCGTTTTTTTCAACTCCACATCGGTCGACGGATTCTTCAGCGTATCCCACTCTTTCTCGAAATACTGCTGCATGAACGTCCGGTCGCTGATTTTCGAGAACTCCGCGGCCAAGGTCCAGTCGGTTCCCAATTCCTGACGGTGCTTCCAAAGCGCCCGGTATCGGTAATCGGCTTCCGGCTCCAAATCGCGTCGGTCATAACCGAGGTTGTCGGTTCCCGAATCGTAAACGCCCCAAAAATCGGCCAAGCCGGCGCTCGCCCCGGGAAAACAGAAGAAATCCCCGCGGCTGTACGTGAAATTCATGCCGTGTCCGAGTCCGCGTTTGGACAGATAGTCGAGACTGAAGTCCCAGGTCGTTCCCTCCGGTTGATTCTTGATGTTGAAAATCTGGTACGGATTCCACGTCGTCCAGATTTCCGTCCCGAACATGCCGCTGTGTCCGACGTTCACGTTGCGGATATACATGAAGGGATCCTTGTACTGCAAATCCGCGGCCATCCAAGGCCAATACAGTACGGGAACGGGTCCCAGGCAGATCACGTTGTTCTCGGCGACCAGGAGTTGGCGTTTTTTGACCATCGGTTGTCCGGTCGCCTGGTCCATAAGCTGCATTCCCGAACGAGAATCGTAAAGCGGCTGGCTGATTTCCTCGAACGTCATGACGTTCGACTGAACCCGATACGACGGTTCTCCGAGCCGGCTGGTCGTGATGAACGCGTTTTTCGCCAAAAACTTATTCATTCCCGTCTGTTGGAGCGTTTCGGTTTTCATGCGAATGAGCCCTTCGTATCCGGTCGTCGGAGCGAGGAGTTCGGCGTTGAGAATGTACCCGACGTTGTTTTTCACGTCGTAATACATTTTGTCGGCGAAAATCGTTCGGTTTCCTTCCCGGAAAACGATGTTCCCTTCCATGTAAATTTCCAGATCGATGTCCTGAGCCTGCGTCTTTTGCGAACGGTTGATCAGATCGGAAATGTTTTCCGTCCAGATCACGGCCCTGTCCGTGGAAATATCGATCGTATCACCGGTCAGGAGCGTTTTTCCCGCTCCATCCATGGTGATTCCGTGGAGAACGATCGTGATACCGTTGGTAATCAGGCACGTTCCGCGCCCCGTGATCTGATCGGTACTGTACGAGATTTCCGGCTGGCTGTCGCTGCGCCAGGAGAATTCAATGCTTCGGAAATCCGCTTTGCGACCGGTCGATTGCGCAACCGACTCCGGCGGGGACGACTCGATGTATCGACGCGGATGGTATTTCGCTTTGCCGGGGAAACGCATCTGTTCGGCCCGGGCGTAAATCGGCGGCAATTCCTCGCCGGGAATCGCGTTGCGTTCGACGTTCAAGCCGACTTCCGAAGTCGTCGCGAATGAGCCGTACCATTTTTGATCCTGGATCATCGCATCGGCCCGCCCCTGATTCAGTTCGATCGTCAGCGGTTGGGTCGGATCGTTGCTTTCCAGGTAGGCGTAAACTTTTTTCGAGGCGGCGCTGTGATCGATCCAAACGACGGCTTGGGCTCCCTGGATCGTGTCGTTTCCTTGTCTTATCGTGCAATTTCCTTCGAGAAAATAGACTTGGACCTGATCGATTTGGCGATCCCAGCCCGACCTCGCCGTGATCGAGATGGGTAGATTTTCGTTTTGACGCGGAAAATAAAGGGTCGAATCCCCGGAGGTATCGACGTTCATTGCGTCGAAATCGAACTGCTGATTCGGCAACGGCGCGGAAAACGTCGGCGTTTTCGGGACGGCAGTTCTTCGACCGAACGTCGCGCCGTTTTGCCCGAACGGAACCGGCGCGTCCAAAGGAACCGGCGTGGATTGAGACGGTGCATTTTGCGGGAGGGGATACGCTTGGGCATACGGTTCGCCCGGTGAGGCGATATACCCTTGGAAACCGGGCAAATCGACTTGCGAAGTCTCAATCATCGGTTGGGTATTGCGCGGCGGCAGGAACTTGTGAACCGACGGCATATTCGGCAAGTGCGGTTTCGGAATCGACCATTTCGGAGTCGGAGCGGAAGCGTCCGTACTCGAAGCATCGCCGCTCGAGTGAGCCGGTTCGGAAAAACCGGATTCAAGCGAAGACAAATCGGATTCGATTGCGTAATCATCCTGCTGTCCGAGGAGATTGTCGACCAACAAAAAGGCAAGAAGAGTAAAACAGGCCAGGTGCAGGAATCGCACAAGACCCGGGCGCACCGCTCCGGTATCGACGAAACGGCGACATTTTTCCCGGTCGGCAATTTGCTCTAACTCGTTGTGATTCCGCAACTTGTGTCAAGTATTAAAGGATGTCGGATATTATTCGGGCGGATTATACGAAAAGAAACCTGACCGAATCAAGACCGAAAAAAAGAATCGAGAGAATTGGAGCCAAGCCAAACCCACCAGCAGGGGCTGTTACCCAAAGATACGCAAGAAAATGCGTAAAGATTCGCCGCGATTGGTTTTGTGAGATCCGAATCGCGGCGTAGGAGCGGGCGTCCAGGACGTTCCGGCTAAACGGGCAAAATAACTATTTCGTCGCTTTCCAGAGTCCGTGCAAATTGCAATAAGCGCGAACGGTAATCGCTCCGCCGTAGGTGCAGAACGAGGCGTGCGGCGGTTCTCCCGGTTTGAGGTATCGACGTTTCACGCAATTCCCTTCCTGCACTTCGATCCACATGATGTAGTGGTTCGCGTCCATCGGATGAGCAACACTTCCGACATCGACGGACACTTGGTTTTCTTCAAACTTAAGGACGGGGATATGCTTTTCCTTGGAAGCATCCACGGTGTTTTCTTTCTGAAGCGTCATCGGTTGACCGCAGCAGACAAGCTCGCCGTCGCCGCCATCGAGAACTTCAAGGACATTTCCACACATTTCGCACACGTAAATTTCATTCTGTAGGGCCATGGTTTTTCCTTTCCAAAGTAGGTAGAGGGGGGCTCAAATTTGCCGTTGAACGCACGTTCCACAAATTATAGACAGTTCCATGAAAAAAACGAATTCAGGGCAAGGGGAGCCCCGGCCTTCAACCATTTTTACACTCGCCCAATCTGGGTGCGCGCAAATTTTCCGGTCGTGAGTTGTCATTCTGAACGAAGGTGTACTCACGGAGGGAAGAATCTGGTGCATCCGGCAACACGCATTATGTTGCGAACACGGCTTGAAACCAGATGCTTCGGAATACCTCGGCATGACATGACACCCTATTTTGCCCAAACAGACAAGGAAATTTGCGCGCACCCTAACGGATACGGCAAAAAAGTCACCTGTTGCGTGAAAGCAGGTTTTTATCTACAATGGATTAACGGTTGATGTGAGAAAAAGGAGTATCGCTTTTGGATTGAACTCCCTTCCCTCTTCCGTTCTTTCTCCTTTTCCTATCCTATTTGAGATGGTTCAATTCGGCTATTATCCTGGTTGTGCTCTTCATGGTTCCTCCTGCGATTACGAAAAATCGGTTCGGGCCTGTATGGATAAGCTTAATGTTCCGCTCACGGATCTGGACGACTGGATTTGCTGCGGCGCTTCGGCGGCCCATTCGGTGAACCAAAAACTTTCGACCGCGCTGCCGGCCCGAAATCTGGCAATCGCACAACGAGAGGGGCTTGCCCAGGTTCTGGCCCCTTGTCCGCTTTGCTCCATGGAGTTGATTAAAGTCGGCAACGCCCTGCGGGATTCAGAGTCGTTGCGAAAGGAAATGAGCGATGTTGTTGAGCAAAAAGTCGACGGCTCGACCGAAGTGCTCAACTTGATCCAGGTCTTCCAAATGATCGGGCTCGACAAAATCGCGGAACAAGCGGTCAAGAAACTCGACGGATTCAAGCCGGCGTGTTATTACGGTTGCCTGTTGACCCGACCGCCGAAGGAGCTCCGTTTCGACGATTGCGAGCACCCGAGCTCGATGGAAACGCTCCTGAAAACCTTGGGAGCCGACCCCGTGATGGATTGGAATTATAAAACCGAGTGTTGCGGCGCGGGGCTGACGCTCGCCGACGACGGGATCGTCATGGATTTGACGTACAAAATTTTGTCCAACGCGAAAAAACACGGAGCGAACTCCATGGTGCTCGCCTGCCCGATGTGCCATGTGAATCTCGACATGAAGCAGCCGAACATCGAAAAGAAATACGGCGAACAACTCGGTTTGGTCGTCTACTATCTCTCCGATCTGGTCGGAATCGCCTTGGGGATTCCGGAAAAAGACCTCGCGATCGACAAACATTTCGTGTTGAAAAAATAAAGAAGCACCCTACCCCTCTGCTCACTGACTCCTGACTCCTGACCACTACCCCCATGCACAACGCCTCGCTTCCTCCGGATATTGCCTTGGTCGAAGAACTCGCCCACACGAAAGTCGCCGACTGCTACCAATGCGGGAAGTGTTCCGCCGGCTGCCCGATGTGCGACAAGATGGACGTCATTCCGAGTACGCTTATCCGAATGGTGCAGTACGACGAAGTCGATGAAGCGGCGAGCGCCGCTTCCGTTTGGCAATGCGTCGCTTGCCAAACCTGTTCGACGCGATGCCCGAAATCGGTGAATATCGCCGGGGTTCTCGACGCGCTGAAACAGATTTCCATCGAACGAAACCTGGTCCACAAAAAATTCAAACGAATCGTCGCGTTCCAAAAAGCGTTCCTTGACACCATTCGGCGCAACGGACGGCTTAACGAACTGGAATTGGTCGCCGCATTCAAAATCATGGGTTTTCTCGGTGATTTCAGCATTCCGCTTGCACTCAAAGACGCAATGCTCGGCCCGAAAATGCTCGGGCTCGGCAAGCTGCATCTGAAGATCGGCGGTCCTCTCAAGGATAAAACGCTCGTCAAACGCATTTTCGAAAAGTGCACGAAATAATCGAGTTCGTCGCCTAATTCTTGCCGTTTTTCGCCAACGCCGCCAAAAACCTTGCCGATTGTATCGATTGTTCCCGACCTTCCGCAGAGAAAAAATTTTCCGGTGTGAATTGACGAGCTTTTCCGAAAAGGATAGTTTAGTGTAAGGTAAACTCCTTCAGACGGTGTTTCGACTGAAATTACCGGTTCGGACAGCAACCGGGTCAAGCTTTTCTCCTCTTCCTGACAATGGCTAAACGCACGAATTTTCTCACGATCCTGCAGCGCGATGGTGTTCTGAGCCCTGCCCAAATCAGCGAAGCGGAAAAATATTCAGACCAGACCGGCCTGAAAATCCAGGACTGTCTCGCAAAGTTGGAATACGCGTCCAGTGAGGAAATCACCAAGGCGATTGCCGAAGAATTCAATCGCGAATACGTCGACTTGAGCGAAATCAGCATTCCGCCGTCCATTGTCGAGCTTGTCCCGGAATCGGTCGCCCGCGAAAACTCGATTCTCCCGTATCAGGTCGACGGCGATCTGCTCCGCGTCGTCGTGAGTGATCCGAACGACATGGAGACATTCGAGAAATTACGGTTCATCCTGAACCGCCCGATCGAACCGGTTTTGGCGACCAAGGAAGCGATCCACGAAGCGGTCAACCGACATTACGGCCAAGGATTCATGGACAATTCCGCGGACTCCATGATCCAGGAAATGACCGTGACCGCGCTCGACTTCACGCAGACGGAAGACAATGTTGCCGGAGTCCACACGCAGGTCGTCGGCGGCGAAAGCGATGCGCCGATCGTCCGGCTTTGCGACTTGATCATCCAGGAAGCGGTCCAGTTGCGGGCGTCCGACATTCACATCGAACCGTTCGAGGACCGTGTTCGGATCCGGTACCGGATCGACGGAATGCTCGTAGAACGCGACACGGTTCCCAAGCGTTTGCAAGGGGCGGTCTTGTCCCGTTTTAAGATTCTCGCACGGCTCGACATCGCCGAGCGCCGGAGAACGCAGGACGGTCGAATCAAACTGTCGCTCGGGGACAAGGAACTCGACCTTCGCGTGAGCGTCATTCCGACCAGTCACGGCCAGTCGATCGTCATGCGGATTCTCGACAAGGACAATATTCGCGTGAGCTTGACTCAGCTCGGATTCGACGAACGCGACTACAAAAAATTCAGCCAACTCATCCGCCGTCCGAACGGAATTATTCTCGTGACCGGGCCGACCGGCTCCGGTAAAACGACGTCGCTTTACGCCGCTTTGAACGAATTGAACACGCCGACCCGAAAGATCATTACGGCGGAAGACCCGGTCGAATATTATCTGCCGGGAATCAATCAGGTCGAAATTCGGCATTCGATCGGTTTGGACTTTGCACGGGTCATTCGCGCGATGTTGCGGCAGGCGCCGAACATCATTCTCGTCGGCGAGATGCGCGACTTGGAAACGGCGTCGATGGGAATTCAAGCGTCGCTGACCGGGCACTTGGTGTTCAGCACGCTCCACACGAACGATGCACCGGGCGCGATCACGCGGTTGGTCGACATGGGGGTTCCTCCGTATCTGGTGTCAAGCTCCGTGATCGGGATCATGGCCCAGCGGCTTGTCCGTATGATTTGCACCAAGTGCAAAAGAGCGTACACGCCGACGGAAGCGGAGCTGCGGGAACTCGGTTTGACGCCGGAAATCGCGGCCCGGGGACACTTCATGAAAGGTCGCGGCTGCGGAATCTGCAACAAAACCGGCTACCGCGGTCGTATGGCGATTTTCGAGTTGATGATGATGACGCCGAAAATCCGCGAAATGACGTTCAAACAAGCCAGTACCGTCGAAATCCGCAAAGCCGCCCGAAAGGAAGGGATGACGGTCCTATTCGAGGACGGCATTCGAAAGGTTTTTAAAGGCATCACGACCGTTGAAGAAGTCCTCCGAATCGCAAGGATGACGGAGCAATGACCGTTGGTTTCTTTGAAGTGCGGGCATCTTGCCCGCATTACCAATCATGATGCGTTTGCCGTTTGGAGGCAACCGACAAGCCGGGAGAGGCCGGAAAATTGTCCCTTGGCGGGGCGCTAATACGACAGCGCAGTGAATTTTTGACAAAAGACGACCTAACATGCTGACATGCAAGGAGTTGCGATGGTTTTTGAGCGTGATTTTTCAGTTGGAAAAACCGAAATCACGAGCTGATTTATTCAGCCCCTAACTCCTTGCTGTATATATAGTTAAGTTGCTTTATTCCGTATTTGCCTTGCGCTGCCGTAATAATCGGTACGACCGGAATCTGCGAATTTGCGACAGGGGATAATTACCCGGTTCCGAGTAAACTTTACATGAGAATTTTTTGAAGCGAGTTCCGGTTGTGCGGGCGCGGAAAAAAAGAATTTTTTCGAATTTGCACAATAAGGTTTTTCGAGGTAGTATTTCAACGGGGCAAAAAAGAAAACCGTCGAGTCAGGAGCGATCTTGCTCGGCGGTTTATGATTTCATGATTTACACAAGACAGGCAGAAGGGGAAAGAAAGCCATGCAAGATTAGTGCAGGAAAATAATGAATGCCTCTGAAGTGCCTGTAAAACAATAGTTTTTCTAAATATTCCGGGGATTAAAATCCCCGGCTCTTTTGTTATGTCAAAAAAGTTTGGAATCATTGGTTGCGGAATGATCGCCGGGTTTCATGCGAAAGCGATCGCGGAAATCGGCGGCAAACTCGTCGCGTGCTTCGACCACGTCCAGCAGTCGGCGGATCGACTTGCGCAAGCAACCGGTTGTCGGGCGTATTACGATTTGAAACCGTTCCTTGCCGACAAGGAAATTGAAATCGTAACGATCTGCACGCCGAGCGGGGCGCACCAGGATCCTGCCGTGCTTGCCGCGGAGGCCGGGAAACACGTGATTGTGGAAAAGCCGCTCGAAATCACGTTGGAGCGTTGCGACAAAATCATTTCCACCTGCGAGAAAGCGGGAGTCGTGCTTGCAACGATTTTTCCGTCCCGATTTCACCAGAGTGCCCGACTGCTCAAAACGGCGGTCGAGGCGGGCCGGTTCGGGAAACTTTCGCTTGGCGATGCGATCGTCAAGTGGTATCGGACCCAGGAATATTACGACAGCGGCGTCTGGCGGGGAACCTGGGAATTCGACGGCGGCGGCGCGTTGATGAACCAGGCGATTCACAGCGTCGATCTTCTCCTTTGGCTCATGGGACCTGTCGCGGAAATCACGGCTCAAACCGCTCTTTTGGCTCACCAGCGAATCGAAGTCGAAGATACCGCCGTCGCAACGGTCCGGTTTCAAAACGGAGCCTTGGGAATCATCGAAGCGAGCACGGCCGCGTATCCCGGCTCTTTGAAGCGGATCGAAGTCCACGGATCGACCGGTTCGGCAGTGATCGAAGAGGAAGACATCGTCAAATGGGACTTTCAAACGTCCCGACCGGAAGACGCCGAGATTCGCGAAAAAATGACGATGAAAATCTCCGGCGGCGGCGGAGCGGCGGATCCGGCGGCGATCGGGCATCACGGACACGCAATGCTTTTCGCCGACGTCGTTCGAGCGATCGAAACCGGCGAAAAACCGCTGATCGACGGACACGAAGGCCGCCGAAGCGTCGAAGTGATCCGCGGAATCTACAACTCCGCCAAGTCGGGTCAAACCGTCATAATTCAAAAGCAATAATCGTCCCAAAGGGCCCCGAACCTAAACCCGGGGATTCCCAAGGACAGCCTAAAACTCCGACTCTTTCGATTGCGGAGTTCTCTCTTTCGTGGCGGCCTCCAGATCGTCTTCGATGCCGTTGACCCCTTTCTTGAATTCGACGACGCTTTTACCGAGCGAACGCATCACCTGCGGAAGTCGATTACCGAACAAAAGCAAGCCGACCCCGGCGATCACGACCAGTTCCATCGGCCCCGGAGCGAGCCAACCAAATAATACATTGAGTGTTGACATTGTTTTTTACGGGAAAATTGTGAATAAAAAAAACGGAAACGGAGGTGCTCCCATCAACGGTACGGCTGCCGATCACCACATCAGGGAAATCGCCCGGAGTACCCGGCCGACTTCCGAAACGCTGGAAGAATCGAAATGCTTATTGCCTCCAAGCTGCTCCAGAACGCCGGCGTGCATTTTTCTTTCGATCGAGGCGTTGAAAAAATAGAGCACGAACGAAACGGCGAGCAAAACGTAACTGAAAACGATCGCGGGAACCGACGATGTCACAAACCCCGCCGGAAGCGTGAACGCGACGATCCAAAAACAAGCCGTGTAAAGAATCATCGTCAGTTTCCAGGTGGACAGCGTGTTGGTTTGGTGCGTGTCGAGCAGGGCGTGCCCCGCCTTCTGCAAGGCGGTTCCCACCGACAGCAGATTCGCCTCATCATGAATTTTCGGAGAAAGAAAGAGTTTCTTCTGCTCCGAATCGTAGATGGAATCGGAAAAATCATCCCATTTTTCAACGGGAATTTCCGTCGCTCCGCCGGAGTGCAAAACCTGTTTCGCCGTTTCCGCCGCGCTGAGCGGGGCGGTTTTGGTCGCCGCTTGACGCGAGACCTTAACGGCCCAAATCTGGAGGGCCAAAAAATAGGCAATAATTGGAAGGACCGGAATCGTCGCAAGGACGCCGATCGGGATATGGAGTGCAAATAACATGAAAATCTCCTTGGAATAACGTGAAAAGAACAGCCCGGAACACAACGCAAGCGCACTCCGAGACAAAAACCGTTTCCCAAGGACAAATCAAACGATCAACGATCGGTTCCAGAGATAAAGGGGGCCTTTCAGAAGACTTTCGAGCGACGCGTTGCCGGCGGTTCGGTAAAACGAACGATCTCCTTCATTGGCGAAGAGCGGCCTGAAGTTCGCCGTGATCGATAAACCGCGACTCTTGGAGTCTTGGAGCATTCGCAGAGAATCCACTGTACGAAAATTTTCGTCTCCTTGAAAAGCCGTCGGAAGTTCTTTCGAAACCGCGGGGACAAGGACCGCCGAAGACGCCGTTAGCGACGTACAATCAACCGAAGACCCGGCGCAGTCCCTCTCCCCCCACTGGCAAAACGCCAGAAGAGTCAGCAGTGCGAAATACGACACAATCAACCGCATCTTACCGAAACGGCGAAAGACACGCATCGCATCGACTTGAAATGAGTTTTCGGCGGAATGGGACACGGGCGCGGAAAACAAAAGAAAACGACCTACGAACTCTGACGATAATAACATCGGGCGCACATTGTGTCAATCACGGTGAAGCTTCTTGTTTTTCCCGATTAACGACTTCTCGGGAAACTCGTTCGACTTTATACGGTTAAATAGAGTATAATGTAGTTGTTGAATTCTCTCGCGTTCCGCTCTTTTGTCGAAAATTCCATGAAAACGCTCAGCATCTCCCAAGTGATTGCCGCGATCGTGATCCTTGCGATTGCGTTTCCCGCAGCCTATTCTCAGGACCGGGGCGGTCGTCCACAGTTCGGAGGCGGACCTCCGGGCGGTGGTTTTCCCGGCGGCGGTTTTCCTGGCAGCGGCGGTCCGTTTGGAGGAGGCAGACCGTTCGGCGGAGGAGGATTCCCCGGCGGCGGTTTTCCCGGGGGAGGCGGTCCGTTTGGGGGAGGCAGACCCGGCGGCGGCCCGTTCGGCGGAGGTGGTTTTCCCGGTGGTGGTGGGCCTTTCGGCGGGGGCGTCCCTGGCAGTGGGAACGATACGGATCGCAACCAGCGAATCGTCAGTATGCTCAAGGGAATGGATACCAACAAAGACGGACGGCTTGACCCACGCGAAGTGCCCGAGTCGCGAAAGCCGTTCGTGCAGATGATGGCCAGGCAACTCGGCGTCGATCCGAATCGGTCGATCAATCTCAAATCGCTGGAAAAATCGGCCAAATCGTCCTCGTCGGGAACAAAATCAACGCTTGTGCTTGCCGAAAATCCGTTGGTTCCCTACTTCGGCGAGGTGACCATGGCCGTTTCGACGGCAGCCGGTTCCGTTTTGACATTCGGCCAACGCGATACGGCGGCGGTCCAGCAAGTTGCCGTTTCCGGCCCGAATGCGCGGAATCAACGCGGCGGTCCCGGAGGAGGTCGGCAGCAGACGCAAAATTCCGATGTTCAACTGCAACAAACGATGAAAGCGGCCCGGGATATCTTGACCCGAAACGACAAAAATCGAAACGGAACGCTCGATAAACTGAACGACGAATGGAACGGTTTGCCCTTTGACGCGAATGCGGCGGACAAGAATCGGGACGGACGTTTGACGCTCACGGAGATTATCGTCGCGCTCGGGGGAAAATCGAGCGCGAATCTCGGCGCGGCGAAAACGGCGTCGTTCAACACGTCGTTCCGCGACCGGATGCCTGAAGTGGTCCCCGACTGGTTCACGCGGATGGATGCGAACAAGGACGGCCAGATCACGATGCTCGAATATGCGGAAGGAAAACCGTTCACGGACGATATGATCCGGGAATTCAAAGCGAACGACACGAATAACGATGGGATTATCACGATCGCGGAGTGTTACGCATTTTTGAAAAAGATGGATGACGCCAAACGCTTGGCGGAGGAAAAGGCGAAAATCGAAGAAGCCCGGGCTGGAAACGCTCCGGCACCGGAAAACAACCGGCGCGAAGACCGCCGTCAACGCCTGGAAAACAGAGACGCCAAGAATAACGAACAGCCCGGCGGCAATAATCCGCCGCAGCAAGGTCCACCGAATCCGCCGGGAGAATCGAATGGTCCGCAGCCGACGGCACAACCGGTGCCGCCGAATTCCGGTTCCGGTTCGAGTGCGACGGCGTCTTCTCCATCGTCGTCCGATCGCCCCGGTCGCGCCGGCAATAATAATCCGCAACGCGGCTCCCGACGCACCCGTGACGCCGGTGGAAACAGAAATTAACCGGCAATCGGTGTGGCTTAGGCTTCCGCCAGAAATTGGCGGGCAAGTTTTGTCATTCTGAACGCAGTGTACTCACGGAGTGAAGAATCTGGTGGATCCGGCCGGCGCGCTTTGCGAAACGGGCACGGCTTGAAACCAGATGCTTCGGAGTACCTCAGCACGACAGGAGCGACACGTTATTCATAAACTTGCCGCTTATTTTCTGGCGACGGCCTAACGCCTACAGTCTACAGCCTTTATGAGTAAGATTTCGTCCTATCGTTTACGGTTTGAGTGATCAGTAATATCGCGCGGCGTGTTGATAAACGGTCGCAACGGCGACGGCGTTGAACAGACCATGGACCACGAGTCCCGGGACGACGCGGTGTGTACGGTAATACAGGACGCCGAGTCCCACCGCGAAGAGGAACAACGGAATCGGATCCAATGCAATACCCCGGTCGCCGATCAGGTTGATCACACCGTAGTTCATCAGGTAAACCGGCGGAAGAATCACAACCGAAGCGAGTACCCCGAGCAGACAATCTCCCGGGATTTTGCGTCCCTCGATTCCCAGGTCGGCAAGCGACGCCCCGCGCACGACAATCAGGTAGAGCAGGGCGAACACGAGCAGGAGAAGATGCCCGAGCATCATTCCCAGCAGCAGATCGTAGTATTTCTGAAAGGAGCCCGACTCGGTGGTGCTACGCAGATGGACGCCCGCGAAAATCACGGAGGAAAACAGAACGGAAAGCGAGCCTCGGAAAAACGGACGTAAAAACCGGTTCGGGAACAAGCGTCGCGCTTCGGCTTCCCGTTTTTCGGCGAATCCTTGCAGCAGCAAACGGAACAAAAACTCTTCGCCGATCGGAACGATGATGACGCCGGAAAGGACGACGAGAAGAAAAACGGACGGGGCGTCCCGCCCGCTGACGATCAACCGCGTGATCGTATGTTCTTTGAGCAACTCTTGTGTTTGTTCCTCGGTGAGCGGAGTTTCACGAATCGAATTACCGAATTGCATCTTCACGCAAACCGCCGAGGAGATTCCGGTCAGCAGTAAAAACAAGACGAAAATCAGGAACAGTTCCCAACCTTGCCAAGGGACCGGTTTTCGCCGCTGAAACGGAATCCAACGGCGCACGACGGAGTTCTCACGACGCCACAACGATTCGACGGTGCAGCCGAAAAGGATCAGCGACGCGAGGATACCGGCGAATCCGTTGAGTGGTTGGAGTGGAGTCATGAGATTCAGCTTTCGCCGGAAAATAATGTGGCTAAAATGCGAAGGAAGTATGCGGTGTCATTCTGAGCGCAGTGTACTCACGGAGCGAAGAATCTGGTTTATCCTGCCAACACACATTTCCCTGCGATCCCAGATCGAAACCAGATTCTTCGGAGTACCTCAGAATGACAAACCACCTCTTACTTTTCGGCGGAAACCTTACCGCCCCAATTCGTTCACGATCCGGTCCATGCCGTAGATTTTCTTCATCGCTTCGACAATCGCGGCGGCGTGAACGGAAACGGCCCGAGCTTGGGTGTCACTATAAATCATGTCGCTGCTGAGCGATTGCAGGTTGCCGTCGAAAATCAGGCCGACGACCTCCGCATTCTCATTGAACAGCGGCGAACCGCTGTTGCCGCCGATGATATCATTCGTCGAAACGAGATTGAACGGCGTCGTCAAATCAAGCTTGTCTTTGTTGCGTGCCCAACTTTCCGGCACGTCGAACGGCGGCGCGTTTTGATGCTTCGCGGCCCGATCGTACAGCCCGCCGATTTCCGTCCACGCCGGCACCGCGGTTCCGTCGTCTTCCGTATAACCCTTGACCGTCCCGTACGACAACCGAAGCGTAAACGTCGCGTCCGGATAACCGGTGTCGCCGAAAAGAAGAAGTTTCCACTCGGCTCGCTTCGAGTAGTATTGCTTGAGCAGCTCTTCAATTCTCGTTTCATATTCTTTTCGAGCTTTTCGAGCCGCTTTATCGGATCTCAGCGCCAACTCGATCATGGGGTCATCGGATTCTTCGATCGCCTTGACGCCGCCTTCGGCGATCCGTTTACGCTCGGCGACGTCGAACAACTTGGTTCCTTTCACCAACTCCGTCGCCCTTTGGATCGGCGATTGTTGATCCAACCCAAGGGCGGGCTTAAATGCTCCAGACATTTCGCTGACATAGGTCAACCCATTGGTCAGTTTCAGAATTTCGACGTCTTCATAAATCGGAGCGTCGGAGAAGAGCGACCGCTTAAGTGATTCGAGATTGGAATCCTGGTATTCCGGAAGTCGCTCTTCATTCGGTTTTTCCGATTCGTAAGCAAGTCGAACCAACATTCTCGCGATTTGGAATGTTCGAGCCGGGAAGGCATCTCCTTGCTCGTTAAATTGATAATTGGGCAAAATCGACATCCAAACATCATAAAACCCGTCCAAATCCGGGAGATTCTCGATTTCGGCAAGAATTTGTTCATCTTGTTCAACAGCGGCCTTAAACGCATCGGAATCAATCTTTTTTTGCAGGAGCAGATGCGGGTCCAACAACCCTGCCTGCTGTCCAAGACGGACTTTTCGAGAATTTTTAACACCATCAAGATCTCCCTTAATCCGGCGCATGTTTTCCGCGGACCGCTCCCCCCAAACGGAATAGATGGTTTCGAGCCGGTACAATTTTTGAAGCGTTCGCGGCAGGAGCACTTCCCGATGAAACGCGAGATGTGACAGATCATACGCCCGATTCGTTCGGGCGGGGTGTCCGCTGACGAAGACGAGTTGTTCGTCTTTGACGTTTTCCTTGGCCCAGCCGAAGTGGAGCGGCGTTTGGGCCGGCTTGTCGTCTTCGTAGGCCCGGAAAAACGTACAATCGAGGCAGTAGCGCGGGTACTCGAAATTGTCCGGATCGCCGCCGAACGCTCCGGCCTGCTGTTCCGGCGCGAAGACCAGGCGGATGTCCGTATACTTTTTGTATCGGTAAAGATGATATTGCCCGCCCAGGTACAGCGCGACGACGTCGCTTTTCAGGCCGGTCGCGTCGGTCGATTCCTTTTCGATCTGCGCGATTACGGCCTTGCGGGCCTTGTCGGCGGCTTCGAACGACATGTCCGGCTTGACGGCTGCTTTGACCCGCTCGGTCACGTCCTCGATGCTTTGCAGCGAAAGGAGTTCGAGCGTTTTGCACGGCAGCTCTTCTTCCAGCGTTTTCGCACAGAAACCGTCGGCGAGCAGGTTTTTTTCCGCCGTGCTGAGCATCTGCAACTGGCCCGCGGCGACGTGGTGGTTCGTCATGATCAGACCGCTCGACGAAACGAACGACCCGGTTCCGCCGGGAAAGCGAAGCGTCGCCTTTTGAACCCGCTCCAACCAATCGGGCTGGATTTCAAACCCGTATTTCTCCGCAACCGCTTTCGTCGGCGGATTGTTGAACAGGAACATCCCTTCTTCCGCGAACAGCGACGTCGCGGAGGAAAACAGTACGATTATGAGGAGAAGGTGTTTCATGAGAGGAGTATAGGATAGGTGAGAATATTTTCGGCTTCCACCGGAAACAACATGACTGGCTACCATTCATTTGTCGCAACCAAAACGTGGTCCCCTCTCCCTCTGGGAGAGGGCTAGGGTGAGGGTGAAGCGGCAAGCAACTCCACCCCCTCACCCTAACCCTCTCCCCCGGACTACCAGGGGAGAGGGGACCGTCGTAGGGAAGCTTTCGAACAGCCACCTACATCAAAAAAATCCCGTTTTGGCGACATTCTTCATACATCGCGTCGGGCCAGATGGACGCTTGGACGTCGCCGACGTGGGCACAGCGGAGCAGGTACATGCAGACGCGGGATTGGCCGATTCCGCCGCCGATGGAAAGCGGAATCCGATCCTCCAGCAAAGCTCTGTGGAACATCAAGCTTTTGCGTTCGGGACAGCCGCAGATTTCCAGTTGCCGCAAAAGCGCGGCCTTATCGACGCGGATTCCCATCGAGGAAAGTTCCAAAGCCGTTTCCATGACCGGGTTCCAAACAAGCAGGTCGCCGTTGAGACCGTAATAATACGGCTTGACCGAGGGAAAATCCCAGAATGTTTCCGTCGACCAATCGTCGTAGTCCGGGGCACGGGAATCGTGCTTCTCGCCGTTGGACAACGTCGCGCCGATTCCGATGATGAACACCGCCCCGTACTTTTTCGTAACGGCGTTTTCCCGCTCCTTGGGAGAAAGGTCGGGATATTCCCGCAACAGATCCTCGGCGTGAATAAATTCGACCTCCGACGGCAGCGCGGGGGTAATATGGTGAAACTCGCGGTACACGTTTTCCTCCATTATCTTGAGGACGTCGTAAATTTCACGAACGATCTGCTGCAAAAACGGGAGCGAACGGTCCTCTTCCCGAATGGTCCGTTCCCAATCCCACTGGTCGACGTAAAGCGAATGAAGCTGGTCGAGATCCTCGTCGGCCCGGATCGCGTTCATATCGGTGTAAAGTCCGTAGCCCGGCGGAATTTTGTAGACGCCGAGCTTCATCCGCTTCCATTTCGCGAGCGAATGCACGACTTCGGCCCGTTGTTCGTTCATACAGCGGATCGGGAACGTTACGGCCCGCTCGATCCCGTTCAGGTCGTCGTTCAGGCCGGTTCCGGAAAGCACGAACAGCGGCGCGGTCACACGCCGGAGCCGCAGCCGGGTCGCAAGCTCTTTCTGGAACGCGTTTTTCAGCAAATCGATCGCCTGCTCCATCATTTCCGGGGCAAGTTTCGCACAATAACCGTGGGGGAGAGTAAGGGACATGAGAGGAGTCAGGAGTCAGGAGTCAGGAGTCAGGAGTCAGGAGTCAGGAGTCAGGAGTCAGAAGCGGGAAGAGCGAGCGAGCGTTAAAATGAGAAATGAGAATAACCCTCAAAATTATTCCTTAAGCGGGTGAAATGGCAAGCCGTCGAATATTTTTTCGCCTCGGTCGAAATCGGTTTGGTTTTTCGGTATAATTCCCACACGTTCGGCCTATTCGATATATTCGGAAAGAGGGGCGAACATTTTCCCTCACAAACGCGGGGCAAGCCCCGCCGCTAACTTAGTTTACCTCTTGGAGATTTATTATGAAAAACACCGTTTACCGTTTTGCTTTTGTCGGGCTGATTTTCGTCGTCGCTTTTGCCGTTTGGGGCAGTCGCTCTTACGGGCAGACCAACGCCGACGCGAATACGAAATTCGAACGCGTCGTCCGGCCGCAACGAATTGATTTTCTTCCCTATGATCTGCGTGTGGAGTACTTGAAAGCGCCGGTCGGAATCGATGTGGAGAAACCGCGATTCAGTTGGAAAATCCAGTCGCGAACCAACGGCGAAACGCAAACGGCTTACCAAATCGAACTGCTGGCCGAAGGAAGTAAAGAACCCGTCTGGAACTCGGAAAAAACCGAATCCGGGAAAATGGTCGCAATCGAATACGCCGGACCCGACCTGAAACCGGGCACCGTTTATTTCTGGAACCTGACGACTTGGAATAAAGACGGCAAGGAATCTTCAACGGTCCAGAGCCGTTTCTCGACCGGCGTCGACCAGTGGGGCGGAAAATGGATCGGGCTCGACGACGACGCGTCGTTCGACCAAATCGTCGACTTCAACGGAGCGAAATGGATCTGGACGGAAAAAGTCGATTCCGCTCCGATCGGAAGAGCGTCGTTCCGAAAAATATTCGAGTTGCCGAACGATCCGATCGCCAAAGCCCAGCTCGCTTTTACGGCGGACAACTCCTATAAACTCTATCTCAACGGCAAGGAAATCAGCAGCGGAACCAATTTCAACTCCGCGGCGCTGCTCGACTGCTCCCATGAACTGCACGCCGGGAAAAACGTGTTCGCCGTCGAAGTGCAAAACTTCGGCGACGCCCCGAATCCCGCCGGATTGCTCGGTACTTTGAAAGTCGTTTTTGAAAACGGCAAAGAGTTCGTCTTGAAAACCGACGCGAGCTGGAAATGCGCCGACGATGTTTCCGTTCATTTTCAGGACGCGACCTTCAACGACTCCGGTTGGAAAGACGCGGCGGAACTGGTCGACTACGGCGGTGGACCGTGGAACCAAATTACGATCAACGTGCCGCGTAAAAGTCTTCCGGCCCGATATTTACGCAAGGATTTCACGCCGGACCGCTCGCAGATCGTTCGCGCGACCGCTTACATTTCGGGGCTCGGTTATTACGAATTGTACCTCAACGGTCATAAAATCGGCGATCACGTTCTCGATCCGGTTTTGACCGATTACGACAAACAGGTTCCTTACGTCACGTACGAAATCGACCCGCGAAGGTACCGTCCGCAAGAAAACACGATCGGCGTGATCCTCGGCAACGGTCGGTATTACGCCCCACGCACAACCGATCCGACGACGACGCGAACGTTCGGGTATCCGAAGCTGATGTTCCAGATGGTTCTCGAATACCGCGATGGCTCGAAGCAGACGATCGTCAGCGACGAGTCGTGGAAGATCACGACCAACGGCCCGATCCGGGAAAACTGCGATTACGACGGTGAAGTTTACGACGCCCGGAAAGAGATTCCGCTCTGGGGTGATCCGCGAATGCCGCAATCCCAGATTGACGCCGAATTCAAACCCGTGCAGATCGTCGAAGCGCCGAAAGGCCGGCTCGTTGCCCAGATGATGCCCCCGATGCGGAAGACCGAAGAATTACGCCCCTTGTCGGTCAAGCAAGTCAAGCCGGGCGTTTGGGTGTACGATTTCGGCCAGAACGTCGTCGGATGGTGTCGTTTGAACGTTCGGGGGCCGGCGGGAACGCAAATCACGCTCCGACACGCCGAAACGCTCCAGCTTGAAGGACCGGACAAGGGCATGCTTTACGTCGCGAACCTGCGCAACGCGAAATGCCGCGATATTTACACGCTCAAGGGTGGCGTCAACGAAACGTACGAACCGCGATTCTCGTACCACGGTTTTCGGTACGCGGAGATCACCGGATTCCCGGGCAGACCGAATCCCGGGACGCTCACCGCGTTCGCCGTGAGTACCGATTTGCCGATCGTCGGGAAATTCGAATGCTCCAACCCGCTGATCAACCGGATTTACAAGTGCATCGAATGGGGCGTTCGGGACAACTACCTGAGCATCCCGACCGACTGCCCGCAACGGGACGAACGGCAAGGTTGGCAAGGGGACCGGGCGGGGGAATCGCTCGGCGAAATGTACATGTTCGACAACTACACGCTGTACGCCAAATGGATGAAAGACGTCCAGGATTCGCAGTTGGACGACGGAAACCTGTCCGACGTCTGCCCGAACTTCTGGCCGCTGTACAGCTCGAACGTAACCTGGCCGAGCGCGTTCACGATCATTCCGGGAAGTCTGTACAAAATGTACGGCGATGAACGTCCGATCGCACGGCATTATGAAGCGATGAAAAAATGGATGGACCACTTAACGCAGTTCGTTCGCGAAGACGGAACGATTGACAAAGACAACTACGGCGATTGGTGCGTTCCGCCGGAAAAACCGGAGTTGATTCATTCGCAGGATCCGGCTCGCAAAACGACGCCGGGAATTTTAGCGACTTCGTACTACATCCACAACCTGAACCTGCTCGCCCAATACGGCGACATGCTCGGCAAAGCGGACGAAGCGAAAGGTTTCCGGGATCGGGCCGCGGCGATGACCGAAGCGTTCAACAAACGGTTCTACAACGCCGAGAAAGGGCAATACGACAATGGAACGCAAACGTCCTGCGTACTGCCGCTCGCCTTTGGTCTGGTTCCGAAGGAAAACGAGAATAAGGTGTTCGCGACGCTTACGAACAACATCGCAAACATCACGCACAATCACATCGGAACCGGCTTGATCGGCGGACAGTGGTTGAATATGATCCTCGCCGCGTTCGATCGCAACGACATCGCGTACACGTTTGTGTCCAACAAGGATTATCCGAGTTGGGGCTACATGGTCGAAAACGGCGCGACGACCGTTTGGGAGCTCTGGAACGGCAACACGGCCGACCCGGCGATGAACAGCGGCAACCACGTGATGCTCGTCGGCGACCTGGTGATTTGGATGTACCGTGTCGTTGCGGGCATTCCGGCGATCGATTCGGCGAAAAACGGCGAGTTGATTTTCAGCCCGCATCCCGGCGGCGGATTGACCTTCGCGAAAGCGGAGTACGATTCCGCCTACGGAATGATCAAAGCGTCCTGGAGATTGTCCGGCGGAAAAATGTACTATGACGTCACAATCCCGGTCGGGCAAAAAGGCAAGATCATCCTGCCGACGGCGAACGTCGATTCGGTGAAAGAAATTCGAGGTCGGGCAATCGACAAGAAAGCTCACACCGTCGAATATTTCAACGGCGAAAAGAAGGACCGGGTTTTGGTCGAAGTTCCCTCGGGAGCCTATTCGTTCGTTTGCGAATATAAATAACGTGCAACTCACGAGCCGGGGGCCATGCCCCCGACTTCCTTTTTGTAACAGATGCAAAACGACATTGATCAACTCCGCGAGGAGATTCGAAAGCACGACCGCCTCTATTACGCCGAAGGTGCGCCGATCCTTTCCGATTTGGAATACGATCGGCTCATGGAGCGGTTGCGGCGGTGGGAAACGGAGTCTCCGGACCGGATCACGCCCGACTCCCCGACACGGCGGGTCGGCGGGGAACCGATCGGCGAGCTTGTTTCCGTGGCCCATACGACGCCGATGCTCTCGATCGAGAATACGTACAATCTCGACGAACTTCGCGAGTTCGGCAACCGTGTCAAAAAAACGCTCGGCGATGTTCCGACGTCCTGGGTCGTCGAGCTGAAAATCGATGGTGTCGCCGCGTCGATCATTTACGAAGACGGCGTACTCGTTCAAGCGCTCACACGCGGCAACGGACTGGTCGGCGACGATATTACGCACAACATCCGGACGGTCAAAGACGTTCCGCTGAAGATTTCGCAGGACGCCGGAGCGATCCCGAAACGGCTGGAAATCCGCGGCGAAGTCTACATGACCAACTCCGACCTGGTCTCGCTGAACGAAAAACAACGGCAAAGCGGCGAACCGGTTTACGCCAACACGCGGAACGTGACCGCCGGGAGCATCCGGCTGCTTGATCCGACGATTTGCGTCAAACGGCATTTGCGATTTTTCGCACACAGCGTCGGCGATTGCGAAGGGCTGCCGGTTCACGACCACGACACGTTTCTTCATTTGATCAAAAGCTGGGGCATTCCCGTTTCGCCGCACGCGATGCTTTTTCCGTCGTTTGAAAAAGCGGTCGAATATTGCGAGTCGTTCCTTTCGGAGGAGAACACGCTTTTGAACGATCTCGACTTCGAGATCGACGGGCTGGTATTGAAAGTGAACGATTTTGCGCAGCGGGAAACGCTCGGCGCGACCTCGAAATCGCCCCGCTGGATTATCGCGTTCAAATTCGAAAAATACGAAGCGACGACCCGGCTCAAGGAGATTCGCGTCCAGGTCGGCAAAACCGGAACGATCACGCCGGTCGCGGAACTGGAGCCGGTCGAAATCGCCGGAACGACCGTGTCCCGAGCCAGTTTGCACAACGCCGAGGAAATCGAACGCAAAGACATTCGGGTCGGTGATACCGTGATCGTCGAGAAAGCGGGCAAGATCATTCCGCACGTCGTCCGGGTCGAAAAGCATCTGCGAACGCGCGAGTTGCCGCAATACGTTTTTCCGTCGCATTGTCCGGAATGCCGCTCGGATCTGTCCAAAGACGAAGGGGGCGTCTACATCCGCTGCACGAATCCGCTTTGCCCGGCGCAGGTGAAGGAGCGCGTCCGGTTTTTCGCGTCCCGGGGCGCAATGGACATTCAGGGGCTCGGCGACAAGCTGATTGATCAGTTGGTCGACTCCGGTCTGGTTAAGTCGTTCACCGATCTTTACCGGCTACGGAGCGAAGACGTCAAAAATTTGGAGCGGATGGGCCAAAAGTCCGCGGAGAAATTGATTGCGAAAATCGAAAAAAGCAAAGGGAATCCGTTTTCGAAAATTCTCGCCGCGTTGAGCATTCGGCATGTCGGGAGCAAAACCGCCAAAATACTCGCCGCGAATTTCGGCT
Source organism: Thermoguttaceae bacterium (assembly GCA_031549565.1). Taxonomy (GTDB): domain Bacteria; phylum Planctomycetota; class Planctomycetia; order Pirellulales; family Thermoguttaceae; genus JAVBSX01. The sequence goes on from JAVBPO010000029.1 coordinate 43,672, forward strand.
CCTTTTCCGAATTGAAGCGGGCGACCGCCGACCAACTCAGCGCAATCGACGAAATCGGCCCCATCATCGCCCAAAGCGTGTACGATTTCTTCCACGAAGAACATTCGGTACGTCTGATCGACGATTTGGAATCGGTGTTAGAGGACAGAGGACAGAAGACAGAGGACAGAATCGGAGAGAACAGACGGCAGACGGCAGACGACAGAAATCTGTTTTCCGATATTGATGACGTCTCCACCCACTCCCCCCATCCCCCCCCTCTGTCCTCTGTCCACTGTCCACTGTCCTCTAACACCATCGTCGTAACCGGGACGCTGGAAAAATTCAAGCGGCATGAAATCGAGGAGCTCATCGAACGGCTCGGCGGGAAATGTACGTCGAGCGTTTCGAGCAAAACGTCGTTCGTTCTCGCCGGCGCCGAAGCGGGGAGCAAACTCGACAAAGCGAAACAACTCGGCGT
>JAVBPO010000011.1:0-38938 GCA_031549565.1 Thermoguttaceae bacterium
TGTCGATGGACACACGAACTCAACTTCAGATAAGGAGCAGGAAATTATGGCTGACAAATTGAATGTCGCGATGATCGGGCAAGGGTTCATGGGGCGTTCGCACTCCAATGCCTGGGGACAAGTCAATAAGTTCTTCAATCCCCCGATGAAAGCGGTCATGCACACCGCTTACGGGATGGAAGCGGAGAATCCGAAAGCGTTCGCGGAAAAATGGGGTTGGCAAAACGCTTCGACCGACTGGGAATCGCTCGTTAAATCGCCGGAAGTCGGCTTGGTCGACATTGTTACGCCGAATTTCATGCACGCTCCCCCGGCAAAAGCAGCGATCGCAGCCGGTAAAGCGTGCTCCTGCGAAAAGCCGATCGCCGGGACTCTTGCCGAAGCCCGGGAAATGGCCGAAGCCGCCGCGAAAGCGAAGGTGCCGACCTTTGTCTGGTTCAATTACCGCCGTGCTCCCGCCGTTGCGTTCGCGCATCAGCTCGTCAAGCAGGGCGTGATCGGCGAGGTCCGACACGTCCGCGCTTCGTACCTGCAGGATTGGGCCGACGAATCGGTCCCGTTCGCTTGGCGCTTCAAAAAAGAACTGGCCGGTTCCGGTGCCCACGGCGACTTGAACGCTCACATTATCGACATGACCCGGTTCGTTTCCGGTCTGGAAGTTGCCGAAGTGTGCGGCGCGATCGCTCACACGTTCGTCAAACAGCGGAAAATCATCGAGCAGGACAGCGGCGGCGGAATCGTGACCGACGAGCAGATGCGGTACAACAAAGCCGGCGGTGAAAACGTGAAGATGGGCGATGTGACCGTCGACGATACGGTCCTGTTCCTCGTCAAGTACAATAACGGCGCGGTCGGATCCTACGAAGCGGCCCGTCAGGCGACCGGAAACCAGAACGCCAACGGCTTTGAAATCAACGGAACGAAAGGTTCGCTCAAGTTCAATTTCGAGAGTATGAACACGCTCGAATATTACGACGCGACCCGGCCCAGAGCGGTGCAGGGGTGGACGACGATCATGTGCACTCACGGCGGCGACCATCCATACGTCGCGAACTACTGGCCCGACGCGCACATCATCGGTTACGAACACTGCTTCACAAGCATGGCGTACGACATTCTGCTCAAGCTCGCCGGCAAGGAACCGACCGTTCCGCTCCCGGACTTCAACGACGCTTACCAGACGCAACGCGTTCTCGAAGCCGCGATGATCGCCGCCGAAGAAAAACGCTGGGTCGAAATGAACAGTGTGAAATAATTTTAGTGCAACAAAAAGAGCCGCATGTGGAGCAAAGCGTAACTTGCGGAACATCAGCCGGTGGTCCGCAAGTTACGTCGGAGTACCGACTCCACTTACGGCTCTTTTGAAACGAACTTTACAGCCTGAACCAACCATGTACACGACCCCCGAACAATGGTACGACGCCTGCGTGGAGAAGCAGAAGTCCGGACAGATCGACGAAGCGATTACAATGCTCCGCGAGCTCGTTGAAAAGTTTCCCGAGTACGCTCTCGCTTACGCCGCGCTGGGCGCTTATTACACGAAAAAAGAGCAGTACGACGAGGCGATGGAGTTCTGCAAAAAATACTGCGAAGCGGCTCCGGACGATCCGTTCGGGTATTCGATCCTCAGCTCCCTGTCGATCCGCATCGGCCGCCGCCAGGACGCCGAAGAAGCCTTGATGAAATCGCAAACCGTATAGATTAATTACGAATTACTAATTACGAATGACTGGCCTATTGTTTGAGTCGGCGGTTTTTCATTAGTAATTCGCAATTTGGAATTAGTAATTAACACAAATGGGAAACAAGGTTTTAATTGCCGACGACAATCCGACGAATGTCGAACTGATGGAAGCGTTTCTTGCCGATTGCGATTATCAAATCGCGGTCGCCGTGGACGGACAGGATACGCTCGATCAAGTGAAACGATTCCAGCCGGACCTGATCCTGCTCGACATCATGATGCCGAAGCTCAGCGGGTTCGAGGTGTGCGAAAAACTCAAGAGCGATCCGAAGACGAAGGATATCATGATCTTGATGGTGACCGCGTTGACCGAGCGGGGGGACATCGAAAAAGCGGTCGCCGCGGGTTGTGACGATTTTCTGAGCAAGCCTGTCAACCAACCCGAACTGCTCAAGCGGGCCGAAAATATGCTTGAACTCCGTAGTATCACCGACGAAGTGGAACGCCTCCGCCGCTACATCGACCAAATGGAAACGGAAACGTGATAAATCAGAGCGGGAAGCGTAAGCGAACGAAAAAATAAAAAATAAGAAATATACCAAAGTTTTCGTTTTACTCATGTGATTTATTTCTTATTTCTTATTTAATCCTTCTATCCTCTTTCCTCTGTCATTTGTGTTCAAAAACATTCTCGACACGATCGGTAACACCCCGCTGGTTCGGATCAACCGGATGCTGCGAAAGCCGGGCGTGGAAATCTACGCGAAGCTCGAAGGTTTCAATCCGACCGGGAGCATCAAGGATCGTATCGCGCTGCGTATGATTCGACAGGCGCAAGACGACGGGCAGTTGACACCAGGCAAGACGATCATCGAAGCGACGTCCGGCAATACGGGAATCGCGTTGGCGATGATCGGAACCGTGCTCGGATACGAAGTCGAAATCGTGATGAGCGAAGCGGTTTCGATCGAGCGACAGAAAATGATCAAGGGGTTTGGCGGCAAACTGACGCTCACCGATCCGAAGAAAGGAACCGACGGCGCAATCTGCAAATGCCGCGACCTGGTCGAGGCGTTTCCGGACAAATATTTCAACCCGGACCAGTTTTCCAACGTCTACAACAAACTCGCGCATTACCACGAGACCAGTTGCGAAATATGGCGTCAAACCGGAGGGCGGGTCACGCATTTCGTCTCGTCGCTCGGCACGTCCGGAACGCTCATGGGGGTCGCCGCCGGATTGAAGGAGCACGACCCGGACGTGAAGATCATCGAAGCGCATCCGGTCAAAGGACACTACATCCAGGGACTTAAAAACATGGAGGAAGCGATCGTTCCGGAAATCTACGACCCGAAGCAGATCGACTATAGTATCATGGTCGAATCGGAACAGGCGTTCGAGATGTCCCGACGGATCGTGCATGAAGAGGGAATCTTCGTCGGGATGAGCAGCGGCGCGGCAATGCTCGCCGCGTTGGCCGTCGCGGAAAAAATCGACGCGGGATTCATCGTCGTCCTGTTCCCCGACCGGGGCGAAAAATATTTGAGCACGAATTTATTCCAGGTGTGAGCGGTGCCATGAAAAAAAATCTTATCGTCGCACAAAGCGGCGGCCCGACCTGCGTGATCAACAGCTCGCTTCGCGGCGTACTCGAATCGGCCCGGGATTTCGACGCGATAGGAACCGTGTACGGCGCCGTTCACGGAATCGAGGGGATTCTCAAAGAGGAGTTGCTCGACCTTTCCGCACAGGATTCCACGGAAGTCGCCCTCCTGCGAACGACGCCGGTTTCCGGGCCGATCGGAACCTGTCGCTATAAACTCCGCTCGCACCAGCAGGAGGATTTTCAGCGGGTCATCGACGTTTTCAAGGCCCACAATATCGGTTATTTTCTGTACAACGGTGGGAACGACTCGATGGATACGGCGAACAAAATCGCAAAACTTGCCGCGGACAAAGGGCTCGAACTGATCGCCGTCGGGGTGCCGAAAACGATCGACAACGACGTCGGTGATGCCGCGTTTGAATTGATCGACCACACGCCCGGCTACGGAAGCGCCGCGAAATATTGGATGCACGCCGTCGCTTACGCCAACGAAGAAAACAAAGGTTCCTGCCCCGCCGACCCGGTGCTCGTTTTCCAGGCGATGGGGCGGAAGATCGGCTTCATTCCCGCCGCGGCCCGCCTGGCCGATCCGAATCGCGAGATGCCGCTTTTGATTTATCTGGCCGAAAGTCCCGGTTCGCTTCAGGATTTGGCCGATTCGGTCAACGATTGTCTCAAGCAAAACGGTCGCTGTCTCGTCGTGGTCAGCGAAGGGTTCGATCTCGGCGAAATCGGTGCAAGAAGTGACGCCTTTGGTCATACCAGCTTCAGTTCGAGCGAGCTGACCGTCGCGCAGTCGATCGTCAATTACCTTAATCAAGAGGGCTTGGCGACCAAGGGATTGGCCCGCTGCAACGTGCCCGGAACCGATCAGCGTCATTCCATGGCGTACGCGTCGACGGTCGATTTGGACGAAGCGTACCGGGTCGGGCAAAAAGCGATTGAACTGGCCGCGACCGGACAGGGCGGATACATGGCGACGATCCTGCGGGACAAAAGCCCGATCTATGGCGTCAGGTACGACAAGGTTCCGCTGACGAAAGTCGCCAACAGCGAACGGACCTTCCCGAAAGAGTGGATCACGGCCGACGGGCGGGACGTTTCGGACGAATTCCTGCGGTACGCGACACCACTGGTCGGCGAGGAGATGGTCTCACTCCCGATCGTCGACGGCCGGCACCGCTTGACCCGGTTCGCTCCGATTTTCGCGGAGAAGAAACTCGCGACTTACATTCCCCAGGCGGACAGAAAATAGCATGTCCCACGAACTGTTCATCAGCGTCATCCTCCCGGTCCGAAACGAGTCGCGGCATATCGAAGAAGTGTTGGACCACCTTTTGGAGCAGGATTACGATCCGGAAAAGTACGAAATTCTCGTGATCGACGGTCGCTCCGACGACGACACCCGGGAAAAAGCCCAGCGATACGTCGACAAACACGCGAACATTCGCCTGCTCGACAATCCGGTCCGGCTTTCCAGCGGCGCTCGAAACGTCGGCGTGAAGAACGCACGCGGGGATGTCCTCCTGGTCGTCGACGGGCATTGCATTATCGATGCAAAAATGATTTTGCGGCATGTCGACGCGGCGTTTCGGGAATCCGGCGCCGATTGTCTGGGACGTCCGCAACCGCTGGAACTTTCCCACGCCGACGCGATGCAACTGTCGATCGCCGCGGCCCGTCGTTCGCCGATCGGGCATCATCCGGATTCGTTCATCTACGCCGGTCAGCCGTGTTTTTCTCCGGCGATCAGCGTTGCGGTCGCGTATCGGAAAGAGGTGTTCGAGAAAGTCGGACTCTTCGACGAACGGTTTGACGCCGCCGAGGATTGCGAGCTGAACCACCGCATCGACAAGGCCGGCTTGAAGTGTTATTTCACGCCGGACATCGCCGTTCGTTACGTTCCCCGGGGCACGCTTTCCGGCCTGGCCAAGCAGTTGATTCGGTACGGAAAAGGCCGCGTCCGCCTGTCGAGAAAGCATCCGGAAACGTTTTCCTGGAAAAGTTTTCTCCCCGCCGCGTTCGTAATCGGACTGATTTGCGGCGTGTTTTTTTGTTTGACACTACTGTTGTCGGCTGCATTCGGTTTCGGCAGCGCACTTTGGCCTGTTTGTATATTGTACGGCGGGATCGTCGCGCTCTATGTCGCGATCATCCTGATCGAATCGTTTCGTATCGCTTGGAAGATGCGAAAAGCGTTTTACTTTTTCCTGCTTCCCGGCGTTTTCGCGACGATCCACATCGCGTCCGGCTGGGGACTGCTGAAGGAAATCCTTACGCCGAGCACTTTCCGTTAGCGGGAGGTGTCACCACTTCTGCATGTAGCCGAGCGAACCCCAGTGGGCGGTGCTGTCGCTGAACGCGTTGAAATCGTAGTCGCCGTAGAACGAACGGCACGAATCGATGTTCCAGCGGAACCCGAGGCCCAGATCGATGTAATCCTTGCCGGGATCGACGCCGTAAATCGTCATGCGGTCCGCGGTCGTTTCCGTCGCGAATTTACACCGTGTTTCCGGACGCGAATCGCCGAACACCTGGTGTCCGTAGTAGAGTCGTCCCATCAGGGCCAAGGTGTCACACTGGCTGACCGACCCGAGTTGCGTCGTGACGCCGGTTCGCAGGTAAGTCCGGTTCAAAAACCCGCGGTCGTACCAAAGCTCCACGCCGGTGTCACCGGTTTCCCCGAAAGCGTATTGCCACGTCAGGTCCGAATCGATCGCGAACAGCGGGCGCAAGCTGACCATTCCCGCCGACAAAGGAACCGCGAATTCGAGCGCCATTGACATGGAGTCACCGCTGTAATCCCCGTCGATCCGGTTGTCGTCGCTCAAGCCGGCCAACGGCTCACTGGTGAGATACCGTCTCGATTTATAACCCTGGTGTCCGTAGCCGATAAACAATTTCGTTTCGAGAAATTCGCGGACCTTCGAGCCGCCGTAGAAGCCGAATTGCAGGTCGTTCACTTCGACCTTGTCACCGTGGTCGTACAGGTACGGATACGCGTAACCGACGAAGAATCCGTAGGTGACGTCGGCGCGGCGTTCTTCCGAACCGATCAGGAATCCGGTGCGGGAAATCCCGTAATCGCCGCTGTTGGCGTCACCGCTGAAGTCGGTCGACTGGTGAATGAATTCGAGCCAAACGCCGTTCCCCTGCGACAAACCGCACTCGGTCAAGTCGAGATGGTTCAACCCATACCGCGACGTCTGCCACTGCCCGATCATCATCGAGTTCGCTTTCAGGTCGCCGGCAAGATCATTGTAAGCGGCTTGCACCGAGCCCAGATCGTTGGGATTATTTTTGATCCATTGGCTTATTTGCGTCATCGCATTCCACGGCCCGGTGGACGACGCATTGTCCAAGGCCCGAGCGACTTGCTGTTGGTTTGGCGTGCTCGCCTTATCGAGGAAGTAGTTAGATTTACGCTGAATCGTCAATGTGTTGTTGTTCTCCCAACTCGAATCTAGAAAATCCTGGTCAAGAGTTACATCCACGGTACCTGGGTCGAAATCCGTCAGTTCACCGCCCGAAGAGTCCACAAGAAAATGACTGTAAGATAACAGATTGGAGTAAACTCCAGCGATCGCGTCGATTTTGAGGTTTGCACCGTTGTCATGGTAACCGCTCTGTCCAGAACTGATGATAATCTGATCGTGTCCTCTTGAATCATCGTATCCGGAATCGTTGATTCGTATTCTCAGCGTACTGGCGTTCTCAAGAGTCAATTTGTCAATTGTCAACTTGTCGGTGTAATTCGGATCGGCTCCAGGAGCAAGGGTCGCGCCGCTTTCGATCACGACGGTTCCAAGAATTCCGTTGCCGCCAAGCGTTCCTCCGGATTCGACGTAGATCGTACCCGTCAGGGCACTGACGTCGCTGTTGATTTGCATTGTGCCGGCTCCGGTCTTGGTAAGATTTCCCGAACCGGTGAGCGAGCCTGAAAACGCCGTATCGGTGTTGTTTCCACCGACGGTGAGACTTTTTGTACCCAATTTAACCGTTCCGGATCCCTCCAGCGACCCGATTTTTTGATCGTTGTTCGCCGAAGCAATATCCAAGGTTCCCCCGCTGGTTAAGATCACAGCTGTATCTTTGGAAATTACACCTCCCGCGCTTACTTTGAACGTACCGGCGTTGATATTCGTGTTGCCTGTAAGAGTCGAGATCCCCTGCAATTCAAACGTCCCAGTTCCAGTTTTGATGAACGTCCCCGCCCCCGCAAGGTCTTCATATTGCGTGAAAATCGTCGTTCCGTCGGAAGGATTATTGATCTGAAAGGTTCCGGAGCCGATCATTGTGATCGGAGCGCTCCACGTCTGGTTCATATTGACGATCACTACCGCACCGGACGAGGTGAAAGTGATTGGCTGTGTCGTGGCTTCCGTTCCCGTCATGGTGTACGATGCCCCTTTGTCGTCGTTTCCGATTCGGACGTTTTGGGCCGCAAGAGGCGCTCCGCGCGCAGCAACGAACAGAACGATCAGGATCAAGATCGATAATTTGCTTCTCTGATTATTCCTATTCATCGCAGATTGCCCGGTTTAATAACGGAATCGGTCTCCAAGAGCACCTCTCATGGTTATCGACCCATTGCAATCGTTATCGCGAGAATAATCGGAATATTTTGCGAAATTGTCAAGATCAAATCGAGCAAAAGAATAAGCCTCTCCTCATTCCTGAAGATTGACGAGCATTTCGATGAACTTTTTCGCGATCGGAGAGAAGAGTTTTCTCGATTTGTGGATAATTCCTATCGGTCTCGTGATTTTTGGGGAATTGATCGGAACCGCTTTGATCAGCCCGCCTTCGATTTCGTTGCGGACCGTCGGAGCGGGAAGAACGCTGACGCCGAGCCCCGACTCGACCGCTTGCTTGATCGTCTCGATGTTGTCGAACTCCATGACAAGGTTCACGGCGACACCGAGTTTCTTCAAATGCTGATCGATTTCCTTGCGGATCGGCAAATCGGCATCGAAACCGATGAAATCGACCGTATCCAACTCCTTGAGCGTCACCGTTTTGCGTTTGGCCAACGGATGCTGCGGCGGACAGGCGAGAACCATCGTCTCGTTACTCAACGGAATCACCTCGATTTCCCGCGACGCGGTCGGGTACGAAAGAATGCCGAGATCGACTTCGGCGTCGTGGACCGCCTGATACACTTTCTGCGGGTGCAGAAATTCCAGGCGGACCTTCGCTTTCGGGTACGTTTTCAGAAAATCACTCATGCACCGACTCATCACGTGCAATCCGACGGAATAAATCGCGCCGACCCGAATCTGGCCGCTCATGCTGTCGCCGAGCATTTGCACTTTCGTAATGACATCGTCATACTGCTGCAAAAGTTCCCGAAAACCGCGGGCGCACAACTCCCCTTCCGGCGTCACCTGCGGCGGTCGGACGGAGCGGTCGAACAGGATCACGTTCAGATCCTTTTCCATCCGGTGAATCGCCTGTGTCGCCGCCGACTGGCTGACACCATGCATCGCCGCGCCCCGCGAAAAACTCTGATACTGTACGACGTCGCAGAATAAACGTAATGTGTCGAGATTCATGGGATGAAAAAGGGTATGGAGCACATTTCAAAAAAAAGGAGGAAAAATGTATCGACCATTTTTCCTCCTCACGACTTTGACGTCAAGACCGGCTGAAATTTAATGCCCGCCGCAACCGCACGGTTCGGCGCCCGGCTTGCGGAGCATTACGCGGCTGTCGGCGACGGAGCTCCCTTTGCCTTCCGGATGCACGATCAGCGGGTTGATGTCGCACTCGGCGATTTCCGGGTGATTGACGACCATCGCGGACATGCGGAGCAGAACGTCGACGATCGAATCGAGGTCGCATTTCGGCGTGCCGCGGTATCCGTCGAGAACCTGGAACGCTTTGATTTCGCGAATCATCCGTTCGGCGGAAACCTTCCACATCGGGGCGAGCCGGAACGAGACGTCCTTGAGCAGTTCGACGAGCGTGCCGCCGAGTCCGAACATCATCAGCGGGCCGAGCCCGTCGCGGTTGCAACCGATAATCGTTTCCACGCCCTTGTCGGCCATTTCCTCGATGAGGATCGCTTCGATTTTCGCGCCGGGAACATTCTTGGCGATGTTCTCGTAAATTTTCGCGTATCCGGTTTTCGCTCCTTCGGCTCCTTCGATGTTCAGGAGCACGCCGCCGGCGTCGAATTTGTGAACGACATCCGCGGACATCACTTTCATCACGACTTTCTTGCCGATCTTTTCGACGATTTCCGCCGCTTCGTCTTTCGACTTCGCGATACCGCTTTGGAGCAGCGGGAGTTTATAGCATTCGAACAGCGCCCGACAATCGGCTTGCGTGAGATACTTTTCGGTGTCGCTGCCGAGGTAACCGGCGATCACTTTCTGCGCTTTTTGGACGTCGCAATCGTGGAACTGGACGTATTCCCGTTGCCCGAGTTCCCGCATCGCGACCAGTTTCGTCGAAGCGGCGAGGGCTTTGACGGCGTCTTCCGGGAACGCGTAGTTCGGAACACCGGCTTTGGAAAGATTCGTGACGCCTTCGGCGACGTCGGCGACTCCCATGAACGCTCCGACGACCGGTTTGCCGATCGCTTTGACGACCGGGGGAATGATTTCGCCGATCTTGTCCGTGTCGGTCATACTCTGTGGCGTCAAAACGACGACCCCCATGTCGACGTTCGGATCGTTCATCACGGCTTTGACCGCGGCTTCGTACCGATCGTGGTGCGCATCGCCGATTACGTCGACCGGATTGTTCAGCGCCGCGGCTTCGGGGAGGACCGGCGGTTTCAGGGCCGCTTTGGTCGACTCTTCGAGTTTCGCCAAGGTCAGTCCAGCGGCCATCGCGGCGTCGGTCGCCATGATACCAGGTCCGCCGGCGTTGGTGATGATCGCGACCCGGTTGCCTTTCGGGAGCGGTTGCGTCGTGTAGATCGCGGCGTTGTCGAACAGTTCGGCAATCGTGTTGACCCGCTGGATGCCGCACTGCGTGAAGATGGCGTCATAAACCTTGTCGGACCCGGCGAGCGAACCGGTGTGGGAAGAAACGGCTTTGGCCCCTTCGGCGGAACGCCCCGATTTGAGGCAGATGATCGGCTTGCCTTTGTTCCAAAACGTGTCGGAGGCGACTTCGATGAACCGTTTGGCGTCGCTGATGTCTTCCAGGTACATCGCGATCACTTTCGTTTCCGGGTCGTTGGCGAGGTACTCGAGCAGGTCGATTTCCTTCACGTCCGCCTTGTTGCCGAAGCTGACGAACTTGCTGAAGCCCATGTGCCTCGCTTCGGCGTAATCGAGCACCGAAGTGCAAAGTGCCCCGGACTGCGAAATGAAACCGAGATTGCCGTAGGAGCAGATTTTCGAGGCGAACGACGCGTTCATCTTGACGTCCGGATGGGCACAAATCACGCCGAGGCAGTTCGGACCGATGAGCGGAATTCCAGCGGCCCGAACCTGGGCGGCGAGCTCCTGCTCCGCTTTCGCGCCTTCGGGGCCGGTTTCTTTGAATCCGGCGGAGATGATGATCATCCCCTTAACGCCTTTTGTCTTGCTTTCTTCGACGATGCCGGGAACCGCTTTGGCGGGAACGATCAATACGGCCAGATCGACGTCGCCGGGAATGTCGGTCAGGCTCTTGAAGACGGGCAACCCCTGCAATTCCGTCGCTTTCGGGTTGACGGGATAGATTTTGCCGGTGAATTTATCGCGGATAAGATTGGTAAGCAGGTCGTATCCGACGGTTCCGGGGCGGGTCGACGCTCCGACGACGGCGATCGATTTGGGAGTGAAAAGCGCTTCCAGTTTGGACGAGGAATTCGGCACGTCTGTTCCTTTCAGTAATATATAGGACTTGTGGCACTGTAAAAAAACGAGCTTTCATGGTAATCCATCCCACGGGAAAAGGAAGACACGTGGTGATTTTTTTATTTTTTCAGCCGTAATCGGAAAAAATAGTTTGGTATGTCGATCACTATTGAGACTGCCCCAATTTAATGGCTTGACACGGGGGAATCGATTCGCTCCAATAGACTCGTGGTATGCAATTTCAGGAAATGACCGTGGTTTTTTAGCGATGTTAGCGAGATCGGGAGTGAAACGCCCATCTCGCGGCTTACTTATCGGAGCGGAAACTCCAACCGGCTCCCGGGACTTCCAAGCCTCCCGGGTGTGATTCCAATGATTCCTTGATTTTTCGGAGCGCAGAAATGTCTTTTATTCGCGATAATCGTCTCTGGGGAGCTGCTCTTTCGGCTCTTTTGTTTTTACTCGCCGGTTCGGCGGTCCGTGCGGAGAGCGATGTGATCTTCCAGATCGGCCGACCCGACGCGAAAGGGGCGGAGTTTCATCGTCCGCTTGATTGGGAAAAAATGCAAAACACCGACGAACGTATCATCTACCGATACCGCGTCGGCGAAGACCGGGCCAAAGATTGGGCGCCGATGCACATGAGTACCAGGGATTTCAAGAACGCCGGGAAGAAATTCTCCTACCAAATCGAATTTCAGTCCGAAAAATCTTACGACATTCCGCTTTATTTCGTCGTCGGATACTGTTATATCCATCCTTCGGAATACTCGCTCGTCTGCCTGAACCTCAACGGAAAGGATCTCCCCCCGCAGCGTCTGAGCGGGATTGAAAACCAAACGGAAAAGTTCGAGCCGCTTTGGCAACTCGGCAAAGTCGCGACGCTGGTTCTCGAAATCCCTGCCGGAACCGTCGTCCAGGGAACGAATCTTCTCTCGATCACGCTGGAAGACGGCAGTTGGTTCTTTTACGATTATCTTGCGCTGCGGGAAAAGAACGAGCCGCTTCCGCAGGTCACGTCGGACGAACTGCTTCGCGAATTCCGCGATCCGCAGACCGGGCCGATGTCCGACGTCAAGGAAATCCTGTTCGTCGTCCGCAAACCGGGGGAAGATCCGCACTGGTACGCCAATTTCGGATACTACGCTCAGGACGAAAACACGTTCCCGTTCCCGTTGGGCAGCGGCGCGGAGATGCAGATCCTCAACGTGGAAACCGGCGACGTGCGCACGATTTTCAAGGACGAACACGGTTCGATGCGCGATCCGCAGATCCATTACGATGGGCAAAAACTCGTTTTTTCCTATCTCCCGGCGGGGAAGCGGCATTTCAATTTGTACGAAATCAACCTCGACGGAACCGGCCTGAAACAGTTGACGTTCGGCGACTGGGACGACATTGAGCCGACTTACATGCCGGACGGGGACATCATCTTCTGCTCGTCCCGCAGCAAGCGCTGGGTCCAATGCTGGCTCACGTCCGTCGCAACACTGCATCGCTGCGGCCCCAACGGAGAAGACGTCCACGAAGTCTCCGCGAATATCGAGCAGGACAACACCCCGTGGATGCTTCCCAACGGGCAGGTGATCTACATGCGTTGGGAATATGTCGACCGTTCACAGGTTCATTACCACCATCTTTGGACGATGAACCCCGACGGATCGCGGCAGTCCGTTTTTTACGGCAATTTTCATCCGGAGATCGTTATGCTCGGCGCCAAACCGATTCCGAACAGCGAGAAAGTCGTCGCGACCTTTTCGCCGGGACACGGGATTCGGGAACATTACGGTGATATCACGGTCGTCGATCCGAAACGCGGTCCGGACGATCTGAAAGGCGCCGTGAGCATTTCGGGGCACTACGAACACTGCGATCCATGGGCGTTTTCGGAAAACGCGTTTCTCGCCGGCCGATTTTCGCGACTGGAATTGATCGACGGAGAGGGATTCACGCAAACGCTGTACGCCTTACCGGAAAACCTCGGCAGGGAGGGATTCTGGATTCACGAGCCGCGTCCGATCCTCACGCGCGAACGGGAACGGATCATTCCCGACCAGACTGATCGGGAACTCACAACCGGGCGGTTGGTCCTCGCGGACATCTACGACGGTCGCCGCATGAAAGACGTGCCCCGCGGCTCGATCAAGGAACTGCTCGTACTCGAATCGATGCCCGAACCGATCCATTACAGCGGCGGTATGGACCAGATTTCCGTCGGCGGAACCTTCACACTCGAACGGATCGTCGGAACGGTCCCGGTCGCGCCGGACGGCTCGGCGTCGATGGAACTTCCGGCGCTGAGGAGCTATTTGTTCGTCGCGATGGACCACGACGACAAACCGGTCAAACGAATGCACAGCTTCACGTCGGTCATGCCGGGAGAAACGACCACCTGTATCGGGTGTCACGAACCGCGAACGCAGACGCCGGACACGAAATCCGACGCGAGCCTGTTCAAACGACTGGCCCGCTCTCCCGCGAAACCGAAACCGGTGGACGGGGTTCCCGAGGTTTTCGATTTTCCACGGGATATTCAGCCGATCTTGGACAAGCATTGCGTTTCCTGCCATAATTTCGACCGCATGGACGCCGGGATCAATCTTTCCGGCGATTGGACGCCGATGTACACGGCGAGTTACTTGACGCTTTCGTATCGGAAATTGCTCGGCGACAACCGGAATCGTCCGCAGAGCGATTTCAAACCGTACGAAATCGGCAGTTCGGCGTCGAAACTGCTCAAGCTCATCGACGAAAAACACGAGGGCGTCGAACTGACGGAAGCCGAAAGGAAAATCGTGCGATTATGGCTCGATGTCGGAGCGAACTACGCCGGAACCTACGCCGCCAACGGACCCGGGCTGATCGGTTGGTACTATTTGAACGAACTGAAGCGAAACGACCTCGCTTGGCCGGAAACGACCGCGATGAGCGACACCATCGTCCGGCGTTGTGATTCGTGTCATACGCAGGAAAAACGGATGCGGATCGCCCACACGATGTCCGAAGACGGCAACAGGTACAATCGGCATTTCATCTACAATTTGTCGAACGTCGAAAAATCGCCGATCCTGACCGCTCCGCTTTCCGAAGCGGCCGGGGGACGCGGCATTTGCGAAAAGAAGAGCGGCCAACCGGTGTTTGCCGGAAAGGACGACGCCGATTACCGAACGATCCAAGCTGGAATCCAACGGGGACGCGACTACATTCTCCACGAGAGTAATCGTTTCAGCATGAAACCGTTCGTCGCGAACTGGCCGTACACCCGGGAGATGATCCGCTACGGCGTTCTCCCGCCGGACCACGATCTGAAGCAGCCGATCGACCCGTACGAAACCGACCGGAAATACTGGCAACTGCCGCCGCAATAAAACCTCCGTTAGCCGCGGGGCCTGCCCCGTGCTTGTACGTTCCGGAGTTCAATCGACGGCCGGCTCGAAATAGATCGTCAGCGGATAATTGTGCTCCGGAACTTCGATGATGCCGACGCCGCCGTCGAGCCGATAGCGAAACGGCTTGCCGGTGTACGGGTCGATGCAGGGAATCGGAACGCTTTTGATTTCGTCCAAACTCGCCGGGAGTTTACCGTCGTGTTCGGCCATGTAAATTCGAAGAGCCTGTGAAATCCGGAGCGTGTCGTTTTGAAGCTGGACCCGGCGAAACGCTTTCCGGCCCGCGTCGATTGCCGGACCGAATTGGCCGCCGAAGATGCGGGCATACGGACTCATTTGTGCTAAGCTTTTACGAAAGAAAAACGGCTCGCCTTCTTCCGGATCGTCCAAACTTTCCCATATCGGTAAATACACGGCGTTGAACCGGTCGCCGAAAACGATTTGAATATCGTGAACCGCTTGAAGTCCGACCGCTTTTTCCCGGCTCAGAGCGTCGATTTCCGCTTCGGTTTTTCCTTGTCGTTTCAACCAATCCCTCGCGCTCGGGTAAGCGGTCCCGATGTCGATGATCGGAACCTGCTTTCCGGGCGGCACGTTTTTCGCCTCTTCTTCCATTGATTCTTTTATCATTTGGTCTGCTTGCTTGCAGAAGAGCTCCCATTCGCCGTCGGAAAGCGAATTCGGATCGTTCACCGCTTTTTTCAGCAACGGGAACATCTGGTACAGCATCGCTTTTTCCGCTTGAACCGATTGCCAGAAGTTGAAGTACGGATTCGGCCGATTCGTCACCGCCCAATACAGATTCGGCGCATCGGGCCGATCCAACAGTTCCATCAAGTCGGCGTGCATGATACCGTGGATCGCAATTCCAACAAGCGGACAAATCAGCGTCGGTTGGTCGCCGATATGTTTGGCCATTTCCATCCCGATTTGGGCCGATTTGACGGCGTCATCGTACCGACCTTCATGAATTTCGAGCCGGATTTTGACCGTAAGGAGTCTCGCCAAAGACCGCAGATGTTGAACGGTTAGATTAAGTTCGCTTGCCACATCGGAAGATTCACGGTACGAAATCCCCAAGTCGCACGAATCGCAGCGACTGCCCCGCTCCATCAGCTTGAACACTTCGCCGTGTTCTTCGACGAATTTTTTGGTTTCATCGAGATGTTTGTCGAAATTCTCGAAGTACTCCGGTTGGCAATAATCCCAAACGGTATTGTAAAAACCGCAGGTGAAATTGTATCTTTCATTCTGCTCGCTTCGATTGATTCGAGCAAACGGAACCGTGTTTTCGACGAGAAACGTTTTGTCCAACGGCGGATTCTCGACGGTTTTATCCCAGATTTTTCTTAGCAAATCGGAACCATTTTCCTGAATTCGTCGCGACTCAATCATACACATTTCCGCATACGCCTGTTCATAATACAGCGCCGCGTTTCCGCTGAGCCGGTCGGAATAATCCCAGTAGAGCGAGTATGTTTTACCCAGGTCCGCCGGTTTCGGCGTAATCCTGTACCGGGTTTCAAACCGGTCCCGACCCTGCGAGTCTTTGACGATTTTGAGCGAGTCTGCCGCCGAACAAACCGACGTCGCGAAAACGAATAAAAGGATGATGATGTGTTTCATGTTTTTTTTCTCCAAAGAGCCGCATGTGAAGCGAAGCGTAACTTGCGGAACGGGTTACGGCGTCCACTGTTCCGCAAGGTGCGCTGCGCTCCCCATGCGGCTCTTTAATGATGTATTGATGGTGTAATCCGGGATCGTCGTTTTTTCCCAAGCGCGATTTCGCCGGTCCAGTTGCGCGATCAAGCGGTCCAATTCGAGCGGTTTGGCCTGTTTCGGCGGGGGTGGAGTTTCCACGATTTTCGGCGGCTCCACGGTCGAAAACAGAAACAGCCCGATCAAAAGCCCGACGCCGGTTCCGACGAAAAACGAACAAACGGAGTAGGAACGTTTACGAACAATCGACGGTTTCGCGTCCCGCAGGATTCGTTGCTCCAGCGACGTCGAAACGTCCGGCTGAAGCGCTTTAAGTTGTCGTAAAAACTTTTTCATGGAAATTTCTCCCGTAAAGTCGCGATTCCCTCGTGAAATTGACGTCGGACCGTGCTGAACGACCGACCGGTCCATTCGGCGATTTCACGAAACGATTGATCGCCCCACAGATGGGCGACGATCACTTCACGCTGCTCCAGCGGCAAGGTTTGAAGTTGCCGGGTCAAAAACGAACCGTCCAATTCCGCCGCCGGATCGCTCGTGAACCAGGTTTCCCGCTGTTTTGCAAAGGTTTCCGTATGTTTTTGGAACCGTTTTCGGCAGCGGTGCTGATCGATCGCCAGGTTGCGGACGGTGCTGTACAACCAGGAGCCGGGATTGTGCGGCGAAATCCCTTCCCGGAGCTTTTCGGCAAGCTTCAAAAACGCTTCATGCACGAGATCCTCCGCGAGTTCGGCGTCGAACTGTTTGGCGTACAACACCAACGGCCCGAGCCGCGCGTGAACCAGTTGTGCGAAGTCGATTGCGTTCATGATTACTCTATTGACGTTTCCCGAAGCGAAGTGAGCCAAATTTTTCGGCGATTATCATTCCCGCTTCTCGGTTTACTCCTTCGCTCGGCACTCTATAATCGTCGAAATCCCCCCCCGTCAAAAGCGGGAAAAAGGAAAAAAGCAGTTGCCCACAAAATTTACCGCACCCCGAATTTAGAAAATTTTTTCCATTCTCTTGAACCTCGCCTCGGAAACCTCTATACTCGCGGGGATTGTTGTGTATTTCGCCGGACGATCCGCAGAAATATTCTCTCTTTAGAAACAGCAACCTTTCCAGATCACAAAGTAATGACAGAATTTCAACTTTCCCGTCGTGATATGTTGGCGGCGACCGCGGTCGCTTCGGCTGCGGCAGCGTTTGCCGTTCCTACGTTCGTTCCCCGTACAGCCATGGCGCAAGGCAAAAAGCCGGGAGCCAACGATCGCGTGATCGTCGGCTGTGTCAGCGCCGGCGGCCGCGCCCGGCTTCTGATGGAGCAGCTTCCGGAAGGAGCCCAACTCGTCGCTTTGGCGGACGCCAATATGCCGCAAGCGCTCGATTTCAAAAAACAGAAGAACGCCGATTGGGACATCTACGGTTCTCATTGGCCGATTCTCGACCGTAAGGATATCGACGCGGTCATCATCGCCGGGCAGGAATTTCAGCGGGTCTATCCGTGTATCCACGCCTGTGAAGCCGGGAAAGATGTTTACGCCGAAAAGCCGCTCACGCTTTACATTCAGGAAGGGCGGACGCTCGTCAATTGTGCCCGCAAACACAAAACGATCTTCCAGGTCGGAACGCAGCAGCGCTCGATGGAAATGAACCGGGTCGCCTGCGATTTCATCCGAACCGGCGGGCTGGGCAAGCTGAAATACGTGTCTGCGGTCAATTACACCGGCGTCGATCCGACGAATACGAACATTGACGATAGTGAACCGGGCATGCCGGGCGGATTCAACTGGGATCTGCACCTGAACCAAGGCGCTTGGCACACGTATCATCCGGGTTGGATCAACGGTCGTAATTTCTACGGTGGTGAAATGACCAACTGGGGCGCCCACGGCGTCGACCAGATTCAATGGGCGCTCGGCAAGGACGACACGCTGCCGGTCGAATTCGAACCGATCTCCGAAGGACCGCATGGAAAAGTCAACGCTAAATACGCCGACGGATCCGAAGTCCGATTCGAAATCGAAGGGGGCGGCCCGGTCGGCGGGGCGATCTTCATCGGCGAAAAAGGAAAACTCGAACTCAATCGGAACAAGTTCATGTCGAACCCGAAAGAGATTCGCGATGAACTGCTCAAGAAAGTCGACGAAGCGGAAGAAGAAGTCAAGTGGTCCGATCAGACCGCTCTTTGGCAGGCGAAATGGCACTTGCAGAACTGGCTCGACTGCATCAAGAGCCGCGAAACACCGCGCAGCGACGTCGAAACCGCTCACCGCAGCATCGCGTTCTGCCATT
Organism: Thermoguttaceae bacterium; assembly: GCA_031549565.1. Lineage (GTDB taxonomy): Bacteria > Planctomycetota > Planctomycetia > Pirellulales > Thermoguttaceae > JAVBSX01. The sequence goes on from JAVBPO010000011.1 coordinate 18,475, forward strand.
TGGTCAACATCACACGCTGGATGGGGCGTAAACTGAAGTTCGACCCGGTTAAGGAACGATTCGTCAACGACGACGAAGCGAATAAGTGGAACGACCGCCCGCGACGTAAGGGGTATGAATTGCCGAATTACTAAAATTTTAACGTCGGCTTGGCCCGGGGATTACGGCGTGGGAGCCTTCATCCCCGGCTCTTTCGGGAGCGCTTAGTTGTCCCGCAGTCCCATTTCGGTCAGGGTTGATTTGCCGAGGTTGTCCGTTCTCGGAATCTTCGCGGGAATCCTCAAATCGAGGAACCAATCCTTGTAGTGTCGCTCCCCCGTTTTTCGATTGACCACCGATTGCAGCGACGCATTGCTGATCTCATCCAGGGAAACATTCGGCGGTCCTGTTACGTTAATGCGGCTCCAGAGCGTTTGATTGCCTTGCTGAAGAAGGATCTGGTATTTTTCCTGCTTAAACTTGACTTTCGTTCCTTCCCGCCCGATCATTCCCGGTCCGGCCGTATAGGTCACCGGTTGGTCTCCTTCTTGCGTCACCTTCAGAAGGAACGTGAGCGGCGCGTCGTTGGCGAGGGTCAGGTCGTTGTTTCGCAGTTTTTCTTCCACGGAGCGTTGAATTTCGTCCCGATCTTTGGAAAGGGACGGATCCACTTTCAAGGCAACCTTCATGCCGGGTCGTATCACGAACAAACCGCTGTCGTTTTGCTTGCTCGAAAACCGTTCGAGAACCTTCTTTTGCGGGATCGTAACGCCGACGAGCGTTGCTTCGTCGTTTCCACCGGACGTCGATTTTCTCGTTCTCACCACGTACCAAAATTGTCCCCCGAAAAAATAAGCTTTGTCGGCATGGGCCACGTATTCCCAAATCGGCGCTTGGAGCGTAATGTCGAACAGCTTGCTGCCGATCAGCAGGTGTTGATTACTGACCCAGGTGAACATGGACGAGCTGTTGGCGTGGTCGACGAAAAAGGCTTCTTCCGGTTTTCCCGTGGTTGCGTTCCAGATGCGGATCATCTCATCGCCGCAGGACGCGATTTTTCGACCGTCCGGCGAAAAGGAGTATTTCGCTTGCCCGGTTTCAGGAACGCCGTCGAGCGTACCCACGGTTTTTCCGGTTGCGGTTTCGATCAGCATCTGCGCTTTTCCCGCTTTGACGAGAAAGTATTTTCCGCCCGGCGAAAGCACAATCGATTTGTCGATGAAATCCGGATTGAGTTTCCACAGAGCTTTCCCCGTATTGATATTCACCAAAACCAGGATTCGGTCGAGCGAAGCGGAATATCGGACGAGAATAAGGTCGTTCGAAACCCACGCCGCGCCGTCCACATCCGCTTTGGTCTGATCGTTGAACCCCCGGGAACGGCCTTGGTTTTCAATGGGGTTCAAAATGGTGAACGGTTCAAGCTTATTCGAGGCGCATTTGGCGATGTGAATTTTTCCTTTTTGACCGTTGTGCAAACCGAATCCCCACGGCTCCTGAACGAACATCGCCCGGGTTCCGTCGGGAGAAAGTCCGTACGGAGTCAAGCAGAGCGAATTTTTGATCAACGTCGTTTTTCCGGAGTCGACGTCGCCGAGAAAGATCTTGGTCACATCATCGCTTCCCTCCCCGATCGGCGGGCGCGGAACTTGTATCGCGTAGAGCACTTTTTGTCCGCCGCGGCTGAAAAAGAAACCGCAATCCTTCGAATGGGAGTGAAGCGGAATGTTGCCGACCTTGAAAGAGAATTTTTTCGCGGGAAGATCATTCAAAGGCGAAGGATCGGGCGGACAGGACCAGCTCGTTTCCCCATAATCCCCGATCGTTTTCGCGCCTTTCAGATCGACGGTTTTCCCGCCGGACGATTTTTTGGACGACGCTTCCCGCTCCGCCGCTTCGAAGGGGTTGGCGGGAGTGGCGGAAGCATTGTCCTGGAGGAAACTTCTGTCCGCGTCGCTCAATTTGTCGAGAGTCAGCGTCAGGGTTTTGCCGTCCGCTTTTTTCAATTTGACCTTCTCACCATCGACTCCGATCAACGACGCTTCGATCGTGAACGTTTCCGAACTATCCGTCCAGGTTCGCATCTCGGCCGCGAGCGCGAGGGAAGAGCAAAGGACAACGCTCCACCCCCCCACGAGCGAAAGGGCGATGAATTTCCAAACCGCTCCAGCGTCCGGCAAACGAGGTTGGAAACACCCTCTTCCGAATTTAAAAAAACGCTTTTCATCACATCTGAAGAAAGAAAATCCGTTCATGAAATCGCCTCCCGGGAACGAAAATGATTGTCAAAACAAGAATAGCCGCGCGGAACCGTCGATGAATGCGACCGACCGCACGGACTCATCGTAATTCCATCCTCTCGCAAAATCAAGTAGGATGCAGGACGATGTTCTCGCCGGGGACCGTGTTTCGCGATAAGAGATCGCCCTGCGTTGTCGCCGGTTGATTACAAGACTTCTTTCGCCAGGCGGCAGACGTTTTCGACCGTGAAGCCGAAATGAACCAGGAGTTTTTCAGCGGGACCGGACAAACCGTAGCCGTTCATTCCGAGGAATTTGCCCCGGTCGCCGAGGTATTTCGACCACCCCTGCTCGACGCCGAGTTCGACGCCGATCCGAGCTTTGATACCATTTGGCAAAACCGACTCTTTGTACTCGGTCGTTTGTTGCTCGAAAATCTCCCAGCACGGCATACTCACGACCCGGACTTTGACGCCTTCGGCGGTCAATCTTTCGTACGCCGCCAAACACAACACGACTTCGCTGCCGGTTGCAAGCAGTATCACGTCCGGTTTTCCGTTCGGAGCGTCGGCGAGCACGTATGCCCCTTTGGCAGCTTCGCTTGCCGGGGCGTATTTCGTCCGGTCGATCGTCGGGAGATTCTGCCGCGTGAAAACCAGGATCGACGGCGTCGTTTTCGATTGGACCGCGATTTTGTACGACTGGACGACTTCGTTCGCGTCGGCGGGCCGGAACACGTTCAAATTCGGAATCGTCCGAAGCGACGCCAGATGTTCGATCGGCTGGTGCGTCGGCCCGTCTTCGCCGACCCCGATCGAATCGTGCGTGAAGACGAACAGCGTCGGAATATTCATGATCGCCGCGAGCCGGATCGCGGGTCGCATGTAATCGGAGAAAACGAAAAACGTTGCGCAGTACGCTTTCAAGCCGGACAACACCATTCCGTTGGCGACCGCGCCCATCGCGAATTCGCGGATCCCGAAATGAAAATTGCGACCGGCGGGATTTGTAAGAACGTCGAAATCGCCGGCCCCCTCGAACGTCAAATCCGACTTGTTCGACGGGGCAAGGTCCGCGCTGCCGCCGAGCATCCACGGAATCCCTTGCGCGAGTTGATTGAGCACCTTCCCGCTGGAAATACGGCTCGCCATCCCTTTCGGGTCGGCCGGGAACGGCGTCAAATGGACGTCCCAACCGTTCGGTAAATCGCCCGCCGTGATTTTCGCGAGCTCTTCGGCAAGGGCCGGGAACTCCTTGGCGTAAGCCGCGAACGTTTTTTCCCATTGGGCGTAAACGTCCGCTCCGTTTTTGCCGACGTTTTCCCGGAATAAATCGTACACGGAATCGGACACGACGAATTTTTCGTTTTCGGGGAGTCCGTACACTTTTTTGGTCGCCTGGATTTCCGCTTCTCCCAGCGGGGCGCCGTGGGCTTCGTGGGAACCTTCCATTTTCGGGGCGCCGAACGCGATCTTGCTTTTCACGATAATCAGCGTCGGACGGTCCTTCGCCGCGAGAAAACCGTCCAAAGCGGTCCGAAGTGCGCCAAGATCGTTCACGTCGTCGACGTTGAGCACATTCCAGCCGTACGCAAGGAACCGGCTCTTGACGCATTCGGTGAACGCCAATTCGGTGTTTCCTTCGATCGTGATTTTATTATCGTCGTAAATCCAGCAGAGGTTCGACAGCTTCAAATGCCCGGCCATGGACGCCGCTTCGGACGAAACTCCTTCCATCATATCGCCGTCGCCGCACACGACATAGATATTCGAATCGAAAAGCGGATGATTCGGTTTGTTGTACCGTCCTGCGAACCACCGGGCCGCGATTGCCATACCGACGCTGGTCGCGACTCCTTGGCCGAGCGGACCGGTCGTCATTTCGACGCCGGTCACGTGTCCGAACTCCGGATGTCCGGCGCAGGGACTGCCGAGTTGACGGAAATTTTTGATGTCGCTTAGCGAAACCGCTTCTTCATCGGTGATTTTTCCGGTTTTCGGATCGATTTTCTTCACGCCGCTCAGGTGCAGCAGCGAATAAATCAGCATCGAAGCGTGTCCGACGGAAAGAACGAATCGATCCCGACCGGGCCAATGCGGATGGGCCGGATCGTATTTCATCCGTTCGTTGAAAAGCAGATACCCGAGCGGAGCGAGCGACATCGGCGTTCCCGGATGTCCGCTGTTGGCCGCTTGGACCGCGTCCATGGAAAGAGCCCTGATCGTATTGATTGCCGAAAGTTCCCGGGAAGTTGCAACGACTGCCATGATAAACGATTCAAATTCAAATGAGGGTTCAAAAAAATAAGAATCTGGGATTATACCCTCATTCCAACGGAGCGGGAAGCGTCGGACAGGTTAGAAAATAAAAACCGGGGTGATGAATTTGGATTGGTCTTGAAAGCCCGAGAAACCCGAGTAAACCGAAGCTCCGTTCGCCGCGCTCGATTCGTATTCATTCTTATCGTCCGTCGAAATGATCACTGTCCCGCTTGCCGGGCCGCGATGAGCGTGTTGAGCAGCAGCATGGTGATCGTCAGTGGTCCGACACCACCGGGAACCGGGGTGATCGCGCCGGCGACGTTCTTCACGGCGTCAAAATCGACGTCGCCGCAAAGTGTTCCGTCGTCCAGACGGTTCATGCCGACGTCGATCACGACCGCGCCCGGGGCGACCATTTCGGCGGTTACAAATTTCGGACGACCGATTGCGACGATCAGGATTTCCGCACGCCGAGTCACTTCGGCAAGGTTTTTCGTTCGCGAATGGCAAATCGTGACCGTTGCGTCCGCGTCCTTTCCTTTCTGGAGCAGGATCAATCCCATCGGTTTGCCGACGATGTCGCTGCGGCCGAGAATCACGACGTTTTTCCCGGAAATTTCGATGCCCGAACGCACGAGCATCTGCTGTACTCCATATGGAGTACAGGGAAGATATCGGGGGCGTCCCTGGGAGATCAGGCCGACGTTTTCGGGATGGAACGCGTCGACGTCTTTGAGCGGATCGACGGCGTCAAGCACCGCCAATTCGTCGCACCCGTCCGGCAAAGGAAGCTGTACAAGAATACCATGGACGGTCGGGTCGCGATTGAGCCTGTCGACGAGCTGGAGCAGTTCGCCCGTTTGCGTCGTTTTGGGCAACTTCATCAAACGGCTTTCGATCCCCGCCTTTTCGCAGGCGATTTGCTTATTGCGGACGTACACTTCACTGGCCGGGTTGTCCCCGACAAGCACCGCGACGAGGCAGGGCGTGATACCGGTTTCCTTTTTGAAAGCGGCGACGTCGGTCGCGATACCTGCGCGAATCGATTCGGCGATTTTCTTTCCGTCGATAATGGTTGCCATAAATTTTTGCTCCTCTCTTGCATATCACCCCGCGCCGACGCTTGGGGCTGGTATTACACGTTTACTTGGTTTTGTATCCGAATCGGTCGCACAGTTGTCGACCTTTTTCGGAAAGGAGAAATGTTCCGAACATTTCCATGATTTGGTAATCGGTCCCGCTCGCCAAATCGCACAGAGTCAATGGAACCGCGAGGGTCTCAACGCGAGGCAGCGAAATCCGTTCCGTTTGGGGAAACCGTTTCGTCGCCGTCGAATCCCAGCAAAGGGCCGCATTGATTTTTCGTTCCTGAAACGCTTGGAGGAGATGGGTTTCGTCGTCGTAAACGACGATCCGGCCCGAGTTTTCCGGCGTCAAAAAACGCTCCGCTTCGCGTCCGAGTCCGCCGACATCTTTTTCCACGACGCCGAGTTTCCCGGTCGATTTCAGGATATCGTCCAACGACCGGAGCGTTCCCGCCTTGTCCGGCTGCACGATCAGGACCGGTGTCACAAAGGCGATCGTCCGGGTTTTCAGGGCGAAGCCGTCCTCGGTGAGTCGCTGAACCTCGGCCTGCGAATCGCACAAGTAAAGATCGCCGATCCGGTTGTCCAGCAAGTATTGACTGAAATCTTTGTTGGGGGCGTTATGAACCCATTTTTTCAGATTCTTCACGTTTTCGGAATCGAGCAGATCGTTTCGTTTCGTTTCAAACGGATCTTTTTTTTTCGAGTCGTCGATTTCCGGCTCCACCGCGGAAATCGCGCCGTCCGTCGGGAGACAAACGACAACGACGCCATACACTTTCTCAAACGTCTCCGCCCATTGCTGCGCCAGCGGAAGATGCGAGGAAGAGCAGTACAACGTAATCCCCCGCGGCTCCGGCTTCCCACAACCGATCGCAATCAGCAGCAAAAAGAGGGGGCAAAGCGGTTTCAACATGGGAGAGGGCGGAGGACAGAGGATAGAGGATAGAGGATAGAGGATAGAGGATAGAGGATAGAATGTGAAGGAATTCCATTTGTCATTTGTCATTTCTTATTTCTTATTTCGTATTTCGCCCCAGTCTACCGAATATTCCGAATTCTTCAACAAGCCGAATAGAGCGATTAGGAGGGGGAGCGTTTTTTTTTTGCTGGGGGCCGAAGGATTGACCGATGATACGAAGTGGAGCGCCGTCGCAAGGCGGGCGTTCCGTTCCGCTTTCTTCCCCCCAACAAGAGCGCGGAGCTCCTTTACGAAGGAGTCCCCAATCAGCATCTCCCCCTGAGATCATGTTTTTTGCGACAGCCCCTCCCCCGAGGGCTACGACAAGTCGCGCGGACGGGTTTTCGTTTCTCTCGTGGAAAGGAAAAATCGTTCTCGCTGCGTCCGTCATTTTGTGCGGCGGTGGACTTGCGGCCCAATTTCCCCGACTTGCGCCGGACCCCCAATCCGTCGCTTCACTTGACCCTGCGCCGGAAGATTCGGAGTATACCGAAGAGTTTGACTCCGAAGACGCGAATGAATACACGCTCGCCAAACCGCGGCGCAGGTATGCGCAAAACGCAAACTCCGCAACGGAACAGGATTACGCTTTCGCGGAACCGGCCGAACCGATCCGAAAATATACCCCGCCTCCCGGTGTGAGTGGAGAAGGGGCATCGGATTCCGCGAATAAATCGCCGGAATTACCAAGCCGAACACGCTTGTCTTCGTTGCAACTGTTCGAATCGGTCGATTATTCCGGTTTGGAAAAAACGGCGCTCGATCTTCCGTTGGCGAATTGGAATCCAATGTTCGATAAAGCGCCGCCGTTGAGCGAGCCGAAGTCCGGGCCACGCATCGATGCAAACGCCCTCGTTCCATCGCGGCACACGGTCATGAAACCGAGCGAAAACGATGATGCTGAAGATGCGACGGAAGGGCTCGCCGTCGATCTTTCCGCTTTGGTTCCCGCGGAAACTCCCGACCACACGACGGAACCGAAGTTTGAAGCGATTTTGCGGACGGAGTCCCTTGTTCCCGCTTCGGCGGAGCCCAAGTTCGCTCCGGTTCTTTCGCTGGACCAAATCCGCCCGCCGGACAGCTCGTGAGATCCCGTATCACGTATGCCGCTAGAAGAATGGGTAGAAAACGACTTCTGATACGATGGGAGTGCTCCTGTTGTACTCGATTTTCCGCCCAAAACGGCTTAAATTGAGGCGCATGGGCTGGAAGCCTGCGGTTCCAGGAAGTACCAAAGGCAAAACCACAACAAAACGCAACTTATCATTCGTCCGAAAATTCGAACTCGTCGACGGCTCCGCAAAAGCTTTCGTCGCCGGGGTAATTCGGGTTGCCCCCCAGCGCGATCGTTTTCGCGGAGGTTGGGCGGGAAATCGCGAGCGGCGTTTCGCCGACCGGATTGCCGTCGAGGTACAGCCGCAATCGGTCCGGCGCTTTTACGATTTTCGCGGCGTACCATTTTCCTTGCGTGATCGGCGTTTCCGGCGTCGAGAAACCGCCCCCCGCTTCGATGCGAGCCGAGATTTTGCCCCCCTGCAAAGTCAAGCGGATCGGATCGTCCATCGACTCGCACCAGCCCGACACGATTTGCTGCATCCGGTCGATTTTCAGATCGTCCGCCCGAAATTTGAGCGAAATCGTAAATGCACCGTTCGGAAAACCGCTTGGAATTTCGTATCGAATCATTCCCTTTCGGCCCGGTTCGAAAAGAATCGCTCCGTTCGGCTTTCCCTCGGAATCTTCGGTCGCGGTCCAACCGGTCGATTCTCCGGCAATTTCCGGGGCGTCGACGAACGGCTTGTCGGTTTTCGCTTCGGAAAGGTTTTCCCGCTCCGGCTGCGGTTGGCCGTCCAAAGCGTCCCGAAAATGCCGCGTTCCCCGGGGTACGGCGTTCGGGGAGAGCTGCAATTCCCACGGCCCGTTGCGGGACGGTGATAATTGTCCATCCAGAGCCCGCGCATAAATGTTCCAATAATATATTTTTGTCGGATCGAGCGTTTTTCTCCACACGATAGAACATTCCCGTTGCTCCATACCGATGATACCTTCCAAAAGACTCGGATCGTATTCCGGCACCTCTTCGCCTTCTTCCCAAAGGCGGTAAATGTATTGCATTTTGCTCCCGGCGGAGCCCCAACGAAGCGTCGGCGGATTCTCTTCCGAAAGGATTCCCTGCGCCGGCGAAAGGAGCGAAAAAGACGCCGGACCGGTGTTTTCCATCGGTAGCCAACTTCGGTATTCGCTCCCCATCGCTCCGGCGGACGCGAAATCGCAAAGCACGACCGGCTCGTTGACACCATCGGCCGAAACCTCGAACGCGACCATCGGCGGAAAATGCCGGTCCGCCGCGGTTTTCGGTTCGCCGGTCAATGGTGTCATTTTCAGCGTTTTGAAATCGAGCAACGGAAAATCCTTGAAGTCTTTCGCGTTTCTCGACTGGTCCCACGCCAAAAGAATCGGCCCGTGATAAAGCGACGTTTTGAAATCGACGTCGACATCTCCGCGAAGAGTCCACCGCCCCATTCCAAGGTCAAGGCGGATCGTGTCGCCGGTTTTCCACATTTTGGACAGAGGGAGATAAATACCTTCTTTCTCGGCTTGCTCGTCCGATTCCTCTTGATTATTGCGCCGGCCGAGATCGACGGCGACAGACGCTCTTTCGGCCCAGACTGGAATTCGCACAGAAATCGTCGCTTCGGTCGGCTCGGAGACTTCGATCGTCGCTTCGATGTTTCCGTCAACCGGATAGTTCGTTTTTTGGATCAATTTCCATTGGACACCGTTTTCGTCGGTCCACGAAATCGTGCCCGGGCCGAAATAATTCCAGTAGAAGCCGTTTTGGCCTTCCTCTTTGATCGGTGTCACGGCCCAATAGGAAAGCATTCCCAACCCTCGGGGAGCGTTGACCGAACAGCAATTCAGCTCCGGCGTTCCCGGTCGTGATTGGAAGACGATCGAATGGGCCGACGCTTCCCGCTTGCCGTCCATCGGCGTGTTGTACGTCGCCCAACGACCGGACGGATGCAAGTATCCCAGCACGGCGTTATACGTCGCGGATTCCAACGTGTCGACGATGTTCGTGGAACCAATATCGAAAGTCGCAATATTCGGGGTGTGGAGATCCAAAACGTCGAGCGACATCGCGATCCAAGCGACGGTGCAACAGGTTTCAATTGCCCCTTCCCGAAACGGCGTTCCGATCGCCCCTTCAAGCGTCGAGAACGAGCCGCTGTTGTGAATATCGTTTTGACATATACTGTTCCAGTCGAACAACAACGCGTTTCCATAATCGTCGTTTCCAGCGATTCGATAAACTTCCGCGAGGGCTTGCAGGTTATGCAAACTTTCCCAGCGGGGTTTCTTTTGCCGGTAAAACGGAATCTGCGAAACGGCTTGGCGTAAATAATCCCCCGCGTTCGGCGCTTCCCATTCCTTCCGAACGATTTCACGGAGCATGTCGAGATATTTTTCGTCTCTCGTTTTGCGGAACAGTGCACCGAACGCGTGGGAAATCGACAGATTCATTTCGGTGTCGCCCGCTTCGTGCATCTTACGGTCCGTATTCAAATAGATCGAGCAGACGAGATCGCCGATTTTTTTCGCGGCGTCGAGCGATTTTTCGCAACCGGTTTCGTCGTTCCACGCCATCAAACCAAGCATGATGTGGTAATGTCCCCAAAGATCCCACGCCCCGAGCAGTCGTGTTTCTTTCGGAAACGGACCGAGATACCCGTCGATATCCTGGAGCGAGATCAGCTCGTCGACGAATTCTCGGATCAACGGATCAAGCCGCGGATCGTCGCTGACCCGCCGCATCGAAATCATCGACAGGAGATGTTTTCCGGCGAATTCCCCGGCCCAGGGGACCGGGTTTTCGTAATCCGGCGTCCGGTCGCGCAGTCGCATCATTTCGAGCATACCCGGATTCGATTTTTGAGCGGGCAGTATCCAGTTTTCGACGACCGCCTGGATCCGCCGTCCGATCTCCCCGTCGCATCTCATCCGCAGATCACGAAATCCGCTCGGAAAAGTCAATTCCGAGCCAACGGTTCCCGAAGAAGCGGAAAGAATCAGCAGACTCCAGAAGCACAAAATCGTTCGCAAGGTCCATTTCATGGGCGGTTCCTTTCCAGTGGGATTTTATCGTTCGGAAATGATTCCCTATTGTATTGACTTTCGAGACCGGATACAAGTTAGCCCCGGGCTTCATTCCTGGGACCGCAGGCTTCCAGCCTGCCAGTGGGCGGTCGGGAATTGTTTGCAGGGCGTCTTTTCGCTTCGCGGACGGGCTGGAAGCCCGTTGACCCAGGTGCAGGCAAGATGCCTGCGGTCCCAGGCGGCCTGTTTTCGCTCGTAAATTTGTTCGCGGACCATCCACACGACTCGCAAAGATCACTCTTGACGACCTGCCCGCAAATCGGTATTCTTCCCCCGTCGATCCGCTTGTGGACTTCACTGCCGGATCTTGAGGGAAGAAACATTACCGAAAGGAGTCAGATACATGAATTTTAATTTTTTCGATTGGATTCGGGACGGAGTCAAGCGTTCGGTTCTTCTCGGCGTTTCCGAAGCGGTGGAACAGATGGGAATGCCGCAAGACGAAGAAGCTTCGCGGAGCAAGATTCTCCATTTTCTCCAAACGGAGGATTCCGCTCTCCTGGAAGCCCCGGCCCGCAGACGCCTTGCGAATTCCGGCGCCTCGGGAGCCGGCTCGTCCCGCAAACTCGGCCGCTCCATCGCGGACATCCACCCGGGTAAGTAGGAATTAGGAATTAGGAATTACGAATTATGTCGATGCGTTAACTTTTTTCGGTAATTCGTAATTCATAATTCATAATTCGTAATTCATCCATGAACGTTCTCGTAACCGGCGGCGGTGGTTTTTTGGGGCGGGTGATCGTCGAGCGATTGCTTGCGCGCGGGGACCGGGTTCGAAGCTTCGGGCGAAAACCGTATCCGGACTTGGAAAAACTCGGCGTCGAAGTGGTCCAAGGGGATCTCCGCGACGAAACCGCCGTCAAAGCCGCCTGTCGTGACATCGAAACCGTCTTCCACACCGCCGCGCTGCCCGGGATCCAATGTCAGTGGAAGCCGTTTTACGAAACGAACACGCTCGGCACGATTTATCTGGTCAACGGCTGTCTTGAGCACGGCGTGAAATATTTTATCTACACCAGCAGTCCAAGCTGCGTGTTCGACGGAAAATCCCAGGAAAATATCGACGAATCGGCCCCGTATCCAACGCGTTGGCTCGCCCATTATCCGCACAGCAAGGCCCTGGCGGAACAAGCGGTTCTCCGGGCCAACGGTTGCGGCGTCCAGAAGCTTTTGACCTGCTCGCTCAGGCCGCATTTGATTTGGGGGCCACGGGACCAGCATTTGGTTCCAAGACTTCTGGAGCGTGCCAAATTGGGGCAACTGATCCAGATCGGAAACGGCGAGAATCTGATCGACCATATCTACGTCGACAACGCCGCTGCGGCCCACATTCAAGCGGCCGGCGCACTGGCCCAACATGGTCGCAACGCCGGGAAAGCGTATTTCATCTCGCAGGGGGAGCCGGTGAACTGCTGGAAATGGCTCAATGAAATCCTCGAATCAGCGGGTCTGAAACCGATTCGGAAGCGGATTTCCTTTTCACGTGCTTGGATTTTCGGAGCGTTTTGCGAAGCGTGGTACAAGATTTTCGGCTACACCGACGAGCCGCCCATGACACGATTCCTCGCCGCACAGCTTGCGCAATCGCACTATTTCAATATCTCCGCCGCAAGAAAAGATTTCGATTTCGCCCCCAAAATTACCACCGAAGAAGGAATGGAGAGGGTTTTTAAATAAGAAATAAGAAATGACAAATAAGAGTCTGTTTGAAAATTCACCACTGAAAAAAGGTGCCGAACTGTCATTCTGAGGTATTCCGAAGAATCTGGTTTCTCAAGTTGACGTCCCCGAAAAACCGGACCGTCTTGATTCGGGAGCCAGATGCTTCGTTTCACTCAGCATGACAAATCCCTCGCTTTACGGTGTTTAATTATCAAACTGCTTCTAACAAATAAAATCCCTTCTACCCTTTTTCCCTCCCCCTCATATTCGTTAATTCAGCCCCAGCGGGACACTATTTTGGGAAAAAAGCCGGAAATGGCAAGAAGGGGCTGGATTATGGCGAGTTTTTGGTGGAAAATGGTATTATAATTGCTCTGCTTTTCCCGATTTTTTGTGAGAGCGCGTGTTGGCGGAATGTTGTGTTCCTCAGCCGGGCTTGGGTGTGTGTGGACCGAGAAAAATTTTTTCCGGTACTTCCCTGGACGGGGCATCCTTTGGTACAATAGTAGAAGCAGAGAGGTGACCGTGTCCGGTCCGCGAACTTTTCTTTTGTTTCACGAAAAGTTTTCCGGCGGGTGACCGTTCCCATTTTTATCGATCCGGATTGATTGATTCGGGTCACAACAAGAAGATCCATCCCGTATTATAAAGGAGCAAGTCATGAAAACAAATCACAAGACCGGCTTTACGCTCATCGAGTTGTTGGTCGTCATCTCCATCATCGGCATGCTGATGGGTTTGTTGCTTCCTGCCGTGCAGAGCGCGCGACAGGCGGCGGCAAGATTACAGTGCCAAAACAACCAAAAAAACCTCGCCTTGGCGATTCTCAATTACGAAACCGCGAAAAATGAGCTGCCTTCCTTTAGGAAAAATCTCATTCACAACTTCTCCAAATTCGCGAATGACGCTGAAAAAGCGAGCTTCGCGTCCGATTGGCAATCGAACTGGATCGTCTCGATTCTGCCGTACCTGGAACAAACGGCCTTATACAACGGATTCACGGGAAAGCAGGACGCCATCGTCTTCCCGATTCCGGTGCTGAGAGTTCTCAAATGCCCGAGCTCGACGAAAGACTTTTCGAGCGGTTCGGCAATGAACTCCTATGTTGTCAACTGCGGTACCCAAAATCTCTTTACGGATGCGGATACCGTGCCGGCGATGGTCGACACAACCGCTAATTTGTATTACGAATTGGCGACCAGCGGTGCGGGAAATCGTGACAACGGAACGGTTGGAAAGAATATGGGGCTGTTCTTTGACCGTCTCGGCGGATACAAAAACGGTTCCAATCTTTTCGTCTGCGATACGACAATCAATCTCGATTTCATTTCCAGTGCCGACGGTACGACCAAGACGATTCTCCTTTCGGAAAACGAGGATGCCGATGCGTGGATGATGTTTAACAACGGACGTGCCATTTCAGGCGAAGAATGGGCGATCGGGTTCACGATTTCGAGAAACGCAAATACAAATATGTCGATTACCCAGTTGCGTGACTCGTTCCTCCAGGGGCTGGATGTTGAGAACCCGGCTTTCGGGCCGACCCGCCTCAATGTCGTCAAGGGAATTACCGAACGTTACGCGACGAACAAAGTGATTCGATACGCCGCTGCCCGACCGTCGTCCAATCACGTCGGGATCGTCGTGATCGCGATGTGCGACGGATCCGTGAGGACTTTGAGCGACGATGTCGATCACGGAGTTTACGCCTATGCCGTGATGCCGAAAGATCAGACCGTTTCGGATCTGCCGTAAAACGAACCGGGATCCGCGATCCCGATTTATGAAGATTTTGTTCGACGGTTTCAGCAGCGGGTCGGGATCGCAGATCCCGGCTCGTTTTGTTGTGCGCTCGTTTTTTACGCGACGAAATTCGTTTGGCCGAAACGGTAATCGTTGAGGCGTTTCGTTTGCCAGCGTAACCGCTCGAGAATCGTCGCTCTTTGCTCCGGGTTGAATTTCCACTGCTTAAGAAACAAGAGGTTCAACCATTCCAAGCCGGAAAGAATCATTTCCGCGAAATCGAACGCGGTCATCAAATACAGTTCTTCGTCGCTGAGCGGGCGGATGGAGCGGTAGGCTTTCAAGCCGTAACTCCAGAGCCGCGGATCGTTTCCGGCCAGACTTCCGAGTAGCGTCGCGATGTCCAGCGAAACGGAATCGACGCCGAGTTCTTTCGCGTCCAGAATCCCGCTCACGCCGTCTTCGTCGAAAAGCAAATGCCGCCTGTGTGCGTTGCCGAGCACCGGCTGGATGGAGACGCAAAGCCGGCTTCCACGTACGAACATCGTCATCGCCTGCCCCCCGAAGGTCAGGAAATGATCGAGCAACAGCAGCGATTCGCGAATGAGCTCCGTTTCCCGCAGGTCGGTCGTTTCCCTCTGTTTGGCGCGAATTCGGTGGGACAGTTCGTGGATTTCCCCTCCGACCCAATATTTCCAGCGGGTAAGGTACCGACCAATCGTTTCGGACCCTCCGAGCGGATCGTTCGGCAAGGGGAATGTCGAAGTCACTTCATGGAACTGTGCGAGCGTGAGCATCGCGGAAACGATTTGGGTGGGGGCAATTTTGCCGCCGTCATCGATTTTGTCGCCATTCAACCAGGGGAGCAGTTCCCAAACCGAGCCGTCGACTTCGACGAATCCTTTGTGTTCAAGCGTTTCACAGGGGAGCGGAACGAGTTCGAATCCTTCGTAAACCGTGTGCCAAAGCACGGCCTGGATGTATTGCAGCCGATTGATCGACGGCGTTCCCCGGGGCCAACGGCGCAACGTAAAACGACCCGCCTCGGCATCCACGACCCAATGCTCCGCACGGCTCAATCCGCGGGAATACGGCAACGGGGTGATTTTACCAATACGGTGATCTTCCGGATATTCCGATAATACCGTTCGGATCGTTTGGATGTCCATGAAAAGGGAAGAAGGGAAGAAGGGTTGAAGGGTTGAAGGGTTGAAGGGGGAAAGGGGGCCGTCTTCTTACTCCTGACGACTGACGACTGACTACCGACTCCTCCTCCTTCGCGTATCGGTTTGATCGGGGAATCGAGCGTACTGTTTTTTCGGTGCGCTAAGTGAATCGGGTCGGGAGCGGGTCTAAGATACGCTCTGTGCTTTTTCCGAGAGCAATGCCCGATGGAAGGGTATTGCCGAATGTACGAGATGGAAAAATTTTTTCACGCTGAAACCCCGCAAAAAAAACACCTCGCTTTCTTCCCGTGGGTTACAATGGGGAATGAGTTCCGTTCCCGGGATTCCGTGGAAAAGAATTTCCGTGTCGTTCCAGTTGCATTTCATGGAAAAACAGGTAGATTCAAGGGATTCCGTTTTTCCGGTGATTAATGAGACACGATGTCGCCGCCGATCGACAAGGGAGTTATTGATGGTTTTCGGCAATCCGTTTCCCCATTCCACTTCGTTCCAATCGGCGCACATGTCCATCGTTCGAGTCGAATTTATCAACCCGTTCATCTCGGCCGTCAGTAAGACGTTCGAGACGATGGTGAACCTGAAAGTGAATCGTTCGGCGCCGACACTCAAGGAAAATCAGCGGACACTCTATCCGATCAGCGGTATCATCGGTCTTTCGGGAAATATCGTCGGAACCGTGATATTGACGATGTCCGAATCGCTCGCTTTGAAAGCGGCGTCGGTCATGTTGATGGACGAACTGAAGGAGGTCGATCCCGACGTCCTCGACGCGATCGGCGAATTGACCAATATGGTCGCCGGAAACGCCAAAGCACAACTGGAAGAATACAAACTGAGCCTGAGCCTGCCGAACGTGATTTGCGGGGAAGGAACGGAAGTCCGTTTTCCCGAACGCAGCCAACCGATTACGATCCCGTTCGATTCCGAATTCGGCCCGCTGGCGATCGAAATCGGCTTCGGCGACCGAAAAGATCCGGCGTAAAATAGTAGGAGTCAGGAGCCAGGAGTCAGTAAGAAAATAGAGCCCCCTTCCACCCTTTTCCCCTTCCACCCTTCCACCCTTATTTCCCATGTCCGAACATTCCGCATTATTTGACGCAATTGTCGATGGAGATATGAAAACCGCGGTCGCGGAGGTGAAAACGCTTCTGGATCAGGGCGTGACACCGCAGGCGATCATGGAAGAACACCTGATTCCCGCGATGGGGGACGTCGGCGAGAAATTCGAATGCAATGAGTTTTTCGTTCCCGAATTGCTCATCGCCGGCCGCGCGATGCAGGAATCGATGAAGATTCTCAATCCGCTTTTGGCGCAGACCGGTATTGAAAAAGTCGGTCGCGTCGTGATCGGGACCGTTCAGGGGGACTTGCACGACATCGGCAAGAATCTCGTCGCTTCCATGCTCGAAGGAGGCGGATTCGAGGTCATTGATCTCGGGGTCGACGTGTCGCCGGATAAGTTCGTCGAAGCGGCGAAATCCAAGCCGGGCACGATCGTCGCGCTGTCCGCCCTGCTGACTACGACGATGCCGCAGATGAAAAAAGTGATCGAAGCCCTCAAAGCGGCAGGGCTCTCAGATTCTTCAAAAGTGATGATCGGCGGCGCTCCGGTCACCTCCGATTTCGCCAAAGAGATCGGCGCGGACGGGTACAGCGAAAACGCCAGTACCGCCGTCGCTTTAGCCCGACAGTTGGCCGTATAGTCTCCGTAGTTTTGGAGTGTGGGCGCCCCGCCCGCACGGGGAATGGTCCCAGCGCGGGCGAGACGCCCACGCTCCAGGATGCTTAACGGCGCTCGAATAGCGGTCGTTTCCTTTTCTTCGAGGCCATGCAGTTTTCGGTCAATTACGACACCACGCTGGGAACTCTGATCTGGAACCTCGATTTCCTGGTCGTCTTCACAGCCGCATTGGTCTGCATGATCGCGCTGACAATCTGGAAGGCACCGTGGAGTACGAAAAACAAATTACGTCACAAAAACACGATTTGTCTTGCCTGGATGGCGTTTCTGACCATCTCGCTGATCGGTTTTCTTTGGATCCGGCAATCCGACCTTGACGCCAGGACGTACTGGAACGGTGTCTTTCGAAACTACGCGCAAGGGTTCGCGACGACGATCACTTCGCTCAAGCACGAAAAAATCCCGCCGGACATGTCCGGGCTGGAATCTCCCTACTACAAACCGCTGTTGGAGCTTTGTATCGCCTGGCAAAACGAGAATCCGGAGTTGGCTTGCGTCTGTACGTTTAAAAGAATCGACGCGGATACTTACGTCTACGTTCTCGGACCGGAAGCGGATTACAATCGGGACGGGCGGATCGAAGGGGAAATCGAAATCTACAATCCGCCGGGAACGGTTTACCTGTTCGAAGGAGAAAACGATTCCGATCTGCTCGCCGCTTTTCAGACCCGCAAGCCGCATGTGTCCGAATTTCCGTTTCACTATAGTGGGAAAAACATGGTTTGCGCGGTCATACCGCTCTACAACGCGAACCTTTCCATCGATTCGGCCCTGATGGTCGATTTTCACGCCGATATTTGGCTCAGGAACGTCGCCGCCGCGAGGAAGCAGCCGCTCCTGTCGCTCATTATCGTGCTGTTCCTGCTCCTCGTTTCAACGGTCGCGGTCATTTTGACCCGGGAGTATTTCCTTCGGCTCCGGGAGGTGCTCGACCAAGTCGAAGCGAGCGAAATCATGTACCGCAAGATTTTCGACAACTCCTTCGACGCGATCGCGTTGGTCCGGAACGGACAATGCGTGCTTCACAATCGAAAACTGTCGCAGCTTTACGGTTTAAAAGACGAGGAAATTTCCGGTAAACCGTTTCCGCCCCCTTTCGCGGAAAAAACCCCGGGGGAAACCGATGCCGCGGAAAAGTTCGCGACTCACGTTCAAGCGGCTTTGGAAGGAACTCCGCAAGTGTTCGAAGGAGCATTGTTTCGAGGTGAGCAAAAGATTCACGCGGAAATCGCTTTGGATACGATCGATCTGGACGGCGAAAAATATCTCCTGTGCAACTCCCGGGATTTGTCCGAGCGATACCGGGCCGTCGAAGCCGAGCAGGCGTCCCGGGCGAAAAGTGAATTTCTCGCGACGATCAGCCATGAAATCCGGACACCGCTCAACGGTGTGATCGGGTTTTCCGATCTCCTGATCGCGTCCGACCTTCCGCCGAAACAGATGGAATTTGTCCGGCTGATCAAGGAATCGGGCAAGTCGCTCCTTTACCTGATCAACGATGTTCTCGACTTCTCGAAAATCGAGGCGGGTAAAATGGAGATCGAACATCAGCCGTTTTCGATTTACGAAACGGTGGAATCTGTTTTCGGAATTCTCGGCGCCCGCGCGGAAGAAGGCGGTCTGGAATTGTGCGGCGTTTTCGATCCGAAAATTCCGCAAACCGTCGTCGGCGACGCCGGTCGTGTTCGGCAGGTGCTTCTCAACCTCGTCAGCAACGCAATCAAATTTACCGAAACGGGGGGTGTTAAGGTTCGGGTTTCGCTCGACACGAAATCCGTTTTCACCGTGGAAGATCGCTCCGATTTCGCCGACCGATTCTGCAACATCCGCGTCGACGTGATCGACACGGGAATCGGGATTCCGGACGAAAGGAAATACCGCCTGTTTCAATCGTTCTCGCAGGTCGATTCCTCGTCGTCGCGGAAATATGGGGGAACCGGGCTCGGATTGGCGATTACGCTTCGATTGGTCCAACTCATGGGGGGGACTATCGATTTCCACAGCGTTTCAGAGGAAGGGTCTTGTTTTTGGTTCGTACTCCCTTTGGAAACTCCGACACAAACACAGCGAAGGGCTCCGGAAAACATCTACCGGGGACTTCCGCTGGTGCGAAATTGTCGTGTTGCTGTCGTCGCTTCGAACGAGATGGAACGGGAATCGCTTGCCGAACAACTTTCCATTTGGGGAATGGACGTCGACTCATATCGCGATGGTGAAGAAGCGGCTGCGGCGTTGGATCGGGCTGAACAACCGTACCGATTATTCGTCGTGGATCGGGAGCAGGAGCAATTCACCGAGCGACCCGATCTGCGGGACGTTGCCGTGATTTACATTCAATCGATGAAAGGGAATGCCGGGGGGCATGAAGAACTCGGTTCACGTCCGTTCCGGCGATACCTGGTCAAACCGGTTTACAACACGCATCTTTGGGAATCGATATTGGTACTGCTCACCGGAGCGGAAAACTCATTGGAGTCACACCACGGAAAAGCCGTTTTCAAAAGCGAAGCCGTCGAGTCTTTTCCGGAAAGCGAATCGACGTCCTTACCGATTCTCGTTGCGGAGGACAATCGAGTCAATCAAATCGTCATACGCGAAATTCTCACCAACGCCGGCTATTCCTGTGAGATCGTCGAAAACGGTTTCAAAGCGACCGAAGCGGTTTTTGCGAAGGATTTCGGCTTGCTTCTCATGGATTGCCAGATGCCGGAAATGGACGGATTTGCGGCAACTGTTGCGATCCGCAAACGCGAGTCGCAACTCGGCAGGGCTTGCATCCCGATCATCGCTTTGACCGCCAACGCGATGCAGGGGGACGAGCAAAAATGCCTCGATGCCGGAATGGACGCCTATTGCGTCAAACCGATCACCCCCGAAATCCTGCTCGCGACGATCCGGAGAATGCTTGTCGGATCATAACCCATTTTGACTCAGAGCCGCGCACGAAGTAAGCGGTATTGCGGTTCAAGTACGGGGCAGGCCTCACGCTCACGTCGCGCAAAAAAAACCGCCGACGACTTGGGGGAGTCGCGGCGGTCCTCTAATTGTGTGAACCGAATCGGTGGATTGAGTCCGTTTCCAACGTTCTCGATCACTTTTTAGGTTCTTCTTCCCTGAATATTGAGTTCAAAGCGGGAAATCATCAAGTCGCCAGAGCCGAAGCCCTGAAACTAAACGAGTTCTTTCTTGGAACCGATGAGCGTCCTGAGCCGTTCGGCAAGCAAGGACGAATCAAACGGTTTCTTGAACGTTTCGTTGATCGTCGAACGGTCGAAACTCATCGTGCTTCCGTCGTCGGGAAGCAAAGCGATCAGAATGACTTCGGAAAACTCTCCGTTGCGACGCAGATTTTGGCAAATCTGGAGCGACTCCATTTTTCCGATCGAGAAGTCAACGATAATACAGTCGGGATGAAAACTTTCGGCTTGAATACCGGCATCGAATCCG
>JAVBPO010000141.1:0-14234 GCA_031549565.1 Thermoguttaceae bacterium
GCATGAGGTTTTAAGCGACTGGAATCAATTGGTTCCGAACACGGCCGTTCTTCTTTCCGGCGGCGTAGACAGTACATTGATCCAAGTTCACTGGAATCGCATCTGGCATGAGTTTCATGCGAAGAACGAAAAACCGAAGAGTGTTGCGGTTGTTCTGGATCATCCGCATACGAAACCGGATTTCGATTACACCATGACCGCGGTGGAGGAATGCGGAACGGAGCACATAAATATCATGCAACCGCTCCTGACGGTCGACTTGATGAAAGATGTGTTTGCTCAGACCGGCGAAATGCCAAACCATGTTCAATCTTTCTTTTTTTGGACGCTTGCAAAAGGGATGAAGAGAGAGGGGCTCCATGCAGGAATCAGTGGTGAAGGGGCCGATGGTCTTTTTGGTTCGGGAGGGCCATCTTTACTGCTTCAAGCCAGAGGACTTAAAAACCAATTCCCTTTACGTATGATACGTTCATGGATCGCTTCTCTGGGTAATTTGCTCAAACCTGATAATTATCGCTCGAAACTTTTCACACTCTCCTGCCACTTGGATGATTTGAATTGGGAAGGACACCCGTTTAACCAAGCAGCCGCGTTTTGTCACTCGGAAACAGTACATCGAACTTTTACCGATGAATCTGTTTCCAATGTTTTTACGTTTCGCCGCAAAAAAATCCAAGAATATGGCGTACCGCGAGATTCCGATTATCTTCAATGGACAAATTTAGCCGGGTATTTTTTTGAAGGTATCAATACCGCAGCCTATTGGGGACAGATGTTTTTATCCAACGGTGTGCAAATGTACAGCCCCTTTCAGGATTCCAGGATCGTTCGGGTTGCTTCCAATATCGATCTGTCCGCCCGTTTTGTGATCAACAACCCTAAGCAGATTCTCAAAAAAGCCTTGCTTCGGCATGTCTCCTTGGAGTTCGCCAATCGTCCGAAATTATCGTTCGGGCAGCCGATTTTCGAATGGTTGTCTCCCGGTGGTTGCCTGCGTGACGCGGCGGAAAATATTGCCGACTATTCGTTTATGCCGAAAAAAGTCAAACAGGATATTTTGGATAAACCGAATTGGATTCTGTGGTCCTTACTTTGTTTTGATTTGTGGCATAAGGAGTTTATCGGTTGATAGAGTCACTACCGTAATTCGTTTTTATATTCCCCCCAATATTTTTTCATTGCTCGGCGCTTATTATGGACTTATATCATTTTTTCTTGAAGAACATACTTTTCCCATTAGATGTGGTCCGGAAAAAAGAAACAAACCTGTTTCACTATTTAAGGGAATTCGAGCAAACGCAATATCAATCACCTGAGGAAATCCAAGAATTGAATTGGTCGAAGTTGAAGTCGATTATCAGCCACGCTTACAACGAAATACCCTATTACACTAAAACTTTCAAGGCCGCCGGCGTTCACCCCAAAGATATTCAAAAGGAAGACGACCTTCTCCGGTTTCCTATCTTGGAAAAAAAGCAAGTTCAGGAACATCTTGCGGAGCTTCGAGTGCCGGATTGGTCTGTCAAGGATTTAGTAACGGACCAAACGGGAGGGTCCACAGGAACACCGGTTAAATATTACTACAGTAATGATCGACGAATTTCGCGCGCTGCAGCGGCTTACCGTCATGATCGTTGGGCTGGTTGGGACATTTGTGACAAAATCGCGGCACTCTGGGGAGCCGCAAGGGACAACGTTCCTCCTAAGCGACTTCTCAATAAAATCCATAGTTTTTTTCTAGGACGAGGAATTTTATTTAATACTTCGCAGTTCGGGGAAGAAGATGTTCTACGTTTCAATGAACAAATGAAGAGGTTTCGTCCCAAAGGTATCTTGGGGTATGCAAACGCTTTGGCTGTTTTTGCTCGCATCCTCAAAAACAATGGATGTATCGCCTATCAACCACATTCTATTATTGCCTCTGCCGAGATCCTGCCCCCGGAAGACCGTGTTATCATTGAAGAGGTTTTTGGCTGTTCCGTATTCAACCGATACGGATCGCGGGAAACATCGGTCATTGCCAGTGAATGCAATCGCCACGAAGGTTTGCACGTGATGGCGGAGGGTTTGCACATCGAATTGGTGCAACGCGGACGCCATAGTGAACCAGGTGAAATGGGTGAAGTGTTAGTAACGGATATGTTGAACCTTCCGATGCCATTGATTCGTTACCGTATTGGAGACACCGCATCTTGGTCAGGAAAAATATGCTCTTGCGGACGAGGGCTCCCGATGCTATCGGGACTTCATGGACGTGTTACAGATTTTTTAGTCGCGGATTCGGGGAGTTTGTCTTCCGGCGCATCATTAACAGCGTTAATTATTTCTAAACGGCCGTCACTGAAGCAAGTCCAGATTTATCAAGAAAAACAAGGTGAAGTTCTCTATCGGATCGCGACCGGCAAGAATATTCCCGCATTGCCTGAAGACTTGGATTACATAAAGGAAAAGACGGCAGTTTACCTTGGTCGTGGAACGAAAGTGGATTTCGAATTTGTCGATGAAATCCCAAGGACTGCTTCCGGTAAATATCTGTTTTCCATTTCTAAAGCCATTCCGAATGAATTTCGTGCAAGCAATCTTCATGCCAACGAGCAATTTAGCGAATAATCAAGCCGCACAACACATTGGTGAGAACAATAATACTTCTTGGAGCATTGTGAATCGAAGCCGTTTCAAATCAAAGCCTTTTTCATGTCCGACAAAAAGCAGCATTTCGGAAATCTTCTCAAAGGTGTGGGGTTCGGGGTCGTCAATCTTTTCGTCGCGCTTGCCATCGGGTTTTTCTTGGCACCCTATATCCGTAATACGTTAGGCGACCGTCTCAACGGAATCTGGATTCTCGCGGGAACTTTCGCCGGAACTTTTGCGCTGATCGACATGGGAATCGACGGTGCGGTCGCTCGCTATTTCACCTTTCACTTCGCCAAGGGAGACAAGGAAGAATGCATGCGATTATCCAATACCGCCTTCTTTCTTTACCTGGCGCTTGGCTTCATCGGTTTCGAATATATTACGCTCCTCGGTTGGGGGGCTTATGTGCTCAATCCGAATATGCAAGATCGCGATCTGTTGTTGATCGTCGTTTTCATCAACGCTGTCATATTCGGTATCAGCTTTCCCCTTAAGGCACTGACCGGAATTGTCAACGGAACGCTTCGCCAGGAATTAACCGGTTCCCGCGATTTGTTCTTCCGGGTCTTAACCGCTTTCGTGACGTTCGGGGTACTGTACTATGGCGGGCGGCTGATCTCCATGTCTCTTGTCGGTTTGGTCTTTACGCTAATCAATATGGTCATTCTTTACCGTTTGGTTTTCGTCGTCTTTCCCGAATTCCGGTTTCGTCCGACGTTCTTTCGACGTGAACTTCTCGGCAAACTTTTTTCGTATGGTTTTTCAACATTTCTGGCGTTCCTCGGCGGTATGATGAGAAATAACGGAAATCTTTTCTTCCTGGCTGCAATGGTCAGTATCGACTCCATCTCTCTCTATTCAATCATTTCACTTTCATTAACGTCGCATTTTTTCAATTTGACGGAAATGATTTGCGGCAATTGGCTAATTTACTGGGTTACATTTCTTGTCGCGGATGAAGATGATTCCCTTTTGAAACAAACGCTCAATCTCGCTTACAAATTCAGTACGTACATCTCGACGTTCATTGCGTTTGGTTTGATCTTTTGGGGGTACGATTTCATTTGGAGATGGATTGGCGAAGACGCTGTTATTGCGTATCCCAGTCTTGTCCTGTTGACGCTCGGAGTATGGGTGTCGCAGTGTCAGGTTCCGAATTCAAAATACCTGTTCGGAATCGCAAAACATCGTCTCGTCGGTTACATTTCGCTATTCAGCGCAGTCGAAGGAATATTGTTGACCTTCATTTTTCTCAAACTCGGCTGGGGAATTAATGGTGCCGCTTTGAGTACGTTGATCGTTGTTCTTATCGAGCGTGGAATCGTGATACCTTGGTACACGTGTAGGGTCCGTGGAATTTCCTGTGCCGCTTATCATTTTCGGATTTTCACCTATATGAGCAAGGCTTTGGCGGCTTGTGTCGTTCCTTTGATCATTTCCTGGTTTCTGCTCGGTCCGAGCTATCCGCGATTGTTCCTCGTCGGCGGGCTTTCCGTGTTGACCTATTTTCCGGTGATTTATTGGATCGGTTTCAATAAAAGTGAAAAAGAACAATTAAGCGGAATGGTTCTGAAAAAACTGTTTCACGGTAAATTCGTGCCAAAAACTTCGTGATTTCTCGTACTCTTCGATCGATTCCATGATAAACGATCTTACTTTGAGTCCTCCCCTCGATTTTGCAACGGGAGTCCGTCTTTTTCAACCGGAAATCGATCTGCATCGGCTCGGCGTTCTCGCCGACGCCCGAAAGCGGGAAATCAGCGGGCTCGACGTCTATTACAACGTCAACGCCCACTTGAACCCGACGAACGTCTGTAAGTTCCGTTGCCCGCTTTGCGCGTTCAGTTGCGATTCCGGCGACGCGAAAGCGTATCGACTTTCCGATTCGGAAATCCTCGGCGTCGCGGAAAACGCCGTGAAAGACGGTTGTTCCGAACTCCATTGGGTCGGCGGAATTCCCGACGACTTGCCGTACGACTGGTATGCCCGAACACTCGCCGCGATTCACGCCCGATTCCCGACATTAAAAATCAAAGCGTGGACCGCCGTTGAAATTCTCCACTTCGCTCAAACGACCGGACGAACGGTTCGCGACATTCTCGCCGAATTGAAATCGCTCGGTTTGTCCGCTTTGCCCGGCGGCGGCGCGGAAATTTTCGATCCGGAAATCCGCCGACAAATCGCGCCCGACAAACCCGACGCTGAAGACTGGCTCGACGTTCACAGAGCCGCCCACGAACTCGGAATCCCGACGAACGCGACGATGCTGTTCGGATCGCTCGAGTCGCCGCGACATCGGGTCGATCACCTTCTCCGACTCCGGGATTTGCAGGACGAATCGATTCGCGAAAACCGTCCGGCGCGATTTGACACCTTCGTTCCGCTCGTGTTTCATCCGCCGGGAACGGCGTTCGCCCATCTGCGGATGATACCGCCGCACGAAATCCTGCGTACGATTGCGATCAGCCGGTTGATTTTGCACAATATTCCGCACGTCAAAGCGTATTGGGTGACGCTCGGCGTCGAACTGGCTCAAATCGCGCTCGGATACGGCGCCGACGATTTCGACGGGACCGTTCAAAAGGAACGCATCCACCATGACGCCGGTTCCCTCGCTCCGACCGGCTTGACCGAACAACGCATCCGGGAGTTGATCACCGAAACGGGCCGCGTTCCGGTCAAGCGTTGAAAATTTCACATGTCGAAAATTTTTGTCGCTCTACTTCTCAATCTGTTTCCAGCAAATTATTTTTGTTAGAATAAGGCTGTCGCCAGAAAGTAATACGGCTAAAATACTAATGAGGTACACGGTGTCATTCTGAGCGCAGTGTACTCACGGAGCGAAGAATCTGGTGCATCCCATCAACACGCATTGCGGTAAGCTTGCCGGTTGAAACCAGATTCTTCGGAGTACCTCAGAATGACAATGGCGTGCGTATTACTTTTCCGGAGTGTTGGAATCGGTTCCAATCCGCTTTGGGTTTCGCTGTCTCACTATTATCACACAACAATGAATCGCTTCAGTTTGGTCTTGGTCGGTCTGTTCATTTTTTCTCCATGTTTTTGCACCTTTGCCGAAGATCACTCTTCGGGCGTTTCGCCGGGGGAAGCGTTGGAAAAGCTCAAGGAAGGGAACCAACGATTCGTGGAAGACAAAGCAGAGCATCCCAATGCCGATAAAGATCGGCTTGCCGACACGGCGAAAAACGGGCAATATCCGTTTGCGACGATCCTTTCGTGCAGCGATTCGCGGGTTCCGCTTGAACTTTTGTTCGACCAGGGATTCGGCGACATTTTCGTCGTCCGCGTTGCCGGCAACACCAGCGGCGGCGACGAGATGGGGTCGCTGGAATACTGTGTCGATCATTTGGGAACGCCGCTGTTGGTCGTGCTGGGACACACGAAATGCGGAGCCGTGACAGCCGCCGCGACTCATGCGGAAACGACCGACCATCTTACGAACATGATCCAACGCATCGAACCGGCGACCGAAGAGGTTCAAAAAGCGAATCCGGATAAAAAACCGGAGGAACTGATTACGAAAATGGTCGAGAAAAACGTCTGGAATGCCGTTGAAACGATCCTCGCCGACAGCCGGGTGATCCGCAAGCTGGTCGAAGAGGAAAAGGTCGAAGTGATCGCCGCGATGTATGATATCGAAACGGGAAAAGTTACATTTTTGGGCAAACACCCCAAACAAGACGAAATCCTCAAAAAGCCGATCGTGAAAAGATCGCTGCGGGAAAACCGTCGCGTCTCGCCCCGCTCTCGAAGCCGGGACAACTCCAGAACGCCTCAGGGAATGCAAGCGATGTAGGACGACGATACCGTTCACTTTCCGGCGGACGTCTTAATCCAGAGTCCGTTGCGATCGTTTCCAGCTCGGCCAAATCAGCGCCAACCAAAGGAGTGGGATGAGAATCAGGCCGATGAAACCCGGCGGCAAAAGAAGCCAAAGCACGACGGCGACGAAACAACCGACGAAAAACGGGTACTGACGGTACAGCCGTCGCGGGTGAATCCAGCGAACCAGGATAATGCCACCGGCAATCGCCAGAAGGCCGAGACTCCAACGGACCGTTTTGTTTTCAAAAATCGTGGGTTTTTCCGTGACCGAGATCACATTGAGCGTTCGAACCCCCTCTCCGGCAACTCCGAACAGGTATGCGATATTCTCGGAGTAACTCATACGAAACGCGGCATAAGCGGCCGATTCGTTGATATCGCCTTCGATCTCACGACCGGCCGCTTGAAGCGAAGGAAGAATCGATTTGTCGTACGATTCGGCCAGTTCGCGAGCGAGTTGTTCCGGTCGTTTTCCCGAATCGAGGATTCTTTTCATCGAATCGGGAACCTTGCCGGACGATTGAAAAACCGATCTCTTCCACGAAGACGGCGAATCCAACTGTCGCGACAAAAGGAGCGAATCGAGTTCCCGGCGAAATCCCCACCAACTTCGTCCCCAGAGCGAAAACCAATTCGCGACGTCGCCCGGCGACGATGCACCCGTTACGGAAGTACCGGTCATCATCTCTTCCATGTTCGAAAGCCGGATCATGTCCATGAGAATCAGGCACGGAACCGCATCCCGTGCGACAAGCGGCAACACGGTTTCCTTGTTCTCCAAGTCGGCTTCCGCGTAGGTTCGTCCCAAAGCCCCGGACTCCCCTTGAAACTGGTCGACATAGAAACGCGTCGGATGGGATCGGGCCGGCGATTCCATCACGAGCGTCCAAATGGTGCCAACGACATTGGTGGATTCCAGATACGGCAATTCGAGGGACAGCGACTGGATTCCTTCTGCGGTGTACAAAGGGAGCATCCCCTGGTTTAACGTCGGGTCCGCGGGACCGTTTTGCTCGCCGTTCGCGGAAACGGACTCCTCCGCAAGAAGATGATCATTCGAATCCGAAGCGGAAGGCAAACGTCCGCGAAAAACGACTTCGATTTTTTGCGGAAGCTGGTTCGCCCAGATGTCGAACTTCCATCGGCCGGTCGAAAGCGGAGTTCCGCGCGTCATGACACCGCCCGATGTGATGGAAACGAGTTCGTAAGGCTGGGGCAGAACCAGGACGCAATGGTCCGCCCCTTCTCCCCGAAGATCGAACGAGGAAACGCCGGAAACATACCCGTTTTTACGTAAATAGAGATGAACGTCGTTGAGTTGAACCGTCGAACGATTATCGGACGAATTGATTCGGGCGCTATATTCCGGTCCGGAAACCGCCAGAACTTCGAAGTTTTCCGCCGTGCTGGGTTGCGTCGGCGCGGAACCGGCGGAATTGAAATTTTCCTCCTTCGGGGGGCTTTCGCTCGAAATCGCTTCCCCGGACGCCGTCGAAGAATCGCGTGTGACCGACCGGAGGAATTGAAGGATTCCTTCCGCATCCTTGGCCTCCACGGCGGAAAGTTGATTCTTGTCCCATCGGATCGGTCGTAAAAGATGATCGGTCGGTAAAACGACGTAATGCTTGATCGGGAACGGTTCGTTCGGAAAAATTCGGGGAAGGAAGGTCGTTTCCGTCGAAGCGCCCAAGGAGGCTTTAAGAGTAAACAGCACCTTCCCCGTAAGTGGTTGGTTGGGCGTCAAAAGAATGTAGCGGTTTCCCTCTTCAAGAATTTCGTCCATTTTCATCGGCGGAACGACCGTCGGAGGAAAGACACATTGCTCGTCGTACCGCAATCGAAAGGAATTGAGCTCCCCTTTTTCAACGGTCAGGTCGAACGTTATGGTCGGCTCGAATCGGTTGGTGTTGAGATTCCAAACGAGTTGTGTAATCTGACGCCCTGAAACGAACGGCGTGTTCGGACTCAGCGCGAATCGGGCCGCCGAAGCGGGCGGAACGTCGGTTTTCAGAGTTTTCACCGTCCAGGAACCGATCGGAATTCCTTTGGAAAATTCCGGTTTGCTCGGCGGGAGTACCTTCCCTTTGGTCCAGTTGTCCGGAATCGAAAAGTCCTGGATCACCAGCAGCGGATCGCGGAATAGATCGACCTGATATTCCTCTTGGTCGACCCGGTCGGCCCGAATCAAAGCGACTTCGCGGTTGAGTTCCTCGGGAGGAACCGGGCTGTGTCCGCGGAGAGAAATCTCATACTTGTCCCGCAACGGACGTTCGGACAGAATCGACAAAATTCGATATTGGGGTAAGGAAGAACCCGTCGATTCCGCCGATACGCCGGTACCGGTCCCCGACGGCGGTCGTGAAGGGTCGTCGTCGTTCACACGCCAGTCGATCGGGAGCTGGTACGGTTCACCGCCGACGGTCTCGTTCGCGCGAACTTCGACGTGATCGATCCGCAGGGATTCCGGTAGGAAAAACGAACAATTGAAATGTGGAACATCGGTCTCGAAGGCGGCTTCCACGAACCAGTCCGAACGGTTTTGACGCAGCACCACCGATTGCCCGACCTTTGCGTGAACGGTCGGGGGTTTAACGCGAATCGACATGGTCCCGGTGGGAGGAGCCGCTTCAAAATCGTAAGCGGCCAACAAACGCTCCTCAATGGGCGTTCCCCAATCTTGCTGAAATCGGTCGAGACTGATCGTCGAAAGAGGGAGTGATTCCACTTCCAACGTCGGGGAGCTGCGAACCGCGAGCCAGCATTTCCCAAGTCGGTGAGACGGCCTGGGAATTTCGGGAAACCGAACATCGCCGATACCCGAAAAATTCCTTAAAAAATAGTTGACCCGAAGCGTGAGATGACCGGAGATCGGCTCTTTGAAAAGCAGCCGGGTCAAACCTTCGGCGGGAACGCTGGTTTCGAACGACGGCAGAACCGTGTCCGGAGCGTTCTCGCAAATCGGGTTCCCGGCCAACGACAACGAAGGATCGACGGCAAGATCCAACTGCTGGATGCTGCCGCCGGAGATTCGAAATTTGTGGAGCACCCGAACGCCGATCTGGTTCGTTTGGGCGCTGATCAGGTAAAGCTGATCGCTTTCGACGACCGTTTGCGCCGGACGAATCGTGTTGTCGATCCAGGAGAGCGTCAATTTCTCCGCCGGCCCGAGTTGGACGGTCAGTTTCCCCGGCGCGTCGGCGATCGGTCCGAGCGCTTCCTCGACAGAGATCGACGACATTTCCGGCGGAAGATTGACCTCCAAAACGGCGTCGGCAACCTTGGGAATCACCGGAAGTACGATCCGTCGACCGGTTGCGTCGATTTGTTCGACGACCGGGTTGAGCAGAAGTTCGAGAACATGTTTGCCCGGTTTCTGCTGTTCGAGCCGAAACATCGGGAGGGTTCCGATCGTTTCTTTTTTCGGAAAGGGAAGGGGTTCAGCCGAATCGGCTTGAGAAGTTTTTGGGATCGGAGCGTGGACGACGGGCCGGATCGGTTGGATTGGCACATCGTCCCATTTGGCGCCGTCGGTCTGGAGTGGAAGATCGGGCAGGACGAGCGTTGCGTTTTCCGTATCCAATTGGATCTCGAAAATCGCCTTGAAATTGACGGTCAAGGGGCTCTGCCTTTGCGGCAGCATATTCGAGGAAAACGAACAGACGTATCGCGCCCCGGTGATCGACCACGACGGATGCGAAACGCCAGGCTCTGCCGTCGCTTTGAGGAGCTCGTTGAGAAAGTTGGACGAAATATAGTAGACATCCCCGTCCGGCTCACCTTGCTCGTTGGTCGGCACATAGACTTTATACGGCGAAGACTGCTCCGCCGCAAACAGAACGCCCCCCCATCCCGCCGCAAGCAGGAGAAAAATCGCGGCTCCCACGAAAACGAAAAAGCCGCGTGGTCGATCTTTCATACAGGGTTGCATTCAAAAAACAAACCACAAAGAGCCGGGGATGCAGCAAAGCGCAATCCCCGGGCAGACCGTGAGTCCCGCTCTAAGTCCGGGGCGGATTCGGCATCGGATTCGCCGCCGGAGGATTCGGCATCGGATTCGCCGGCGGATTCGGCATCGGGTTTGCCGGCATAGCGGGCATCGGATTCGTCGCCGGCGGATTCCCCATTCCTCCGCTACCGGGCATGGGGGGATTCGGCCTATTTTCACCGCCCATTTCCATGTTGTTCCCCGGCATGGCTCCCATACCACCTGTTCCCACGTTGTTGCCCGGCATGGGCCCCATACCGCCCATTCCCATACCGGGAACGCCCGGAACTCCCGGAGCGCTTGGGCCGCCCATCTGACCGCCTTGCTGCCTCATACGGGCTTCGTATTCGGCCTTTTTGACGGGATCCTGTTCCATTTCCAGACGTTCATCTTCCCAGTTGACGATGTCGTCGTCGGTTCCCGATTTGCCGTCCGGTCCGGCGGACCAAATCGCGGGGACCGTGTTATTGGTCGGCCGCCGATTCGTGGGATATTCGTAAAAGTACTCATTCCCCCACGGATCCTTGGGAAGCGACTTTCCGAGGTAGTTTTGCGAGGCACCGGCTCCATGTTTCGAGTCGAAACCGGCTAAATCCGACGGCTGGCCCGGTCCCCCGGTAACCGAAGGCGTACCCGGCATCGCTCCCAATCCACCGGGAGGAGTATTCATTCCGGCTGGCCCGGGTATGCTGCCCATCGTACCGGCTCCGTCCATTGTGCCAGGGCCGCCCAACGCCCCCCCCACACCCACACCTTCAATCGGGGCGGGAGCTCCCATGTTTCCCGGTCCGCCGAGGGCGCCTCCGTCGAGACTTCCGCCGACGCCGCGCGTCGGATCGTTTCCCGGACCCGGCGGCGTATTGCCGAAACCGCTGGGCATCGCCGGGTTCGTCCCCGTCATACCGGCTGGACCGCCCATCGAACCTCCCATGTTATCCAGTCCGCCCATTCCCATCGCGGTCCCCTGGAGTTGCGATCCCTGCTGTTGCGGAGTGTAAGGATTTTGTTCCCCCGCGAGTACGGCCAAACCGCTTCGCGGTACATCGGCACGGCCTTGTGGATAATAGCCGCGTTCGGCACGAAACGTCGTCAGGGCTTGGTCGAAGGCGTTTAATTGCAGCCGCGCCTGTCGAATTCTCGCTTGTCCCATCTGGTTGATGACGATCGGAACGATGAATGCCATGAGGACGACCAGAATGATCATCACGATGAGCAATTCCATCAAGGTAAAGCCGGAGTTTTTTCGTTGCAAGATTTTTTCAATTCGAGGCATGAAAATTTTTTCCTATGTAAAGTGAATCGTCTTTGACCGATTCGGCTGCGCTGATGAAAAGGAAGAAAAGCGTTTCGGCGGTGCGTCATGATCCAACGAAACGATAAAAACGGTAGCAGCCCACGGAAAAGACGTGCGACAGACAGTCCTTTAACGCACCACCTAAAGAAGATTTTACAGGAAATCGCTTGATTTTACAAGCGGTCAAAGGGTGTTTGCCAACAACGAAATAGGAGCGAATTCCGCTCACGGTTTTCCGAAATTTCCAGATTTGGTTGATCCCGGTTGGATTGCGACCCACGTGATTGAATAAAAAATGAGCCGCACGTGAAGCGAAGCGAAACTTGCGGAACATCAAACGGTGTTCCCCGTTTGCCGGATCGATCAGCGAGTGATACGAGAGGAAAAGCAACTTCTTGCGTTGCGTCATTATGCTTACTCGATCAGCCCGAGGTTTCTCAGATGTTTGACTTTGCTTTCCGGTACCGGCACCACGTCGTACTCGCGGATCGCTTTGTAGATTTCGCGGAACGGCGGCAGGAGTTTTTCGTTGCCGTAACATCCTTCCGCCCGATCGCGGAGCGATTTCGCCATGACCGTGCGCTGAATTTCGTTCATGTCGGAAAACCACTCCTTCAATTCCGATAAAACGGCGTCATCTTCGGTGTCGCAATACTGGATCAAAATCCGCGTGAGGCGGATTTCGTCCCGCATCGTCGATGGTGTCAGGCTCTCTTCAAGCTCCTTCCAGCCCTGCCAGGTCTCGGGAGCGTTCGGTGGGCCGGGGTAGCGGTTGCCGAGTGTAGTAAAATATCTGCTACTCATGGGCGGAAGATTATGAGTATGAATCTCTTGGTACTCTTCAGCATTAGGTAGCTTTAACAACGCATAAACATCGCCATATGCATCCTCAATCGGCATTCGATATTTATGGAGTTTCGGAAAAAAATCTGTTGGCGTGTCTTTGTACCACTTTTCTATGAGCTTGATCTCCTTTGCCGGGCGATGGACAATCTTCACTATCTGCGATCGAAAGACACCGTTTTCTATGCCGGATGTCATACGAATCACAAAGGGGACTCCATCGGGGGGGGCGTCCTTCATTGCATTTTGCCAAAACGGATCATGAATGTCTTCTAAAGGCGGAAGGCAAAACTGATCTGCGAACTGGACATACTCTTGTTTCGGCCCGATTGTAATGTCAGCATATCCGGCGTGAGAACGAAAAAAAGAATAGCTCCTTTCCAAAGCGATATCCCACTTCTCGTTTCCACGGAAAAGTTCGAATTTCGCAAAAGGAGCTGTATCAGGATTCCGTGGATCAACCGGCTCAAAGAAAATCCCAGTACTGAACGTGTTTTTCCCAATATTAACGATATAAACTTGGTCGCCAAAATAAAGAGTTTCCGGAAAAACTCGAAAGGGCGTAAACCGTATCGGACCATCGATATAATTGAGAAATTTTGAGCCGAAATCCGCTTCAGGAGCATCATTCTTTTCAGAAGTAGCACCAAGCGCATTGTTATTCTGCGCCTTGGCGTCTAAAGACGCCACCATGAACATCGTAGCAACGACCGATATCGCGACTATAATTTTTTTTGCCAAAAGAAGTGGATTTGTTAATGAAACCATTGATTACGCCCTCGCCCGCGAATTCTTTTGGATGTTTTTAATATCCGTTACTGTTAGAGAGGCGTAATTCATTAAATAGGTCATGTGCGGTATACGTTTTACTTGGGATGATGAAGGGTCCAAGCATACGATCGAATCTCTCACACTGAGTTGATCGGCTGGAATTTCTCGCAAAAACTCTATGCTTTGTCCGCCATCCGGTTCATTGACCATTCGGTATTCCCAAAATTTATTCTGGTGATAGATAATGTGACGCTCTGCATCGTCAATGAGTACATGGCATATTTCATGCAAAATGGCGCGTGGGATGTATTGCGCAGTAGTGACTTGCGAGTTGGGATATGCAGTGCCCCAGTAATTTGTCCCAATGTTGATTAAAGTTTCGTATACGAGAATTGTCCCCGTATTTGCCGCATTCCCGAAAACAAAGTGAGCAAAATCGTTTAACCCTTCATAGGCTGCTGCCATAACAACACGAGTGACCAAGTACTGTGGAGAATTTGCCTTGATATTTCTCCCAAAAAAGTTCTTACTGATATTATCGATATCCGTACCTGTTAACATGTTCGGACTGGCAAATCCTCCCGGATTGGTTGCGTTCAGCGCAGTGGGATAACAAGGATGGGTGGTCAAAGAGATGCAGGCTCTTTCAAGTTGCGCTTTGGCAATATCTGTCAGGTTTATTGCACCCAATGTATTGTTTGCACCAATAATTTTATCCCACTCCACATTGAGCGTCCGCCAGACGGTCAATTGCGGCGTCCATTTGAATTTGATGTCGCCCGCTTGCTTCGCCGTGAAAATCCAGTTGTCGCCGGCGTGAGCGTCCGTAATCGTCACATCGACCGTTGCCGCCATCCGGCC
>JAVBPO010000103.1:0-9463 GCA_031549565.1 Thermoguttaceae bacterium
TGGATGCACGAATATCTCGACCAATATTCGACCATGACCGCGAGTATGCTCGTTCCCGGCAGTTTCGAGGTGATCGGAACCGGCCTGGGCCGCGACTGGATCGTCGCCGGAACGGGGCTCCAGTGGAACTACAACGCGCGCGTCAGCTTGAACGGCTCGTATGACGCCCAATTCAACGACCGCACCGCACTGCACATCGGCTCCATCGGCGCCAAAATCGTGTGGTAAGACGAAAAAATGAATACGATAAAACCAAGGTTCTTGTCATGCTGAGTGAAACGAAGCATCTGGTTTCCCAACCAACGCGTTTTGTTTTTTTGAAAGTGTCAACGGAATGAAACCAGATTCTTCGCAAGCTCAGAATGACACATGGGCCACTTTTGTCAGTGAACAATTTTCACACAACTACTGACCACTGACTACTGACTACCGACTCCAATCATGTTCGGCGAAGAACGCAGATTGCGGGATGCTTTGATTCCCGGACACATTACTTTTTTCCGGTCGGACGCGACCGCGACGCTCGTCGAGGAGAATCCGAACTTCGGTTTGTCCCGGGCGTACATTCATGGCGTTAACCGGGGATCGCTGTTGATCCGGTTTCACGGTTCCGGGCCGGTTCCGCGTTTGATTCAGAACAAAAACGGGTATTACAAGAACTGCGACTACGCGCTCTTTACGAGAATCGGGAGCAAGCCGACGATCTTTTACATTGAACTGAAATCGACGAATTTCGAGGAGCAGAAAGTTGCGCAACAACTTCGCGGCGGGGCGTGCATCGTCGATTATCTGCTCGGTTTTTCCAAACGGTTTCTCGGAATCGAACCGGTCGAATATCAGGAGCGATACGTTCTCTTTCACCGCAGTCGCCGCAATTCGCGGATGATGATGTTCCCGCAGCCGACGCGAATTCCGTTCACCGGCTCGGGTCGTCCGAACACGAAACCGAACTGGGCGCTCGCTCTCCCCGACCCGGACCGACGTGAATACTTCGTCGAGGATCTGATTCGCTAAACGTCAACTCAACACTAAAAGACTTGACTCATGCTTTCGTAAGGGGAGTACGCCAATCTTCGTCCGGCGGTGCGACGGTAGTCGGAACCGTGATCGAAAAAAGAGCTGTAAGGAATTCCTTCGCGGTCGATTTTGTTCCAGATCGACTGCTGACTCCATCGGGCCAGCGGAAAGACCTTGACGACTTCCATTCGCGAATCCCATTCGAGGAGCGATTGTTTTTCCCATTGAGAATTTCGCGGGGCGGCGTCGCAACAGATCAAAATTTCGAACGGCTTCGGATCGTGACGAATCACCTCGAAGTCCATCTTTCTGAAATAACGATCCAAGTTCCGCCGTCTTCCGTTGTCCGTGTCGAAAAGAATCGATCCTTCTTCGTTTTCCCGATTTTCATGACGAACCAGATCCACATTGTAGCGCCGTTGCAACTGTGTCCGCAGCCGGGTCGTATCGTATAACGGATAGCCGTAGTCGATCTCGATCACATCGATCCAGGAAAGAAAACGGGACATCATGGAAATCAAAAGGCAACCGTTCGGTTCGAAAGCGGTCACCAAGGCCAGTTTCGGGGCACACGATTCGATCGCCCAGCAAAGAATGCGATCCGAATCCATCGCTTCCAATTCGCGGATCCAGAACTCGGCAAAATTTTGAAATTCCAGGGATTTATCCGTGCGTCTTTCTTGGGTCTTGATCATATAAGTCAATGGTTTCAATAGTATTTCGAGAAGACTTGACCCGAAACCCCTCTTGTTCGGTCGCGTTCCCGCGTCGGAACGATCGGCGGCTCATCGGGTTGACGCGGTATTCTATGGGCGAAAGCGGCCCTTTCAAGTGAAGTTATTTTTCACTGTATCTCAACAAAAATGGAAAAAATTACCGGTTCGTTTTCCTAGAAGGAAAACCGGAAAAGATTTCCGTGAAAGATTAGCTTCCGACTTCCCAATAGACGGTATTTTTTTACAGTATACGGCTTTTCAAAGAGTCGGAATCAGGTAAAAAAGTGTGTTGCATCCCACAAATTTTTTTGAAAAAATTTTAAATAAAGTTACGATTTGAGCCTGTTTGACAGCGAGAGAATCGCAAAAACGGTATTTTAGGCCCGACCGTCAAAAAAGATCCACGCGAGTACGAAGCAGCATGGAACTTTCCAGCAAAGGTCCAATTCCTTCAAACCTTGCTCCTCAGAGAGGGCCATGAATACATGCGAAAACATATTCGTAAAAATCTCATGCAAAAAATATCCGTCGATGAACTTCAAAAACAGTTCGATGCCGATGTCGAAAGATTTTCCAACGAACAGACCGGACAAACGACCGCCGTCGATTCGCCGTTGGTGCTGTCGATGATCGAGGAAACAATCACACGGCTTCATCCCGGAGCGGTACGGATGTGCGATATCGGTTGTGGAGCGGGGAATTTTTCGCTCCGGATCGCGAGAAAGCTCCCGCAACTGAAATTGACGCTCCTCGATCTGAGTCGGAAAATGCTCGATCGGGCTCAACAGCGGCTTGCGGCGGAGCATTTTGCCGTCGAGGAAACGATCCAAGGAGACATTGCCCAAGCGATTCTGCCGGAAAACCGGTTTGATTTGGTCGTTGCGGCAGCATCACTGCATCATCTTCGGTCTCGTGAAGATTGGAAATCGGTGTTCGGTCGAGTTAATCGTTCGCTCGTTCCCGGCGGTACGTTTTGGCTTTGGGACCTGATCCGCCATGAAGACGACGCTTTGGAAACCGTGCAAAAAGAACGGTACGCGGATTATCTGGCAGATTTCCACGACCGCGATTTTCAGCGGCAGGTGTTTGAGAACATCGACCGCAGCGATTCGCCGGAAACGCTTTCTTTTCTCACCCGTACGCTCCAGGAAGTCGGTTTCGTCGAATGGGATATTCTGCACAAAAACACGGTTTTCGCCGCAATTTTCGCCCGGAAACCGTTTTGATCGCGCTCCTTTCAGCGAAGCCTTACTCGACTTTGTACCGTATTTTACGAATCTTCGAATCCGGAAGTTTTTCGCGGAGGCGGGCCAGGATTTCTTTTTCGTGAAGCGATAATTCCTGGACGATTGCGGCATGTTCGAGCCGCACCTCCAATATGCCCCGTTTGACCGCACCGGGAAAAGAGGCGTTTTTGAGCGATTCGGGCAGCAGCGGGGCGATCGTTTCGTTCCATGCCGCGATCAAGGCATCGTGTTCCAACTGGCGGTGAAAACCGTACCGCGCGAAAAGCTGCGGGAGAATCTCGCCGATACGCACCGGACCGGAATTCGCTTCCTTTTCTTTCCGTGTCTTCCCTCTTTTTTCGACCATGATTTATTTCGCTTTGCGCGGCCGGAACGGCTTGGTCGGAATGGAGATCGACGAGACCGGCGCGGAAGACGTTCCGAAAACACGAAGATTGCGCGGCGTTACGAAAACGTTTTCGCCGTTCTCCAAGTGAAGATCGCTGTATTCCTGGTGCGAAATTTCCGCGACCAAAACATCCTGCGTCTCCGTCTGCATTTCGACCCGAACCCGGGCGCCGGCGGAATGGATTCGCACGACGCTTGCCCGGATGCTCGAAGCCCCTTCTTCCGGAAGCAGCGAAAGTGCCAAATCGTGCGGTCGGACAAAAACAGAGGCAAGCTCATCGTCGACCTTCACGGACGAAAACGCGTCCAAGTCGTACTCGTAGGATCCGATCTGAAGTTTTCCGCTTTCCAAGCGGCCGCGAAACTGGTTCACGGAACCGAGAAAGTGCATCACGAACTCGGTCGCGGGATTGTGAAACACATCGTCCGGCGTTCCGACCTGTTCAATTTGACCGGCGTTCATCACGGCAACACAATCCGCCAATTCAAGCGCTTCGTCCTGGTCGTGGGTCACGAAAACGCTGGTCAGGTGAATCTCGTCGTGAAGCCGACGCAACCAGGAGCGGAGCTCTTGCCGGACTTTCGCGTCGAGCGCCCCGAACGGTTCGTCGAGCAGCAGTACCTTCGGTTCGACGGCCAAAGCCCGAGCCAGCGCGACCCGCTGCCGCTGTCCGCCGGAAAGTTGGTGGGGAAGTCTGTCCGCGAGATTGTCGAGCTGGATCAAGTGGAGTAATTCCATGACCTTTTCCCGGATCACCGCTTTGCTCGGTCGGGTGCTTCGGGGCCGGATTCGCAGGCCGAAGGCGATATTCTCGAAAACCGACATGTGCCGGAAGAGCGCATAATGTTGAAAGACGAACCCGACGCCGCGATCCCCGACGCGTTGGGCTTCGACGTTTTCGCCACCGAAAAGAATTTCACCGTCTGGACCCGATGGGGCTTCCAATCCGGCAATGATCCGAAGCAGCGTCGTTTTGCCGGAGCCGGAAGGCCCGAGCAGCGCGAACAGTTCGCCCGAACGAATGCGCAAACTGACGTCATTCAGTGCGTAAAACGAACCGAACTGCTTCGTGATATTTCTGACTTCGATTCCCATGGGAAGGTTCGGTTGGACAGTATCAGGACATCCGTGCCCGCCGATTGCTCCCTTTGCCGTTTTTACCGACTTTGACACGAATTATAGAATTCTTCCCCCAAAAGACAACCGGCAGGCTTGATTTCGGCATTGCTCTGTTGGGAGGAGCGGTCCCACCAATATACGTTTCCCGGCGACGCCAGAAACAAAGATTCCTTCGAAATAGCTCGTTTTTTCCCGAATAATCCCTGCCGGTAATCCGGATTGAGAGGAATAAAGGGATTTGGAAAGACGCTGCATCCCACGTGAGGAGCCGTTTAGGGGCGACCGACAGACCTTGAGGGTTTCGAATGATTCCCTGTCCCAGCGGGGCTGAATGTCTATAACCGCCGGTGTCAACCGGCGGCGTAATTGTATTCTGTGAACCACAATACCGCTTACTTCGTGCGCGGCTCTGATTCGAAGCTCCCAAAGCGACACAGCGTACTCATTGTTCGACTTTGCAGTTCTCTTGGCCTTCCGAAACCAACGGGAAGACGCTATACTGCTTGTGTGGGTTTTTCGGTTTTTCCGTCAAGTATCCTGATGGGCCGACAGACTCGTAAGGCGGCGTAAAGCTGCCGTGTTCCGGTCCTTATTTCCTATGAACCGAGACGAAGAAACCAAGGCATTCAACGGCTTCACAGTCGCCGAGGAAATTTCCCATACCGCCACTCACGCGATCGGCGGCTATTTCGGGGCGGCGGCCATCGTACTGATGGTCATGTTCGGTATCCAAAGCGGGACGCAGGTCGCGTGGAAAACGGTCAGCGCCTCGGTCTACGGGTCGTCGATCATCCTGCTCTACACGGTTTCGTCCGTGTACCATGCGATCACGCACCCCAGGGCGAAACGAATCCTCAATGTCTGCGATCACATTGCGATTTACTTCCTGATCGCCGGATCGTATACGCCGTTTTGTCTGGTCACGCTTCGTCCGCAGTATCCCGGTGTTGCGTGGACGGTGTTCGGGATCGTGTGGGGGCTGACGCTCTTCGGGATGATTTTCAAAATCCACGCGACCGGCAAGTTTCCGTTTCTTTCCACGGCCATTTATATCGGTATGGGTTGGATCGCGATTTTCGTGATCCAGCCGCTCATCGCGACGATTCCGGCTCCCGGCCTTGTACTTCTCGTCGCCGGAGGCGTTTTGTACACGCTCGGCACGATTTTTTACCAATGGAAGTTCGTCCCGTTCAACCACACCGTCTGGCACCTTTTCGTCCTCGCCGGAACCATCTGCCAGTTTTTCTGCATCCTGTTTTACGTGATGATGTAAAAAGCAAAACAGAGCGGAAAGCGTAAGCGAGCGTAATTTCTTATTTCTCATTTCTCATTTTTACGCTCGCTTACGCTTCCCGCTCTGTTTCATTCGTAATTCATAATTCATAATTCATAATTACTCTAATGGGTCTTCGATTCAAAGTCGTGGAAGAGGCGTATAAACGCAAGGCGGTTCCGACGGAAGCGCCGGCGGTGTTGACGTCCGAGTATTACGGGAAAAACGTGTTCAATCGCCAACAGATGAGCAAGTATCTCTCGAAAGAGACGATGCAGACCATCAGCGACGCGGTCGACCAGTGCGTTCCCTTGGACCGGGATATTGCCGACCATGTCGCGGCGGGCATGAAACGGTGGGCCTTGGAACGGGGCGCAACGCATTACACGCACTGGTTCCAGCCCTTGACCGGCGGAACGGCGGAAAAGCACGATTCGTTCATCGTGTTCGACGGATCCGGCGGCGTGATCGAAGAGTTTGCCGGGAAACTGCTCGTCCAACAGGAGCCGGACGCGTCGAGCTTTCCGTCCGGCGGAATTCGCAACACATTCGAAGCCCGCGGTTATACGGCGTGGGATCCGTCCTCTCCGGCGTTTTTGGTCGACGATACGCTTTGTATCCCGACGGTGTTCATTTCTTACACCGGCGAGTCGCTCGATTACAAGACGCCGCTGCTGAAGGTGATCAACGCGATCGACAAAGCCGCAACCGAAGTTTGCCGCTTTTTCGATCCGAACGTCAAACGGGTCACGCCATTCCTCGGCTGGGAGCAGGAATACTTCCTGATCGACGACGGACTCTACGCGGCCCGACCGGACCTGGCGCTGACCGGACGAACGCTCATGGGACACAAAAGCGCCAAAAGCCAGCAACTTGAAGATCACTACTTCGGTTCGATTCCGACCCGGGTCGTCGGGTTCATGAAAGATCTGGAGTACGAAGGTTACAAGTACGGAATTCCACTGAAAACCCGACACAACGAAACCGCGCCGAACCAATTCGAGATCACGCCGATTTTCGAGGAGATGAACCTGGCGAACGACCATAACCAACTTCTCATGTCGCTGATGAAGAAGGTTGCACGGCGTCACAGTTTTCGAATATTGCTCCATGAAAAGCCGTTCATCGGGATCAACGGCTCGGGCAAGCACAGCAACTGGTCGCTCGGGACCGATACAGGCGTCGGGCTGCTTACGCCCGGCAAAACGCCGACGGAGAACATCCAGTTCATCACGTTCCTGGTCAACGTCCTCATGGCTGTTTGCAAGCATAATGGAGTACTCAAGGCGAGCATTATGACCGCGCAAAATGCACATCGGCTCGGGGCCGACGAAGCTCCGCCGGCGATCATTTCGGTTTTTCTCGGTTCGGAGATTTCTGCCGTGCTCGATAAACTTGAAACCAGCGACAGCTTCGAGGAGATTCTCGTCGAAGCAAAACGAGCGATGAAGCTCGGTGTCGCCCTGATTCCGGAAGTGTTGATCGACAATACAGACCGGAACCGGACCTCGCCGCTCGCTTTCACGGGCAACCGATTCGAATTCCGCGGCGTCGGAGCTTCGGCGAACTGCGCGGTTGCGATGATTCCCTTCAACGTCGCGGTCGCCCACCAGTTACAGTTGTTCAAAAAAGAGGTCGACGAGAGAATCAAAAAAGGGACCACCCAGGAGAAAGCGGTTTTCGAGGTGATTCGATCCTATATCAAGGAATCCAAGCCGATCCGCTTCAACGGCAATGGATACGACGACGACTGGAAAAAAGAAGCCGCTCAGCGGGGCCTTTGCGTCGAAACCTGCGTTCCGTTGATCTACGACTCTTACTTGGCCAAAGAGACGATTGAAATGTTCGAGCAGACCGATGTCCTGACCGAAAAGGAACTCGTCGCGAGAACGGAATTCAAACTGGAATACTACGCGAAAAAAATCGAAATCGAAGCGACCGTGCTCAGCGACCTCGCGACGAATCACATCATCCCGGTCGCGATCCGCTATCAATCGTCGCTCCTGGAAAACGTGTGCCGAATCCAGCAGGTTTTTCCCACCGAAAAATTCGGACCGCTCGCTTCAGGAAACTTGGAAACCATCGAAGAAATCGGAAAACACATCGGCCAGATCAAGCTAAAAGTCGCGGAATTAGCCGAGATGAAGCTCAAAGCGAAATCGCACGAGGAAGACCGGGAAAGAGCGATCCTGTTCGCGAAAACCGTCGTTCCGCTGCTCGGAGAAATCCGCTCGCATATCGACGCGTTGGAACTGATCGTCGACGATGAGCTGTGGACATTGCCGAAATATCGGGAATTGCTTTTTATCCGCTAAACCGGAAGGTAAACCGATCTTGAAATGGACTCGCCAAGCTGATATTATACCTCCATGGATTTTTCCGTCTGTAAACCGTAGGGCTTTGGCCCGTGTATTTTGACGGAGAAAACTCCACTTTTCTCACGTTTTGCCTAAAAGTTCCAACATAGGAGGCTTCTTTGGGCTATACTTGCCGGGGTTTCTTCCGGTTGTTCCCTTTTGCATTTCGGAGTTTTCGGTGATAATACAGATGGTTTCCGGGTCGAAATCGGCTCATATCAACGCGGTTCTCGAGCGACTCAAGGAAAAAAAGCTGTATGGATTTTCCACCGAATTTGATGGGACCGCCGTCGTAATCGTGGTCGATCCGCTAACGGGAACGCATCCACACGATTCGACGATTCGCGCGGAAATCTCGGAAATGAACGGCGTTGAAAAAATCGCGGCCGTGCCCGATCCGTTCCAGTTGGCAAGCCGTAAATACCGAAAAGAACCGACAATCGTTCAAGCCGGTTCGTTGTCGATCGGCGAGGGGGCTTTCGGGATTATCGCCGGACCGTGCTCCGTGGAAACGGAAGAGCAGACGATTTCGACGGCATTGGCCGTCAAGGAAGCCGGCGCGACCGGACTTCGCGGCGGAGCGTTTAAACCGCGAACCAGTCCTTATGTCTTTCAAGGACTCAAGGAAAAGGGGTTAAAGATTCTCGACAAGGCCCGCAGGGAAACCGGCTTGGCGATCGTGACTGAAGCGATGTCGCCGGAAGAAGTTCCGTTGGTCGCCGAGTACGCCGATGTCGTACAAATCGGAACTCGCAACGCCCAGAATTACCGGTTGCTCGAAGCGGTCGGAAGAATTCGCAAGCCGGTTCTCCTCAAACGCGGCTTCAGCAACACGCTCGAAGAATTTCTCATGTCCGCCGAGTATATTCTCGCCGGCGGCAACCAGCAGGTCATCCTCTGTGAGCGCGGAATTCGGACGTTTGAAACGTATACGCGGTTTACGCTCCCACTTGCGGTTATTCCGGAAATTAAGGCGAAGACTCATCTGCCGATCATCGTCGATCCGTCGCACGCGGTCGGAAAATCTTATCTGGTTGCTCCGATGGCCGTTGCCGCGACCGCAGCGGGCGCCGACGGACTGTTGATTGAAGTTCATCCGGACCCGAAAACCGCCCTGTGCGACGGTCGCCAATCTTTGACGTTTCCTGAATTCAAGGAGACCGTCGACCGTTGCTCGAAAGTCCGCGCCGTTTTGGTCTAGTTGAAGGGGTGCGCGCAAATTTTCCGGGTCGTGAGTTGTCCTTCTGAACGAAGTGTACTCACGGAGGGAAGAATCTGGTGCATCCGGCAACACGCATTATGTTGCGAACACGGCTTGAAACCAGATGCTTCGGAATACCTCGGCA
>JAVBPO010000110.1:0-6419 GCA_031549565.1 Thermoguttaceae bacterium
TGGGACCGCAGGCATCTTGCCTGCACCTGGGTCTATGGGCTTCCAGCCCGTAGCGAACCCTCGGCA
This sequence comes from Thermoguttaceae bacterium, assembly GCA_031549565.1. Classification (GTDB taxonomy): domain Bacteria; phylum Planctomycetota; class Planctomycetia; order Pirellulales; family Thermoguttaceae; genus JAVBSX01. The sequence continues at coordinate 67 of JAVBPO010000110.1, forward strand.
GGCTGGAAGCCTACCGACCCAGATGCAGGCTGGAAGCCTGCGGTCCCAGGAAAGGCCCCGGAAAATTTGCTCGCACCCCCGCGTCCGTGCGTTCGCCGCACCGATACCATTTTCGGTTTCCGTCAGGTATAATCGGTTCCGTTGAACCCTCTTCTCGCCGAAAATGTCCGATTACCAAACTATCGTCGAAAACATCCGCAGCTTGATCGCGCATTACGGTTCCATGGGGAACGAGCAGTTGGAGCCGCTCGCGGAATCTTACGCCCTCGCCTGCAAAGACGTCAATTCGCGGCTGCTTCGCTGTTCGCAACTGATTCGCAGCGGCAATCCGAGCGAAGCGGTCCGGCTCGCGGATATCGAACCGGATCTTTTGGAATCGTACGCGCTGCTCGATTTTCCGGAGCGGCAACAGTGGTCGGAAATCGTCCGTTCGCATCACCTTCCCGCCGCTTCACCGCTGTTTGAGGAGCTTGCCCGGGAAATCAACGACGCTTACACGACGGTCAATCCGCTCATGCCGCTGCTCAAAAAGCATCGGCTGCTCGCTTTAGCCCGGGCGCCGCTGTCCCAACGGATCCCGGTGCTCCGCGAAATCGTGCTCATGGAGCCGGACAACCTCGGCTGGAAATCGGATCTGGACGCTTATGAAAAAACCCGGTTCCGGGATATTGAAAAGGAAATCTCCGAAGCGATCGCCGCGAAAAACATTCCGCAAATGTCCGCCCTGGTTCACGAACTCGATTCGCAAAACTGGACCGTCAAACCGCCGGAGAAGCTGATCGCCGCGCTGCGGCAAACGCTGAAAACCGAATCGCAACGGGGCGCGTTGGTCGAACTGCGTCAAACTGCCGACAAACTCGCCCACGCGGTCCAAACGGAAAACGCCGAACTTGCGATCAAGCTCGCCGATCGGTGGTACACCCAAGTGAAACAGCTCGGTGGAAATGTCCCGATCGACTTGAACGTCGAAGTCCAAACGCCGCTCCTGTGGGTCGAAGAACAACGCCAACATCGCGATCGGGTCCGCGATTTCGAGGGGCAACTCGACGCGTTCCGAAACGCGATCCAATCCGGACTCGACTCGGAAAAGATGGCCGAACGGTACGCCGCAATCGAAGCGATCTCAGAAGAAATGGGGCGAACGATTCCCGAGTCGATCACGAATCTTTACCGTTCGAGAATGGAATCGAACCTGGTTCGGGGCACAAGGCGGTTCCGCGTTTTCCTCGTCGTGTTGATTCTGCTCGGTTTGACGCTCGCTTCGGGAATGATCCTTGGGATTGTCCACGCTCGCAATCAGGCGGAAATCCGTAAAGTCGCGACGACCTTACAGGGATATCTGGATCGCAAGGATTTCGAAACGGCTTCCCAATACGTCGAAGAGCAAAAAAAGAAATCGGAACGGATTTTCGATGCGCCCGCTGTTGCGGACGTTTACGCCGAACTGCGAACCGCGATCGATCGGGAACAAGAGCGGCAGATTCTCTTTCGCTCCGCAATAGAAAAGGTCCGTGAAACCTTGAAATCGGGTACGCCGGACCAGTTTGAGCTTTCGAAAGCAGAATCCCGAGCGGAGACCGATTCGGAGAAATTCGAGTTGAAAAGCGTTAAGGACGAAATCCGCAACCTCCAAACGGAGCAGCAGCGACGCAACGATTTGGCGTTGCAAAAAGAGCTCGACACGATCAGCGTTTCCGTGAATCGGTTGACTCCGCAAAAGGGACGTGAAACCGATGCGGTCCTCCTCCAGTTGGAAGAACTGCTGCAAAAAGCGCTCGAAACCCGAAAACTGGAAGGAGCCGGATCGACGGTCCTCAACTCCCGGGATTTGCTGATCGGACAACTTGAGCAATGGGTCGGCGAAATCAAGCAGCGCAAAGAGTCGAAAGGGGATATTACCGATCTGACGCAAACCGTGTCCAATCCGGACGCCTACGCGCGGACGCTGCAAAATCTCGCGACGAAATATCCGAATCTCCCCATGTCGAGGGATTTCCAAACGCTGCTCCAGGAAAAAACGGTTTGGACTCTGGTCACGCAGTGGAACGAGACCGTCAAAAAACTGCCGCGCGACTCCGCGAAGCAGGAAGGCGAAACCATTGTCGGCAAAAGCGAAAAAGTGCGGCTGTTCCTCGACGAATGGAATAAAAAATCACAACTTTTCACGAATTTCCCCGACAAGGATTCGGTCGAATCTTGTATTCCCTATTTCAGGGCGATCGAGGAGCGGGACAACCACGGCGAATCGATCCTGTTCGAGCTGGAAAAACAGATGCTTCGGCATAAATCGCGACCGCTTTGGCTTTATTATGCCGCGAAAGAAGACGCTCGATATTACCTTCCGCAAAAGCCGAGGGAAGGATCGAACAAATACCTTGCCGACAAGCAGGGAACGGAGAAAAGCATCCGGATTCCCGATTCGGTTCCGTTGACGGAGATTGAGGAAGCCCCGCACGTCCGATTCGCAAAGCTCGCCGTCGAACAAATCGCGCAAATCGACCAACCGAACGGCAAAAGCTGGGCGGAAACCGCTTGCTTGCTGCTTCAGAATCTTCAGGACGATCCGAAGTTCGATCCGTTCCTGAAATTTATCTTGATGCGGGAATTCATCACGAAATTCGGGGCGGGAGACTTGAGCGTTCGGAAGGGATACGCCAAGCATTTGATGATTCTCGAAGAGGAAGAGGCGGACGAAACTGTCGATTGGATCAATCCGAAATCCGCCGAAGCCGCTTACCAGCGAAAGATCACTCTGGCGGTATTGGATCGGCTTCCGTCGAGCGAATCGGCGGCTGCGGCGACCCGAGCCGACGTTCAAGCGTTTCGTTCTCACACGATTTCAGCGTTGGAGCGGGTCGGTTGGGCGGAGAAGACGAGCGAGGGACAATGGATCTGTAACACGAATCGAACGACTCTTCCGTCGGAAGGACTCTACATCGTTCGGGAAACGGTCCCGGAAGAAGGGGACGCAACCGTACGATTCGAGGCGATTCAGATCATCGACAGCGACAAAAAGGTGATTACCGCGAGCCCCGGGCTGCTTTTCGGTTCGCCTATTCTACTCAAAGTACCGGAGCGTTAGTAAACCATGAAAAACACACAAAGAACAGACTCAGCTTGTTTCCTCGCGACGATTTTTGTCGTACTGATTTTCACGTCGACGGCAACCGCGTCTCAGGAATGGTTCAACATTTCCGATTTCGGCGCGAAGGGGGACGGAGCGACGTTGAATACGGCCGCGATCAACAAGGCAATAGAAACCTGTGCGGAAAAAGGCGGTGGTATCGTATCCGTACCGGCCGGGACTTTTTTGAGCGGAACCGTTTTCATGAAGAGCGATGTTTCGCTCCATTTGGAGCACGGGGCAGTGCTCAAAGGCGTCGATGATCTTGACGCGTATACCCCTTACATTCCGGCAAAGGCCCGGTTGGAAAACGCCGACCCGAAAAAATTTTCCTGGAACCGAGCCCTGATTCTCGGCGTCGGCGTGCGGAACGTGTCGATTTTCGGGGAAGGAACGGTGGACGGCAGCCACGTCTTCGATCCGAACGGCGAGGAGAAGATGAGAGGGCCCCACGCAATTCTGTTTGCCGAATCTCGAAACATTTCTTTCAGCCGTTTCACCGTCGATCAAGCCTCGAATTACGGAATTCTCGCTTTCGAAATCGAAAACGCCGTCTTCGAGAATCTTGCGTTCACACAAGGGTGGGACGGCATCCACGTGCGAGGTGGAAAACAGATGCTCATCCGCAACTGTTCGTTTCACACCGGCGATGACGCGATTGCGGGAGGATTTTGGACGGACACCGTGATTACCGATTGCGAAATCAACTCGTCCTGTAATGGAATTCGAATCATTATGCCGGTCGAGAACCTTCAGATTGCCAACTCTCGCTTTTACGGTCCCGGCCTCTATCCCCACCGCACCTCGAAGGAAAGGAAGCGAACGGACATGCTTTCGGGCATTCTCATCCAGCCCGGCGGCTGGGGGAAACAGCCCGGTCCGCTTGAACGCATCCATATCCACGATATCGAAATGAAGGATGTCAACACGCCGCTGATGATCGTGCTCAATGAAGGGAACGATTCCGGCGAGATTCTCGTGGAGCGATTGAAGGCGACCGGAATCGCCAAGTACGCCGCATCCATTGAAAGCTGGAAGGGGGGCGTCTTTGATAAGATCGTTTTGCGCGACGTCGATTGGGAGTTCAAGGGACATCCCGAAGCGACCGTCGATCCGCAAAAAACGGGGCAACCGGCGACGGATCCTCGAAACCTTCCCTGCTGGGGACTTTTCGCGAAGAATATCAAGGCATGCGTACTGGAAAATGTGAACCTACGGCTCAACGGAAGCGATCCTCGACCAGTGATGCGATTTGACAATGTCGATAAAATTCGTTTCGAGAAAGTCGACTATACCGGAAGCCCCGCCCCGGAGAAAATCGTGCGTGTGAACAGCGGGCCAATTGATGGGGAATGATCCCCGGGTTCGCTCGCTTTCATTTTTTGTCATTGCTCCTCCGATTTCGACCACATTCTTTGAGAAAGGGGAATTGTGGTCGTATAATACGATAGGTCAATCGGAGCGACAAATGAGCGAAAACATTGAAAATACGATTCCATCGACCCGGGAAGGGTTCGGGGAAATTGTCCGGCGTTACCAAAACATGGTTTCGGCGGTCACATTCAGCATGACCGGGAACCTCCAGCAAAGCGAGGATTTAGCCCAGGAAACGTTCGTTTCGGCGTGGTTGAATCTGAAAGAACTCCGCGATCCGCAAAAGCTTCCCGCTTGGCTGTGCGGAATTGCTCGGAATCTGTCCCACAATTGGCTTCGAAAAACCGAAGCCGAACGGCTTGCCAAGTGTCCCGCCTCTCTCGAAGAACAGCCGGAAAAAACAACGAACTCTGATCCGGGCATCCGGCTCCAGCGGGAAGAGCAGGCGGCGTTGCTCTGGGCGACGCTCGAAAAAATTCCGGAAACGTACCGCGAACCGTTGGTCCTGTTTTACCGGCAGGAACAATCGGTTCCGGAAATCGCGACGGCTCTGGAAATTACCGAAGACAACGTTCGTCAACGGCTCGTTCGCGGCCGGGCATATCTGACGGAAGAAGTCCAAAATCTCGTCCAGTCGGCCTTGGAAACGCTCCGCCCAGACGCCGGTTTTACCTTCGCCGTTATGGCGGCATTACCTGCGATCACCGTCGCGACGGCATCCAATGCCGTTGCCGCGACGACCGGGACCGGTGGTGTCGTCGGGAAAGGATTAAGCTGGGCGGGGATCGGCTTTTTTACCTGGATCGTCGGCGTACTTTGGCTTGGTTTCGTTTCGCTTGTTTTACCCGTCGCGGCAATTTGGGTCGGAACAAAAGGCCCCTTGATGCAGATTCGCAATTCGCCGACGGTACGCAGCCGCCGATACCTGATGTTTCACGGAATGATTTCGGTCGGCATCGCGTTTACTCTCATGGGCGGGTATTTTTTCATCATGAGCTTTCCGATGGAAGTCATTTCCATTACGATGAAAACCGCTTCGATTTTCGTGTTGGCGCTTTTGTTCTTTTACAACATTTTTTTAGGTGCTTTTTTTGTCAACAAAAATTGGCGGCGAATCATTGAAGAAGATTTGGGACGGCTTCCCGGTCCGGAGATATCACTGGAGAAAACCTGGTTGTCCCGGAAATCCATGCGGTTGTATTTCGCCGTGATGATTTTTCTCACATGCTGCTGCGTACTCGCTGTCACGAAATTTGAGTGGGATATCGTAAAACACATTCCTTTTCCGATTTTCGGTTGGAGTATGCTCGGTATTTGGGGACTGCTGTCCCTGTATTTATTTTGTATGCAGACGTTTTTGTACGTTCGCGGCATGGAAATGGCGTCGGAAGAAGGGTTGCTCAAGTATCCGCCGACGATTCCCAATATTTTGGACGTCGTTCTCTGCAAAAAAGAGATGCCGTCGGATAAAACGACGCTTCGAGCGCGGTTCGGCGCGGACATGGTGGGGGTGGGGACGCTGATTTTCAGCGGGTCCGCTTTTCCGGTGGTGTTTGGATTGGTGCAACCGAATCCGTGGGTCGGCTATGTGATTATCGTCGTTTCGCTTCTCGGATTCGTTTTGTTCGCGAAATTCATCGCCGGGAAACCGAAGGTGCGACATCTCGGCTGGGGATTCACCTGTTTATTCTTTTCGCTCTTTTACGGGTGGATCTATTGGTTCGCGTTAAAGGAGCCGCTGACGAAATTTCCCGAGGCTCAATTGAGCATTCTGTTTATTTACGTTCTCTTTTTCTTCTTCTCGGTCGCCGGTTTCGTGGGATATGTGGCGTTGTTTGAAAAAGAAATCAGTAAA
>JAVBPO010000153.1:0-13681 GCA_031549565.1 Thermoguttaceae bacterium
TCTTAGGCGGCCATTGCCATTTTAGGTTCGGCAATTGAATTTGTAGTCGGCTTTTTACGTGGCCTGCTGACCAACCACGACACGCAACTTGAACTTCCCGTACCCGGTCGAACCCAGTTCGCCCCCGGAGCGTCAAGTTCCTGCGCGAAATCTTCACGCGGAAAATGAAGCCATGGGAAACCAATTCGAGCATATCATACTCTTTCCCAACCGTTCGGTCCAGAGGAATTCGCCGGTTTTTCTTCAAAATATTTTGCTTGACTTTTCCAGAATTTTCGTTAGAATCAGTTTGTCGGTTCGCCGGGCAATTGTTGCCGAGATTGGATTTTTCGTTTTTTCCCCGAAAAAGGAGCTCCCATGTCGAATTTGCTCAATGCCGTCGTGTCTTTTTTCCGCGATCTTCTTCCTACCCCCCCCATTTTAACGCGATTTCGCCGATAAAACCGGGTTCAAAGAACCCGGCTCGTCGCCCCACGACCCGCCGTCTGCGTCTCAAACCGCTCGAAACCCGCGACCTGCTTTGCGCCGGCGTCTGCCCGGAGCCGGCCGTGCCGTGGTATCTCGAAAATCATTTGGCAGAACTCCAGGAACCGGTTTATCAGACCAGTTCTGCCGCCTCGGCCCTGCCGGAATTCGGCATCGAATTGGTTTCCGAATCCGTTCTCCGCGAGGGCGAAGGCAAGAATTTTCGTTTCAAAGCGACCTTGACCGGACACATTCCCGTTTTTTGTTCTCCGACGTTTAGCTTCACCGGCACCGTCAATAACGGCGAATATTTCAACACGAGCGATTGTGAAATACGCAGCGAAGGCCCCGTCAATGAGATCATGCAGGACTACATGAGTTGGCAGTTGCAAGGTTTGTCGCATTACCGGATCGGTTTCACCGCGCCGGGAACGAAGTATTTCAACGTCATTGTGAAAAACGACGCCATTCCGGAGACGCCGTCCAAATACTTCACCATCATTGCGGTCCATCCGAACGCGTCGCAGCCGTTGTACGTCCCGGTCGGCGATCCGATCACCTGCACGATAATCGACGACGACGATTGGTTGATCACGGCGACTGGTGGCGGTATGATTCACGAGGCGGGGGAAACGGAAACGACGGTAACGATTTCGCGGATCGACAACCCGGCCAATCCCGGCGAGGCGTCGGATACGACCTATGCGATTCCGGTGACGGTCGCGTTCGGCGGCAGTGCCAAGCGGGGCGCCGACTACACGATCAACGGCGCCGCGGGAAGCGACACCATGACGATCACGATCCCGGTCGGCCAAACGTCGACGACCGTCAAAATCAAGGCGAAAGACGATCTGATGGTCGAACGGTTGTACGAAACGATATTCGTAACGGCGACTTATGCCACCGGCGTTTATCCGACGGACCGCACACCCGTCGAGATCAAGGTCGTCGACAACGACACCCTGACGCTGGAGAAGGTGAAGTTTGAGGCGGATTTGCCGATGGTCGCCGATCCGGGCCAGACGGCTTGGGCGACGGATTACGACTGGGTCAAAAATCTACCGGCCAAAACGAATCCGGTCGCGTATTCCAACGGCAACACCACGAACAAGCTTCAGGCAAAATCGGAATACAGTGGCGCCATCGAAGCCGGACTGACCGTTGAGGTGCGATTTATCGCGAAGGGGATGCCGGGCGGCGACCAGAAGTCCGGCTGGATCGGCGTAAACGGCACCACATTGAAAGCGGGGGTGGCCAACGCACTGAAGACTTTCCGTCAGATTTACGGTGGCCAAAAAGCGGACGCTCTCGCCCAACTTCAATTCGAATGGGAGATCCGCGTAGGCGGCGATGACAACGATATTCGGAAGGTCAACGGCGTCAATACGAACCCGTTTTATCTGACCTACGGCGACTCTCCCGGTAGCGGCACGTTGTACCACACGGTCGTTCACGTCGGGTGTGTTGCGGCGAAAGGCAAAACGACGGTACAAACGGTTTTTGACGCGATCTGGGGGAAATTTTCGGGCGATGATATTTGCATCAAAACAGTTATGATGAACGATGGTGCCGTAATATATAACCCGAATGGAAAACTCTATTACTATGGTATTGTCGATCCATCCGGAGCTACGCAGTTAACCGTTGCGAGATTGAATGGGGTTGGCAACACGGAAGGACTTTTAAGGCACAAGGACGGTAGCTGCGGTGCATGGGCATGGTTTTTATCTGACACATTAAAGGCTCAAGGTTTGAGCGCAAATGTTGTCAATATCGCAGGTCAAGCCGGCCCCTTTAATCGATACGGCCAAACCGTGACACACCAATGGCTTTCAGCCGATCCCGACAAAGGAAAGCACCACGGTCAAAAACCCTTGGAAAATCGATGGGTTAATCATGTCATCGTGGAGTACAATGGATCTTATTACGATTCATCTTATGGAGTAGCCTATGGGGCTGGCGAGGCAGGAAGAACGGCAATCGTGCATAGTTTGACCTTCGAGTATACCGTGCAAGGATCCACTAAAACAGAGAGTCGAAGAGGAACGGAGTATGATCCGAACGGACCGGAAAAAGACAGATGGATAAACATACAATAATCTAACGATGCGAAGTCGAGATATCCGTTTTGTTTCATACACCAACTCTCGGGATCATGAGATCGCTATTAACGCACCTTATCTTGTGTATTGTGGCAGTAGGGCCGCTTTTTCCAGCCCAAGTTGACGCAGCCGAAGAACAAAAGTGGAATTCTATCATGAAGCCGGTGAAGAAATTTGTCCTGCCTATAGAATTTCGCGGCGTCTCCGGAAACGGAGGGCTGGCTTATAAAAACGACACTTCGATGTATTTCAGGTCGTGGTACTATTGTTATATCCCACCAACACAAACATTTTGGCAGATTTCGAAATCAGAATTGTTGAAATTTTCGTATGCGTCGGAAAAAATGAGTCGCTACCCGCTCGACTTCGACATGTTCGACAAACGAGCGTATGTTTATCAACGCTACTTGACACCGGAAATACGGTCGAAGACGCATCATTATCGTGATGATTATCTGATAGTTTCGCCGGGCGAAAAGCTTGCGATTTTCCGATATCCCTATTGGAAAAGCGAACTCTATGATATCAAAACACAAAAGAAAATATCGGAGGGTATCGACGATGAAGTCATCCTCGGTTTTGATCAAAACGACAACATCTGGTGTGGCCGACAATCCTGCGAAAACATACTGGTGCTACGTGATCCGAGAGACATGTCGGCAATCAAACGATTCACATTGCTTTCAGACAATCAAAGCGATAAAATCAGTTTTGACAAAGTGAATCAATATAATACTTGCATTGCTCCCTTCGAGACGCCGGATGGGCGTTTTCTTGTTCATGTATTCACGATACCGGAGCTCGAAAACAAAAAGAATAATGTCGCGATTTGGGATGTTAAAACGGAAAAGCTCATTCATCATTCGTCAATCGACATCTGTTATTCGCCGAACTTTCTTCCCGCTATTCAGGCCGATGGAAAAGCGATTGCTATGGCGAGTGGTCAAAAAAGTGTTTGGGTTTACGATTTTAAGCGGCAACAGGCTATGGAGTTTCACTTGACACGCCCCGAAAATCCGGATAACAACCAATGGATGCAAGGCTTTTGTTTTGCGCCAAACGATAATCTAGTTCTCTGGTCGACGCATCCGGCCGACACCCGAACCGGTGGCAGCGGTTCGTTTGCCTGCCGATTTGATCTTGAAAACGTTGGGGGTTACGAATATACCTCGTTTTCCATTGAAGGTCGATATACGAGATCCTATTTTTTTTCTCCCGACGAGAAAACTGCGATTACATTTGAAACGATTCCCGGTCGATATCAGGATTGGGAACATTTGGGGCGGTACGTAGTCTGGGACACGGCGACCGGAAAACGTCTTTGTGAAACACAGGAAATATATCAGCCGAACATTATTATTGCACCCGATTGGAAAACGTGTTATTTAACGAAAGCCAGTATGGAATCGGTACAGGAGAGCGATGAGTTGAAATTCATAGCGCCGGTGGTCGAGGTTTACGATATCACGACAATAATAAACCGAAAATAAATTGGAGCCGGGAGTGAACGCCGGAGTAGTCGCGGATGTGCGGTGCAACACGAAGGCTTGAAGACTTTCTGTCAGTTTTACGACACCAAAAAGTGGATGATATCGCACCCTTGCCATTCGAATGGGGTATGGGCCATATCAGAGGATTTGGTATGATATTGTACAAATCAGAGCCGCGCATGCGGTAAGTGGTATTGTGGTTCCCCGACTCTTCAAACCCATGAAAACGATTTCGACAACATCCGCCCCGGCGGCGATCGGTCCTTACAGCCAGGCGAAAATCGCGGGGCAATTTCTGTTTACCGCCGGGCAGATTCCCTTGGACGCCGCAACGGGGGAAATCTCCGGCAAAACCATTGAAGAGCAAACGGAAGTCGTCCTGCGAAATCTGCAAGCGATTCTCGAAGCCGCCGGTTGCTCTTGGATCGATGTCGTCAAAACGACCGTCTTTCTCGTTGATCTCGGCGATTTCGCGAAGATGAACGCCGTTTATGAAAAATATCTCGGCGAAACCAAACCGGCCCGAAGCACGGTCCAAGTCGCCGCGCTTCCCCGCAGCGCGCGAGTCGAAATTGAGCTGATCGCGGAAATCAGCGACCGGAACTCGGCGTGATCGGCCAATAGACGACCGGGTCTTTGCGTTTGATTTTGCCCAACGGGAATGTCAGACCGAAAGTCAACGCGACGTCGTTCTGCGTTTCCGTCTCTTCCACGGAGAACAGCACGTTGTCCGTCAATTCAAGTTGAAGCGCGACCCGTTCGTTCCACCAGTATTTCAGACCGATCCCCCAGGGAATCGAAAATGTGTTGTACGAACGTTTCGTTCCGTAAAGATCTCGATACTTCTCGTTCACGGTCCCGAGCCCCAGTTTGAGAAACGGTCTCCACTTCGCGTTGCCCAGCGGATAATAGTGGATGCTCACGTCGAACATCGAAATGGCGTTGTTATGCGTCGAAGCAGGCGGAACGAAGCCCGTGTCCCCGTGTTCCGACTTGTACCAGGCGGCGTAAGCGTCCCGACCTTTGGCCGTCGGTTTGCCGGGTAGGCCCGCGAAATGCAGCCGTGCTTCCAAACCCCAATAATTGTCGCAATACCATCCGAAAATCACGCCGCCCGTTCCGCCGCAGTCCTGATCGACGAGCCCGGAAATCAGTTCGCTTCCGAACATCGCACCGCCGAACAGGCCGAAATAAAACGGTCGGTCCCGCCAGGATCGCATCATCAACGGTCCGCCGACGCCGCGATTGGGGCCTTTGGGGGATTTGAACGGATTGAAGTACGACAGCGTTTCCCGCGTCGTGCTCGTTAGCGATTCGGATTTTTTCGTCTCTTCGTCTTCGTCGGAATCGTAGGGCGGACGTCCGTAGGGATAACTGGAATACTGCTGTGCGTAAGGGTTGGCAACAAAGCCGGTCGGTCCCCAGTAGGCGCCGGGCGCGTTCGGATATCCATACGGCCCGTATCCGTACGGATTCGTGTAGACGGTCCCGTAAGGAGCGGCGTAAGGATTGTACGAATACGCCGTTTGCTGCATCGGATTCTGTCCCCACGCGGTATTCGGCCCGCCCCAAGCGGAATTCGCGTAGGGAGAAACGCCCGGACTTTGCGCAAACGGCGAATTTTGCGGCGTTGTCGTCGTATCTTGGGAATGATGTCGCAATCCGTTGAAAGCGAGCGGAGCGGACGGCGCGAACGTCGTCGGTGTCGGTTGCGTTGGTTCGGAATCGGCAATTTTGGAAAAATCGTTCTCTGGAATGTTCAGCGGAGGAAAATCTCCGAAGTCTCCCCCGGTTTTCGCGGAGGTGGGATTCGATTGCGTCGGCGGCGAAAATTCTTCCTCTTCCGAATCGACGTTTTCCACGTCGAACGGTTCGGTCGTTTCGTCGTCGAAATCGTCCGCGTCTGTCGTCGTATCGAACGGCTCGGTTTCCAAAGTGTTTGGGATCGGAGGAGCCGGCGGGACGATTCTTAGGCTTGTTTCATCCGCCGAGGCGAGTTGGATCAGCGAGTCTTTGGAAACGGCGTAGTTTTGGGAAACGGCTTCCCGATTCGGCATTACGATTTCCCGTGAAGGAGCTTGAACCTGTGGACGTTTGGGAGCCGCCCTTTTAGGCAACAAAGGCTCGGCGGCCTCGGAAATGCAAGGCCGGATCAGCAAAAGCGTGAAAACAACGCACCATTTTCCAAGAAACGTCCGAGCGGCGAACAAGGTTCGCAATCGGAATTTCGAGGAATTTCGCAGGTCAAAGCGTCGTTTCATTCCGCTTGATTTTGTATTGAAAACAGGAGAATCTGAAAAATAGTGCGGGATTATGCGAAAAAAAAGAAACCCTGTCAAGAGAAAAAAAGAAATCGCGTTCGCCCCTTCGAACCCTAATCAAAATGTTAGGGTTGGGGCAAACAGCCGCTACCGCCCTGAAGGGCAGCGCATCAGTGAGGTTTCCACTGCTTCAGGGCGGATTCAAAACCGAACCCAATCTCGCCCATTTTCGCAAACGCTCCCAATTAAAATGGAGCACAGGCTTCCAGCCTGTGTCACGGGCAGGATGCCCGTGCTCCAAATAGCCGTGCGGCTCTTCGTTGTCAAGGAATACGGTGTCCCATTTTGTCCCGTTTGGTTGCGAGGTATTTTTCACTGTGCGGGTTCGGCGGGCAGACGATCGGGACCTGATCGACGACCTCCAGATCGAAACCGCCGTAAATGAACGCGTCCGTCTTCTTCGGATTGTTGGTCAAAAGACGGATTCTCGAGATCCCGAAACTCTTGAGTATCTGGATGCCGACCCCGTAATCGCGGAGGTCCGATTTGTGTCCGAGCGCGATATTCGCTTCGACCGTATCGAGCCCTTGATCCTGGAGATGATACGCTTTGATCTTCTCCGCAAGCCCGATTCCGCGCCCTTCCTGCGGGAGATAGACGAGAACGCCGGTTCCATCATTCGATATTCTCTCCAGAGCAAGATGAAGTTGATCGCCGCAGTCGCAGCGAAGTGAATCGAGCAGGTCGCCGGTAAAGCAGGACGAATGAAGACGCACCAGCGGGGCTTCGACCGAAGTGGGATCGCCGAAAACGACGGCAACCGGCTCGTCCTCTTCGTATTTCACGCTGAACACGTAAATTCGGGCGTCACCGTATTTGGTCGGAAGTTCGGCGTCGGCGATTCTTTCGACGATTTTCTCGCTCCGGCGACGGTACTTGATTAAATCCTCGATGGTGATGATTTTCAAATTGTGGTGCTTCGCGAGTTCGAACAACTTTTCCCGATCCGCGCGGTTTCCGGTTTCGTCGAGAATTTCGCACAAAACTCCCGCGGGTTGAAGTTCGGCCAATCGTGCCAGATCGATCGCGGCTTCGGTGTGCCCAGCCCGGCGCAATACGCCCCCTTCTTTCGCTTCGAGGGGAAACAAGTGCCCCGGTCGAACGAAATCGCTCGCTTTCGCCGTCGGACTGACCGCCGCGAGGATGGTCGTCGCTTTTTCCTGAGCCGTGATTCCCGTTCGCGCGGAGATATGGTCGATCGGAACCGTAAACGCCGTCTGGAGCGGCGCGGTGTTCTCTTTGACCATCGGGGTGAGATTCAGCTTCTGGCATAACTCCGGCAGAATCGGCATGCACACTTGTCCCCGCCCGTGAACGAGCATGAAGTTGACGATCTGGTCCGTCGTTTTTTCCGCGGCGCAGATGAAATCCCCTTCGTTTTCACGATCTTCGTCGTCCATCACAATAATAATCTGTCCGGCTTTAATTGCCGCAACGGCTTCCTCGATGGTCGAATAGGGCATGAGTCGTCTGGGGGTGAGAGGGGGGGAGAAAGGGGAGAAGTTGCGTTACAACCGAAACCCGGTACAAAACGCGAATAAAAATCCATTTTATCGGTAAGCTCCATATTGGCAAGAGTGAATCAAAACCGGTCGCGATCCGCAAACGTCGCTGTAGGGATTATAACGGCTGGCAGGATCGAGAAAATTTCTCGGGGGATTTACGGGCACGGAAATTTTGCGTAGACTGAGAACCGGGGCTGTTGACGATTGCCGAATCGCCAAAATGACCACCTCCGAAAGGGAGCAAATCTTTACACTCTCTCCCGAGTTACCCCTATTACGACCACCTTGAAGACGCCGTACTTACAGACAACCAAGAGTGAATATCTCACGGAAGAGAAGTTCCCGCTGACACACGACTCGACGACTTTCGGTCGGCATCCGTGCTGCGAAGTCGTCATGGACCATGGAGCCGTGAGTCGGGAACATGCGAGGATTCTCAAGGAACCGCAAGGTTTTTTTCTCGAAGATCTTCACAGCCGCAATGGTACGTACCTGAACGGTCGGATGATCGATTCGAAAGTCCGTATCTTCAACGGCGACGTTATTCGTATCTGCGACGTCGAGTTCAGCTTTTTCGATCACACGAAAGACGTTCGACCGACCGGGAATTCCCAGTTTCAGCTCGCCTCCGATCCGCGGATCATCATCGACGATGCGCCGATGGAAGACGACCAGTTCCGTTTGACGACGGAAATCAACGTCGCCTCCTCGCAAAAAGCGCACCTGAATCCGGCCAACGCGGAAGCGAAACTCCGGGCGCTGATCGACATTGGGCGACATCTCGGCGCCGCTTTGGATCAAGTCCTGCCGCAGCTTTTGGAAAATCTCCTGAAAATCTTCCGCCAAGCGGATTGCGCTTATATCCTTCTCAACGACAAGCACACCAAACGGCTCGAACTCCGGGCATTCAAGCATCGCAATCCGCAGAACGAGGAATCGTTCCGGATCAGCCGCTCGATTTTGGAAAAAGTTTCCTCGACCAAAGCGGCGATTCTTTCGGACGATATCGGCAACGATTCCCGGTTCGATCCGAGCGAAAGCATCGTTAATTACAATATCCATTCGGTCATGGCCGCCCCGGTTCTCGGCGGGGATCAGGACACCTGTTTGGGCGTCATCCAGGTCGACTCCCGCTCCAGCGGAAAGAAGTTCAATTACAACGATCTGGATTTGCTCGTCAGCGTCGCGTACCAGATCGCCGTTTCGATCGAAAACGCGCAGTATCACGAATCGATGATCCAGGAACGCATTCTGGAGCGGGAGCTTGCCGTTGCGCACAAAGTTCAGCGGGGACTCCTGCCCGTTGCGCTGCCCGCGATCGACGGATATGAATTTTTCGATTATTATCAACCGGCGCGGTATCTCGGCGGCGATTATTACGATTTTATTCCGCTCCCCAACGGAGAAATCGCGGTCGCGCTCGGGGACGTTTCCGGTAAGGGAATCTCCGCCGCGCTGTTGATGGCCAAGCTTTCCTCGGAGGTGCGATACGGACTGCTGATCGAACCGTCGCTCCGGCAAGCCGTGATACGGCTGAACAAGACGTTTTGCGAAAATCGTTGGGAAAATCGATTCATCACGTTTTTCCTCGCGGTCCTCGACCCGAAAACACATCACGTCCGGTTCGTCAACGCGGGGCATTTTCCGCCGCTGCTGGTCGATCCGGCTCGGGCGACAAGCACCCTCGCGGAGCACATCGGGAGTTTGCCGCTCGGGGTGTTGGAAGATTCGGATTTTGAAGAATTCGATTTCGTGCTGGAAAAAGGGCAGTCGTGCGTCCTGATGAGCGATGGGCTGACCGACGCGATGAATGCCGGCGGCCAGTTCTTTTCTCTCGGCGGCGTACTGGACACGCTCAATGTGAACAAAAAATCGCCGATTCCGCAAATCGGTCGGAACCTCGTTTCCGCGGTCCGCAGCTTTTCCGGAAAGACGCCGCAAACCGACGACCAGTGTTTGGTACTGTTCGGACGACAGTGAGATTACCTGTTAGCGGCGGGGCTTGCCCCGCGTTTGTGGGGATGAACGTCAAATTTATCGTTCGAATTCCTGCTGACATTCGACGCAGCGCGTGACGCATGGAATCGCGGCGACACGTTCCGGCGGGATTTCGCGACCGCAATCTTCACAGCGGACCTCGTCGGCCCAAGTCCATTGGTTCTTCTTCGGCGGCGATTGGACAAGCGAGCCGACCGTGCCGCAATCGGGACACGGGATCGACGAGCCGTGGATTCGGAAAAGCTCGCCGACCAAGACGGCGTCGAAATCCGAGGTCAAGCGGAGCTTCCCGGCCCGAACCAATCCGCGAATCCTCTGCTCCAAGCCCCAAAGCTGGACGTAACCGCACTGGACGCAACGAACCTCGATCGAGACGGTTTCACTTTTCGGCGATCTCAAAGCGGATTCTCGAAAAATTCGTGTTTCGGTTGCCCGGCGGGGCCGTCCTCGTTTTCGCCGATCACCTGCTGT
This sequence comes from Thermoguttaceae bacterium, assembly GCA_031549565.1. Lineage (GTDB taxonomy): Bacteria > Planctomycetota > Planctomycetia > Pirellulales > Thermoguttaceae > JAVBSX01. Next base: position 10,353 of record JAVBPO010000153.1, read on the forward strand.
CCGACGAACCGGAACTTTTCCCGACCGAATTCGGGAAACGTGTAGTTGTCCCCTTTCTGCAAAATCGGCCCCATCTCCGGAATGCCGCCGAACGCGTAGGTTCCTGAAACCTGGCACGGGAACCAGTATCCGACACCATCGTCGTCGATCAGGTAGAATTCGACGTAACAGTGTCCGGGAATCCAGACGGTCCGCGCCGGAATTTTGCCCGCCCGACAGATCGCGATGAACACCGCGGTCATTTCCTTGCAGTCTCCCCGCTTTAATTTCAGTGTTTCCAAAGCGCCGTTGCCGATCTTTTCCTTGTTGGCCGCGTCGTACTCGATCTTGTCCCGGACGTAATTGTAGATCGCTTCGACTTTTGCCCAATCGGATTTGACGTCTTTCGTGATTTCCGCGTACAGTTTTTTGAACTGCGAATTGCCGCTTTCGATGTTCGGACTTTTTTCCAGGTAGATTTTGTACGCTTTCGGAATTTTGTTCGTCGGCGGAATGGAAAGTTTTGGAATGCTCTCTGCGTCGGGGGGCAGGATTTCCTGCCGCGTCACTTTCACGACCAAGGCCGCTTCGGCGGTTTTGCCGGGTGCCAGTTCGGGAACCTTGACGATCATCTGTTGCAAGCCGCCGTTTTTGTGCTCTCGTCGTGTCACTTTCGCGACATTGCTGGACGTTTTTTCTTTTTCTTCCATGATCGTGACCTTTTGTTCGGGCCATTCCATCGGTATCGTGATCATGGTTACGATATTCGAGCACCGGGAAACCGCGGTGAGTTTGACGCCGGTTTCCCATGATTTGGTCGCGGCTCGACCGAGCTTCGGACCGTTTTGTCCTTTTTCTTTCGGGCCCGACTCCGACGGGGTTGTCTCCGACGTCGTTTCCTCCGTTTCGTCGTCGGCGTCGGGATCGTCCAGATCGAAGGAATCGTCCTCTTTCTCGGTCGCTTTCTTTTCAGCGGCTTTTTTCTCCAGCCCGAACTGGGAATAGACCGACGAACCTCCCCCGAGAATCAGGGCGAAACCGAGGAGGAAGAGGAATGCGTTACGTTTATTTATGGCTTTGGGCATAGGGCACAGATAAGAGAAGTGAGAACATTAAACCTTAACCAAGCCGGGCCCGGAAAGGAATCCACGAATAAATCTGAAATCCTCCTGTTTTTCAGCACCATTTGCTGAAAATGCTTTTGCACAAACCAACCCGAGAAAGGATTTCAAACATAAACAACAATACACGAAATCACGGCAAAACGCAAGCACGAGACTAACATTGCACATCGTGAATCTTTTTCGCGAAGTAAGCGTCCCTCGGAAGCGAACACTTATCCGAGCGGTAGCTCGTTTTGGCCGACGACCCTGCCGCCCTATAAAGCAACGGCGTCAACCGGCATGCGACGCGGAAAAGGGGTTGCGTGGGAATCACTCCAAAAGTCTCACGATCATTTCCGGCGTGATTTCCTCGAGCGAATGGACGAGGATTTCGGCGTCTTTCAATTCGTCTTCGCCGTGTCCGGTGCTCAGGATCGCGATGCACTTCATTCCGGCGGCGTGAGCGGCGTCGATTCCGACCGTTGCGTCTTCAATGACGACGCACTGTTCCGGCGAAACGCCGATCCGCTTTGCGGCGGTAAGAAAAATCTCCGGATGCGGTTTACCCCGGGAAACGTCGGAACTGGACACGATCGCTCCGAGCAGCGGTGTGATTCCGAGCAGCTCGCAGGCCAAATCGACGTTTTCTTTCGGTCCGGACGAACCGACGGCAAGCTTGAAACCGTGATCGTGGAGCCTTCGAACCAGTTCGGTTGCCCCCGGAAGCGGAGGAAAATTTTTCCGATAGGAGTCCCGGACCAGAGCCTCTTTTCCGTCGCCGATTTCGAGCACTTTTTCGTCGGTAATCTCGCAAGGCCAGATCGAGCGGATAATCTCGCGGTTGATCTGCCCGAACACGCGATTGACACGGCCCGGATCGAGAACGATCCCGTCCCGCTCCGCGTAACGAATCCAACAGTCGACATGCGTTTGATGGCTGTCGATGAGTGTACCGTCCATGTCCAAAATGATGCCGTTGTTCATGAATCCGCGATTTTTTGATGTGATTGTGTCGTTCGACGAAGGGGAAACGCATGCCAAGATGAAACAGAAATTCGATTCGAATTTTGATTTTGCCCTGAAAGTGCGGAATGTCTATAACCCCCGGTGCAAACGGGGGAAATTGTTCTCTCGAATGTAATATTTTGTTTTTTTTCCCGGTGCTTGTGGATTTTTGGATTCGTTTCCTCTAAAATACGATCTTTCTTTGACGATCCGTATTTGACGACTTTAATCAAGATGCCGCTCCGAAAACTCATCTCTACGATTTCCCTTCTGCTTGCGGGAGTATCCATATTCCCCCCACCGATGTCCGCTGCCGATTCCGACGCTTCGCTTCGGGCTTTTATGCTCGATTACCAAAAGACAACCTCCGATCTTCAAACCGCCGCGAACCTCGCCCAGTGGGACGCTTACAACGACGGAACCGACGCAGCGTTCACGCTCGCCGCCGAAAAGAGCCTCGCGTTGTCCAAATACCACAGCGATCCGGGAAAATTCCAGATGCTCAAAAATCTGCTCGATTCTGCGAAAAATCTCACGCCGTTCGAACGTCGGGCCGCCGAAAAAGCGCTCCTTGCGTTCGAGCAGAATCAGCTTCCGGTCGAACTGCTCGAAAAAATGACGAACATGTCGACGGAAATCGAGCAGATTTTCCAAAACTTTCGCGGCGAACTCGACGGAAAGTCGTACTCCAACAACGAACTGCTCGACAAGCTCCGCGAAGGAACCGATTCGGAAGAGCGCCGCAAAACCTGGGAAACGCTCAAACTCGTCGGCGAGCAGGTCGCGCCGAAACTGATCGCACTGGCGAAACTTCGCAACGAAGCGGCTCGAAAGCTCGGATACGACAATTTCTGGCAAATGTCGGTTCGATTCCAGGAATATGATCCGGAAAACCTCTTGAACATCTTCGCCGAACTCAACCGGCTCGGCAAACCGCTCTTCGCCGAAGTCAAGGAGGAAATGGACGCCGAACTGAAAACGAAATTCGGCGTCGATCTTGTGAAGCCCTGGCATTACGACAACCCGTTCTTCCAGCAGGCTCCGCCGTCGAAAGAGGTTAATCCGTGCGATTTTTACGACAAGAAAAAGCGGGAAGACATCGCCGCGATTTCCGTGAAATATTACACGGACATCGGCCTGCCGGTCGACGAAATTCTCAAGCGGAGCGATCTTTACGAGCGGGAAAACAAATGTCAACACGCGTTTTCGTTCGATATCGACGCGAAGCGGGACGTTCGGATC
>JAVBPO010000080.1:0-13209 GCA_031549565.1 Thermoguttaceae bacterium
GCATCGCCGAAGGGAATCGACTCGGCGGGAAAGAGTCTTGTTTTCAAGTCGTAACCCGCTTCGGCAACCAGATAGGCGGCCTGATCGAGCATGCGTTGTGAAACGTCGCCGGCTGTGACATCATAACCGAGTCGAGCCAGATAAAGAGCCATGTGCCCACCTCCGGTGGCGATGTCCAAAGCCGCTCCGTCCGCATGCAATTCGATTCCATCCAGAGCCGCCGCAATGTCGCTGGTGTCGGCGAGAACATGCGATTTCCCGTAACGATCACTTTGGCGGTCGAACTGCACTGCCGCCGTCTTCTGAATGTCGTTCAACATGTTCGGATCATTGGGGATTTCCATTGAGAGAATCGGAAACGGTTTACCTTGCGGATCAAGCGGCGAACGGCTTACGACCTCGAAACCCATGTGTTCGTAAAAACCGACCGCTTGCGGGTTCTGTTCGTTCACGTCGACCTTTCGGATGCCTTTTTCACGGATCGCGAACAGTGTCAGGCTTTTACCGATTCCTTTGCCGCGAGCATCGGGATGGATGAACAGCATTTCGATTTTGTCCGGCGACAAACCGAGGAAGCCGAGAATTTTTCCAGCGTCACGAATGCAATACAGTTCAACCGCTTTCAAATATTCGTTCAGGATGAGCGGCTTGAAGTGTTGAATATCCTCTTCGCTCAGAAAATCATGAGTCGCCCGGACGGATGCCTCCCAAACGTCGATGATTTCAGGGAAGTCGGATGGTATCGCAGACTCGATTTTCATTTCACTATTGTCCATCATTTTTGAGTAAACCGAACAACAAATTTTCGTAAACTTCGTCGTTTTTATGCCAGTATCGTTTTTGACACCCTTCAGCGACGAAACCGCATTTTTCCATGACACGTTTTGAGCCGATGTTTTCTGAAAAACAATCGCCGGAAATCCGCGACGCTTTCAAAACATCGAAAGCGTACTCCACGAGAAACCGGCACGACTTTTCGCCGTATCCTTGACGCCAGTGAGTGTCGTCAATTTGCACTCCGAGCAGGAAATTACCTGGACTGAACGCAATGGGAAGCAGTCCGCATTGCCCGACAAACGTTCCGTCATTTTTGCGAATCGAGAAAACGTGGTCGCTCGGCAGATCGTTTTTCGCAAGGGATTTGCCGATGGATTCGACAAGCGGCTCGAAATAGTTCCGGGTGTCCTGTTCGGTATTCGGCCCGAAGGAGAGAAGGCGACAGACCGATTCCTTTGCCAGCATCCGAACGATATCGGGAAGATCTGCCTCGGTGATGTACGTAAACGTGAGATCGTCGCGTTGGAATGTCGTTTGCATTGTTCGGTTGATGTCAAATATTTACTCCGTAATTCTCGGCCTGTTTGAGAAAATCGGTTTTCAACACGTCTCCCTTTTCGAGAACGTTGGGAACGATCAGAACTCCTTTGTTTTCCCACTGCAAGGTGGATCTTATCGATCACTGCTTTCAACGACATGGGAAACGTGAACCAGTAAATCGGCGTCGCGAACACGACCGCATCGGCTTGTTCCAGCTTCGGCGCGAGTTCATTGAAATCGTCGTCGAACACGCACGCTTTTCCTTTGCTGAAACACAATTCGCAGGCGGTACAACCCTTGATGGTTTTACGAGCCGTGTCGACACGCTCGATGACATGGGCCATCGTTTCTGCTCCCTTGGTGAAAGCGTCGGCCAAAAGATCGCTGTTGCCGCCCCGTCGTGGACTGCCGGTGAGAAGGAGAATGTTCTTGATCATAGGTAGGTCGTTATCCATCATATCACAAGCGGAGGGTTCCGTCAAAATCGACGATATGTTCCGAAACGGGAATGCCCTTGCCGTCGACCATTTGAATGGCACCTTCGGCGCAGGCGGCGGCGCACTGACCGCAACCGTTACATTTGTCCTCGTCGATTTTGATGATCTGGCGTTTCATGTTGATTTTCTCCGACGGATTTGAGCCTTATTGACTAACTAATACCATTATAGTAATAGTTAGAGACCGTGTCAAGAACTACGGTAACGGTGGAAAAAATAAGTGTCAAAAAATCTCCTCCATTGGAAATCACCAACAATTGAGATGAATCTTGGCGTCGACGGAAAGATCGTTTTGTTTTGTTCTGCTGGTGTCGTTTGCCGGATAACCCAAGGCGATATAGCATGGCATCACGTAATCGTCGGGATGACCGACGACTGCCTTGATATGGGCGGATTCCTCGCTCATGGGTATGCGAGTGACGCCGAAGATTCCTTCGGAGGCTGCGGCAAGAAGTATGTTTTCGATACAGCACCAAATCGAGGCGAAGCCGTTGAGCGAACTCAACGTCTCCGGGTGCAGCAGAGATCCTTTCTGCCGAAAAAACGGAAGAATCAAACAACCGGCGTTATAGAGCATGGAATACTGCTTCGGAAAAGCGTCCAAAAACATGTTTCGTTGCAGGTCGTTCGACAATCCCAATGAATCAAGTTTGTCGTTGATTGTGTCGACGTCTTTCGGATCGGAAATCCGCACGAGTTTTTCCCGCGCCTTTTTATCGTTGACCAAAACTTCTCTGTTCTCGATGCCTTAAAAAACCTACAATCCGGTCGGCGGCGCCAAAGCCGTTGACTTGCTCTCTGTCCGTTTCCGCTGGGGCATGTCAAACCTTCGGCGGTCGACCGCGCCAACGCCTGCACAGCCGTCGTCATGAAAAAAGGTGTCGTGACTTCCGTAGATACCATCTTTTGATTCACCGCCTCTTGAAACTCGGGGCATGAAAGTTGTTCCTGTTCGGATCGAAAAGCATTCAACTCTTTACCTCCATTTTATACGGGTTCCCGTCTTATTTCAAGACCAAAGTTTACTTCATAACCCGGGAGCCCCGGTAGGCGGCAGGAGCTTCCGCTCCGATAAATAACCCGCAAAATGGTCGTTGCACTCCCGATTTTGCTGATCATTGTGAAAAAATTAACAATCTTTCCCTGTAATTGTATAAATGTCCAAAAAAACCAAAATGAAATCGAAGCCGGAAAAAGGTCGAGACTCGTTTTGCCGTTCGTGAACGGTTTTTGATCTCGACTTTTGCCAATTTAGAGCGAGTGGGAAACCGGCTGCACGAACTTGCTTTCGCCGAACAATCTTTCGAGCTGGCTTTGCAGCATGTGGCCCCGGGCGTCGATCAGCATGACTTTGCCGTCGCGGTCGAGCAGCAGGCAATGCGGGACGCCGCTGCCGTAGAATTGGTTGAACAACACGTCGTTCGGGTCGTGCAGCATCGTCCAAGGCAGCTCCTCCTTCGCGATAAAATCGATCAGCGTCTGTTTGTCCTCTTCCTTGTCGATGCTGATTCCGACGATCTCGAAACCTTGATCGTGGTATTCCGCGTAAAGCCGTTTCAGGTCCGGGATTTCCCGGATGCAAGGGCCGCACCAGGTTGCCCAGAAATCGAGCAGCACCACTTTTCCCCGAAGCGATTGGATATCGAACGGTTTGCCGTCGACCGTCGCTGCGGTGAACGAAACTTCCTTGCCCTGCAACTGCAAATAGTCAAGATGCTTGCGAAGCGGCGGCAGTTCGCTCTCTCGGTGCATTGGTTTTCCCGCAGCGATCCATTCCTTCTCGACCTTTTCGGTTTCGTCGATCAACTTGGAAAACGATTCGAGGTAAACCCGCTTTTGCTCGGGCGTACATTTGTTGTACAAATCCTCCCCGTAGCTCGTGAATAAATCGAGCGCAATCCCGCCGTGTCCGTACCCGGATTCCCCGGCGTACAGCATGTGCCGAGCCGATTGGAACAGGTGCGCGAGCGCTTCGTCGGTAATCGTTTCGCTTTTATTGAGACGGCTGAATTCGCGATAAAAGAGCGTGTAGTAATCGTTATACACTTCGTGCCCATAACGCCACTTGCTGAATTTTTCGATTTCCCGAACATGGGCGAGGAGTTCTTCTTCCGTCGCGGCGTCACTGTTCAAGAGATTGTCAATGACATTGCCCCGGATGCAGTAAAAATGATACCGTTTGTCGGGATCCGTTTCCGTCGCGATTTTTCGATTGATTCGCGCCAACCAGTCGCGATGGGCTTTTTGTCCTTCCGGGGTACGATAAGAGTCATTTGGACCGAAGGAATAATACAGGATCGTCGTTTCCAGTTCGTTTTCCCGGGTTTGAACGACTTCCCGCATGTTGTCGCAAAATGTTTCGTAAACCGGTTTATACTTTTCCTCGTGCTTGGCGAGATTGTACAGGAGTTGTTGTTTTCCGTTGTAAAATTCTTCGGCGTCTTTTCCGAGCGGCGTTTCCCGGAGCATTTCGTCGTACTCCGCTAAAAGCTCTTCGGCGAGCGGAAGGTATTTTTTTTTGTCGATCTCCATCAAGTCGCGAACGATCGCTTCCCGGGCTCTCACGACGTTTGAAGTGAAATAGTCGAGTTTTTTCCCGTGCTTATTATTGTGTTCCTTCAACTCCCGATAATACGCCTCGAACTCCGGAATCTTCGCCGGATCATGTTTGGCGAGTATAAAATAGGGAAACCATTTGCCCGCCAAAGCGAACGTAAACACGCGATCGTCCGGATGGGTCGCGATGATTTGATCGGCAATGTTGATCCGAAGATATGCGACCTTTTCCCGATACTGCTTGAAGCCGCCCCACTTTTCCGTATCGGCGGGGATGGGACGCTCCAGCTTATCCATCCATTCCCGCATTTCGGCGATCGTCGCGTCCAACGGCGGGTCGAACAGTCGTTTGTCTTCATCGCTGAATTGCCAATCGATTTTCTTCTGAAACCCTTCCGGCCAAACAAACGGGGGATCGTCGTCGGGTTCCGCCGACGTTTGCGGCGTTTCGTCCGCGGGGGGGAGCGGCGCGGCTTCGGTTAATCCGAACGCGGCGACGACGCAAACGAGCGTGATACCCAAAAGCGCCGCGAGAAATTTCTTCGGTTGATATTCGAGGATCATATCGACTCTCCTTGCAATGACGTTGCTTTAAAACAGGCCGACCTTCATCGCAAGCCGTCCCCGCTCACGTTGCCGCCGTGAGATAACCTCGGGTATACCGCGACACCCGTAATGAAGTCAAGCGGCCCATTTTTTTTCTCTTTGTTTAGCTGAGCGTCCTGAACGCCGACGTTGCCAATCGAAAGCGGTCGTGTACAATGGGGGATGTAGTGATTTGGATTATTTCACTCCTTTTTTTCCGATTCGATCCATGAGCACGTTTCGCGAAATCGACTTACTGGCTCCCCTCGAAATCTGGGAAGTCCTTCTCGACGACAGGGCGATCAAATTTCATACGTCCTTGGTTTTGAAACCGGTTCCACTTCCGCCGGAAGAATCGGACGGCAAAACCTATCTTTCGATTGATGTTCCTGAATTGAATATCTCCGCGCACGCCGACAACCGGGAGGATCTTCTGGAGTTCGTTCATTCGGATATTCGGTTCGCTTGGAGAAGATGCGTTGAACCGGAGTCGGATGAATCGCTTTCCTCCGCGGCGCAAAAACGGGCGGCGATCATTCGGGACAATTACCTTGCCATTGCGGAGATCGTCACCGGTTAAGCGTTTTTCATTCCTCGTAATCAAACAAATAAACCGCTTCGCCGCCGCTGGGGGTGATCATCGCCTGGATCGATTGCGTTTTCAGTTTTTTCCGGAACTCATGCGTCGTTCCGTGGAAAAAGCAGGACATCGCGTAGTATTCATTGCCAATGAGATGGTGTGTTCCGATCCCGGTGGGGGACACTCCGATCCCTTTTTCCGCGTCTTCCTGTTTGATATCACCGTCGGGATCCATCCAACAAACCGGCGTCGCGCGTTCGGCGAAGAGCAACGTGTTGGCGGTGCCGTCCGATAAATCTTTCCGATCCAGTGAAAACGGCTTGTCGACAGGATATGCGGTTTTGCCGACCACAAGCGAATAAGTCGTTTCCCCTTTCTCTTTCATTTGCGGAAAGATTTCCAATCCGCAGGGGCATTGAAGCGCTTTCGGGCAAAGAGCGTGAAATTGTTTGTTGTACTCGCTGTTCCACGGCTCGTCTTTCCGAATTTTATCGTACAATTCCTTTTCGCCCAAGTACGGCAAAATCGCGACCCGCCAACTCTGGAGCGGCTTGCCCTGCTTGTCGGTCGTAAACGGTCTCGGGAAAACTTTTTCCGCAAGATGATAATTCGAAAACGCGACCTGCAACCGTTTCAACTGGATCGAACAGTTCGATTGGTTGATATTTCCCTCGATGTACGATTTCGTCGTTTCCTGAGGGATCGAGGGCAGCGGGGACGCCGGCTCGATTGGAATATCGGGTGAAGCGGTATCATCGGGCACATTTTTTTTCATAACGCGAACCATCGACGTTTTCCCTCTTCTTGTCGCGACGTGAGTGCTTTCCGAGACACCGCCGGATGTATCGTTGAAACCGAATGAACCGATCACTCCCGGAGCGAACCGCTCCAAGACGAATTCACCCTTGGCATTGGTACGAACTTCAGCCTGGGCTTCATAGGTCAAAGGTCTCGGAACCCCCGCTCTGATTTCATCGGGCATGAAAAAATAACCATAAAGCGAAGCGTTCGCGGCCGGTTTGTCCCCTTCGAAAGCGGTTCCTTCGATCCTCGCCCATGGTGTCAACTGAATCGTTCCCGATTCGACTTCCTCTTGGACGGCAAAAGCGAAACCGTCCGGGTGCGCCGCGAGAATTACGTAGGAAACTCCCGGAGTCGGAAATTCGAAACGACCGTTCTCGTCCGTTTTCACGACGGCGTTGCCCGTGTTTCCGTCAATATGATCGTTCCGTGTGCGAACGGCGATACTACTCAAGCCGCCGAGCCCGACTTCGGCGTCGACCGCCGGTTTGCCGTTCGGTAAAAGTACGACCGCACGGACCGGCTTCGTTTTCGAGGGAACCAATTCGACGTTTAATGTTTGCTCTTGGCCGTTTAATTCGATCGGTTTCGATTGGAACGGTTCGTACCCGACTGCTTCGATCCGAATCGCGTTGATCCGGATTTCACCCTCTTTCGGCTCCGGAGCGTATTCGAAAGGAAGCGAGTACCATCCTCCACGCCCTGTCGCGGGATTTTCGCGATTCCAATACTCGTCGCTGTAACCCGGAACCGATTTTGTGAGAATCATCCCCCGGATGAGTTGAAAAGATTCGAGCGGTTTTTTCGTTTCGGAATCCACGACGGAACCGGAAAGCGTCGTCGTGCTTTTCGGAATGACGATATAAGGTTCCTCCCGTGGAGCCATTTTGACGCCATAAATCCGATCGTATCCGCCGATTTCGTCAACATCGAACGCCATCTCCTCCTCCGGAGCGTTTTTCCATTCCCAGATCCCTTCCGGGTTCGGGAAGGGAGAAAACAAGTCGGCAAGGTACGGGCGTTTCATCATGTCTTCGCCTGAATGAAAGCAAACCCAATAATTTGGGATCGGTTCGCCGTCCGGGGTTTCGAGTTTCAGGCGAATCGGGCTGCCTTTTTTCAGCGTAAAATCGAGCGTCGCTCCTTGGGAATCGGAATATTTATCGTCGTTGAAATCGACTTCGCCGTACCGCGGGGCCCAATCCGGCGTCAGTGTACTGAATTGAGTCGGCTTGCGATACCAGGACAAAACCTCGTAGCGTCCCAGGGCATCGGTGGTCCGGACTGCGGACGGCCGATTGCCGATGTCCGGATTGTCAAAAACGACTTTGATGCCGGGAATCGGGTTTCCCTGCTCGTCTCGAATTGTTCCCCGGACGGGAAAACCGCGTTTCAGTACGGTTTTTACTTTTCCGGCCAGGATGTCGCTCATCAGATACGCTCCGGTGTCACGGTCTTCCTTTTGGGGAAGAAAATCGTCGTGAGTGACGGCAATTCGGATATCTCCGTTGGTTTTCGAATACCCTTCCGCCGCCCATCGACCCTCGTCATCGGTCAGAATACCATCCCAGATCGGAATGGCATGATTTTGATTTTCATACATGTTCCCGGCTCGATACAATTGATCGTAAGAAGGAACGACCTTCGCGCCGGAGACGGGTTGCCCCTGTTCATCGACCACGGCTCCTCCGATCGTGAACCCCGGCTCAAGTCGAATCGTAAAAGTGGCGGGAATCACAACCGGTTGCTCTTTGTTGAGCAACCAACTCCACTGCGTCGTCACCCGATCCTTGGCATAAGCGGTGAAAACGAACCAGCCGCGATCGACGTTTTCGTACGGTTTCGTGTCGACGACGACTTTGCCGTTTGCGTCGGTTTGGAATTCCTTTTTATCCCCGTTGAGCCGGACCTTGAGCAACACGTCTTTCATCGGCTCGTGATTATCGTCCACCACCGTGATTTCAACGCGGTCGGGTACGGGGGGCTCATTTGGTGTTTGTGGCATTTCTTCCGCCGGCGTCAAGGACGCTCGGCTAAACGGGGTGAAGGGGACGAATTCGAATCGAACGAGAGTGAACAGCAGCATTGCGAGCGTTCCGGAAATCAACAATGTTTTTTTCATGAGGGACACCTTTGTCTCGGTAGAATTTTGGAGCAAACAAGCGACCCGACGCTTCAGGTCGCGACCGAAAATCGATTGGCGAACCACGAAATGCGTCGGGGCGTTCTCGTGCAACAAAAGAAGAATCCGTGCGAACTCTTGAATTCCCTCCCGTTGCCGCGAGAACGCTTCCCGATCGCATAGCTGTTCCGCCGCTTCGTCAAACCGGGCTGCCGCGTAATGGGCGACCGGGTTGAACCAATGCGGCAATCCCAGAATTCGCACGAAAAACGATTTCCAAACGTCGTGACGCCGAAAATGCGCAAGCTCGTGCCGGAGAATGCCGACTCGGCCCGATTCCGAGAGTTCGCTCCAAAGATCGCGCGGCACCACAAGACGGTATCCGCGAATCGTTCGGATCAGAGCCGGACCGAGATTTTTTGACACCAATATCGGAATCGCGCTCGAATCGATTCCCTGCTCCGCAAGGAGCGATTTCCACGGCCCGGCGAGCGTTTCGTCCGCCGATTCCGCGTGAGCGAGCCGTTTCAATATCCAAAGGTACCGAACCAGCGAGAATAAAACCGACGCGACCATCCCGCCGATCCAAACGAGGAAAAGAATCGCAACAGCGCGCGACGCGGAAGAAACCGGCTCCGAGTGAGTCGCCGTTTCAGGCGGCGGCGTGATTGTCGGGATCGGGGCCGGCTTGAATTCCTCCGGCGGCATCACCAACTGCGTTTGAGGCGGCATCACCGGTCGGATTTCCGTTGCGCGGAGGGCCGGTTCGAATTTCACCGGCGACACCGCGACAGGCGCCGGCTCCACGGGAACGGTTTTCCATGGAATTCCGATCACCGGACGTATCCAGAACCAACCGGTCAACAGCACCGCGACCCAAAGCAGCCGGCTGATTCGCGGGATCCGGTGTTCGATTTTCCGCAGCACCAGCCAACACACGCCGCCGCAGACAGAAAGAAGAATCGTCGTTCGTAGTATTTCGTACATGGGTTAGGCTTCAGGCTTCAGGCTTCAGGATTCAGGATTCAGGCTTCAGTGGCAAGTGTAGCTACAGGGTTTTGGCTTCGGCTTCGGTAAATATCTTTCCTGAAGCCTGAAGTCTATAGTCTGAAGCCTGTCGGATCGTTTTTTTCGATCAATTTTTTGAGCATTTCGATTTCGTCGGGCCGGAGTTTTTGTTTTTCGGACAGATGCGCCAGGAGCGGAGCGAGGGAACCGCCGCAGATTTTCGCGACCTTCTCGAAAAAGGAAGTTGACGCCGTTTCCGTTTCGACGACCGCTTCGTACAGGGCGGGATAATCGCCGCTTCGTGTGAGGACGCCCTTGTCGACCATCCGGTTCAGTCGCGTCTGGATCGTCGTGTAACCGACGGGGCGGGAATAATTTTTGTGAACGACCGTCAATGTGGACGGCCCGAGTTTCCAGAGCAGATCAAGCAACTCCATCTCCCCTTCGCTGAGCGGTATGAGCGGTTGTTTTTTCGTACTTTTCGATTTCGACATGGTTTTCATGAAAAAGAAACGGCTTATGACACTTATCGTAAGTTAGTTTATGACACGGCTCGTAAGTTGTCAAGACCTTTTTTGGAAAAAAACGGAGGCTCATCGCATTTTTCGCGCATTGACAGGAAAATGGAAACCGGGTACAACGACGCGGTGTTTTGCCATTTTCAACGATTTAGGCTCCCGCCGGAAAGTAATAGACCCGTTTTTCTTTTCATTTTTTCACCACAGAGAGCGCAGAGAACACAGAGAAAACTTGAATTCAAACTCTCTGTGATCTCTGAGCTCTCTGTGGTTATAAAAAAATTTTGAGCGACAGCCTTACCCTACATTTTCGATGCATACAGGTTATTTGGATTGTCTTTCCGGAATCAGCGGCGATATGATGCTCGGCGCTTTGGTCGATGCGGGGGTTCCGTTGGAGCTCCTCGACGACGCGGTTCGCTCGCTCGATCTGCCCGGCGTTTCGTTGACAAGTGAAATCGTACGACGCGGCGGTTTTCGGGCCGTGAAAGTCCATGTGAACGCCCCGCATGAACACGCCCATCGGCATCTGCACACGATTCTTGAGATCGTTGAAAAAAGCTCCGTCCTGACGCCGCGTCAAAAAGCGACCGTGGGCCGATTATTCCAGCGAATCGGCGAAGTTGAAGCGAAAGTCCACGGACTAACGATCGAACAAATTCATTTCCATGAAGTCGGAGCGGTCGATTCCATTGCGGACATCGTCGCAACCGTCGTCGGTTTGGACACGCTCGGGCTCGATTCATTAACCGCTTCGCCGGTTCCGACCGGGTGTGGAACGGTTCGCATCGCGCACGGGCTCTGTTCCGTTCCCGCTCCGGCAACGGCGGAACTTTTGGCCGTCGTTCCGATCGCGCCGTCGGAGATTCCGTTCGAGTTGACGACCCCGACCGGCGCGGCGATCCTCGCGGAATTCGTGAAATCGTACGGTCCGATGCCCGCTCTTGCCGTACAAAAAATCGGCGTCGGCGCCGGGACGAGGGATTTTCCGGAACAGCCGAATGTTTTACGCCTCATTCTCGGCCAACCGCACGATCTTGCCGCCGCGACGACACCACAGGGACACACACATTCTCATGAACATTTTCACGACCATCACGAACATGAGCATGAGCATGCGGACCACGTTCATGAAGAAACGATCTGGAAGCTCGAAACGAATCTCGACGACGTGAGCGGCGAGATTCTCGCGTTCGCTTTCGAAAAACTCTGGATTCCGGAAGTGCTCGACGTTTTTACGACCCCGATCGGAATGAAAAAAGGGCGGTCGGCGGTCCTGTTGACGGTCCTTTGCCGCGAAGAAGCGGTCCACGAAGTGCAGCGGATCCTGTTTACGGAAACCACGACGCTCGGAATTCGCAAGTCCCGGATCCAAAGAGCTTACCTGAAACGGCAACCGGGTTCCGCCGCGACACCATGGGGAGAAGTCGCCGGAAAAATCGCCATCCTCCCGGACGGAACGGAACGCTTCACCCCGGAATACGAATCCGCGAAAAGCGTTGCCGAAGCGAATCGGATCCCGCTCCAAACGGTTTACGAAGCCGCGCGGCGCTGAGAAAATTGATTGTCGAAACACACGCCGTTCGAAATTAGCCTGTCGCACAAAAATGCTATACCCAAACATCTTCAATTTTTTATAACCACAGAGAACTCAGAGTGCACAGAGAGTTTGAATTCAAGTGTTCTCTGCGCTCTCTGTGGTGAAAAAATAAAATGGGTATTTTCTTTTTCGGCGGTCGCCTTATTCCGTCCATGGGCCCGGTTGGGACAGAAACGCGTGCATGTCTTTCGCGGCGGTTCGTCCGGCGCCCATCGCGAGGATCACCGTCGCGCTGCCGGTCACGATGTCGCCGCCGGACCAGACGTTCGGCTTGCTCGTGCGGCCCCGTTCGGTCGCTTCGATATAACCGCGTGAGTTCAGTTTCAAATTCGTCGTGTTTTTCGTCAACACCGGATTGGCCAACGCTCCCGCCGCGACGATCACGCAGTCGGTTTCCAGCGTGAACTCGGATCCAGCTTTTTCGATCGGGCGTCGCCGACCCGACGCGTCCGGTTCGCCGAGTTCCATCTGAACGCATATCATTCCGCAAACGCTTCCCCGCTCGTCGCCGAGGTATTCCTTCGGATTCGTGAGGAACAGGAATTCGATCCCTTCTTCTTCGGCGTGATGAACCTCTTCGGCCCGGGCCGGGAGTTCCGCGCGACCGCGACGGTAGACGATTTTGACCGTTTCGGCGCCGAGCCGCATTGCCGTCCGCGCGGAGTCCATTGCGACGTTTCCGCCGCCGATCACGCACACATGCCGTCCCCGAACGATCGGCGTATCGCAGTCGGGAAATTTGTACGCCTTCATCAGGTTGCTGCGCGTCAGATATTCGTTCGCCGAATAGATTCCGTTGAAATCTTCGCCGGGAATCCCGAGGAACATCGGCAAGCCCGCCCCGACGCCGATGAACACCGCGTCGAAACCTTCCCGGCCCAGCAATTCGTCGATCGTGTACGTTTTGCCGACCACCTGGTTGAGTTCGATTTTCACGCCGAGTTTCTTGACGTATTCGATTTCCTTTTCGACGATTTCCTTCGGGAGCCGGAACTCGGGAATTCCGTACATGAGCACCCCGCCCGGTTTGTGGAACGCTTCGTAAATCGTCACGTCGTACCCGTGCAGGATCATGTCCCCGGCGACGGTCAACCCGGCGGGTCCGGCTCCGATCACGGCGATTTTTTTGCCGTTTTTCGACGGGAGCGACGGCATTTGCACAAGATTGTTCGTCCGCTCAAAGTCGGCAACGAACCGTTCACAGCGACCGATCGCGACCGGTTCAAATTTTTTGCCGAGAATACATTTCGATTCGCATTGCGATTCCTGCGGACAAACACGACCGCATACGGCGGGAAGAGCGTTGGTTTCCTTGATCTTTCGGGCCGCCGCGGCGAAGTCCCCCTGAACGACCAGATGGAGAAAGCCGGGAATATCGACATTCACCGGACAGCCGGCGATACAGGACGGCTTTTTGCAGATCAAACAGCGGGCCGCTTCCTTTTGGGCCAGCTCCGGCGTATAGCCGAGAGGGACTTCGAGGAAGTTTCTCGCACGGATTTTCGGGTCTTGTTCCGGCATCGCTGTCCGTCCGACCTTCTGATGCACGACGCGGGGGGAAACGGAGGGGGGACCAGGCGGCTTGGCGTGCGGTTCCATGGTGATGTCTAGTCAGAGGAATGAAA
>JAVBPO010000008.1:0-7711 GCA_031549565.1 Thermoguttaceae bacterium
AAGCCGAAACCGATCGACTCCTCCTCGAACAAGCCCAAGCCTTCGTCCGCGATCTCCGCGCCGCCGCCCAAAACGCGCCCTACGGAAAAATCGTCGACCGCGCCGACGCCTTCGCCCTCCGGCACGGACGAGAATTCACCCGGCTCGCGCTGGAAACCATCGTCCAGGAACAAAACGATCTCTTGGAAAAAAAAACGAAACAAAGCGGTGTCACTGCGGCGGAAGCCGGGAACATCTCGGACACGAAACCCGACAAACCGTGAGCGCCTCCGGAAAATTCAAGACCAAACGCATTTACAGGCAGTGCCGCCTTTGCCGGGAAACCGCGTATCCGACCGATGCCTTGCTTGGACCGGAAAATCGTTACACCGTCGGACTGCGGGATTTGGCCGTGTTCGCCGCCGCCGATTCCTCGTTCGACAAAGCGCAAAAACGACTCGACAAATTCTGCGGTATCAACATCGCGGCGAACACGATCAAGACGCTTTGCGACAAGGAATCCGCGAAAATGAAAACCTGGCAGGAAAACGATCCGCAATCCTGGGCGAATTTTGACGCCGCCGAAGGAGAGATCGAATTCACGACCGACGGGACGTGCGTCAATACGCTTGACGGCTGGAAGGAAACGCGGGTCGGCATTTTCGCGAAGCGGGAGCCGGGCGAACCGGCGACGTCACAGGAATGGGGGTCGCGACATTTGCCGAAGCCGCACGTTTCCATTGCCTTCGCGGCCATCGAGGAAAAAGACGTATTTCGAGCGCGTTGGGGATACTGGCGGAACCGGCCCGGCATCACGGACGCGAGCGTGGTGTCGGCGCTGGGGGACGGCGCGTACCGGATCTGGGACTCGGTATTCCTGGAATTCTCCGGCCAGGCGCAGGAGAATTTGGACATTTATCACGGGTTCGAGTACTTGTCGAACAAGGGTGACGCCTTGTTCGGAAAAGGGACGGCGGAATGCCAATGGTGGTTCGAGACGATGAAGCAAGACATTTTGGACGGTGGCGTCAAACCGGCATTGGATCGGGTGCGATTGATGGCGTCGATGGAGCAGTTAAGCGAAAGAAAGGAAGCGCTTCGAGTGTTGGAGAATTATCTGGTTTTTCATTCGAATCGGATGAATTACCGGGAGCGATTGGCGGCAGGGAAGTCGATCGGCAGCGGTCAGGTGGAGGGGGCGTGCAAGAACCTGATTGGTGCGCGGTTGAAGCAGACGGGAGCAGAGTGGGATCGGGCTCGTGTGGACCGGATGGGCGTGATCTGCTCGATTTTTTACGGCGAGCAGTGGAATGATTACTGGAAAGCTGCACGTTAGCCCCCAGAAAATTTGCGCGCCCCCGGACACACTCGACGCAAAGAGGTGTCCGGGATTTGAATTGCAGATATTGAACCGGTAAGTGGAGCGGCGAACTCTGGTTTGCCTTCACGGAGAAATCGGCGTATAATGCAAGCCGCGAAACGACCCCCAACCAACCGACACCCCATCAACCATGCGACAAATATTCACCGGACTGATCGTCTTTTTGTTTTTCGCTCCAATAGACGCGCAGGAAAATCCTCAGGCTCAGCCGCCGGTTCCCTACGGCAACATCTTGGTCGCGGAGAACGGTTTCAAGGATGACCCGAAAGAGATGATGAAATCGTTCCTGCTCGCCGACATCGCGAGCGAAAAAACGGCTTGGCGTCAACGTTATGAAAAACTCAAGACCCTCGACCAGATTGAGTCTTACCAGACGCAGCGGCGAACCTTTCTCCGGGACCGACTCGGTAAAACCTGGGACAGGACGCCGCTGAACCCACGGGTTACGAAAACCTTCGAGAAAGGGACGCCCGGCAAGGACGCTTATCGAACGGAAATGATCCTGTTCGAGAGCGTTCCCGGTTTTTACGTTTCCGGCGCGGTTTTTCTGCCCGACCCGACCCGCTTCGAGCCGCCGTACCCCGCCGTGCTGGTCGTTTGCGGACATAGCGACACCGGCAAGGCCTACGAGCTTTACCAAAAGGTCCCAGCTTTGGCGGCGACCCACGGTTTACTCGCGATGTCGATCGATCCGATCGATCAAGGGGAGCGTTCTCAATGCTTGAACCCCGATGGAAAACCCTTCGAACGCGGCGTCGCGGCCCACAACACGATCGGCGCCGGGAGTATCCTCCTGGGACGCAACGCGGCGACTTTCGAATATTGGGACATGGTCCGTGCGCTGGATTACCTGCAAAGCCGACCGGATGTTTTGCCGAAGAAGATCGGTGTCACGGGAACCAGCGGCGGTGGAACGCAAACGTCGTACATCATGGCCCTGGACGATCGGGTCGCCGCGGCCGTGCCGAGTTGTTACCTGTGCGGACTTTACGATTTGGCCTCGGAATACGGCCCCCAGGACGCGGAACAGAATATTTTCGGACAGTTGTCTTTCGGAATGGATCACGTCGATTACTGTATCATGAGGGCTCCGAAGCCGACCCTGATCGAAACGACCACGGAGGATTTCTTCCCGGCCGAAGGGGCCTGGTCGACGGCCAGGGACGCGAAACGAATCTTCGACCGCTTCGGATTCTCGGACCGGATGTCGATTATCGAAGCCGACGGCAAGCACGGTTGGCACAAAACCATGCGGGAAGCCTCAATCCGTTGGATGCTTCGCCGGCTCGCCGACCGCGATGAAGCGATCTTCGAGGCCGAGGACATGCCGATCTTCCCGGTCGACGAGTTCCGCGCGACGCCCGACGGTGAAGTGCTGCTCTTGGACGACGCTCGCTCGGCGTTCGACTTGAACCGCGACTACAACGACGAGTTGCTCGCCGTGCGAAAATCGAAAAACGAGGCTCGGTCGAAGGAAGAGATCGTCGCGGCTGTACGAAATACGACCGGAATTCGTCCCTTGCCGGAAATTCCGAAGCTTGACGTCGAAAACAAAGGCATGATCGCCCCCCCCGCCGCGATTGCCGATGTGGTATCGTCCGTCGAACGGTTCGTCCTTAAAGCGGAAAACGGTCGGATTGTGCTGCCCGCCTTGTGTTTTACGCCGAAAAATTCCAAGGGCGGTTGGTCGTTGTTTTTGCACGAAAAAGGCAAGGCGGCCGACCTGGATTCCGTCGCGGCCCTGCTCCGGGACGGCAAGACCGTCCTGGCCGTCGATCTGCGAGGCTTGGGAGAAACGCAGGCGGTCCGGGCGGAGTATTATCAACACGAAAGGTTCGGGACCGACGGAATTGATTATTACCTCGCTTATCTTCTCGGAAAAAGTTATGTCGGAATGCGAACCGAAGACCTCCTGGCCGCGGCTCGCTGGTGGACCGGCAGCGATTCGCCCGGAAAAATCGAGTTGGTCGCTTCCGGGGAAACGGTCGGCTTGGTTGCGTTGCACGCCGCGTCGATGGAACCTGATATGTTTTCTGGTGTTGTTTTCAAAAAACCGATTCGCTCTTGGTATGAAGTCGTTCAGGTCGGAGATTTCCCCTATCCGATGACGAATCTCGTCCATGGGGCGCTGCTCGAATACGATGTTCCCGATCTGATGCGACTTTGTTCAACTGTGTCGCCTCAATTCGATTCGTCCGCATCGCTGGAAAAGTTCGCCGAGACACTTTGGAATCTGGACGACTACCTCGCATCGCCGCCGAAAACCGAGTGGGGGCAACAAGTTACGCCGCTCGTTCGGGAATTGTATTACGAAGGGGAACCGTTTGAAGGAAAGCCGACGCGGGTTTTCGCCTATTACGGTCGACCGGAAGGAAAAGGCCCGTTTCCCGCCGTGCTTCTCATTCACGGCGGCGGAGGAAAAGCGTTTTCCGATTGGGCGGAACTTTGGGCGAAAAAAGGGTATGTCGCCTTAGCCATGGACCTCGCCGGACATGGACCGGACGGAAAACTACCCGACGGCGGACCGGACCAGGAGGACACCGTCAAATTCCGCGACTTCACGATCGAAGACGGCGATTATAAAAGCATGTGGACCTATCAGGCGATTGCCGCGATCTTGCGAGGACACGCCGTGCTTGCCAATCGTGAGGAAGTCGATCACGACCGGATCGCCGCGACGGGAATCAGTTGGGGTGGATATTTGACCTGCATTCTTGCCGGCGTCGATTCGAAGCTGCGAGCCGCGGTTCCTGTTTACGGATGCGGATTTCTGCATGAAAATAGTTGCTGGAAATCCGTTTTCGACGGCATGGAACCGAAACACCGAGATCGCTGGGTCGCCCTGTTCGATCCCTCCCGACATGTTGGAAAAGCAACCTGCCCGATGCTGTTCGTCAACGGAACGAACGATTTCGCGTATCCGCTGGACAGTTACGAAAAAACCTACAGTTTGCCAAAGGGCGATGTATCGCTTTCGATTGCGATCGAGCTGCCCCACGGTCACATTTTCACTTTCAGGGAAGTGGACGCTTTTATCGACGGCATTTTGCTCGGGACGCAGCCGCTTGCGAAAGTTTCGGAAATAAAAGTCGATTTCGATAAGAAACAAATCAAAGCCGATTGGACCGGCGTGGTTCCCGTGGAGAAGGCGGTATTGGCCTACACGGACGATTCGGGGCCGTGGGTCAAACGTCCGTGGAAGAGCGTTCCCGCCGAGGTTCGCGACGGCACTCTCATCGCGCCGCTCCCGGAGCCGGCGCCGACATGCTTTTTTTTCATCCTGACGGACGAACGCGGCTTGTCGGCAAGCACGCCGATCGAAATCCGGTCGTGGTAAACGGCTCACGTCAAACAAAACGCAAACCTTGGAGCGGCGGGCGAGAAGTTTTCGCTTCGCGGGATTATCCAGGATTCTTTTTCGAGGCGGCCGAGTCGCGGAGTTCCCGCTTGAGAATTTTTCCCGTTGGTCCCTTGGGAAGTTTGTCGAGAAACCGTACCGTTTTGGGACATTTGAAGGGGGCAAGATGATCCCGGCAATATCGCAACAGAACTTCCGAAGTACACGTTTCCCCTTCGTGGAGCACGACGAACGCGACGACGCTTTCACTGAGCGTATCGTCCTGAACGCCGATCACGGAAACTTCCTTGACCGCGGGGTAATGCAGCAAAATTTCTTCGATTTCCCGGGGATAGATGTTCATACCGGCGCGGATGATTACGTCTTTTTTGCGGTCGACAATATAAAAAAATCCGTCCGCGTCCATTCTGCCGACGTCTCCGGTTCGGAACCAGCCGTTGTGCATGACCGCTTGCGTTGCCAGCGGGTCTTTATAGTACCCCTTCATCAGATTATGGCCGCGAACGACAAGCTCGCCGATTTCTTCCGGCTCGGCAAGGGTTCCGTCGTCTCTCATGATGCGGACCTGCGTGCCGAGAATCTGCGGACCGATCGAGCCGGGCTTCGAACTTCGTTCTCCCTGGAACGAATAGTTCGTGATCGGGCTCGTTTCCGAAAGACCGTACCCTTCGGACAGGACGGTTCCGAATGCGTCCTGAAACTCAACCGCAAGCGACGGGGGGAGCGGCGCTCCGCCGCTGATCGCCAAACGCAGCGTGCTCGCGTCGATCGGACTCCGCTTTTGATGCTGCAAAAGGAGGTGGAACATCGTCGGAACGGCGGCGATGAAAGATATCTTATGGTGTTCGATCTGATGCAGCGCTTTTTTCGGCTCGAATTGCGGGACCAAAACGATTTTCGCCCCGGCAATGATAAACGCGTTTTGAATCACCGTTTGCCCGAACGAATGGAAAAGCGGCAGGATGCCGAGTCCGACGTCCGTTTTCAAATAGACGATGAAGTGCCGGGCAGTGTAAAACGCGTTGGAGAACATGTTGAAATGACTCAACTCCGCCCCCTTGGGCCGCCCGGTCGTTCCGGACGTGTAGAGAATGACCGCCGTATCGTCCGGACCGGTTTGCACCGTATCGAATTGGCCCGGCTGCTCTTCCAGGAGCGGCTCCAAGGCGGAAAGCGTGCTCGTGCGAGCCGAGCCGTTCGGAGCGAAGAACGGGCGGAGTTTTTGAGATTCCGTTTCGGAATTTTCGCCGAGAAAAATCAAATGTTCGCAGTCGTCGACCATACGGAACGCTTTGAAACAACGGTCCGAAAACGCCGACCAGGCAAGCAGACATTTCGCGTCGGAATGATCCAGCAAATAGGCGATTTCGTTCTCCAAGAGCATCGTATTGATCGGCACGACGACACCGCCCAACGCGAGGACCCCGAAATAAGCGGCCGTAAACTCCGGAACGTTCGGGACCATCAGTGCGACGTGGTCCCCTTGTCGAATTCCGAACGAATGAAGGACTTCGGCGATTTTCTTCGACCAAAGGCTCAATTCTCGATATGTATACGATCGGTCTTCGCTGACCAAAACGGTTCGTTCCGGAAATTGTTCCGCGGAATCGTCCAGAATCGTCGCTAAATTCAGGCTCATCGGGGTAAAAACAACAGGAAAGGGGAGAAGGATTTCCTTCAGAGCATCGGGGAAATCCGTCTCTACGTTAATAAACCCCCTTGATTTGTCAAGAGGATTTGCCGTGGTATTAGGCAGTTGGAGCACAGGCTTCCAGCCTGTGTCACGGGCAGGATGCCCGTGCTCCAACACCCGCAACCTGATGTTTCAGCGCCAACTCGTAAATGAGTCCGTCGACCAATCCGTGTTTCGGGGCGATCGTTTGTTGGATTTGACCGGCGTCCATCAGGCTGGAAAAGATTTTCGCGGCGGGAACGATCACATCCGCGCGGTCGGGTCGCATCTGCAATTTTCCGATCCGTTCGGCGAGCGACATGCGACTCAATTTGCGGTATCCGTCCTCAAGCTGTTTCCGGGAGATCACGCTTACAGTCTTGTCGCCGTAAAGCTTGACGAGCTTGTTGATGTTCCCGCCGGAACCGACGCAAATCACGTTCTCGAAAGGAGTCGCCGATTCCGCGACCCAACGGAGCATGTCGTCCCAGACCGTCGGCTCGACCGCGTCCTGGAGCATCCGGATCGTACCGACGTTGAACGAGCGTGATGTCACGAATTCGTTGTCGTGCAGGAGCGAGATTTCCGTACTCCCGCCGCCGACGTCGACGTAAAGAAGCGATTCGTTTTCAAAACGCTCGAAAAGATTGTTCGCTTCCCGCACGATCCGGGCTTCTTCCTGTCCGTCGATGATCTTGATGCACAACCCGGTTTCCAACGCGACCCGACCGAGAATTTCGTCCCGGTTGGACGCTTCCCGCATCGCGGCGGTTGCGCAAATGCTCGTGTCGGTCGGCGTGAAGACTTCCAACAGCAGCCCGAACGCCCGGAGCGTTTTGATCAGGTTGACGATACGCGTTTCGGAAATGTCGCCGTTGTGGAACACGTCCTCCCCCAGTCGGAGCGGAACCCGGACGAACGAAATCTGCGACGCCCCCGCCGGTCCTTGGTTGGCGTCATACACTTCGGCCAAAAGCAGCCGCGCGGCGTTGGATCCGATGTCGATGGAAGCAAAAAGCATGGAGTGATAGGGAGGAGTCAGGAGTCTGATTCCGCCGTCTTATTTTTCATTTCTTACTCAAACAGTAAACGCCCGCCGCTATCGGCGAATGGTCTTGCGGAAAAAGCGGATATTTCGTAGGATTCGGACGGAGAAAATCTCCCCGTTACGGGAATCCTCCGGGTGCGAGCAAATTTTCCGGGGCCTTTCCTGGGACCGCAGGCTTCCAGCCTGCATCTGGGTCGGTAGGCTTCCAGCCTGCCGAGGGTTCGCTACGGGCTGGAAGCCCATAGACCCAGGTGCAGGCAAGATGCCTGCGGT
>JAVBPO010000065.1:0-76123 GCA_031549565.1 Thermoguttaceae bacterium
CCGCCAGAAAACAAGCGGCAAGTTTATGAATAACGTGCCGACTCATGTCATGCAGAGGTACTCCGAAGCATCTGGTTTCAAGCGGCGCCCGCTGTGCAAAGCGTGTTGCCGGATCCGCCAGATTCTTCACTCCGTGAGTACGCTGCGTTCAGAATGACAAAACTGGCCCGCCAATTTCTGGCGGAAGCCTGAATCAAAGGAAAATAAAATCCTCCAATATGTTGACATTTGTAAACGATTCGTCTATAAACAGAAATGATACGATTACATTCTGCCAATGGAGCAAAAAAATGAACGAACTCAAAGATTTAACCGCCGCGGAATGGAAAATTATGCGGATCGTGTGGGAAGAACGCAAAGCGATGACCCGTGAGGTCTATACGATCGCGATGGAACGGCACGGATGGAGTCCGGCGACCGTGAAAACGCTGCTCAGACGCATCATCGACAAAGGATATCTTTCGGCAACGAAAATCGGGAACGGTTTTCTTTACCGCCCGGCGAAATCGTCGATTGCCGTCGTCGGCGGCGCGGTCCGCTCGCTGTTGGACAACGCCGTGGACGGAACCGGGCCGGTGCTCGCGCAACTTGTCGAGACCACGCCGCTGTCCCAAAAAGATCTCGATATACTCCAAAATATGATCGACCAAAAAAGAAAGGAGCAAAAACCATGAGCATTTTGCACACTATTTTCGATTGGCAATGTCGTGCGATTTTCGAATCGGGTCTCCTTTTGCTGCTCGTCGCGGCGATCGTGATGATTTTCGGACGCCGCCTTTCGCCGCAGTGGGGGATCGCCCTGTTGCTGCTCGTCGTCTTCAAAGCGGTCGTACCGATCACACTCCCGGCCCCGGAAGCGGTTGCCCGATTCTTTCCTGTACGGCAAGATATTTTGGAGCAACAAAAGCCGCTCCCGGCTCCCGTCGTGGAACAACCGCGACCTGAAATCCTTCCGCAACCGGCTTTCCTTCCGCAGCTTGTGGAGCAAAATCGAGTTACACATGAACCGTTGCCCGTGGAAACGGCGGTATCACCGGTTTTGTCGACGCCGCAACCGATTCCGGAGACTCAGCCGGCGTCGAAAGTCGTCGAAGTCGTTCCCGCTCCCAAGATCGCAACACCAATCCCCTGGTCGGCGGTATTCGGCGGGCTCTGGCTTGCGATTGTCGCGACACTTTTCGGACGGCTTACGGTACGGCAAATCGCGTTTCATCGGCAAATGCGTTTGGCCCGGCGCATCGAACTGGAGGAATTACCGCTTCTATGCAAGCGGACCGGTGTGAACATGACGCCGGTTTACGAATCCGACGCGGTCGGTTCACCGTCGGTTTACGGGCTTTTCTCGCCGCGGATCGTATTGCCGTCCGGGTTGGTCGAGTCGGTCTCCGCGTCTGAATTACGCTGGATTCTACTGCACGAGTTGGGGCATTTGGCACGCCGCGATCTGTGGTTCGTCTTTTTTCTGAAAATCGTTTCGGTCTTGTTTTTTTTCAATCCCGTTCTCTGGATCAGCCGGAAAATGATCGACCGTTTTCGTGAGTTCGCCTGCGACGATTTCGCGACGTATCATTCCGGTTCGTCCGGTCTGGAAGCAAGTGAGGCGTTTATGAAAATTTTACGACAAATTTCCCCGGTACCGCAGCCGGAAGCCCTGTCCCTGCTCGATTCGCGTGCCGCCACGTTTCGCCGAATGACCCGATTGCTGCAATCCAGCGGCCTGAAACCGGCGAGATTCGGCGTGGTGTCGCTTGTGATTTGGGGCATGTTGGCGGTAATGTTGATTTCGAAAGTCGACGGCAGTCGGCAGACGGCGGACGGCAGGGAACCGAAAGAAGCTGCCGATCTTATGGTAACGGTCGTTGACGACGCCGGGAAACCGGTTGGTGGTGTCGCGCTGGAGTGCCGGGCGTTTCCGAAACCGGCGAACTGGGACGACGGGAAGTTTTGGGGGCGGACGGATGCGAACGGTGTCGCCGCGATTTCCTGGGACGGGGCAAGAGATTTCGATCAGTTCGAGATGGAAATCGTTGCGCCGGGGTATGCTCCGTATTTGGCCCGATGGGAATTCACGCCGATCGCGCCGGTGCCACTCGTTTACGTTGCGCGGCTCGCAAAAGGACAAACGCTCGGCGGAAAAATCGTCGACGAGCAGGGAAATCCGGTCGCGGACGCCGAAATGGAGATTCGCCAAGTCGAACTGAAAGACCAAGTCGGAAGTCGCTGGGATTACAAAAAAACGTTCCGGACCGACGCGAACGGCCGATGGACATTCGAATCGTTCCCGGTCGCGCAAATCAACAACAATATTCAGTTGAGAATCAACCGGTCTGGTTTCGCGCCGGATTCGCTCCTGATTGATTTCGGTGAATATCTCGCGGACGCCGACGGCAAGTTCACGAAGACCGCGGTTTTGAAAAAAGGGAACGCCCTGTCCGGAACGGTGCTTGATGAAAACGGCCAACCGATCCAAGGGGCGAGCGTACTCGGGCTGTGGAACATGGAATCCTACTATCGCTCGACGACTGACGCCGCCGGACGGTTTGAAATTCGATACTTGCCCGACGACGCGAGAACTTCCGTGGAATTGCTCAAGAAAATTTCGTTCATTGCGTTCGTGCCGGGAAGGAAATCCGTGATGAAAACGGTCGAGCTGGTTCACGACTGGGACCACCGCGACCGGGAAAACCCGCCGGAAACGATCACGCTGCTTCCTTCGAGTGAGACGCTAAAAATTCACGTCGTCGATCCCGACGGCAAGCCGCTTGGAGGAATTCCATTTGTGTTGACGGAAATCGATGATCAAGATCTCGCGAACAACGCTGTTTCGCGAGTCCTGGAAATTTTGCTCGGGACAACTCAAACGGATAAAAACGGCGATCTGCTCTGGAACAATCCCCCGGACACCGTCATTCGCATGATGCCGTATGAGATTCCGAGTCTTGTGACGCCGGATTTTACGATCGATCCGAAAGACGGCGGAAGCATCAGGCCCGACCCGGGCGGGCACACGACGCCGCAACTGGTGAAAAACGTGCCGAACGATTTTACGTTGACGCTTTATCCCCGGTTCGAGGTTTCCGGGAAAGTGACCGACGCCGCGACCGGGGAGTTGATTCCATCATTCCAAGTGTTCCAGGGTTTCAAACGCGGCCCGGGCGAGCTGTACTGGCGTCAAGGACGGTTCGGTTTCGTTCAAAACGGGCATTACGCCGTCAACGACGACGATGAAGCGGAGTACTTTCAAATCCGGATCGAAGCGATCGGATACGAGCCGCTCGTCTCGGAGAAACTCGATGGCAATCTGCGGAAAACCGGCGTCGATTTCTCGCTCAAAAAATCGAACGCGACGGACAACATCAGGGTTTACACCGTCTTGACACCAGACGGGACTCCGGCGAAAGATGCGTATGTCAGCATCGCGACACTCAATCCCAAACGCCGCGTTCCGCCAATCAACAATGGGAATGTGCTCGATCGAGGATGGTACGACGACGAAACCCGACCGTATTCGGCGAAAACCGACGCAAGCGGTCGGTTTGTGTTCCCGGACATCGACTTCGCAAAAGAACGAGCAGCAATGGAGGAAGATCGAAAGCAGTATTCCTTTTCAGAATCGGGTTCCCCGCTCCCCGATTTTATCGTACTGATCCTACATGACGCCGGAGCGAGATACCTAGCGCAACAGAAATTCGAATCGTTCGAGAATCGTCAAATCACGCTGCAAAAATACGCCCGGCTCGAAGGAATTGTGAAAGCCGAAACGCAACCGCTCGCGAAAGCGGACGTTAGAGTCTACAATCAATCGTTTGGTGATCCCACGTTTTACGGTCCACGCTTCTCGGTGGGCTACAACACGTATTCCGACTATGCCGGAAAAATCACGATCGAGAAAATCGTGCCGTCGGAGCGGAATCAAGTCAACCGGAATATCGGCGGAAAGAATTCGCATTACGTACGTGATGTGAAATTCGTTTCCGGCGAAACGACATTCGTACAAATAGGCGGCGTCGGACGCCCGGTCACGGGAAAGCTGCAAGTCGCTTTGGATTCCGGTTTGACACCGGATTGGGATCGCTGCGTTATCGAATGCACTCCGGCCCCCACGATCAAGTCGGTTTCCGTTGAGGAGCTGAGCGCGGCATTGCCGGCGGAATGGCGCAACGCAACCGACGACACCAAGCGCGGAGAAATTTTCGACCGTTGGAGGGAAGAAAAGCCGCAAGAGCACGATAAATATCAACGGATGCTCAAGGAATTCACCGAGAAACTCGACGCGGTCAACAAGGAGAACGATGAAAACCGTTCCAAAGTCCGGGTTTGCACGGTCGCGGCGGACGGATCGTTTCGTTTGGATGACATCACGTCGGGCACATGGACGCTGAGAGCGCAGCTTCGCGGTCCTCGCAAGGAAGGTCAATGGGGCGAAGGGGACGCGATCGGCACCGCGACGTTCGATTTCACCGTCCCCGAAATCCCCGGCGGCGTCACGGACGACCCGCAGAATATCGGAACGGTTACAGTGGAAAAAGTCAACGAACCGGTTCGTTAGCGGAAGGATGGGGAGAGAAAAGGGGGCTGGAGAATTTAGTCCTCCACGCGGAATGTCGGCGTGAAATCGCGGTTTTTCGGGAAAGGTTTGGAATCGGTTGCGTGAATCATGACATCACTTGCGGCAAACTTCGACCCTTTTCTCTCCACCTATTTCATCGGTTTTTACTCTTTTTGATTCGTTTTTTAACCGGCCATATGGCGTCATCAATACCAACTTCAGGATTTTCATCGGAAATCGGCTTCGAGCCCCGCGGTTTTGCGGCTGAGGAAACGTCTTGAGCAATGACACCAGTTTATAAAAAGCTGAAAATCACAGTTCAATCTCGATCAAGAAAGGGAAAATAGACGCGAACATTGCTTGAATCGCCTCATCAACCTGTTCCCGGTTTTTGACTTTCATCCCACGCACCCCTTGCGATTCGGCAAGCTTGACAAAATCGATGTTTGGGCGATCCAGTTGGAACGCATCAGGAACGGGTTGCTCCGTTTTGTCGCGTTCTTTCCAGTATTCTTTAATGTTGTCCTCAAGGAGACGGTACGAGTGATTGGAACAAATCACGAATTTCGCGTTAATTCCGTATCTTGCCGCGGTCCAAAGGGCTTGTGGGACGTACATCGCACCGCCGTCTCCGCTGAACGCAACGGAAATCTTCTCGGGAAACGCAAGCGTGGTGCCAAGTACCCCGGGTAGGGAAACCCCGAGCGAACCGCCCCGAGTTTGGAAAAACTCGCCCGGCGTCGTTGGACCGATTTGATTGCATAAAGCGGGGGAACTGGTGAGTGCTTCGTCGAAAACAATCAGCCGTTTCTCCTGCTTTTCCGCTTCACGTCGAAGCGCCGCGGCGAACAGCTCCATGAGCGACGACCCGTTCGGTTCAGGCACCGATCTCATGATCGTTTCATTCCATGGTATCATGCCATGTCGTTTGACGATCGCGACGAGTCGCCCCAATGTCGTTTTAGGATCGCCGACAAAAGCCCGGTCGACACGGTGGTTCTTTCCAATTTCGTACGCATTCAAATCAATGTGAATGATTTTGGCATCGGCGTCAAACACATCACCCGTCTCGGGAAAAACTTCAGGGAAAACATATGTTCCGCAAATCAAAACAACGTCTCGGCCTTCGACGACTCTTTTGCTGTCCCTGCCGAACATGTGTCCGGTCAGTCCGGCGAAACGGGGGTGCAGGCAGGAAATGTTGACTTCCGACGAGTTGACGCCATACACGTCCGCACCGAGCAATTCGGCAAGCTCCGTCAATTCGTTTTGAGCGCCCGATTGCGCGACGCCGTCACCCATGAGGATAATCGGATTCTTTCCCTGCGTAAGTTCACGGGCAACCGCTTCCAAGTCCTCGTCCCCCGGCGAAAAACGTGTCGTTGGAATTTCGGTCCGGAACACCGATTCCGAGTTCGGGGCATCAAGAATATCCTGCGGCAAAGCGACGAAAACGGGACCGGTCGGCGGCGTCGCGGCGATTTTGTACGCTCTCCGCATGACCCGGAGCAACTGATTCGGATCCGTAACCCGTGTCGCATATTTCGTAACAGGTTTTACAAGATCGACGAGGGAACAGGCCATTTGCGAGTCCATGTTCTCGTACTTGACACCCGCTTCGCCGGAAATGACGACCAGAGGCGAATGCCCCCGGAACGCCTGGTAGATCATGCCGATTCCATTTCCGAGTCCGACGCCTGCGTGAAGCTGGACGACGGCCGGTTTTTGCGTTGCGCGGGCAAATCCGTCGGCCGCGGCGACGGCGACCGTTTCGTGCAGGCATAGAATGTATTTGAGCGATTCGTCGGCTTCGATCGCTTCGATCAATGCTTCTTCCGACGAGCCGGGATTGCCGAACAGGAAAAGGATTCCGTCCGATTTCCATTGTTCAAGCAGGGCGATTTTTGCGGGGCGTGATGGTATCATCTCGGGCAAAGGGGTCGGGGGAAAAAAGGGGCGGAAGTAATGAGGAAAACAAACCCGAATTCTACGAGATATTTCCACCAAAGGAGTATTCATCCGATCAACGACCGACCATATTCTGCCGTTCCGCTTGCTTTTCCGAGGCTTTGCGGGCACGACGCTCCGCGATCTGTTGCTGGACCTAACAAGAAGCGGCATGTGATTTCGCCTTACGTTCCTCCGGCATCATCTCTTTCGTTTCCTCGTAGAGACGTTCACGAATTTGTCGAATTTCTTCGACAATTTCAGCGTTCATATTCCAGTTCTCCTCATAACGTGGACGGCGACACGAATCTGACGAGATCGTATCCGTCCATTGTATACCGGTCTTCCGAAAAATTCAAGCGAAGAAAAACCATGATTCACATCGATGAAATCTTCGGATTTGGAAGTACGTTTTCATAGATTCCGAGAACGTAACTCGAAAGTATTACGTCCGGGACGCACCAAGTGGAAAAAACGACCCGAAAGGCGGAAAAAAGAGGAAAAAGCGGGCAGGATACGGTCGCTTTACACGCTGGTCGCAAAATCAATCGCTGGCCCCACGATTTGCGGCGGTTTCATCCGAAGCGGTTGGAGGGGACGTCGGCTCTCCGGCCGCTGTGACATCACTTTTCTCCGTCGCGACATCCGGTGGACAAGGACACAACTGGAAATCATTCGGAACGCTCTTTCAGCCGAAGGCTAACGCCATACCATGCTACGATAAAGGACGCACCCCGAGTCATTTTCCAAGAATTTTCGCGGCCGCAAGCTGTCCGCTATGGGAACAATTCGGGATTCCGACGCCGTGAAACGCGTTGCCGGCGAGCGCGAAATCGGGGAGCGGCGCAACAAGTTTTTCGATTTCTTCGACCAATTCGAGATGGCCGACGTGATACTGCGGCATCGTCCGGGGCCAATGGGACACCGTCGTCAAGTGGGGTTCCCCTTCGATTTTGAGAATCTTTTTCATCTCCGCCAGAAGCAATGGGACGAGTTTTTCGTCGTCCATTTCCGGCATCCCGGGAGCCCTGGCGCCACCGGCGAAAAGGCGGATCAAAAGCTTGCCCTCCGGCGCGCGATGTTGGTACTTCAAACTGCTGAAACTTCCGGCAAGGATCGGGTTGCGTTCGATCGTCGGAACGACGAACCCCATTCCGCGTACCTTTTGTTTCAACTGATCGGCGTTGAACGCAAAGGTCGCGATCGCGGTTCCCTGGTGTTCGATCCGACCCAGCCGTCCCGCCAGTTCCGGCAGTGCCGCCATTAACAATCGGGCCGCTTCGTGCGACGGGAGCGAGCAGATCACGGCGTCATATTCGTCGCACTTTCCGGTCGTGTCCGTCAATCTCCAACGCCAACGGTTGACGCCGTCAAGCCGGAATCGTTCCATTTTCGCCGTTTGACGCCCCAATTGCAAAGATTCGTACGGCAATCGTTCGGCCAAGGTGTCACAAAGGAACGACAATCCTTTTTTGAGCGTTACGAACATGCTGTATCGGGCGCCGCTCTGCTCGGAAAGATGCGCGGCACGGTTCGCTTTCAACTGTCGCTGCATCGCCCAGATCAGCGAGCCGTAATTCTTTTCCATGTCCCGGAATCGCGACAATGTCGCAAGGACGCTCAACTTCTCCATATCGGCGGCGTAGACGCCACTGACGAGTGGTTCCACGAGTCGCTCGAACACTTCCCGTCCCAACCGGCGTCGTACGAAATCGGCCATGCTTTCGTCGACATCGTCTTTGCGCGACGGGATCAGCAGTTCCATGCCGGCGCGGAGTTTGCCGAACGGGGAAAGAATCGGTGTCACGACCATCGGCCAGAGCTTCGTCGGAGCGAGCATGAGAAACCCGTCCGGCAAAAGATGGAGCCGCCCTTTGCGGACGACGTAAGTGCGACGATAATCCGGATTCGTCTGGACGAGTTCGTCGGTCAAGCCGAGCTCCTTGCACAACTCGAGTCCCCACGGAACGGTCGTAATGAAATTGTCGGCGCTCTGTTCAATCTGGTATTGCTCGACGTGATCGGTTTGCAGCACGCCGCCGACACGGGAATTTTTGTCCCAAACGTCGATATTTAATTCGTTATTCGAACCGCCGGCCAAACGGTACGCTGCCGAAAGACCGCTGATACCAGCCCCGAGTACGGCGACCCGGGCGAGAGAATGTGTTTCCTGATTCACAGAGGTTGAAAAATTAGGGAAAAAGTTAGCGGGAAATCGATTTTGATATTTTTACCCCAAAGGACGAAATGTCAATACTGCACTTTCCAAAAAAACGCCACCTTACATCGCGACGGACGCCACGAATTCCAAGAGGGATTTCATTGTCGACGCTTCAAGTTTTCGACCCAAAGCGTCGATGAATTCCCGTTCAATCAGCGTCAGTCTCATGGCGTTACGCTTGTCGCCGGACCGCAAAATGTTTTTCCAATTGATCGAGGGTCATTTTGGCGAGCCGATCGTTGATCATTTGATTGCACTGGCCGTAGAATTCGAGATGGTAATAATGTTGACGAAATTCGTTTTCCTCACCTGTGGCACGGAGCCAACCGGTGACGGTCCGCCTTCCGACGTCAAGCAGGACGCCGAGCATGATACCGGAAAACCATTTTCGGGGGTTGTTTTCAGGGGGAGGGAAAGTGTTACAATGGTGTTATTGAAAAAATCGACACCCGATTTTTTCCGTCCGAATCCTACGAAATGTCCGCTTTTTCCGCAAGGCCATTCAGCGGTATCGGCGGGCGTTTACAGTTTGAGTTACTTAAAATGTTTTCAAGGGACGAACAAGCATTGCCGCGAAGCGAATCGCCAAGGTTGAGGCTTTCTCAAACATCTGTTCGCAAAAATGAAGCCCCGTGGTACGGGGCTTCGCGTTTCCTGCGTAAGGAGAAATCTTCGGGTACGGTTCTCGAGGCCGTCCCCGGCACTTTTTAGAAGTTGATGCGGCAGCTCACGCCGAGGATGTCGCTGCTCGTCTTGTAACCGTTCGTATTCTGATAATCCCAGTCCGAGATCTGGTGGATGTAGTTGAAGCACCACTTCGTCTGCGGATTCCAGTACCAGTTCAAAGCCAAGCCGAGTTCGTGATCCTGTCCCCAACGAGAGGTATCACCGGCACCCCCGACGAAATCGTCGTTGTTGTAGTAGCCGTAGTATCCGGCCAATTCCCACGCTCCGGGGCCCTGGATGCAGTTGAATGTTCCGCGTTTGTACGTCATGAACGGGCAACGAACGACCGGGGCTCCCCAGCAAGCGCCGTCTTTGGAATACTTGCGGTAATCACCGCGAGTGAGGAATTGACGCACCATGACGAAACCGCCGTAAGCGTCTTTGTCATTGTTTTCCGCCAAGTAACCGGCTCGATACGCGTCTTCGTAATGTTGCAGGAAAAATTCCCCCTGAACGCAGAACCCGCCGTTTTGGAAGACGGCTTCGCCGCCGACCTTCTGGTACGAAGAAGCGTAAAATCCTCCGGAATCGATGAAATCCAGGCCGAGATCTCCCCATCCGCCCGGGGAAACCTTGGTTTGCAAGGTGTTCGAACCCGGGTCGGTGTAATTGTAGTATCCGCCGAAAAGGAACAGGCAACGACCGTCCTGCTGATACATCGGTGCGAAGGTCAAGCGACCGTTGAGCGTGAAGCCTTGGGAATCTTTCACGGCCCGGTGTATGTCCGAAACGTTCGTGGCGTCATAAAACCCGAGGAACAACCGGCCGCGATCCTGCGCGAACAGGTGCCGGGACGTGATCCCGATACGGCGCGACGTAAACTGGTTGCCCGAAGGGCTCGGCGGTTCCATGAACGTATAGTTCGTCGTGCCGTTACAGGTTTCCGACCCGGCGTCCTCGACGTATTGATTTCCGATACGAACGTATTCGAGTATCGGAACGTTTTTGATCCCGAGGAACATGTCCTTGAAGCCGGCGGAACCGCGGTTTCCATTCCAGTTTTCGAATCCGATTTCGAGTTTGTAATCGAGGAAATCGTAAGCGGTTCCGGTCGCGGTCAAACGGGCTTCGCGGAAACCGGTGTAGTTGGATCCTGTTCCGTAATTCTGGCCGTCCTGGTCCACGTTGGCGACGTTGACGCTGTCCATGAAGATTCGTCCGCCGAATTTCGGAGCGGTGAATCCTTTCTTCGGGTCGGCTTTGTCCGATTTTTTCGCGATCTCTTTTTTCAGGTCGGCGTATTGCGAATTCAGTTTTTCGAGATCCCGAATGAGATCGTCGAACGATTTTTCCTTGACTTCCGCGGCGTAACCCGGCGTCGGGCTGTACGGAAGGACCGTTTCGTACGGTTGCGGCATCGGCGAGTGAAACGGCTGGACCGGCGGTGCTTGAACCGAAGGCGATTCGACGACCTGCGGCGGCGATTGCGCATTGCCCCGATGATCCGAGGAAACCTGCCGGATTTCCTGTTGCGGTGTCACGGGCGTCATCTCGACCCACTCCTGGGCGTAAGCCGTGGAGAGTCCGGACGCGAGGCCGATCGCGCCCAAGGTCGCAAGAAATGAACGAAGTTTTTTCATACATCACTCCTTTGTGTTGAAAATTGAAATTGAGCCGTCGGGCCGCACACTTCCATTCGTGCGGGTTATTCCGAAAATTCCGTTTTTCACGGATGCTCTGTGTCAACGAGGCCGAAAGCGAAGATTATCGCTTTCTTCACCGATAGTATCGAATCGAAAGCGTGCAAGGGTTTTGTGCGGTTGGTGGAAATTGCCGATTTTTGTTTCCGTATGTTCCTACGTCCCGCACAGCCCCTACCGAAGGAACGTCCGGCTTTGCAGATTAATCACTTCTTGAGGAATCCCTCGGTTGTGACTTCGTCTTTGTTTGAAAATCTTCCGGGAAACCCCTTTTCCGTACATTGACACGCAATAAAATGCCAATGTAGAAAATGGTGTAATAGGCTTTTGGGTGGTGATGGGCGGGACAGGCCCTGCCGCTAACGATTCTCATCATGGGCGGAGCAGGCTCCGCCGCTAACTTTATTTTGCTCATGAGCGACGAAAACGCGATTCTCACCGTCAACGGACAAACGATCGAGCTTCCGGTCTACACGGGTTCGGAAGGACAGAAAGCAATCGACATTTCCGGTTTATTCGATCAATACGGCATTACGACCTTCGACCCATCGTTGGCGAGTACAGCGATTTGCCGGAGCGAAATCACTTATATCGATGGCGACCAAGGGATTCTCCGATACCGTGGAATTCCGATCGAGCAGTTCGACCGGCCCAAGCCGAACTTCATCGAAGCGGCGATGCTTTTGATCAACGGCAAGCTCCCGACACGACCGGAGTTGGCCGATTTTCGAGATCGGTTAACCGACAACGAGCTGATCGACGAAGGGATACGCCGTCAATTCCAGAATATTCCGCCCAAGTCGCCTCCGATGGCGATTCTTTCGGCGATGCTCAGTCAACTGGCGTGCTATTACGAAAAATTCCTCCCGCTGGGGGACGACGAGTTGTTCGTCGAAGCGGCGGCGAGATTGATTAGTAAAGTACGGACCATTGCGGCGTTTTCGTATCGGCGATCGAAAGGTTTGCCGTTTACGTACCCGGACCCGGCTTTGCGATACTGCGCGAACTTTTTGCACATGATGTTCTCGATTCCCTACCAACAGTATGAGGTATCCTCGGAAATCGAGGACGCGTTGAACCTGATCCTGATCCTGCACGCCGACCACGAGCAGAATTGCAGTACGGCAACGGTTCGGGTCGTCGGTTCGGCGAAAGCGAACCTTTTCGCGGCTTGCGCGGCGGGAGTCAACGCCCTTTGGGGCCCGTTGCACGGCGGAGCGAACGTCGAGGTAATGAGGATGCTCGACCAGATTCACAAAGGGGGTATGAGCGCTCAGGAATGTCTCGAAAAAGCGAAGGACAAAACCGATCCGTTCAAGCTGTTCGGTTTCGGGCATCGGGTCTACAAAAACTACGATCCTCGGGCGAAAATGCTACGCGCCTGTGCGGATCGGGTCTTTACGAAACTGAAAAAGATTGATCCGCTTTTGGATATTGCCCGAAAATTGGAAGAATTGGCGCTTGCCGATCCGTATTTCGTCGAGCGGAAACTGTACCCGAACGTCGATTTTTACAGCGGCATTCTGCTTCGTGCGATGGGAATACCGACGAACATGTTCACGGTCCTGTTCGGAATCGGTCGCCTTCCCGGCTGGGTCGCTCAGTGGAAAGAGTCGCACGACACCCCGAACTCAAAAATCATCCGCCCGCGTCAGCTTTACGTCGGCAACACAACGACCGATTACGTGCCGATTGAGGAACGGAAGTAAGGTCGGCTGATTCGAAAAGGGATTGTTCTGTCTTGCACCTCGGTGTCAGATGCGGTAGATCCTTGTGTTTGCCGCCCTTTCTCCGGAATACATCTGTTCCACGCAAGAATGTTTTTTCCTCAATGCGACACACAATTGAGTTGCTCGATCATTTCCACGGTTGCCGCTTCGACCGCGCGTTGCCAATCGAGGTCGGCGTAACGCTTTTGCGTGTGGGCAAAGATAATGCCCCGGGAATTGTTCACGATCGCTCCGAGCCCTTCGGAATCGAACGCCGGAGCGACGTCCTTGGCGGAACCACCCTGCGCCCCGAAGCCGGGAACGAGGAACCAAACATTCGGCATCAACGTCCTCAGTTCGGCCAGCTGCTCCGGCCAAGTCGCGCCGACGACCGCTCCGATACTGCCGTATTGACCGGCGCCCAATGTTTTCAAGGACGCCGTCTGTACATATTCGGCGACATGTCGATAAATCGACTTGCCGTCGGCCGCGATCAAATCCTGAAGCATCGCGCCGCCGGGATTCGACGTTTTCACGAGTACGAAAACGCCGGCTCCGCGGTCGGCGGCGGTTTCGAAAAACGGCGTCAAGCTGTCGTCGCCGAGGTACGGGCTGACCGTGATCGCGTCGCCGCCCCAAATGCTTTTTTCGCCGAGCATTCCGTCGGCGTAAGCCGCGGCGGTCGTTCCGATGTCGTTGCGCTTTCCGTCGAGGATTACGAGCAGTCCTTTTTGCCGGGCATATTGAACCACCATCTGCAGCACGGCCATCCCTCCCGCTCCGTGTTGCTCGAAGAACGCGACTTGCGGTTTCACGGCGGGAACCAGTGGGGCAACCACGTCGATCACCCCTTTGCAGAAATCGAGAAACGAACCTTTGCACGAAGGCGGCAGTGATTCAAAACGAGGATCCAAACCGACGAGGACCGCCGATTTTTTGGCTCGAACGGCTGTTTCAAGGCGATCGGAAAAAGAATTATTGTTCAGCATAGGGCAAGGAGTCGCACGAATCAGGGCCGCGCACGGTGTAAGCGGTATTGGCGGGGCGTTGTAAAATGACAAGCAAACGGTGGGAAACAGAGAGGGGTTTCTGTCCGAAAATATGGTCCCCTCTCCCCCGGTACTCCGGGGGAGAGGGCTAGGGTGAGGGGGTGGAGCTGTTTGACGCTTCATTTCCCCTCACCCTAACCCTCTCCCCGGAATACCGGGGAGAGGGGACCGGCGTTTTGGCAGTTTTATTTCCTCACTATCTCACTCCTGGACCGCGAAGTTTTCCGGCAGATTGTAAATCGTCGGGGCGAATCCGGCGACGACGATGAGCGATTTCTGGTCCGGCGTAAAACGGACACGGTAAATGTGATTGCCCGAGTTCCTCGCGTCGGACCAGAGCGGCTCCTTCGTCGCGATGTCCCAGATGACGACCCGGTAATCGACGTCGCCCGTGACGAGAAACCGACCGTCGGGACTGAAATCCGCCGAACGCATCGAATGTCCGTATCCGCCGAAATTGTTGACCTGCACGCCGGTGGGGACGTCGTAAATGAGGACGTACGGTTCGCTCCACTTCGACGTGAGCGCCAATTTCGTTCCGTCAGGGCTGAAACGGACGCAAAATAGATCGCCTTGTGCGGCGGACGCGATTTTGCGGGTCGGCTCGCTGTTTTCCATCGACCAGAAACAAAGGGCGCCGTCAACGCCGATCGACGCGAACATTTTTCCGCTTGGATGAAACGCGATATCACGAATCTCTTCGGTGTGTCCTTCCTCGAACTCTTTGAGGACCTTACCCGTGTCCGTGTCCCACGCGAACAGTCGCCCTTTGTCTGAACCGGCGATTGCGTAAGCTCCGTCTTTGTGGATCGCGATTCGCATGACGTTGCAATGCGGCATCGGCGAGAATTCGGCGTGGTTTTCAAACGTCGCGGCGTTGAAAACGTGGATTTTCGGCGTCGTATCGGCGGAGATTAAAAGCGGCAAGGCCGGATGAAAAGCGACGTCCATCACCGGACCGTCGTTGGACATTTCCCCGAGAAGTGTTCGCGTCGAAAGCTCATAAAGCCGGGCCGTACAGTCGTTGATATTCGAACCGGTCATAAATTGGGTTCCGTCGGCGCTCATCGCTCCGGCTTCGGTCCAATCGCCGCATCCTTCCAGTTTCGCCGAGGGGCCCGGCAGATTCGATTGAATCGCGTGGAGTTTTTCTTCCCGCTGCTGCGCCACGGCCGGATCGAACATTTCGATGTTCTTCTCTTTCGGGAATCGGGCGACGGCATTTTTCCAACCGAACGGACAGGTCGGCTTTTTCGCGTAACGGTCGAAATCTTTTTGCACGGCGTCCCGAATTTTTCGGATCGAAACCGCTTCCTCGATCATTTCCTGTTTCGTCGATTCCCGGATCAATGTTTCCAACGCGTCCAGTTCGTCGCGAAACATCTGTTCGGTTGAAGATTTCAATTCGTTTTCAATTCCTTCCTGGGTCGTCTTCCGGAAAGTCGTTACGTTTTCCGGAACATCGGCGTCGAGCTGCCCGTCCCAAGGGGCCAGGGAAATTTCGACTTCCAGGATGAGTTGCGATTCCTTGACCGCTTCGGTCATTTTTTGCACGGCAAGTACGCCGTCGAGATTTCCGTCTTCGACGCACGCTTTACGGCTTTCGGCCAACATTTCAAGCTGCTTGGCGAACATCGCTTCGCAATCTTGGGCGTACTTCTTTTGGATGTTCTTTTCCTTTTGAGATCTTTCCTGTTCGATTTTGACGAGGGAGTTAATCAACTCCATCTCGCCTGCGAACGCCTGAAAGCAAAGAACGGAAGTGAAAAACGACACACAGAAAATCGCGGTTTTCAGGTTCATCGGCGGAGGGGGGAAAGAAGTTGGAGGCCGTTTGATAATTTATACCGTAAAAGAGAGGAGGTTGTCATGCTGAGTGAAACGAAGCATCTGGCTTCCGAATCAATACGTTCTGGTTTTTCAAGGACGTTCTCTTGAGGAACCAGATTCTT
The DNA here is from genome assembly GCA_031549565.1 of Thermoguttaceae bacterium. Taxonomy (GTDB): domain Bacteria; phylum Planctomycetota; class Planctomycetia; order Pirellulales; family Thermoguttaceae; genus JAVBSX01. The sequence goes on from JAVBPO010000065.1 coordinate 15,794, forward strand.
CGGAGTACCTCAGAATGACAGTCCGTCAACATTTTTCAGTGTTGAATTTTCAAACAGCCTCTTTGCCACGGGATCAGGTCCCGTGTATGCGTGCGGGCGAGACGCCCACACTCCAATCATTTTACTCGAGCGAAATCGCGCTGACCGGGCAGACGTCGACGCAAGCGCCGCAATCGCCGCAGGTGTCCGGATCGATTTGCGCTTTATCGTCTTTCATGGCAATCGCTTCGAGCGGGCAGGAAGCGACACATTCACCGCAACCGGTGCATTTATCTCTATCGACAACAGCAGACATGGTAATCTCCTTTGAAGTGTAAGGAATTTCTTTTGAAAAGCGAAGCGGATCGAAAGAGAACACTTTTGTGCCCCTTGAAACCACTTCCAACGTAACACACCAGAATAGGGCGGCGGCGCCAAAAATCAAGCCGCTCTTGGAAAAAAACTTTTCCCCCACAAACGCGGGGCAAGCCCACGCCGCTAACGAAGAAGTCCCGGAAAAACGTCCAGATCAAGCGACTCGAAAAGCCCCTTCTTGAAACGTTCCATTGCGACGGCGCCCATCACGGCGTTGTCGGTACACAGATTTTTCGGAGCAATAAAGAGACGGATGCCGTGTTTTTTCGCGGCGTCTTCCATCTTTTCACGGAACCGCGAATTCGCCGCAACCCCACCGCCGACGCAAAGCGTTTCGTAGCCGGTCTTCCGGACGGCGTGAATCGCTTTACCGACCAACGCGTCGACGACCGCCTCCTGGAAGGAAGCGGCAAGGTCCGCCAGTTCCTGTTCGGATAAGTTCACTTGCGAGAAATCGGCTTTGCCTGGTCCGACCAGTTTGTACCGAATCGCTGTTTTCAAGCCGCTGAAGCTGAACTGAAGCCGGTCCGGTTCGTCCAGAAACGTCCTTGGAAACGAATACGCTTTCGGATTCCCCTGTTTCGCGATCCGATCCAGATGTGGACCGCCCGGATACGGCAGCCCGAGCATCGCGGCGACTTTGTCGAACGCTTCCCCGGCGGCGTCGTCGATCGTCGAGCCGAGCAACGTGAAATCGGTCGGACCTTCGCAGCGGTACAAACTGCTGTGTCCGCCGCTGACGATCAGGCCGACGCACGGATAAATCTCCGTTTGAAAAGCGACTTTGCACGCGTAAACGTGCGCTTGTAAGTGGTTGATCGCCAAAAGCGGTTTGTCCAAAGCGACGCACAGCGCTTTCGCGGCGGTCAATCCGACGAGCAGCGAACCGGCCAGTCCCGGCGTATTGGCAACGGCGACCGCGTCCAAGTCGTCCAGCACGATCCCGGCCCGGCGGACCGCTTCGTCGACGATCGGAACGATCCGTTCCAAGTGCGCCCGGGACGCAATCTCCGGAACGACGCCGCCGAACCGTTCATGCAGATCGTCTTGGGAAGCGACGACCGAACCGAGGACTTCCAGATTCTCGCCGATCACGGCCGCCGCCGTTTCGTCGCAGGTGGTTTCTATCGTGAGAATCATTTGTAGGCTACAATTTCTCCTGAGTCGTCCACAGTCCAGCCGAAGGGGTGCTGATGTAGTAAACCTCTTCACCGTCCGGCATGGTGTTCCTTCCGTTTTTCATTTTCGCGGGATCGTACCGTTTCAAAGTTTCCGCGAGGTCGGCGTATCCGAACCCGACCGATTCGATCTCCTTTTTCGTCAGGTGTCCCGGCGCGTAGGTGATTTTGAAACGGCCTTCGGACGAGCCGTGAATCAGGTGGGCGGTTCCGTGCGTCAGATCCTGAAGAATCGGTTCGGTTTTCCAAAGCTTCATTACTTTTTCCGTGCCGCAATAACCGTATTTGCGGATCAGTTGATCGACGTCTTCCTGCTCGCCAAACCGCTTCAAACCGGGCGCGATGATGAGCAATTCGCCGCCGTCGGCCATTGCTTTGCGGGTCCGGTAAACGGCTTTATTGGCGACCCAAGTGCTGTGAAATTCGTCCCCCTGCATCACGGCGACAACTTTTTTCAGCGGCGGCACGATCGTGATGTTCTGTTCCCGGGATGCCCGGGCGCCCATGAGGTAAGTTTCCAGATCGTCGCCGACGTACACGCCGGTGTGTCCGAGTTTGCCCGCTTTGTCGTACGCCATAACGACCTGGAAATAAAAGTCCGGAAGCTCGGACAGGTACTGGTCTTCCGCTTCGTTGTAACAGGCGCGAAGCGGCGTGATGAGTTGCCCGAGATTGTTCTCGATTCCGCAACACGCCGCCATCATGTGGGACGCACAGATCATTTCCTTGCCGCCGAGGCCGATGAAGTAGTTCTTGTTGTGGTTCGCGAAACCGAGTACTTCATGCGGAACGATGTGTCCGACGTTGATGATCAGATCCCATTTCGTTTCCAGAAGCATCTTGTTGAGCGAAACGGGAATCTCCCAGTCGGCTTTTCCTTTGGAAATTTCTTTGACGAAATCGGCGGAAACTTCGCCGATCCGTTTGGAGCCGTTGCGCCAATCGTGAACATGAATATTCGCTTCCGGAACTGAACCGAACATCCACTCGTTTTGCTCCGGCGTGTGGGGAACGTGCTGTCCGAGTGTCGGAATGAGATGCACGTCGGAGGTTTCCGCGAAGATTTTGTAGAATTCTTCCGCGATCCACCCCGCCCCGCTGTGAGCCCGGGTAATGTCGGGCGGAAGAATGAGGACCTTTTTCGGCTTTCCGTTGATGCGGTCGCGGGCTTCCCCGGCTGCATTGCGAACGAGAGTTAAGACGTTCTCTTTCGTGAGAGTTCCTTCTTCGTAGAACCAAGGCATGGTATATTGAGGAATCTGGGTCTGTTAGGCGAGAGTCGGTCGCTTGCGACGCCGCTACTTTTCACATTCTTTGGAAATTATAGGAAACTCCACCCACAGTATCAAGACGCCGGTAAAAAACGGATGCGAAGCGGTTGCAGTAAAACTTTGTGGGCGGTTAAACCGCACTCTTCCAGTAGGCTTTCCACGGGTCGCCTGACGCCGATCCGACGATGCTTCGGCTTTTGGGTATCCTTTACATCCATGGGTTTCGGGGTACATTGAGCGCTTCCTGTAGAGTCCGATTGATAGGTTTCGAATTCGAGAGTTTCCGGTGAAGTTAGCCCAGATTTGCGATCTTTCCTACTACCTCCCCGAGACGAAGCTGAGCAACGATGAGCTGTTGCACGAGTTCTCCGGGTGGACCCGGGCGAAAGTCCTTCAGAAACTCGGAATCGACGAGCGACCGATCGCCGCGTCCGGGGAAACGGCTGTCGATATGGGGTTGATCGCCGGGCAAAGACTCTTCGAGCAAGGGAAGTGCAGCCCCGAGGAAATCGATTTTCTTCTCTTTTGCACGCAGTCGCCCGACCGCGCTTTGATTTTGCGGCATTTCTCCCGCCCCCTTTTTTTCTCGACCTGATGGTCCTCGTCGCACTCTGGAAAATGGCCGCGAAACGCAAGGAGTCGAAAAGACCGTGAGAGCCGGATTTCAAAAACGCAAATTTTTTCCAAAAAACCATCGAATTTTCTCGAAAACAGATTGACATTTCCGGGGGGGGGGTATTCTATTATTAGTGTTTCGATATTTTTGTGGAGCCGTTTTCAAATTCAAAAGGAGAAATACCATGAAAAATAATGTACCGTTTGGTCAAGTGAGGAAATTCGTTTTGGCGTGTTTCGCTGTCGTCGCCTTATCCGCCGCGACGGAATATGTCTTGGCCCGCTGCGATTCCGAGTGTAAGGGAGTGATGAAGGTCGGAAGCACCTTGTGTGGAGATACGAGTTGGAGTAAGCAGTACAGCAAATGCTTGTCACTTACCGGCACAGGAGGAAATTGCGATAAAAGTAGTAGTGCCAGCTCGGAAGTGGATTGCAAAGATTGTGTTTGCGCACCAACTGGAAAAGCATTGAAGGATCGAAAAGATGGTGATAGCTGTTTTTGTAAAACCAAAGGCTACTGAGCGAACAGAAAAACGTTGTGATATTTTGCCACAAAAGATAAAATGCGTCGAGTCATTGCCTTGTTGCTACTTCTGTTATGTTGTTTGTTCAACGCTCCTTTTGTTCTTTCCTCTGAAATGCGCGATATTTCTCCCGACAATTATCGAGAAATTCTTCCAGAACGTTGGTTGACATATCTTCATGCAATAGGAAATATAGAAGGAAAAATAACATATCGTTACTCACGAAACGGGCAAGATGATGGTAATTTCATGAACGAATTCATCTGTAACTACCCGTTTAAAGCAGACATTCGCGGTACGATTGCAGGCGGTGCGAACGCAGTTTCTGTAGATGGCAAAGATTATCGGTTCATTTTGGAGCGGAAGGAGCCTACGGACGCTTGGATGATTGAACGAATTTCCATGGACACGCAACCGCTACCGACCTTGGAATCGTGGAATTTTCCCGAACATTTTCCCCTCGACAACGGCAAGAAAGAACCCGTCGGCTACAACATATTCAACACGCTCGGTGTCGGTTTGTTTGCTTATCAATCCCTACCAAATCTGCCCGATATTTTTCAAAACGAGCATTTCAAGGTCAACAAGGTCGAGTGGGTGGAAGACGAGGGAAAAAAGAGGTTGTTTCTCGATTTCGACTATACCTATGAGGATTTTCCACGGCACCTCAACATTGATCGAAAGAGTCGTCCTCATCTGAAACCTTTTTCCTTGCAAGGGCAAGTTTATCTTGAAACCGATTATTTTTTGATCGCAAAAGGGACGTTTCACCGTGTGTTTTTCGACGATTGCCATTCGACGGTTGAATGCGAATACGATTGTGATACCTATCACGTTCCGTTGCCGAAAAAATACAATCTTGTGACTCACTATGATTTCAAGGACGACAACATGAAAGGCGTTTTGGAGACGTATATCGATTTCGATCTTCGTGAAACGAATCCGAAGGATCCGAAGCGTTTCACGCTTTCGGCGTTCGGGCTTCCGGAGCCGGACTTCGGGCCTCGCCGCATGAGTCTGTTCCGAATCGCTATGATGGCGTTCGGCGGTCTGATGGTCCTCGTCGCACTCTGGAAAATGGTCGCGAAACGTAAGGAGTCGAAAATATCGTGAGAAAGTTTTTTCGCATGACGCTCCTCCTGTTTTTCTTGGGATCTTTCCTTGTTTTCACGGCTCTTGGCGTCGGTACCTGGCGGTTTGGCGGACTCGGGGCGCTGTCGGCCTATTTGAAAGGGGAGGCGGTTTACCTCGCCCCGAAAGCGTTGGACATCGGATCCCACGAAGCGGGAACGAAAACCGTTGCAGTGTTCAAAATGACCAACCTGACACCAAAGGAAATCAGTGTCGTCGGCGAACGGTCCAGTTGCAGTTGTGCGTTTTCCGAGAAAATCCCGATTTCCGTTTCGCCCGGCAAAACAACCGAAGTTCGCATCGGCGTCCGGCTTCCCGAACATGCGTCGACGTACGACCAAACTGTAACGCTCATGATCGCGGAGCCGACACGTTTAGCCATGCATCCGGTCCGAATTACGGCAACCGTCTTGAATTCGGACTCCGTACCGGTTCCAACGGCGTCACTCGAGGGGGAGGCGAGCGAAGTTTTCGCCGATGAATTGATTCCTACGCCTTGACGGTTTCCTTGTGGCCGAGCCGGACACGAACTCAAGGCTTTCGCCGAAAGTAAGTAATCGGAGCAATCAGAAGGACGGGTTTTTCATTGAAAAAGAGGAGTCTCGCCTTTCGGGTATCCTTTACAACCATGGGGTTCGGGGTACATTGGGCGCTTCCTGTAAAGTCTGATTGATAGGTATCGAATTCGAGAGTTACCGGTGAAGTTAGCCCAGATTTGCGATCTTTCCTACTATCTTCCCGAGACGAAGCTGAGCAACGAGGAATTGTTGCACGAGTTCTCCGGGTGGACCCGGGCGAAAGTCCTTCAGAAACTCGGAATCGACGAACGACCGATCGCCGCGCCCGAGGAAACGGCGGTCGATATGGGGTTGATCGCCGGGCAAAGACTCTTCGAGCAAGGGAAGTGCAGCCCCGAGGAAATCGATTTCCTCCTCTTTTGTACGCAGTCGCCGGACTACTTCCTGCCGACTTCCGCGTGTCTGTTGCAGGATAAGCTCGGTTTACCACAAACCTGCGGCGCTCTCGATTTCAACCTCGGTTGCAGCGGGTATGTCTACGGACTCGCGTTGTGTAAAGGGTTGGTCGAAGCCGGAATGTGTCGAAACGTGCTTTTTATCACTTCGGAAACGTACTCGAAATACATCAACAAGCAAGATCGGGTCAACCGTCCGCTTTTCGGCGACGGAGCGAGCGCGACGCTGATTCGTGCGGTCGAAACGGATTCGCTCGAGCCGCTGATCGGTCCGTTCGTGTTCGGAACCGACGGCAGCGGCGCCGATCTGTTGATCGTCCCCGCCGGCGGACATCGTTTGCCGCGTAATGAAGAAACCGCGGTCGAAAAGCCGGACGGGCAGGGAAATTTACGCTCGCTTGAGCAGCTTTACATGCACGGGTCGAAGATTTTCACCTTCGCGTTGGAAAACGTTCCGACTTTGGTCGACGAGCTGTTCACACGGAGCGGAAAAACCCGGGAACAGATCGACTGTTACGTCTTTCACCAAGCGAACCGATTCATGCTGGAACGATTACGGCAACAGTGCGACTTAGACCCCAACCGCTATTTCAACGATGTCCAAACGCGGGGCAACACGGTTTCCAGCAGCATACCGATCGCAATGATCGACGCGCAAAACGCGGGAATGCTCCAGCCGGGCCATACGGCGATGCTGGTCGGCTTCGGCGTCGGACTCTCTTGGGCGGCGGCTTTGGTCCGTATGCCGGGATGAGCGAACATCATTCATTCGAGCGGCAAATTCCCTCGAAGACGGAGCGGCATTGCGGTGCAGCCGCGCTGTGCATGGTGCTTCGGGATTTCGGAATAGAGATTTCCCAGGCGCAAATTTGGGATGAAATCAAGACGCCGGTTTCAAAATCCCAGCCGAACGAATTCCGAATCGAGACGTTCCGTTTAGCATCGTTTGCCCGCAGCTTGGGAATTCACGCGATCCTCGGTCGGCTTCGGGATCCGTTCGCGTTTTTCGGGAACTGTCAGCGACCGGGCCCACCGGGATATCGGTTTCTACTCAATCACCGTATCCGATCCGATTCGCCGTTGGGGCATTTCACGGTTTTCGTGGGAATGAATTCCGAAGGGGACGTCCTACTTCATGATCCGCAAACGGGGCCGAACCGAATCATTTCCCGGCAAGAGTTGGAAACGCTTTGGAAGCCGTTCGGACCAAGCTGCGAAATTAGCGGCAACGTCGGCATTCTCTTTTACCGAGAGGACGCGAACGGATGGTCCGACCCGATCCATTGGTCGACAATCTTTGTCCCGAAAGAAGCATCTGGCTCGGATTTGTCCCATTCTCCATCGATGCCGTCAACCACTTCTCATGCTTGACGAGCACGGATTGTTCGGTACAAAAGTATTTTTACGCTCCCCGCTAATTGACGAGAAAGTTATGGACTTTTTTCAGCATCAGGACAACGCCCGGCGTCGGACGAAAACATTGGTCTTCTACTACATTCTGGCCCTGTTGGCCTTGACGCTCGCGCTTTACGCCTTGGTCGTGTTCATCGTCGTTCTTGCCCGACCGGATGGGTATGACACCTATCTTGAGCGGATGAATTATTGCGATCCGGTTCTCTTCGTCCTCACGGCGTGCGGCGTCGGACTGCTCGTCGGCGGAGCGAGTTTCTTCAAATCGATCGAACTGGCCGGCGGTGGTGGGGACGCTGTCGCGCAACAACTTGGAGGTCGCAAGGTCTCCTCTTCGACGACCGATTTTACGGAGCGGCGATTGCTCAACGTCGTTGAAGAACTCGCGATCGCGGCGGGAATTAATGTTCCGAATGTTTATATCCTCGATCACGAAGAAAGCATCAACGCGTTCGCCGCCGGTTTCTCTCCCAACCACGCCGCGCTCGGTATCACCCGGGGCACGCTCAACTACCTGACCCGCGACGAACTGCAAGGGGTGATCGGGCACGAGTTCAGTCACATTCTCAACGGCGATATGCGGATCAATATTCGATTGATCAGTATTCTTTTCGGCTTGAATCTGCTCGTAATCATCGGTTCGATCCTCATGCGGATCATGTGGTACGCCAACGTCGGAAGTCGATCGAGCCGGGACGACAACAAAGGCGGCGCCGGAATCGCGGCGGTCGCTTCGCTTCTCGGGATCGGTTTGTGTATCATCGGCGCGGTAGGCATGTTTTTCAGCCAACTGATCCAGGCGGCGATTTCACGGCAGCGTGAATACCTCGCAGACGCTTCCGCCGTCCAGTTCACTCGCAATCCAGGCGGCATCGCCGGAGCCCTGAAAAAGATCGGTTGTCGTCGAGTCAGTTCGGCGATTCAGAATCCGAATTCCGGCGAAGCGTCCCACATGTTCATCGCGAACATCGGTGGTGTCAGTTCGTTCGCCGAACTGCTCGCGACGCATCCGCCGCTGGCCGACCGGATTCGCGCGATCGACCCGTCGTTTAACGGACAGTTTCCGGAAGTGATTTACCCGGTTCAACTGAATGCCGACGACCTGAAGCGTCATACCCTGCCGCCGATCCAAGCGGGAACCGCTGCGGCGTCCACTCCGACTCCCGCTGCGGCGTCACCGAAACCGCAAGACCTCAATCCGCTCGGCATGCTCGAACGGATCGGGCAGCTTGACGCCAAACAGATCGCCGTAGCGTCCGCGCTGCTGGAAGAAATGCCGGCGGAAGTTCAGAGCAACACCCGGGAACCGTTCGGGGCCAGAGCGGTGTTATTCGCGACATTAATGTCGACGGATCCCAAAGTTCGCGAAAGCCAATGGACGATGCTCCGGCAAGGCGTCGAACCGCAATGTGTGGAACTCGTCCGAACCCTGCTCGACCGCTTGGCGAACACGTCGGTCGAATCGAAAATCCCGCTGGTCCAACAGGCCCTTCCGGCGCTAAGGCAACTGAGTCCGAACCAATATCGTACATTCCGGCAGGTCGTCGAAAAACTGGTCGCCGCCGACGGACAGATCGATTTGTTCGAATACACGCTCCGCGGTTTACTCCTGAACGACCTGGACGTTCACTTCGGTTTGATACCGCCGAATCCGCCGAAGCTGTCAAGCGTTCAGGCCGCGACGCCGGCGGTGATCGCGATTCTCTCGAACCTCGCCTATTCCGGCGGATCGGATAAAACGGAAATCGAAAAAGCGTTCAAGGCCGGTTTGACCGAATTCGGGATCAGCGGATTTCTTCAGCCGGGCGATTCGTGTACGTTCGTCGGTTTCGACGCCGCTTTGAAAAAGCTTTCGCAATTCACGCCGGAGATCAAGAAGAAATCAATCGCGTCGTTTATGGCGTGCATCTCGGCGGACAACGTGATCACGCCTCGGGAAGGGGAACTGCTCCGCGCGATCTGTGCCATGCTCGGTTGCCCCATGCCGGTGTTTCAGCACACAAGTTAGCCCCGTCGCCTGCGACGGGCAGCACACTGGTCGCCTGCGACGGGCGGCACACTCGCAATTTTCCGAAAGCGACAACCCCGGTCTCGGATGGGCTCTGAGCTGATACGCATTACCGGCCTCTTATTTCTTATTTCTTATTTCTTATTTCGCATTCTTCTCCTTTCTCTCTTGACAGCGATTCTACTGAGTAGTATACTGCGATCAGTATTACTACCCAGTAGAATCCTTGGGAGAAAATCATGGCGAAAAAATTGAATGAAAGAAAACTCAAACTCGCTCCGGGTGAAATGGAAATCCTGGAGCTGCTCTGGTCGCAAGGGCCGGTCAATCTCGGGCAAACGGTCCAGTGGTTCCGGGATCGCGGTCGCAATCTCGCCTTAACGACGGTGCATACGCGGTTGAACCGGCTCGTCGGTAAGGGGCTCGTGCGGCGAGTCACGGAAAACCCGGCGACTTACGAAGCCGCGATCGAACGCAGCCGCGTTTCCGGACGTTATTTCGAGCTCTTTGAAGAGCTTTGTGGCCAAAATCTCGTGCCGCTCATGTCGCATTTGGCGGAAAAACGGGATTTCTCGAAAGAGGAACTCGCGTTTCTGGAACAACTCGTCGCGCAAAAGAAAGGAGCGAAATAATGCAACCGTTTTTAGAATTCCTGATTCGTTCCACGCTCCTGCTGCTCATAGGTGGGACCATTGTGGGCTCGCTGCTTTATGTGTCCGGCTGCCGCTTGCCGAAGTGGAACCGGTTCGCGTGGGGATTCGTTTTGCTGCTCGGAATCGCATGCGTTCGCTTGCCGGTGGAACTGCCGCTGTTGACACCAGAGCCCAATGGAGCGTGGGCGCCCCGCCCGCACCCCGACGAAACGTGGACGCCCCCCCCGCAAAATGGAGTGTGGGCGACTCGCCCGCACGAATTCGAGAGCACTCCGAAAACCGAGCCGGCGTCGGTTTCGATTCCCGTCGCTTCTCAACCGATCGTCGTTGAAGAACCACAAACTCCACAACGAACATGGTCGGAGTTTTTCACGGCGTACGCGATTGAGCTCCTCTTTGCCGTTTGGGCGACGGGTGCGGCTTTGTTTTTCGCGGCGCAACTGTTTTACTGGTTCCGGGCGGTCCGACAGGCGAACGACACTTCGATTTCAGACGCGATATTTTTGAGGGAATGGAACCGCCTGCTCGCCGATTACGGAATCGATTCTCGCCGAATCGAGCTGCGAATCGTGGAGCATCATGGGCCGGGCCTTTTGCGACTGTTCACGAAGTACGTCGTGGTCGTGCCCGAGGAGCTTTGGGAAGAAGCTCCGGATCATGTGCGACTTGGAATCTTGAAACATGAACTTTCGCATTACCGGCACGGCGATCTATTCAAGTCGTTCGTTTTGCGGACGATTACGCTTTTGCATTGGTTCAATCCGGTCGCGCATCACGCCGTGCGAAAATTCGACGAAGCGGCCGAATGGCGTTGCGACGCCGAAGCGTTTGGAGCCAATGAAGACGCGACCAGCGATTTCGCCGAAACGATGCTTCTTTTCCGCGACACCACGCCGGTCGTCGCCGTGTATCGGACCGCGTTTTGCGGCAACAACATCAAGCTCCGCGCGGAGCGACTGAACGAATTCACCCAAGGACAAGGAGATTCTCTGATGAAAAAAATCGCGATTTTGACCATTTGTACGCTCCTGCTGTTGTTTGGCGCCGTACAAATCAAGTTGACCACAAGGAGTGTTGACGCCTCTCCCGCACGCGAAGCGGCGGAAAGTCTGGAAAATGAAGATATACGTGCAGGCGAGGCGCCCGCACTCCAGGACAAGACGCCCGCACACCAGGACGGATCCTCGAAAACCATCCCGCCGGAAATGAAAGTCGTCGTCAAAAACGAAGCCGGCGAGCCGGTCAAGGACGTTGGGCTTGAATTGAGCATCAGTTGGCCGGACGATGTATTTCATTCCGAAAAGACAACGGACGAAAATGGTACCGCGATTCTCGATCTGTCCGAATTTGCGGATAAAAATCTGAATTATGTCGCACTTTGGGTCATTCCCAAGGAAAAATACATCGGCCAATTTTTCGTTCGGAATCGAGTGGACGGGCAAGTCTCCGGTGTACCTCCCGAGCAAATTTTCATCGTAAAGCCCGGCGCTGTGTTCGGCGGAACGGTCGTCAATGAACAAGGTCAACCGATCCCTGATGCCGGCATTAACAAGTACTATCAAGTCGATACCGGATTCGTGCCGAGAAAAACAAACGCCGAGGGAAAATGGTCGGTGGACACCGCCAAGCCCGATTGTCCCGAATACAAGTTTCAAATATCACACCCGGATTATCTCGACCTTGATGTCAACTACAAACAGGGAACGCCGGAACTGGAGCGGCTGCGAAAGGGAACCGAACGGTTTGTGATGAAAAAGGGATACAATATCTCCGGCAAAGTCGTCGATTCCGACGGCAAGCCGATCGCTGACGCCAAAGTCGAACTCGGACACCAAAATCGCGGCTTTTATCAGCAGGGAAAAGAGTATTACCAGGAAACGAAAACCGATTCCGAAGGAAAGTACGTCTTTCCTTCTTCGCCGGGGGGGAGTAAAAACCTGATCGTCTCCGCTCCGGGCAAAGCTCCGCAGATTCGGCAACTGGAAATCAAAGGGAATCTCGAAGTTCCGGAATTCCAACTCAAACCGGGCAACACGATCCAATTCAAAGTCGTCGATGCGGAAGGAAAACCGATTGAAGGGGCGTACGTTTCCCCCTATTCCTGGCAAGGTTCGGAAGAGTACATACAGTACTGGAAACTCGGTCTGAAAACCGATGCAAACGGGTTCTGCCAATGGACCGAAGCGCCGGAAGGAAACATCGGGTATTTTATCGGAAAACGGGGAATGATTCGCGAGAAAGACGTTTACGATTTAGCACCACGAAAAGAACCGTACACGATCACGCTTTATCCCGAGCCGATCTTTTCCGGGACGGTCGTCGATAAGGACACGAAAAAACCGATCCCGAATTTTAACGTGACACCAGGCGCAAAGTTCGACGAAACATACACTCGCATGGTCTGGCAAAAGTCGTGGTCCAAGCCGGGTGAAAACGGGCGGTACACCTGCCCCGTCGAGTCGCACGCGTACGCTCTGGGACTCCGGGTCGAAGCGGACGGATATCTGCCCGCCGAAACGGAAGCGTTCGTCGGCGTTCACGGCGTAAAGACCGTCGATTTCGAATTGACGCCTGCGGAACCGATCCATGGTCTCGTGTTGTTGCCAGACGGTAAGCCGGCGGACGGCGCCGAGGTCCGGCTGATCGATTCCTCCAACGGTCGAGAAGACATTATCGACAACGATCTCAAAACCCGGATGGGGCCGGAATATCAGAGGGATTACCTGCGAACGCAATCGGATGGGAAATTTTCGTTTCGCCCGAGAAAAGAAGGATACGTGATCGTTTGTACTCACGAAAAAGGCTGTGCTCTCGTATTTCGCGACGATTTGAACGACGGTACGATCACGCTCAAGCCGTGGGCTCGGGTCGAATTGACGCTCATGAAAGGGAAACAGCCGCGTATCGGCCAGCCGGTTTCCCTGTTCGGCGGCGGGTATTCCTGTGGTGCCTGGGACCCGGAAAAACCGATGCCGCTCTTTCAAATGCCGTATGTGAGCGATGCCAACGGAAAAGTCGTTGCCGAAAAAGTGTTTCCCGATATTCCGTACTGGATCGAAATGAATGATCGGAAATTCGGTCGTTCTTCGGTCGATCATTATGCTCCCCAACTTACATTGGGTCAAACGCAAATTTTGCCGGAATCGGGAAAGACGAGCATCGTTCAAATCGGCGGCGTCGGGTGTCCGGTGATCGGAAAAGTTTCGCTTCCCGATTCTTTCCGCGACAAAATCCAATGGGATTACGCCAAGATTTCTCTCAGCAGCGTCGATCCGACGAAACCGAAACCGGACTACGCGAACTTGCCGATTCCGAAAGAGATTGATCGAAACGATCGCACCGCGGTTTTGCGTTGGTTCTACAAATGGGAATCGGAAACCGACGAAGGAAAATCGTTCAAGAAACTCGAAGCGGACTACAACATGAGTTGCGACGAAGAAACGGGAACCTGTCCGATCGTCCCGCAGGTAAGAATCGAAGCGAGAATCAACGCCGACGGTACGTTTCGCGTCGAAGACGTGACGCCGGGCACGTACAAAGTTTCGTTCGAGAGTTTCCAGCCGAAGCCGGGCAACGAAATCAAATCGGACGACCGTTTTTACAGTGACACCCGGGACACGTTTGAAAACACGTGGACCGAACCGGTGATCACCGTTCCGTCGATTCCCGGCAAACAAAGCGACAAACCATTCGACACCGGAACGATCAGAATTGAGCTTTAGGTCGTGTTGACACTTTGGTCTTAACTTCTCAAACTGTAAAGGATAGGACATAATCTTAATCCTAAAGCCTTCCTCAAACTGTTTACAGTATGAGTTATAAAACCTTATTGCCGGACAAGGCTTACGAAGGGGATGCAATTCGTGCATTGTCGGCGTCGCAGGGGTTGACACCCTACGCCGTTAAGTTTCGAAACCTGGGACCGCAGGCTTCGAAACTTAACGGCGTTGGTTGGCATTCTTTCCAATTTTCCGCGTCCTTGCTTCTCCACGCGGTTTTTCTTGACTTTGCAGTCCAAATCCGCCAACACTTTCCACGGCGGAAACTGAAGCTATAATTCAGGCTTTCCTGATTCTCGCTCCGACTTCCAAGACCATGAAACGTCGTATTCTCGTAACCAGTGCACTTCCCTACGCGAACGGGCACATTCACATCGGGCATCTCGTCGAATATTTGCAAACCGATATCTGGGTTCGCTTCCAGAAACTGCGCGGCAACGATTGCGTTTACGTCTGCGCCGACGATACGCACGGCACGTCGATCATGATTCGGGCCAAATCCGAAAGGATTCCGGAAACCGAATTGATCGCGAAAATGCAAAAGGCGCATGTCGACGATTTCGCCGGATTTCAAATCGTTTTCGACAATTACGGCAGTACGAACTCCGAGGAAAACCGCGAAACGTGCGAAGAAATCTGGGCGGCGATCCGCAAAGCTGGTTTGGTTCTGGAAAAAGACGTCGAGCAGCTTTACGATACCGTCGCCGGGACGTTTTTGGCCGACCGATTCGTTCGCGGAACCTGTCCGAAATGCGGAAAACCGAACCAACCGGGGGACAACTGCGTTTGCGGAGCGGCGTACACGCCGGCCGATCTGATTGATCCGATCAGCGTGCTCAGCGGAACGAAACCGGAACTGCGTCGTGCGCCGCACCTGTTCGTCGACTTGGAGCAAATGCGGACTTTTCTCGATCAATGGACGCAAAACACCGACGTGCTTCAGCCGGAAGTCCGTAATTATTTGGCCGGACAATTTCTGCATGAACCGCTCCGTCCTTGGGATATTTCCCGACCGGCGCCGTATTTCGGGTTCGAGATTCCCGATTCACCCGGCAATTACTGGTATGTTTGGTTCGACGCCCCGATCGGATACATCGGCTCGACCAAGCAGTGGTGCAAGAGCAACGGTCAAAAATACGAAGATTGGTGGAAGTCGGAGCAAACCGAACTGCATCATTTTCTCGGCAAGGACATCACGTACTTCCACACGCTCTTTTGGCCCGCAATGCTTAAAATCGCCGGGTTCACGCTCCCGAAGAAAGTCCATATTCACGGCTTTTTGACCGTCAACGGCGAAAAAATGTCGAAGAGCAACGGGACGTTTATTTTGGCGTCAACGTATTTGAAACACCTTGATCCGTCCTATTTACGGTACTTTTACGCAACGAAACTTTCCAGTCGGGTCGACGATCTCGACCTGTCGTTCGACGAGTTTTCCGCGAAATGCGATTCCGATCTGGTCGGGAACGTTGTGAACCTTGCCAGTCGAACCGCGAAATTCGCGCACCAAACCGGTTTGGCCGCAACGTATCCGAACGACGGCGGTCTGTTCGAGGAAGCCGCGAAACACGGCGAAGAAATCGCGGACGCCTACGAAAACTGCGAGTACGGTAAAGCGATGCGGCTGATCATGGAATGCGGCAATCGGGCGAACAAGTTCATCGAGGACCACGCCCCTTGGACGTTGAAAAAGGAGCAGAAACTCGACCAACTCCGCGACGTTTGCACGATCGGAATGAACCTGTTCCGGCAGATCGTCGTCTATTTGACGCCGGTTTTGCCGAAACTCACCGAGCTGGTCGGCTCCTTGATGAACGCCCCGATTACGAACTGGTCCGACGCCCAAAAACCGCTTTTGGGAGCGGACGTGAACGAATATCAACACCTTATGACCAGGGTTTCCCAGGAAAAAATTAAGATGATTATTGAAGAGTCGAAGGAAGAGGAAAGGAGTCAGGAGTCGGGAGTCGGGAGGCCGTGTGATTCGGACGAAACACTGAAGGCGGAACCGCTTGTGGACGAAAAAATCTCGATTGATGATTTCACGAAAGTCGATTTGCGGATCGCGAGAGTTCTCGAAGCGGAAGAGGTGCCGGAAGCCCGAAAACTGCTGCGTTTGACGCTTTCTCTCGGCGGGGAAGAACGTCGGAACGTGTTCGCGGGCATCAAATCGGCGTATGACCCGAAAGACCTGGTCGGCCGATTGGTCGTTTGCGTTGCCAATCTCCAGCCGCGTCAAATGAAGTTCGGTCTGAGCGAAGGAATGGTCGTCGCCGCCGGGCTGGGCGGAAAAGATATCTTCCTCCTGGCCCCCGACGAAGGAGCCAAACCGGGAATGCGCTTGCATTGATTGATGGAGTGACCACAACGGGCCTTCGAATCAGAGCCGCGTACGCAGTAAGCGGTGGTCGACTCTCATTGCCATGCAATGCCGTTAAGCATTTGCTGGGACCGCAGGCATCTTGCCTGCACCTGGGTCTGCGGGCTTCCAGCCCGCTGCGGGAAACAGTCGGACGCCCTGCAAACGGTGGCCGACCGCCCACTGGCAGGCTGGAAGCCTGCGGTCCCAGGTTTCAAACTTAACGACTTTCATTGCCATGAACCATTCGGTTGAGATAACGGATTACCGCTTACTTCGTGTGCGGCTCTGATTTTAAAATTCCATGCCCCTGAAACCCCGACGCAAGAAACTCCTGAAAAGCACGCTCATCATGGGTGTGGGGACGCTCTTGAGCCGGATTCTCGGGATGTTTCGCGATGCGGCGACCGCGGCGATGCTCGGCATGTCCGCCGGGGGAATCATGGATTCGTTCGTGCTGGCGTTTCGGTTGCCGGACGTCACACGGCGCATGTTCGGCGAAGGGTCGCTTTCCGTCGCGTTTATCCCGGTCTTCGCCCGATTGTGGAACACGGACCGCCGGAAAGCCTGGATTTTCGCGTCGGTATTACTGACGTATTTCTTCATCTTTCTCGTGACGTTGGTCCTGATCGGGGAGATTTTATGTCTGCTCGGAATCCTCTTTTTTCCCTATCCGAGTAAGGTTCACGTCGTTTCCGAATTGGCGGCGTTGATGTTGCCGTACCTAATTCTCATCTGCCTGGCCGCGATCGCCGCGGCCTCGCTCCAGACGCTCGGCGAGTTTTTCATCCCGTCGCTGATTCCGACGATTTTGAATCTCGTTTGGCTTTTCGGAATCCTCATTGTCGCTCCTTTTGTGACGAGCGATCCGCTGGGACGCTGTTTTTTGTTGACCGGCTGTATTTTCTGCGCCGGGCTGATTCAGTTGGGGATCCAGATTCCATTTCTGCGGCATCACGGTTTTCAGTTTCGTTTTCGTCGCAACGTCGTGGAAACGGAAATCGGCGAGGTCAAAGCGGCGTTTTTCCCTTCCATGGTCGGACTGATGGGGACACAACTGAACGTCCTGCTCGCCAGCGCGATCGCTTGGGCTCTGTCCGGGCAGGCGGGGGAAGCGATCTGGTGGTTGGGAGGTGTCATCACTTATCCGCTCCGGGTCGGTTCGGCGTCGTCGATTTATTTTAGCGAACGGCTTTACGAATTTCCTCAAGGGCTCCTGGGAATCGCGATCGCGACGGCGATTTATCCGCTGTTGAGCCGACACGCGGCAAAGAAGGATTATACGGCGATCAGCGAAGATCTCAGCTTCGGCATCCGCGTCATTTTGACGTTGGCGATCCCGTCCGGAGTGGGGCTGATGTTTCTTTCGGACAACCTCGCACACCTTTTGTACCAGCGTGGGGCGTTCACGCCGGACGACGCGTTCCGCACCGCGGACATGATTTTCTGGTTCAGTTTCGGCGTGAGCGGATTTTGCTGCATTCCACTTTTGGCCCGGGCGTTTTACGCGCTCGGAGATATGCGTACCCCGTTTCGCGTCAGTCTTTTCAGTGCGCTGACCAGCACGGTTCTGGGGCTGCTTTTGATCTGGGAATTCGAAGAATCCGGTTTGGCGATCGCCGCGAGTTTGGCCGCGACGCTTCACGCCGTTTTGCTGATCATCCTTTTCGGAATCAAATTTCATTTGATCAATTACCGCTCGCTCTTCGTCGCGATCGGGCGGTCCTGCCTCGCTTCCCTGATCCTGGGGGTCGTCGTCAAAATGATTATGCAATCGATTCCCGGCGGGGATTCCGTTTCGGATATTCTCCGAATTTCCTTGTCCGCGTCCGTGGGAAGTTTCGTTTTCGGGGTCGCCTACGTGATTCTCGGCGGCCAGGATCTTTTGAAACTTTTCGCGAAAAACAAAAAACAGGCCGCCCCGATTCGACGCAAAAAGAAAACCAAACGAAATTCCCGTTAGCCCAAGTACGACAATAGTGACCATTCCAGCCTTTGTTTTCCTGGTCCGAGCCTCGGTTTTTTCCACCACATTTTATTCATAATTAATTTCACCCCGCTTCTTTCAGTTTCTGATTCTTACAAATCCACTTATAGATTCGTTCGAATTCTTCGTGCGAATCGAAGGGAATGACAAGTTTGCCTTTGCCTTTGTCGGTTTGGGTCAGTTTGACTTTCGTTCCCAAGCGATGCCGGAATTCCTGCTCCAGTTCGAGCAAGTGTTCGTTCGGGACGACCGGTTGGCGGTTGCCGTCCTGGTCGATGATATTCCACGTGTTCGCGCCCGGTTCGCCGCGTTTTTTCGACTCGATGTATTCCTTGACGGCTCGCTCCGTTTGGCGAACGGACCAGTTTTCGTTGACGATCCGCTGCGCGAATTCGGTTTGCTCCCACTCTTCTTTCAACGTCACGAGCGTTCGGGCGTGTCCCTGGGTCAACTCCTCTTTGCGGATCATCGTTTGAATCGTTTCCGACAAGTCGAGCAGGCGGATCAAATTCGTTACAGTCGAGCGGTCCAGCTCCAGTCGAGCCGCGAGCTCCTCGTGGGTCCCGCCGTACATTTCGAGGTACTTCGCGAACGCGGCCGCTTTTTCGAGGGCGTTGAGATCTTTGCGTTGCAGATTTTCGGTCAGCGCCAACTCGGCCATTTGGCGGTCGTCGACGTTAAGGACGTGAACCGGCACATCGCTCCAACCGGCTCGAACAGCAGCTCGAAAACGGCGTTCTCCGGCAATGATCTGGTATCGCTGTCCGTGAGGCCGAACGACGATCGGTTGTAAAAGTCCATGCGCGGATATGCTCGCCGAAAGTGCGTCCAATTCCGCCGGATCGAAATCCATGCGCGGCTGATACGGGTTCCGGTCGATCGACATGATGTCGATTCGGTTCGGTGATTGCGATTTCAGCGAATCCTGGAGCGAATGCTCCGGGTCTTCCGAATCGAACGGAATATAATTTTGGCCGGCGGGACTCGAGGGTTCCTCGGACATGCTCTCTTCCAATGCGGCAACTTTCCCCAAAAGGGCCTCCAACCCGCGTCCTAATCGTTTTTCCCTGGACATTTGACCTCCTTGTTAATGAATTCCCGCGGGAAACCTGACTTCCTGAGCGCGGAGTA
Source organism: Thermoguttaceae bacterium (assembly GCA_031549565.1). Taxonomy (GTDB): domain Bacteria; phylum Planctomycetota; class Planctomycetia; order Pirellulales; family Thermoguttaceae; genus JAVBSX01. The sequence continues at coordinate 35,167 of JAVBPO010000065.1, forward strand.
TAACAAAATGCCCCCGAAGCCGAAAAGGGCAATTTGCGAGATTTTTCGGGACGGTTGTAGAAAAATTGGTTCACCGTGCAACTACGCATACGATTGGTCCATTCGGAATATCAAGTCGACCCGCGAAAACTGAAAATCTTTCCCATTTTCCTTGACTTGCCGGTTGGAATATGCTTTACTGGAAATGTGCCGCGTTTCCCCTCTGAAAATACCGTTTCATCGTTCGATCATGTTCTTATTCGCCCAGCAACAACAGACGAATCCGCTCCAGGTTTTAATGATTATCGGCGCGATCGTGCTTTGCGTCGTCTTTCTCGTCATATTCGGCATTTTCGTCAAATTTTTTCGGCTTTGGATCCAGTCCGTGACGACCGGAGCCGGGATCGGGATGCTCGATCTGCTCGGGATGACATTTCGGAAAGTCGATCCGGAAGTGATCGTGCGGGCGAAAATCATGGCGGTCAAAGCCGGGCTGGAGAACATCCCTTCCAAGTCGCTCGAGGCCCATTATCTGGCCGGAGGTCGCGTCGGTTTGGTCGTTCAGGCAATGATCGCTGCCAGCAAAGCGAAGATCATCGACTTGGATTACAAATTGGCGACCGCGATCGATTTGGCCGGTCGAAACGTGCTCGAAGCGGTTCAAACGAGCGTCAATCCGAAGGTGATCGACTGCCCGACGCCGTCGAAAGGCCGGTTGACGCTCGACGGAGTCGCGAAAAACGGGATCCAGCTTAAAGTGAAAGCCCGGGTGACCGTCCGCGCGAACTTGCGGCAGTTGATCGGCGGAGCGACGGAAGAAACGATCATCGCCCGGGTCGGCGAGGGAATCGTCAGTGCGATCGGCTCTTCGGAAACGCATGGGGCGGTCCTCGAGAACCCGGACCGGATTTCCAAAACGGTACTCGAACGACGTCTCGACTCGCAAACGGCGTTTGAAATCGTGTCGATCGATATCGCGGACATCGACGTCGGCGACAACATCGGCGCGAGGCTGCAAGCGGACCAAGCGGAAGCGGACACGCAAGTTGCCCGGGCAAAAGCGGAAGGACGCCGGGCTTTGGCCGTCGCGCAAGAGCAGGAGAACATCGCTCAAATCGAAGCGGCGCGTGCAAAAGTCGTCGAAGCGGAAGCCGAGGTTCCCGTTGCGATCAGCGAAGCGATCAACACCGGCAAACTCGGCCTGATGGACTACTACCGCCTGAAAAACATCCAAGCCGACACGGAAATGCGCGGAGCCATCTCGAAAGCGGGAACGAATAGTAAATGAAAATGAGAAATAAGAAATAAGAAATAAGAAAATGAGATGCAGTTTACCATGTGATTTACGCCCGCTTACGCTTCCTACTCTGTTTTGGTTTTCCTGACATTATTTCTTATTTCTTATTTAATCCCCCCTATTATGCGATTTTTTGAGTTATTTGTTGTTTTGATCATGTTTTTGGGGCCGCTTGTCAAAGCGCTGTTTGACTATCTTGCGGAACAAAAACGGAAACAACAGGAAAAACTATTAAAGTCCGCTGCAAAGGCGGTTCGTGAAAAACAGGAAACCGTTCTTGCGGAACCGGCGGGGATTTTGTATGATGCGAAGGGCGTGGACGGTTCTTCCGTTCGGGAAGTGAAAACGCCGAAAATTCGATTCAAGTCGAATCGAAAGAAAATCGTCGAACCGCCGTCCGAACCGGTTTTGCCGCAAGTGCTTGCAGCAGTCGTCGAGACGCCGAAGCCGGAACCCGTCGTCCCGGCGACGACCGTGAGCCGACCGCAACCGAATCCGTTGGCTGCGGAGATCCTGAAAATGTTCCAGTCTCCCGCCGGCGTCCAACAAGCCGTCCTCGTCAGCGAGATCCTAAAAAGACCGGAATTTTGAAAAACAGTTTTCGAGTCCGTAATTCATAATTCATAATTAAAATGGAACCTTATCCGATGAACCTGAATCGCCGGCCCGGCGTGTGTATTCCCTGGGAAGAAGCGAAAGAACGCTACGGCGAAATCAAAGGGGATGAAGAACAGATCAAACGCATCTGGGAAGAAAACGATGCGGAAGCGTACGATTACTTCTGGCAATTGTTGTTGTCCTTTTAAGACGCAAGGGTTGAAGGGGAGAAGGGAAAAGTATCGACCTCCTTTCTCCCATATCCCCTTCCACCCTTATCCCCTTTCACCCTTCTACCTTTTTGGAATTCTATGCAGCTTTCAACGGCGATTCGTGATTGTCTTGAGGACGACGTCCTCCGTATGGTTCGTGAAAAATTGGACGCGAAAGTTGCGCCGGAGGAAATCGTCGCCGAGTGCAATGCCGGAATGATCGACCTCGGCGAAAAATTCGACCAAGGGGAAGTGTTCATCCCGGATCTGATGTTTGCCGGGATGATCATGAAAAAAGTCATGGCGCAGCTTTCGCCGTTGATGAAAGCGGATCCGAACGCCGTTTCGGACCAGAAGAAGCTGCTCATCGGCACGGTCCAGCACGACGTTCACGACATCGGCAAGGATATCACGGCGATGGTATTCCAGAGCAGCGGTTTCACCGTAATCGATCTGGGGGTCGACGTTTCACCGGCGAAATTCGTCGCGGCGATTCAGGAGCATCAACCGCAATTTCTCGGCTTGAGCCTGCTGTTGACGACTTGCTACAAATCGGTTTCCGAAACGATCGAAGCGATCAAAGCGGCCGGGCTGCGGGACAGCGTCAAGATTCTCGTCGGCGGCGCCGCGGCAAGCGAGCTAATGGCCGAGCGAAGCGGCTGCGACTTCTACGGCAAAACCGCCGTCGACGGACTCCGTTGGGCCAATTCCTGAGCAAGCCAAAGAGCCGCACGTGAAGCAAAGCGTAACTTGCGGAACAGGGTAAACGTCAAGCTGTTCCGCAAATTCCGCTGCGCTGTATATGCGGCTCTTTGGAGTTATAACGCGGTCCCTCGCCCTTTCCTTCCCATGGAAGCCTGGTTCAAAAAGATCTTCTACGCCGTATTGTGCGTGGGGGTTTTGTTCTCGCTGACGTTGCTCATCGTCTTGCCGTCGCAAATCATCGTCAACTACGATTCCGATGGTATTCCGCGTGACATCTGCTCGAAGTTGTCCTTCGCCGCCACCAATTTTTTTGTACAAGGAATAGTCTTCTTATTCACGTATTTAGTGCCGTTTTTCATCAATCACACTTCCCGAACCGACTCGCGACAAGCCATTTCAATGATGCCCTTTGCTTTTCTCTTGCCGAACGGATTGCAAAACGAGCATAAAATGCAACAGATTCGAACATCGTCTTTGAGTTTGGCCTGGTTTATGGGGACGGCGATGTTACTGCTCCTAATCGTCGCGGAATGGTATGTGGCAGTCAACAACGCCGTTTTGCCGGCGCTTTTCACCAAGGATGTCGGCGAAAAACTTTTAGAAACGGCGGCAATGTTGTTTTTCGCGGCTGTCGGAATAATGATGTCATTTGCTCTGTGGCGTTTCATGAAACCATTACGTGACAATGATGACTCTCAATTTCGTTCAACTCGTGGAGAATGACAAATGCTGACAGATACCGTTCTTCGAAGTACCGGCATGAATATTTTGATCGACCATCTCGGCATGGTCGACGCGGAGCGGTTTATCGCACTGGTTAATCGTGAGCCGTTCGATTACACGACTTGGCAATCCGATCTGTTTGACGGGATGTCCCTCGAAGAATTGAGCAGCGCCGCGATGGAGTTTACCCGACAACATTATCCGGAAGAATAACCGGCTCTTTAAACTTTACTGATCTTTCCCCCACACTTCGACTTCCGTCAAGCCGCACCAACCGAACGGCATGTTCTGCTCCAGTTCGGCGATCTTCACGAACGCCGTCGTTCGTTTGTTGAACGTAAACGTCTGCGGCTTGTCCGTTTTTTCCAAAACGATCTTTTCGCGGGTTCCGTCGGAAAATTCCAGCGTCGCCGAGCGCCAGGCGGAATCGTGCGGAAAATCGGCTCGGAGCCAGATCACGACCTTGTCCGTTTCCACGGGCCGTCCGAACTCGACTTTCCACCACAAATCGGTCCGCTTGTTCGGGCCCCAAGACGGGAACTTCGAACCGTGCCCCTTGTTGTCCGTTTTTCCGTCGATCGCGTTGGACGCCGCGAATTCCGGCTTCATTCCGAATTCACTGTTGGACGTCGCCAGCGGATAGTTGCGTGTGGAAAGCGAGGAATCCGGATTGTACGCTAAATTGCGGTATGTGTTTTCGTCGCCGGATTTCCGACCGTAAATCGGAGCGTTTTGCCGCTTCGTCGGCCAATTGGCGAGAAATTCGGCTTTTCGCTGCCGACCGCCGGCGTCGAAGACCGGGAGCGTCGTCGGGTCGGGCGTTTCAACGTCCTCCGGTTCTTCGCCGTACGCGATCAGCTCTTCCACTTTCTTTTGCTGGACGAACATGGAAACTGAGACGGCCTCGATCTCTTCCATCCGGCTCCGTTTGTTCAGGAAGAAATCGTACTCCGCCCGCTGCGCGTCGCTCCAGGTGTTCGCTTCGGTATACGTACCGCAATACGGAACCAAAAGATCGATCCAACAGGCGAGAATCCGTTTTTCCCGATCGCCGAGTCGGACGTCGTTGTGCGGCTTGTCCCCTTCGAACTGCGCGAGCAGCTTGCTCTTCACGGCTCCCGCGAAGTATGGCGCCAAAACCGGCGGGCCTTCCTGGATGTCGAGCCAGTTCACGATTTCGTTCGATTTCCCATTGCGGACCAGGTTGACGTACGCTTCGCTGAAATCGCGTCCGGCCGCATGAAATCTCTCGGCTTCTTTTTTGTCTTTGGGAACGTAGGAATTTCCGAGCAAACTGAACGGGGCGTCGGTTCCGTCGGCGTTCTTCCGCCCCGTATGACACCCTGCACAGTGAATATCGAAGATCGGTTGCACGTCCCGGACGAAGCTGAAGCCGACGTCCGCTGGGCGATCCGGCGTGAACAGCGGCTCCGGTTTGCGGGGGCTCTTTTTGAGCGCTTGCCGGACCGCCGGTTTCACGTTGTCGAGCGTGTCGCTTTTATTTTCATGACACCCGATGCAAGAAAACATTTCCCCCGGCTGGAGCGTCGACCAACTTCGCATCGTATGCACGACGTAGCCGCGATCGTCGAGGAGTTGAAAATAAACCGGTGTCCGGGCCGGGACCTCGAAATACGCCGAGCCGTCTTCTTCGACCGGAACCGTTCCGAGAACGTGTTTGACATCCCAGCTTCCGTTGTCGCAGGCGATCGGCGTAGAGACCATCGCGCCGCCGGCGGGCCCGGCGTTGCTGTTGTTGCCGATTCCCGCTCCACGGAATTCCAACGCGACGATCCGGAGCGATTGGACCGTTCCCCGCGGAACGTTTTCCATCCCCTGCCCCACGTAAACATCCTGGACGTAATACGTTCCGGTTTCCTGCTCAAAATCGACGGCCGAGGCGCGAAGCTGCGGAACCTCTCGCGAGGTCAATGGAACCGGCTGGCCGCTGGAAATCGCCGGATCGTGAACCAAAAGTTCGCGATTGCCGTCGATGTCCATGAAATACAAGCCGAACTTGTGTTGATATTTGTTCCACTCCAAACCTTCGGGGACGTAAGCGACGACGTAATGATTTTCGTCCAACGGATACGGATACTGGAATTGATCGCCGCCCTGGCCGTAGGCGTCGATCCGGTCCGCCGGCGTTTCCCGGGGCGGGCAAATAAGCGTTACGCCGGAATTCTCCTGCGTTCCCTTTGTCCTGTCGATCAGGATTAATTTGCCCCGCTGGTGCGAGTGATGCCCCGTCGCCAGCGCAACGACTTTCTGCGAACCGGGAATCCCGCGCGCGTGCAGGATCGTCGTCGGGAAGTAGGAATTATTGCCGTAAAATTCCGTCTGCCCGGTTCCGTCGTAGTTCATCACGAACAGCGATTGCGGATAAATCTGTCCGCGATCGTTGTAATCCCAGCGGGTGTAGATGAGCCGTCCGTCTTCCAGAAGCGCCGGATAATTCGTGTGAACCTGATCGAATCCGATCCGGCGGAGGAAATGCCCGTCTTTGTCGATCATGTAGAAGTTGGATACGTCCGTCCACCAGCAGTCGACGATCTGCATGCAACGGGTCGAGGTGAACAGGATATTTCCGTCCGGTAAATAACACGGCTCGATGTCCGCGAACCCGAGCCCGTCGGTCAGTTGCCGAACCGATTTCGCGTCGCAGTCGTATTCGTAGATGTGAAAATCGTCGGTTTCCATGTTGTTTCGCATGGAAAAGAGGATCCGTTTGCCGTCGAAAGAAACGTCCGGGTCGCGAAGGAAACCGGTTTTCGTCTCATAGAGCACTTCCGACGACGCGTTTCCGTCGGCATCGAGCGAGAGCAGGCAAAGCTGTCCGCCCGGCTGGAAATCGTGGTTCCGCTCCGGAGCGTGGGCGTCGGTCGGCTCTTCCGTATAAGCGTAATGGGAACCGCCGAGCACGGAATGTTTCGTGTAAACGATTTTCGGATACTTTTGGACCAACGCCGTGAGCCGGTTTTGTCGGCGGACCTTGCACGCCTGGAGATAGAGCGATTTCCAGCGGGAATCGTTGCCGGGAACCTTTTCCACGACAAGTTTGTCCGCCGTTTCAACAATCGATTGCGACTGTTGCGGCGTCAGTTCGCGGCAGGTCTTTTCGAGCATGGCGCGTTCGGCGGCGGAACCGTTCGGATCGACAAAGCATTCGGACGAATCGGCCGCACGATCCTGCATGATCCAATCGGCCTGCAAACGCTGTTCGGAAAACGGTTCACCGGCGTCAAGAGAACCGGCCAGACACGGGAGAAACAAAAAGCAACAAAGGCGAAATATTGACATGGAAGTTAGCCACGGGGCCTGCCCCGTGCTTGAGCGATTGAATGATTGGGTTGAAAGCCGACTCGACCAATATACCAGAACGCGTGATGAAACGAAAGCACTCGTCATCGGACCGTCCAATCCCCTCCGTGGATTGTAAAATTTTCGTGCCGATTGTATAGTACGAACGTACAGGAGAATCGTCATGGACTTTTTCGAGCATCAAAAACAGGCGCGACGCCGGACCGGTTGGTTGATTTTGGCGTTCGTTTTCGCCCTGTTCTTCGTCGGGTTCTGTTTTTACGTTCCGATCATCTCGATCGCTTACGCGGTCGGCGTTTCGGAGAAGCAGATCACGGGACACTGGCTCGACTTCGTGCTTTCGGAAACCGGCTTTTATTGCTTCCTTTGGACACAGGGGATTTGCTCGCTGATCATCGTCCTCGGGAGCTGGTACAAGATTCATCAGCTTTCGTCGGGCGGCGGGGAAACCGTCGCGGAGCTGCTCGGCGGTCGGGAAATCAGCCCGTTCACACGACGGTTCGAGGAGCGGCAACTGATGAATATCGTCGAAGAAATGGCGATCGCGGCCGGGATCATCGTTCCCGCCGTGTACGTCTTGGAAAAGGAACGCCGCATCAACGCGTTTTCCGCCGGCTTCGATCCCGACTCCGCCGTGATCGGCGTCACGTACGGCGCGCTGAACTATCTCGACCGCGAAGAACTGCAAGGCATCGTCGCCCATGAATTTTCACACATTCTCAACGGCGACATGAAGCTGAACATGCGCATGATCGGCGTCTTGTTCGGATTGGGAATGGTGACGCAGCTCGGCATCGGATTGATATCTCCGCCAGAATCGGCTTTATCGGACGAAGAAACCTTGGAATTTCGCAGCGCCGGAGTGTTTTTCCTGTTGCCGGCGGGTTGGTTCACGGGAATCTTTTATCTGACGATCGCAATATCTCTGATGATTCTCGGCTTTTTCGGTTGGTTTTTCGGCGCTTTGATCAAATCGGCGATCTCACGGCAGCGGGAATATCTGGCCGACGCGGCGGCGGTCCAGTTTACGCGGAATCCTCGTGGTATCAAAAATGCCTTACGTAAAATCGGGTGCCCCCGGGTCGGATCGTTGGTGTACAGTGCCCATGCTTTGGAAGCTTCGCATCTTTTCATCGCGAGGATTTACGACAAATACACATGGGAATTTCCCTGGCTCAGTTCGCATCCGAGTCCGCTCCGGCGTATTCTGCGGATCGATCCGAATTTCGACGGGACATTTCCGCCGAGTTTGAAACGGCTCAAACTCCTCGGCGCCGAAGCGGAAGCGAAGGTTCCGATTCCGACCACGGCGTACATCGACGAGCTTCTCGCGGCGACCAATCCGCGGGCCGGACGATTTTTGGCGCGGCAACGGTACGGCGAATCGACTCCGTTCACGCCGATCGGATCGGAACCTGTCGAAGACGAAACACAAATCGCAGAACCGGTCGAACCGGTGGAAGAGCCGGAAATGTCGCCGCTGGACGCGATTCCGCTGAAACTCGTCGATTTCCTGCTCACTCCGGGCGGCATCGCCGGGCTGATGCTCGGCTTGCTGTGCAGCGGTGATCCGGCAAAACGGACGGCGCAGCGGGAAACCGTCGCTTCGAAACTGACGCCGGAAATGCGAACCGCGTTCGAAGGGACCGCGGATTATATCGGATCGTTTTTCAAAAAGAACGAACCGCTCGCTTCGCTGATCCGTTTGCGCTGCCGTATCCTGGAGCTTGCGGCGTCACGCTTGGACAATCTTTCGGGCGACCAATACCGCGTTTTTCGGGACGCGATCACATTTTTCTGCGGGGAACTCGGCAAGGTCGATTTGTATCGGTACACGCTTGCCGCAATCGCGCGGTATCGCCTTGACGTGCGGTACAAATTCGCGGAGATTCCCGAGCGAAAAATCGTTTACACGGGAACCGCGGCGATTCGCGAACCGCTCCAGGCGGCGTTGTCGTATCTGGCGTATTCCGGACACACGACGCTCCGGGACGCCGAAACCGCGTTTTCCGACGGAATGAAGACGCTCAACCTGACCGGCGAAATCGTCCCGGTTGCCGAATGTTCGTTTCGCGCCTTGGACGAAGCGTTCAAGCGAATCCGCCTGTCCGCCCCGCCGATCCGAAAGCGATGCTTGCAGGCGTTTCACGCGTGCATCTGTTCCGACGGAATGGTGACCGCCAAAGAAGAGCAATTCCTACTCGCCGCCGAAGCAATGCTCGGCGGGTGATCGGATGCACTATTGATTCGTCAACGTCAAAACTTTATGTTGACTTGAATGGTCGTCAAAGAAGGCAGACGACAGACAGCAGACAGTAGACGACCCATCCCTCATTAAAACATCAACCACCTCCCCAAAGATTGCGTAGCAATCCTCTCTGTTGTCTGTCGTCTGTCCTCTGTCCTCTATTCCCTATAGTGACGAACCACCATTGCATTTTTTCAGGACGCGACACATCCGATCGCTGGTTTCGACGAACTATGTGTCCATCATTTTTGATATTTTTCCGCCTCCTCCCTCTTTTTCCGCATCCTATCCCACTTGGAAAATATTTTTACAGATTTTTCTGTAAAAATTAGAATTTTTCGGTTCGCTAAATGTATAATGTCGTAGAGGCAAGAGAGAGGGCGGGGCCACGCCGCGAACGGGGTGGCAAAACATTGCAAAAAAATGCGGTTTTCCCTCTTGACGGATATTAGGCTTGATTTAGAATGGAATCTAATCAATAAATAATTATCTGTTTTAACGCTGCAAATAAATAATTTTTTACCTAATAGGACAGGAAACATAACCTTGATTTCGGAAACAGAGTAAAGGGGGCGAGTTGCTCCTCTTTTTCAACCCATCCGGAGTTCGGAGAATTCACCATGAAACAAGAGAATCCCATCAATACCGATCTGCAAGAACAGGAAAACGGGGTGTCCCGTCGTTCTTTCATCAAGCTCGCCGGAACCGGTTTGGCCGTGACGGTGATCGGCTGCAACGGCAAACCGAGCGGTGGAGACGGTTGGATCGCGACCCAATATGAGGATACGGGCAACATTTCCCCCCAAGTCCGCGGTCGTGTTCCGATCGACCCGATGAATCTGACGATCATGCGGGACGACCAAAAGTGTATCCTTTGCGGTCAATGTGCCGATGTGTGCAACCGCGTCGAAGCGGTCATGGGACACTACGAGTTGCCGCTGGTCGACGACATTCCGTGCATCGGCTGCGGGCAGTGTACGCTGTGGTGTCCGACCGGAGCGATCTCCGAACGGGACGACACGAAAGCGTTCCTCAAAGCGCTCGAAGACCCGGACATGCACATCGTGGTTCAGACCGCCCCGTCGACCCGGATCGCGCTGGCCGAAGAATTCGGTATGCCGCCGGGCACGAACGTCGAAGGGAAACAAGTCGCGGCCTTGCGTAAGCTCGGCGTGAAGACCGTGCTGGACACGAACTTCGCGGCCGACCTGACGATCATGGAAGAAGCGACGGAATTGGTCAAGCGAATCAAGGGGGAAATCGACGGCCCGATTCCGCAGTTCACCTCCTGCTGCCCCGGTTGGGTTAAGTTTTGCGAATACTTTTATCCGGAGCTGCTCCCGAACCTTTCGACGGCCCGGTCGCCGATGGGAATGCTGTCGCCGCTGCTCAAAACGCATTACGCCGAGAAAAACGGACTCGATCCAAAAAAGATTTTCTCCGTTGCGATCATGCCGTGTACGGCGAAAAAGTTTGAGGCGGGTCGCCCGGAAATGAACAACGCCGGCGTGAAACTCGGCGATCCGAAAATGCGGGACACCGATTTGGTGCTCACGACCCGGGAGTTGGCGCGGTTGATCAAGATCAAGGGGATCGACTTCATGGCTTTGGAAGATTCGCCTTACGACAAGCTGATGAGCGAATACTCCGGAGCGGGCGCGATTTTCGGGGCGACCGGCGGTGTCATGGAAGCGGCGGTCCGGACGGCGTACTCGTTGATTACGGGCGAAAAACCGCCTGCATTGCTGTACGATTTGGAACCGATTCGCGGTCTGGCCGGAATCAAGAGCGCGAAATTGGACGTTCCCGGTGTCGGTGAAGTTCGCGTCGCGGTCGTCGCCGGTATGGAAAACGCCAAACATGTGCTCAAACGGGTCAAAGACGGTTCGGAAAGCTGGCACTTCATCGAGTTCATGGCCTGCCCGGGCGGCTGCAACAGCGGCGGCGGACAGCCGAAGACGTCGCTCACACCGTCGGACCAGGTGCGCGAGGCCCGGATCGGGGCGCTGTATGCGATCGATAACAAGCGGGAGTTGCGGCTGTGTCACGAAAATCCGGAGATCCAGGCCCTGTACAAGGATTACCTCGGCGAACCGAACGGACACCTGGCTCACGAACTGTTGCACACCCATCACTACGAAGATCGAAGCATGCACCTGGTTGCGAAGAAGTAGTCAGACGGCAGGTGGCAGACCGCAGGAAACGCGGGGCAAGCCCCGCCGCTAACGAGATCATTTACCATACATATATCCGGGAGATTCATCATGAACGGCGTTTTAGTGGACTTAACGAAGTGCATCGGCTGCGGAAGCTGTACAGTCGCGTGCAAGATGTACAACAACAATAAATGGGTCGAGCACCGTGCTCCGACCGACGGCGAAGATGCGAAGCTGGCCGACGAAAACTGGACCGTCGTGCAGAAATGCAACGTCAAGACGGAAGACGGCAAGGAAGCGTGGCGGTTCGCCAAACACCAGTGCCTGCATTGCAAGGATCCGGCGTGTGTGACCGCGTGTCTTTCGAAAGCGTTTCAGAAAACGGAGGACGGGCCGGTCGTTTACTATCCGAACAACTGTATCGGTTGCCGATACTGCATGATCGGCTGTCCGTTTAACATTCCGAAATTCGAGTGGAACAAAACGTTCCCCGTCATGACCAAGTGCATGATGTGCAGCGGTCGCACCGCCAAGGGGGAATCTCCGGCGTGCGTGACCGTTTGCCCGACGAACGTCATGAAATTCGGCGACCGTGACGCCCTGTTGGCCGAAGCGAAGGAGTTGATCGCGAAGAACCCGAAGAAGTACATCGATCACATCTACGGCGAAGAGGAAGCGGGCGGAACGTGCTGGATGTACATTTCCGACACGCCTTTCAAGGAACTCGGCTTCAAAGACGTTCCGAAAAAGACGATTGCCAAGGTCACGGCTCCGTTTATGCACGCCAGCCCGGTCTTGGGCGCGATTTGGTTCGGTATCCTCGCCGGTTTGTATTTCATTACAAAACGCAAAGGGGGCGTCGCCGCCGAAACGAAGCAGATCGAAGACAACAAATCGGAACCGCAAGCGTAGTGCCGGCAAAACGCGGTCCCCTCTCCCTCCGGGAGAGGGCTAGGGTGAGGGTGAAGCGGAACACAGCTCCACCCCCTCACCCTAACCCTCTCCCCCGGATTACCGGGGGAGAGGGGACCGCTGAAAGAAGTGTTTTGTCGAAAACCAAATTCATTAATAACGACAGTCCGCATCATTTTATAATCCAACATGAGTGACATCATCATGCCCGATCACGGCGATCCGACCCTGAAAACCATACCGAATTCCGTCAAAGTTCCGTGGAGCGTCCAAATCGAAGGGTGGGGCGTTCGCGTGAACCTCGAACGCTGGACGTTCAAGTTTACTCCGTTTCGTGTCGCGTTGATCGCTTTTTCGGGGCTCGCGCTCCTTGCGATGGCGTATCGCCTGGTGATGGGACTCGAATCGGTGACGAACCTGAATGACGCCTGGCCGTGGGGCCTATGGAAAGCGGTCGCCGTGTTCGGTGCGATCGCGCTGGCCGGCGGCGGGTTCGGGACGGCGTTTCTCGTTCACGTGCTGCACATCAAAGCGCTGCAACCGATCGGTCGAACGACGCTGGCCGTTTCGATGATCGGGTATTTCCTCGGTCTCGGCGGGCTGTTCCTCGAAATCGGCCGTTGGTTCAATTTCTGGCCGCCGTTTTATTCGTGGGGTCATACCTCGCCGATGTTCGAGACGTTTTTGTGCATCTCGACCTATACGGTTGTGCAGTGCTTCGAGTTCGCGGAAATCGTGACCGAAAAGATTTTCCGGCAGCTTCACTGGATTCTCGTCAAGATTCTTCCGTTCATGTTCATTCTCGGCGTCACGTTGCCGACGATGCACCAGGCGACGCTGGGAACGTTGTATCTGCTCGCCGAAGGGAAGTTGAGCCCGCTGTGGTGGAGCCCGATCATTTACGTGTTCTTCCTGCTCTCTTCGCTGTACGTCGGACCGGCGACCGTCGCCGTGATATCCGTCCTGAACGATTGGTCGCTCGGATACCGGATTCCGATCGCTCCGATGCGGCTTTTGGGCCGGATCGGCGGCGTTTTGATGATCGTTTATCTGGTGCTGCGGATCGGCGACCTGATCGCCCGCGGACAGGTGGGAGCGGCGTTGAGCTTCAATTTCGCGAGCTGTGCCCTGTTGGTGGAAATCATTCTCGGGCTCGTGATACCGCTGATCATCATTTACTCGCCGATGGCCAACACCCGCGGCGGACTCATCACATACGGCGTTCTGGGCAGCTTCGGCGTCTTCCTCAACCGCGCCAATACGGTCATGGTCGGCATGTGGGACAACGCCGGTGTCGCGTACTTCCCGTCGCCGTTGGAATGGTTGATCGTTCTCGGCATGATCACCATCGCCCTGCTCGGCTACATTTTCCTGTGCGAGAATTTCAGCATTCTCGGGGAAGAGCATTAAAAGCCCGCGGGACACTTCCCGGCTGAACCAAACAAGCGAGACGCCACGCTCCAAAACATTTTCGGCGAAGAAGGCGGTTGACCCTGATCGGAAAAACAGATAATGTATTTCCGTAAGCGGCCGGCCGCTTCTGTATTTCCAACTTCAAACATCTTGAATTTTTAACGAAGTAAGCGAACAACGGGAGCGAACACTTATCCGAGCGGCAGCTCGTTTTGGCTGGCGGCCCTGCCGCCTTTGTGTTTTTGCGTGAAAAATGTCGCCTCTTTCCGGAGTTTCGTGATGAGAAGTTTGTTGTTCGTTCTGTCGGCGTTTTTATTGTCGTCTACTTCGTCGCTTTTCGGCGCCGAACGTCCGAACGTCGTCGTGATCGTGGTCGACGATATGGGGTTTTCCGATCTCGGATGTTACGGCGGCGAAATCGAAACGCCGAACCTCGACCGCCTCGCTTCGCAAGGATTACGGTTCACGCAGTTCTATAACACCGCCCGATGCTGGTCGACGCGGTCCGCTTTGATGAGCGGGTATTATCCGCAGCAGATCCGCATGGATCCGGTCCAGCAAGGCGTACGGCTCCCGAATTGGACGACGCTGCTTCCTCACCATCTCAAACCGCTCGGGTACCGCTGCTACCACTCCGGAAAATGGCACGTTCCCGGCGCCCCGAAAATTGTCGCCGACGGCGGGTTCGATCATTCGTATCACCTCCAGGATCACGACCGGAATTTCAATCCGAAAACGCACGAACTCGACGACCAACCGCTCCCGGAAATCGAGCCCGGAACCGGCTATTACACGACCGACGCGATCACCGGCTATACGCTGGAGCATCTCGACGAACACGCACGGCTTCATCCGGAAAAGCCGTTCTTCGTCTACACCGCTTACACGGTCCCGCATTTCCCGCTGCATGCTCCTCCGGAAGACATCGCGAAATACGAAAACCGTTACCACGTCGGCTGGGACGTGATCCGTGAGGAACGATACGGGCAGCTCCTGGAATCCGGGATCGTGGATTGTGCGTTGTCTCCTCGGGAAGAATCGTGCGGACCGCCTCATCCGTTCGACATCGCGTCGAGCAACCTCGGCGACGGCGAAGCGGGTTATCCGTACGCTTGGACCGCGTTGACGCCGGAGCAAAAGCGGTTCCAGGCGACGAAAATGGCGATCCACGCCGCGATGATCGACCGGATGGATCAGGGAGTCGGACGAATTCTCGAAAAGATCCGGGAGATGAACGCCTGGGACGACACGATCGTGTTTTTTCTTTCCGACAACGGCGCTTCGGCGGAACTGTTGATTCGAGGCGACATGCACGATCCGAACGCCGCGCCGGGCTCCGCCGCTTCGTATCTTTGTCTGGGGCCGGGCTGGTCGACCGCTTCGAACACGCCGTTCCGTCGGCATAAAGTCTGGAATCACGAAGGGGGCGTTTCGACGCCGCTGATCGTGCATTGGCCCAATGGTATCAAGAAAGCCGGAACGTTGCGGGAAGGCACCGGGCACGTCGTCGATCTGGTTCCGACCATCCTCGATTTGGTCGGCGTCGAACCTCCGAAAACACACGGCGGCGTCAATGTCCCCGATTTCCCCGGCGTCAGTCTGCTTCCCGCGATTCGCGGAGAGAACGCGAAAATTGAGCGGGATTACATTTATTACGAGCACTCCGGTAATGCCGCGCTGCGGTTGGGGGACTGGAAGATTCTTTACACGAAAACGGGTGAGCCGAACGAACGTCTTCCCGTGGAGCGAAGCGAAGCAGCGGCGGGCTGGGCGCTTTACGACTTGAAAACCGACCGTTGCGAACAAAATGATCTGGCCGCATCCGAGCCGCAACGCCTCGCCGAAATGGTCGCAAGGTGGTGGGAACTGTACCACACCTATCAGGAACAGGCTGCACCATAAAGGGTTGTTTTCCTCTTTTTCACGCTCGATGATTCCACGCGGTATCTTGCGGTTTTTCGTGTCATGTGCGGCGTCAGCGTGGCGACATGGATGATTTTGGGTAAAAATAACACCAAAAAGGGGAATATTTTGGGAAAAATTTCAAAAACCCCTCTTGACACTCTTTACGCCATGTCGCCATGGTGGTATATTCCGAACAGTCGTTAGTATCACCACATCTCTTTTTACCCCTAACCCCTGTAAAATCATGCCGAAAAAGAAAACCAGCAAAGTCGTTAAAGGTGCCGCCACGAAAAAAGCGAAAGCTCCCGTGAAGAAGACCGCCGCACCGGTCAAGAAGAAAACCGCCCGAGCCGGTGGCCCCAAGCCGGTCGCCGCGAAAGGTTCCGTCGGATTCCGACTTCGCATGAATCCCGCGACCCACAAGCAGCTCACGAAGATGGCGACCCAGAATGGTGTTTCGCAAAACACCATGATCAATCAGTTGATCCAGGACGCGAAATAATTCGCATCAAAAGAAAAAAGAGCCGGGGATGAAGGTGGTACTCCACCGTAATCCCCGGGCTGATCAAAGCTTTATCGGCTCCAAATTCAATTCGCCCAACTCAAGCGGTTCCTCCGTCGACTCGACGATGAACGTCGTCAACAGGTACCACCGCCCGAGTTCGAAACCGAGACCGCAGTTATCCGACTCGGAAATCACCATCGCGTACTCGCCTGCGGGGAGGTCGTCGAAACGGAACGTTCCGTCTTCGAGTAACACGCTGAAACGCAGGTTTTTCAGCGCTTTCGTGTTGCGCTCGTCCTTTCTTTTGTATTCTTTTCCTTCTTCCGTTTCGTACCAAGCGAGCCGTTTGAGGTTGCATTGGCTTCGGTCTTTTTGCGTATAATCGGGCCAGTATTCTTTCGGGAGCGTCGGCATCGTCAAATCGGCAAGATCGTCCGGCTTCACCACGATTCTCGCCGTGTATTGCATGAAGTCGGTCTTTTCCGGAGCGATGATACCCGGCGGCGCTGGTGATCGGTTGCCCCGCTTCGTCGACGACCTTGACGACCATCTTTTCGGGAAACCGGCCCCGGGCTTTCGACGCGGCCTCTTCCGCGTATGAAATCGTATTGAAAAGAGTGATCAAGCGACAACGGAACAATTATAGCAAAACCCGTACGCTGTTGAAATCATGGTTGGAGCATGGGCATCTTGCCCGTGACACAGGCTGGAAGCCTGTGCTCCTGGAAAAAAACCGGGCAAAGAAGACCCGGCGTAAATGTTTTCCCGAATCTTATGGATTTCTTCTACATATTCATCATTCATATTCAATTCTCCCAAAATCATGGACGGAGTCGTAATTCTGAGGCTCCCGCCGGAAAGTAATAGACCCGTTTTTCTTTTCTTTTTTTCACCACAGAGAGCGCAGAGAACACAGAGAAGACTTGAATTCAAACTCTCTGTGATCTCTGAGCTCTCTGTGGTTATAAAAAAATGGAGGATGTTTGGGTATAATATTTTTGAGCGATAGCCTGATGGGATCATATCCCAAAATCAAATTTCTTCTCTTTTACCTTCGGATGCTAAGATCAATTGCGAAAAATACATTTTATCCTCAATGTAAAGTGATAGAATACCGGCTAAAAGTACGAGAGAGTATATGATTGTTTTTAGCACAATATACTCGCCCATAATAATATAGTATGGTATCACAAGTGGTAAAAAGTATATGTAGACATGCCAATATCTTTTTCTTGTATCTCTAATCTCGTCAGATGGGATTTGGTTCCATCCAAAAACTAAGTGACACAAGTGGAGAACCAGTAATGAAAGTGTCAATCCCAATGTAAAGTAAAAATAATCGATACCGTCTCTTTGATCGGCAAAGTGATTGATCATCACCCAAGAAAAGCCCAAAGGCACGATATTGATGGCAATCGTTATAATTGAAGCAAGAATTTTTCTCTTGACCAAACTACATATATTTGATTCATTTGACATCATAACTCATTATGTGGCTTGGATTTGCGTGTTGTGTTCAGCCCGGATATTTCATAGGCCGATTTTCGACCCTGATGCCGCGACCCGACGGTAAAGGCTGAAAAAGGGGGCGGGAGAGAAAAAGAGGAGAACAAACACGAATTCTACGGGATATTTCCGAGAAGGGGGTGTTCGTCTGATCAGCGACCGACCAGTTTCTGCTGTCCTGCTTGTTTTTCCGCAGCTTTGCGGGCGCGGCGTTCCGCGATCTGTTGCTGGACCCAACAAGAAGCGGCATGCGATTTAGCCCTACGTTCCTCCGGCGTCATCTCTTTCGTTTCCTCGTAGAGACGTTCACGAATTTGATGGATTTCTTCAACAATTTCATCGTTCATTGTTCAGTTCTCCGAACAGAGTGATCAAGCGACAACAGGACAATTATACCAAAACCCGTACGCTCTTGAAATCATCCTTTCGGGACGACGAATCGCTGTGGGTAACTACGCGGCCCGGTTGCCTGGTGAAAACGTTTTTCCTTTGAGCCGGTAAACGTAGGCGAGAACTTCCGCGACGGCATTCCACTGTTCGAACGGAACCGGTCGGTCGACTTCGACATCCCTGTAAAGCGCTTGCGCGAGCGGTTTGCGTTCGAGAATCGGAATCCCATGCTCCAAAGCGATCCGCCGGATCCGCTGAGCGAGCAGGCCGGCCCCTTTGGCGACCACGATCGGCGCGATCATCTTTTCGTCCCATTGAAGTGCAACGGCCAGTTCCGTCGGATTCGTCACGACCACGTCCGCTTTCGGGACCGATTGTCCCATTCGCTGTTGCGCCATTTCCCGTTGGATTTGCCGACGTCTTTGCATAATCTCCGGATTACCGAGCGTGTTCTTCATTTCTTCCTTGATTTCCTCGGTCGTCATTTTCAGGTCGTTCTCGTACTTCCATTTTTGGTACATGTAATCGAGAATCGCGAGTATGACCAATGCGACAGCCATTTTCAGCGCGACCCAGAGAATCGTCTGGAACAGGAAGATGCTGATTTGACCGTCGGTCAGTTCGATCAAGCCGAGAAGCTGGTCGATGTCCTTGATTACGGCATAAAACGCAACGATCGAGCAGATTCCGATTTTCACGATTCCCATCACCAGCCGCATCACGCTCTGCATGGAAAAAATCCGGCCGAACCCTTTGATCGGATCCAAATGCGACGGATTGAACGCCAATTTGTTCGGCAGCCAGAGAAATCCCACTTGGGCGAGATTCACGAGAATCGCCGCGACGACAAGCGAAAGAAAGAAAAAGGAGAGATGCTTGGTAAAATGGAGAATGGCCGCGACAAAATAGGAAACGAGATCATTTTGATTGGCGACGTAAACAAAGGTCTCACCGCTAAAGTTTTCTTCGGCGAAAGAGTAAATCTGGGTGCAGATTCCCCGCCCTTGGGTCATCAGGAGCACGACGGCGATCAGCAGCAGCAGCGCGGACGCCAAATCCTGGCTCTTGGCGACGTTCCCCTCCTCCCGCGCCTGCTCACGGCGTCTTGGAGTTGGATCATGGGTCTTTTCCCCCCCTTCGTCCGGCATGAGAAATCAGCAAATCCTGATGTTTTTGGTGATAATTAAAGTAACGGCTTGGGATCATAGCCGATTTCAGGTGTTTGACGCAAGAGGGAAAATTTCACGAAAATATATCGAAACATTTTGTCGGTGTAACGGTTATAGTACTTGATACGAGACGGAAGGGAGTTCGTTTCTCCCCGGTCGCATCGAAACAACCGAAATGTCAAGGATGAAATCATGAAAACGAAAAAAGGAAATCAGTGGCTCGTTTTTCTCTTCGCGGCCCTTTTGTTAAGCTGTATCACGGAAAACGCCCAAGCACAAGCTCGCTCCGGCAAAAACACGACTCCTTTCACCCCCAATCGGCAGGAACCGAACGTTCCGCCGAAGCCAAACGATACCCGTTTGGAGAGAGATCGTCTGGAAAGGGAACGCTTGGAAAAAGAACGTCTCGAAAAGGAACGTTTCAGCAAGGATCGTCCGGATAAGGATCGTTTGGAAAAGGATCGAAAGAAATTGGAGCAGCAGCGTTTGGAAGAGGAGAAACGGAAGCAGGAGCAGCTTCGACTGGAAAAAGAACGTCAAAAACACGAGCAGCTCAAACGGGAACAAGAAGCGAAAAAACCGCTTCCGCCCCCGGTGAAACCGACTCCGCCCGCTCCGCCTCGTGTGGAACCGCCGCGAAATCGGGGAATCGGCGGGTTTCTCCGCGGTTTGTTCTCCTGATTTTCCGGCGGGCGGGGGCTTGAACGGTTTTAAGCCGTGCAGAAACGACCGGTTCTTGACGGCGTGGAGTATAACGGCTTCGCCAGAAAGTTCCATGTCGGTTTTGTCATCCTGAGGTACTCCGAAGGATCTGGTGTCAAGCGGTGTTCGCAACACAATGCGTGTCGGCCGGATACGCCAGATTCTTCGCTCCGTGAGTACACTGCGCTCAGAATGACATCATTATCTCACTCGGGTATTTTCGGCATTTTACTTTCTGGCGAAGCCTAACGGCAACCAAGCCCCGTGAAGGGGCTTGATTTTTTTGCGACGGTATGGAAAGATAATGCGGTTCAGGTTTTTTATTCGCTTTCTTTTGTTCACTCCGAAAATACCGTCCACTTCCATGTCTCATCCCTTATTTGCCCTTGCCGAAGCCGCGGAAACGGCCGGCGAAGTCGTCGCGCAGGTCGGCGATGTCGCCCCGGAAACCTCTTCGATGCTCTATCTCGACGTCGGCGTCTTTTGTGCGTTCGTTTTTCTGGTCGTGTTCGTCGGGATCTTCATGAGCCGCCGCACGAAAGAAGGCAAAGAAAGCGAATCGTATTTCCTCGCCGGTCGCGGACTTGGATGGTGTCTGATCGGCTTTTCGCTGATCGCCGCGAATATCTCGACCGAACAGTTCGTCGGCATGTCGGGGCAAGCGGCCATGTACCTCGGGTTGGCTATTGCTTCCTACGAATGGATGGCCGCGGTGACGTTGGTGTTCGTCGCCTTCTATTTTCTGCCGCAATTTCTCAAGACGGGAATCTATACGATTCCGGAGTTTTTGGAAAAACGGTACAACCGGATATCCCGAACGATCATGTCCGCGTTCATGGCGGTGATGCTAATTTCCGTTTCATTTGCGGCGGTGGTCTACTCCGGGGCGAAAGTGTTTTCCGTACTTTTCAAAGACATGGAGCTCGGCGGCGTCACGTTGAATATCCCGACGCTCTGTTTCGTGATCGGCTTTTTCGCGATGGTTTACGTCGTTTGCGGCGGACTCAAAGCGTGTGCCTGGGCCGACTTGCTTCAAGGTTCCGCGCTGATTGTCGGTGGGGGGATGATTCTTTATTTCGCGCTGATGACCTTGGGAGAAATCGAGCCGACGAAACTCATGACGACCGCCGGCCCGGTTACACAAGAAGTTGCCGCAACGATTACCCAACCCGACGCGCCCCCCCTCGTTCAAGGCTGGGACCGATTCATGACGCTCAACCGTGATAAGCTGCGGATGAACCTTCCGGCGAGCGACTCGATCCTGCCGTTTACGGCGCTGATTATCGGACTCTGGATTCCGAACTTTTATTACTGGGGTTTGAACCAGTACGTCGTCCAGCGAACGCTCGGGTCGCAGTCGCTGTCCCAAGGGCAAAAGGGGATAATTTTCGCGGCGTTTATGAAGTTGATCATTCCGTTCGTGATCGTATTCCCGGGGATCATCGCTTTTAACCTGTTCAGCGGCGAACTGCGGCAGGAAGCCGGGGTCGAAATTCGTAACGGCGAAAGGCTGACCGAATTCGAAACCTTGAAGTCGGATCCCGGCGACTCGCTGGCCATTTTCGATTTCAACGACGATTTCGCGAAGTTGGAACCTGAAAAAGCGAAGGAAATCGCGACCTATAACGCCGGTGTAGTCGGTTTGGTCGAACCGGCGGAACAGACGCCCATGGAGCTGCAAAAGGCGGTCATGGAAAAAGTCAAGGAAGAAAACGTCGTTCGTAATCGGGACGCTTGGAAACTCCGGTTCGGGGCGAAACCGGAAGAGCCGTTCGCCAAACCGTTCGAGATTAAAAAACAACTTGTCGGATACGATTACGATTCGGCGTTTCCCGCTTTGGTAAGCAACCTGATTCCGCCGGGATTCCGGGGGTTCGTGTTGGCAGCGATTCTCGGAGCGGTCATCAGTTCGTTAGCGGCGGTTCTCAACGCGGCTTCGACGATCATTACGTTCGATATTTTCAAGGAATATTTCGCGAAGACCGCTTCGGAAAAGACGCTGGTCTTCACGGGTCGGATCATTGTCGTAGTTTTCGGAATCGCCGGTTGTTGTATCGCGTTGTTCCTGGATAATCCGAAATTTCAGGGAATCTTTACGTACATTCAGGAGTTTCAGGGATTCCTTTCACCGGGAATTTTGGCGGCGTTTTTGTTCGGCTTTTTCGCCCGATATGCTCCCGCCGCTTGCGGTCCGACCGCTTTGATCGGTTCGCCGATCATTTACGGACTTTTGATGAAATTCACACCGTATATCGCGTTTCTGGATCGGATGGCGATTACGTTCGGAGCCGTGATTGCGTTGCTCGGGTTTTTGACCGCGTTTTTCCCGCGAAAAGAGCCGTTCGTGCCGCACGGAGAAACGACGATCGACCTGCGAACGTCCCGCTCCGCCAAAGTCGGCGGCGTGATCGTCGTCCTCTTGACGATCGCGATGTACATCTACTTCTGGCAATACGATTGGCCCGCCTTCGGAAACTTTTTCGAAGACCTGTTTTTCAAACTACTACCGTAAGATTTAATTACAAATTACGAATTACTAATTACTAATTGCTCTTCGTTGAATATAATTTAGTGCGGTTCTTAATTCGTAATTAGTAATTTGTAATTCGTAATTAATATATGCCTTTTCCCATAGAGTTGACCGCCGATGAGCGGGATTTGATTTTTCAGGCAACGGGACGTCGGGTCGCCGCGATCGTGTGCAATACGCCGAGCGAGAAGCTTCGCAGCGAACTCGGGTCGGAATTGTCCGAACGGAGCATCCTCGGAGCGTTCGTCAGCCTGAAGCGACACGGCCAATTGCGCTCCTGCATGGGGTGCCTCGCCGAATCTTTCGCGCTGGCCGACGCCGTGGAAAACGCCGCGACCCGGGCTTCGAAAGATGATCCGCGTTTTCCTCCCATTACGCCGGAAGAGCTGCTCGAACTGGAGATGGAGGTCTGGCTCCTTTGGGGGATGAAAAAATCAACCGCCCCCGCGATGGACCGGATTCATGAAATCGAAATCGGGCGGCACGGTATCGTCCTCGAAAAAGGAGCCCATCGCGGGCTGCTGCTCCCCGGCGTCGCGGTCGAACACGGTATGGACGCGCTCGCGTTTCTTGAAGCGTGCTGCCGCAAAGCAAACCTGCCTCCGAACGCGTGGTTCGACGAATCCGTCACGTTTTCGACGTTCGAGGGGCTCGCGATTTCCGGTCGAATAGACGAAGTGAAAATCGAAAATCCGGAAACCCTCGTCGCGATGGGACGCCGTGGGCCGCTGCAAATGATGACCCGTGAAAAAACGGGACCGTCGCACGAAGACGTCCTCAAACTGCGCGACCTTTGCCGGAACAATTTTTTCCTCTGCTCCGACGGTATGACGCCGACTTACGTCCGTCCCGACGCTTTCGACGGCGAAGTCTACGGGATCGCGGTTTCCGTTCAGTTTCCGGACCGACCGCTGATGGTCTGCTCGAAAATCGGAACGAAATCAGAGATGCCGCTCCAGGCATCGCTGCTCGATCTGATCCAGGTGCTGGTTCAACAGGTCGCAAGACTCGGCGCGACCCACCAGGAGCGAGTCGACGCCCGGTTCGATTTGACCGTGTTCTGGGATCCGACGTATCACGGAACGCCGCTCGATCACGATCTGTCGCAAGTCGATTCGTTTCGCCGCAGTTTGATGGTCGCCGGACCCGACGGCTGGGTATTGCAATTCAATCCGGACGTTCCGATTTCCGGCGTCTTGGAAGACGCGATCGACTACTTGAAAATCACGGACCGGGCCGAAGCGAGTATTTTGTCGTTCGAAACGATGTCGACGACGCAACACCTGTTGGCGTCCAGCGTTTCCAAACCGGTTCTCGGCGAATCGAAGCGTCCCCCGGCGGTCGCGGGCGCGTTTTATCCGAGTGATATCACGCTGATGAACGCCGAATTGCAGCGGATGTTCGCCCCCGGCCCGATCACCGGCAAGCAAGGTTTTTTCGGGACGAACCGACCGCAAAGAGAGCGGCTCCACGGCGCGAACACGCCGCCGGGACAGGATCCCGCCGGGGGAATCCGTTTCGGCAGCGGAAAGAAAACCGAACCGCGTCCCGAGCTCCCGCCGACCGATTTCTACTCCGCCGCGATGATACCACACGCCGGTTGGGTTTACTCCGGTCGGCTCGCGGCGCAGACTTTGGCGAAAGTCCGTTTTCCTTCAACGGCGATCCTTTTTTCCCCGAAGCATCGGGCCGGTGGACCGGATTGGGCCGTTGCGCCGAATCGCTCCTGGCTGTTGCCCGGAATGGAGGTCGCTTCGGATTACGCCTTGGCCCGGGAAATCGCCGAATCGGTCGACTTGATGCAACTCGATGCGACGGCTCACGCCCAAGAGCACGCGATCGAAGTCCAGTTGCCGTTGATCCACTATCTTTCACCGGAAACGAAAGTCGTCGGAATCGCGATGCACGGCAGTCCGTGGGAAGTGCTCCAGGAAGAAGCGTCTCTGTTCGCGAACCTGATGCGTCGGGTTCCGCAGTTGCCGCTGTTCCTCATTTCGACGGACATGAACCATTACGCTTCGGAAGAAGCGACACGGGAAGTCGATCGGGTCGCCCTCACGGCTTTGCAAACGCTCGATCCGCGACACCTGCTCGAAACGGTCCTGGAAAACCGGATCTCGATGTGCGGCGTCACGGCGACGGTGTTCGTGATGGAGGTGCTCAAACAACTCGGCCTACTCAACGAATGCGTTCCCGTCGGATACACGACCAGCGCGGAAGTGTCCGGAGACACCACCCGGGTCGTCGGTTACGCGGGGGTTTTGTTTCGTTAATCGGTAATCCGCATGACACCGGCAGCTGCGCTGCTCGGGCTAAACAAACGATATTAACACTCATGGAAAAGACGATCTTTAGACGAATCATCGACCGGGAAATTCCGGCGGACATCATTTACGAGGACGACTTGTGCCTGGCGTTTACGGACATTAATCCGCAGGCTCCGGTTCATTTTCTCGTGATTCCGAAAAAGGAGATTCCTTCGACGGACGCGGTCGAAGAATCCGACGCCGCGCTCGTGGGGCACTTGTTTTGCGTGATCGGGCAACTCGCCCGGGAAAAGGAATTGCTCCCCGACGGCTATCGGGTCGTCTCCAACTGCGGTCCCAACGCCGGCCAAACGGTCTCGCATCTCCACTTCCACGTCCTCGGCGGTCGAAACATGAACTGGCCGCCGGGGTGAGCGATTAATTATGAATTATGAATCTTGAATTATGAATGAAGGATATTTTCTAATCTTTCATTCATCGATGTTTTTAATTCGTAATTCATAATTCATAATTCAAAATTCATAATTCATTCTTCCGTGTCCCATTCCACTAAAAAAACCTTCGAAGCGTTTTCGGCGGATATTGATGAAATTTGTCCGTATCGAATATCGCAACACAATCCCGTCCGGTCGGCGTCCAACTCTCCTCTTTATGAGGGGGAGCGATCGATCCGTTCGCCGATCAACCTTTCCATTCCGCTTCGTCCGATTCTGGTCGTCAGCGATTCCTCGGACCACAGAGCCGAATGGACCGGTTTCATCGCCGAAGAGCATTATCAGACTCTCGATTGTACGTATGGAAATTTTCTCGCTTTTCCCAGGGATTATCCGATCGACCTTTCTTTCGTCGTGTGCGACCTCGATCATTGTACGATCGAATTACAGGTTCTCTTTCGGTTCCTCAAAGAAATCTATCCGCAACTTCCCGTGATCCTGATGGGAACTCAGCGGGACATTTCCATTCCGAAAGAGGAGTATCCCGATTACTTGATCGGGAGTCTTTCCCGTTTTGAGCCGGCGCTGTTCGCTCCTTTGATCAATTCCGGCTTGACGATTCATAAGACGATCAAGGAAAAACTCGCTTTGGGTTATTCCGCGGGGATTCCATTCGTTCCGATCAATATGATCGGCGACTCGCCGGCGTTCGTGCGTCTGAATGAGGAGATCCGAGTTGCGGCGCAAGCAGACGGTGCTGTCCTCCTGACCGGTGAACGGGGAACCCGAAAGGATATCGTCGCCGTACAAATTCATTGGCAAAGCCAACGACGGGCGAATCCCTTCGACGTTATTCAAACAAACATCGTCATTCGAGAGATTCAGGAACCGTATCTTTTCGGGCAGGAGCCGAACGTCCACCCTCTGTCCCCCGAGGGATACGTCGGTCGGCTCGAATTGATGGATCACGGCTCAATCTTGTTAAACGAGATCGAGTACATGGGCAAAACGACGCAGGAAATGCTACTGTCGTATTTCAAAACGAAAACACTGCACCGCCTCAAATCGAGCAAGCCGAGAATCTGCGACACCCGGGTTTTCGCCTCCGGTTCGCCGATCCTTTCGGAAATGGTCGACAACGGAGGCTTTTCCCAGGAATTGTACAATTATCTTTGCGCGACAACCGTGAGAGTTCCGGCGTTACGGGAATTTATCGAAGGCATTCCCGGCATGGTTCAGGCGACTATCCGCTGGCTTGCCGAATCGGTGGGCGCGAAAGAACCACCGGTCTTTTCCGATTCTGCGATTGAAAAGATGATGCTCTATTCTTGGCCGGGCAACACGGTCGAGTTCGAGCAGGTGATGCATCGCGCTGTTTTCTGCAACAAAAGCGGTCGAATCGGTCCGGAGGACCTCGTATTCGACTTCGAGCCGGCCAACGATCAGCAATCGCTATTGCACTGGATCGGAAAACCGCTCGATGAAATTGAAAAACGGTTCATCCTGGAAACCTTGTGGCTTAACCAAGGTAACCGTTCGCTGACCGCCAAGACGCTTGGCATCAGCGAAAAAACGCTCTACAACAAACTTCGCGAATACGAAAAAGAAGACGCCATTTAAAGAGCCGCACGTGAAGCGAAGCGTAACTTGCGGAACGGTGGGCGTTTTGCCGTTCCGCAAGCTGCGCATGCGGCTCTTTGTGTTCGCTTTACGATATGGTAAAATTCAGTCGGTCCATTTAACCATCGTGGAGGATAAAATGAAAAGTCGCGAAACTTTATTGTTCTTATTAGTTCTACTGGCGGGAACTTTACTCGGCTGTGACGCCGGCAAGCCGCGAAGCAACGCTCCCGTTACGGAAAACCCTCCGCCGGTCGCCGCCGAACCGGTCAAGCCGACCGAGCCGCCGAAGGAGCCGGAACGAACCTTGGTCGATATCGGCGAAAACGTAAGCGGTAAAGCCGACTTCGCCAAAGACGGCGACAAGAGCATCATGGCACCTATTCTCGTACCGTTGGGACAGTATTTCACGGTTCGTGACAGAATTGTCATGATGACTCTTCAAAAAGCGATGAATGATTATAAGGCGTTGCACGACAACAAGCCCCCGGCGACGCACGACGAGTTCATGAAAGAGATTATCGAAGCGAGTAACATCAAACTGCCGCCGCTACGAAACGCGGACGATCAATACCAGTACGACCCGGAAAGCGGCGAATTGAAAATTTCCACGGTAAAAAAATAGGAGATCATCATGATACAAAAATTGACGACCGTACTAAAACTGACACCGGTAGAAAACGGATTCGCCCTCATTTTCGACCAACCGACTCTTGACAGGATGCAGGTTGACGGCGACACGACTCTGGAAATGACCGCCGAAAAAGGAAAATTGACGCTCCTGCCAATTCTCGACAAAGAAAAAGAAGATTGCGAGTTTGAGTCGTCCCTCGAAGAAGTGTGCGATTATTACAGCGATGTGTTGCAAAAACTGGCGAAGTAGGTGTCATGACGAAATTTATTACCCTCGAACAGATTCTTGCCATTCACGAAAAGCAAATCGTACGATTCGGTGGAATGAGCGGAATTCGTGATATGGGGCTTTTGGAATCTGCGCTTGCGATGCCGCAAGCCTCGTTTTTCGGCAAATATCTTCACAAAGATATTGATGAAATGGCAGCGGCTTATCTGTTTCATCTTGTCAACAATCATCCTTTTCTTGACGGCAATAAACGCACAGGCGCTGTTGCGGCTTTGATGTTTTTTAAGGTGAATGGTTACCCCTACAAGTGTTATCGGCCTCACATGGAATCGATGGTCCTCGCCGTCGCGCAAGGGGCTATGGACATGCCGCAAATCGCCGAGTTTTTTCGCAAATATCGTTCGGAAGAAGAAACTTGAATCACATCCCATCAATCTACCCTCAGGAGTTTTTCATGCGAATCGTGTCAATAGTGTTTACTCTGCTGCTTTGTCCCGTTTGGGTTTTCGCGGCGGAACAATCGCAACCGCAACCGGAGCCGAAGTGGACCTCGATGTTCGACGGGAAAACGCTCGAAAACTGGACCCGGGCCGAAACCGGCGGCTCCGGTCTGGTCGAAGTCAAGGACGGTGTCATCGTGATCGGAATGGGGGTCGGCGCCAGTGGAATCCGGTACGACAAGGAGTTCCCCAAGAAGAATTACGAAGTCCGCTACGAAGCCAAACGCGGCATGGGCAACGACTTTTTCGGGGCGCTCACGTTCCCGGTCGAAGATTCGTATTGCGCGTTCATCAACGGCGGTTGGGGGGGTGGCACCATCGGTCTTTCGAGCATCGACGGGCATGACGCCTCGGACAACACGACCAGCGGGTATTATCGTTTCGATCGGGACAGTTGGTTCGAGTTCAGAGTTCGCGTCATCGAAGGGAAGATTACCGTTTGGATCAAGGAGCTCAAAACGCCGGAAAAACTGGAGAAAGAACGCCTCGCCAAGGAAAAGCGGGAACAGGCGGAAAAGGAAGGAAAAGCACTCGATCCGTACCAACGCAAGGAACCCGATCCGAACGTGCCGGTCGTCGATTACGTGTACACCGGCCACAAAATTTCGCTCCGCAGCGAATCGAACGATTTCAAACCGATCGGTTTGGCCACTTGGGTTACCGAGGGACTGATCCGTAAAATCGAGTACCGCGATCTTTCCGAAAACGAAATCAAAGCCGGCAAAAAAGACGTCGACGAATACAATCGTCGTTTTCGTTAGCGTCGAGATTCGCCCGTCTTGAAACCCTCTCCATTTGATACCATGCGGTCGGTTATTTGTCGTGAAGGTTTCTATTACCTGGCGGTGATCGCCTTGGTGTTTTTCGGTGCGATTCCGCGGGAAGCGAATCTGCTGCTCCTGTTCGGTTCGCTCCTGATTTGCCCGGTCTACATTGCCTGGCGGTTGGAGCGTAACACGCTCGTCGATCTGCGGGTCAAGCGTAAAACGCCGCCCCAGGTCGTTGCCGGGGAAGTCTTTCACGTTTCCATTGAGCTGCAAAATCTGCGAAAACGTCTTTCCAGTTGGGCGGTCGTCGTTGAAGATACGATCCAACTCGTCCGGCAATCCGACGAAAACAATCTTGATTCGAAAACGCACTCCAAAGAGTCGCGGCAAGTCGTGAAAACGGAGTCGCAAACGATGAAACCGGCCGTTTATTTCGAGTACGTTAAAGCGGGTGGAACGCTCAAAAAGAGTTATTCCGGAAGCATTCCGCGGCGAGGTAAATACAAACTCGGCCCGATCGACGTGTCGACGCGGTTTCCGATCGGCTTTTTTCGGACGACGCTTTCTCTCAACGACGAGTCGGCGGGGGAATTTTACGTCTATCCCCGTTGGGGCAAGTTGGCGACCGCCTGGTTCACCCGGCAACACCAGTCGAGCGAAAATCGGCAGAAGCGTCGATTCCGTCCGAGCCGGATCAGCGGCGAATTTCTCGGCGTACGAAATTGGCAAACCGGGGACGTGAAAAAATGGATTCACTGGCGAGCCTCGGCCCGACATGACGAACTGGTCGTGCGTCAATACGAGCAACATCAAAACCGGGACGCGGCGGTGCTTCTGGATCTTTACCATCCGGGCGCCGCGACGCTTCGGGAGATGGAATACGTCGAGTTGGCCGTCAGTTTCACCGCGACGCTGGTCAACGAGCTGGCGAAGCGTCGGGGCTCGAATCTGCTGTTCGGCGCGACCGGTTCCGGAGATTGGGGGGACGGCGGCGTTTCCGAGGATTGGTTTTCGGGACAAATTTGCAACCCGCTGCTCGACCGGATCATGGAGCGATTGGCCGTGATCTCGCCGACCGCGGATGATACCTTGGTCGAATTGCTGCTGCAGATTTTGTCGGGCACGGATTCGAACGCCGACATTTTCCTCGTCGGTTCCGCCCCGATCGACATGGCCCGCTCGAAGCGATTCGCGAAATTGGAAAACGACCCCAGACTCCGCACTCTTTCCCAACGCATCCGCTTGATCGACGTTTCCTCGCCGGAATTGGAGGAGGTCTTTACGCTGGATTAAACGAATAGGGGCCGCTGCTAACAAAGAAGCGTAAAGCTTCGCCAGAAAATAAAATGCCGAAAATATTCGGGTGGGAAATGGTGTCATTCTGAGTGAAGCGTACTCGCGGAACGAAGAATCTGGTGTATCCTGCCGGCACGCTCTGCATCATGGGCTCTGCTTGAAATCAGATTCTTCGGAGTACCTCAAGAATGACATGGCTCCTATTTTACGTGAATCTTCAACCGAATTTGATTGCACCGCATGCGACATCATGAAAACATCTTTTTTTCTTTTTGCCTTTGTTTTACTCACATTTCCTCTATACGCGGCGGACCGGGTTGCGTTTGATCCGGCGACGACCGTTTTTCTCGAAGCGGAAGGGTTCGCTCATAAAGGGGGTTGGGTCGTCGATCAGCAGCTTATGGACGTAATGGGTTCGTCGATCCTGCTCGCTCACGGGTACGGCGAACCGGTCGAAAACGCAAAGACGTCGGTCCGGTTTCCGAAACCGGGACTCTACCACGTTTTCGTACGAACCCGGAATTGGGTCGCTCCCTGGACGACCGAACACGCGCCGGGCCGGTTCCGACTCGTAATCAACGGAAAATCGCTCCCCACGGAATTCGGAACGGAAAGCGACCCGTGGTTCTGGCAACGCGGCGACGACGTCGAAATCGGCGCCGGCGAATTGGACGGAAAAATCGAGCTTCGCGACCTGACCGGTTTCGACGGGCGGGTCGATGCGATCTGTTTGACGACCGATACGAATTTCATTCCGCCAAACGACTTGAAAGAGCTTGCCGCTTTTCGCCGCGAAGCGCTCGGTCTGCCGGACGTTGCGCCGGATGCGGCCGGCGGTCCGTTCGACCTGGTCGTCGTCGGCGGCGGGATTGCGGGAACCTGCTCCGCGATCTCAGCGGCAAGACTCGGTTTGAACGTCGCCCTGATTCAAAATCGACCGCTGGTCGGCGGAAATAACAGCTCCGAAATCCGGGTTCACCTGCAAGGAAAAATCAATCTGCCGCCGTATCCGAATCTCGGAAATCTCGTTGCGCAGATGAATCACCGCCGCGAAGGAAACGCGATGCCCGCCGATTATTACGAGGACGAACGCAAAATGAACCTGCTCGCCGCCGAGTCCGGTGTCAAGGCGTTTTTTCTGACTCACGTCGTCGCGGTGGAAAAAAACGGCGACAAAATCGCTGCCGTGATCGGAAAAAATATCGAAACGAACCGGGAACTCCGCTTCAAAGCTCCGTTGTTTGCCGACTGTACCGGGGACGCGACCGTCGGCTTTCTCGCCGGGGCCGATTGGCGCATGGGCCGGGAATCGAAAGCGGAAACCGGCGAATCGCTCGCTCCGGACGTCGCGGACAAAATGACCATGGGCGCGTCGGTTCAATGGTATTCCGTCGAAACGGACCGGGTGACGACGTTTCCCTCGCTTCCTTGGGCGATTCAATTCAACGAGGAGACCGCCTCTCCGATGGTCAAAGGGGACTGGGATTGGGAAACCGGTTTGAATGACGATCAGATTCTCGATATCGAGAAAATCCGCGATCGCGGTCTTCGAGCGGCCTACGGGCATTGGGCGTACATGAAGAATCAGGCGGGGGGCGATTGGCCGGAACGGGTCGCCAATCGCAAGCTCGGCTGGGTCGCCTTTATCGCCGGCAAGCGGGAATCGCGGCGTCTTCTCGGGGACGTGATTCTCCAGGAGCAGGACATTACCGGCGCGAAACAGTGGCCGGACGCGAGCGTGACGACGACCTGGACGATCGACCTGCATTATCCGACGGAGAAGAACTCGAAGGATTTTCCCGGCGAGGAATTCATGACGATCGCCAAGCATCTGCGGATTCAACCGTACGCGATTCCTTACCGCTGTTTTTATTCGCGCAACGTCCCAAATCTGTTCATGGCCGGGCGTGATATCAGCGTAACGCACGTCGCGCTCGGAACGATCCGGGTCCAACGGACCGGCGGAATGATGGGAGAAGTCGTCGGCATGGCGGCGTCATTGTGTAAAAAATACGACACCACGCCCCGCGGCGTTTATGAAACGCATCTGGACGAGCTGAAGGAACTCATGAAAAAAGGAGTCGCGCCGTCGCCGTAAAACATCATCGGATTCCTGTTTCCATTCGGTTTCTGAATTCCCGTTCGACGGCGTTTCTCGCGGCGTGCTTTCGGGCGGTCCAATCCGGGGCGAGCAGATAATCTTCACTTACCTCGCCGGCAACGCGTTCGATAATCGTTTCCGGAGGAATCCGTTCCAGAAAATCGACGACGTAACCGGCGTATTCCTCGAGCGTCGGCAAGGGGACCAACCCTTGCTCCCACATCTGCGCGAGTTTCGTTCCCTTGACGACATGCAGGTTGTGCAGCTTGATCGACCAAGGCCGGTATTCCGCGATTCTTTCCGCCGTTACGATTCGATCCTCGCCCGTTTCGCCGGGGATTCCGAGGATCAAATGAAGCCCGAATCGGATTTGACGCCGTTTCACTCGCCGGATCGCGTCGTCCACCGCTGCGAAATCATGTCCGCGATTCAAAAAACGAAGCGAACGATCGTGTATCGATTGCACGCCGATTTCCAAGGTCAACCAGGTTTCCCGGGAGAGCGTTTCCAGAAGATCGAGCACATTTTCCGGCAGACAGTCGGGCCGCGTTCCGATCGCAAGCCCCACGATTCCCGGCGACACCATCGCTTCCCGGTAGAGCCGCTCCAAGAGTTCCGTCGGCCCGAACGTGTTCGTTCCCGGCTGAAAATAAGCGAGGAACTTGTCCACTTGTATCCGGGTTTGGAGACGCCGAACACCTTCCCGGATTTGTTCGCCGATCGAAATGTTACGAAATTCCTTGGCCGGGCTGAAGCTCTTCTCGTCGCAAAACACGCATCCGCCCGAATTTTTGTGCGGGCAGCCGAGATTCGCGTCGACGCTGACCTTCCGAACCGGTTCGCCGAACTCTTCCCGAAGCGCGGGACCGAGCGTGCGATAGAATGAAGACATGTTCTCGAATTCAATCGTTAGCCCCGTCGCCCGCGACGGGCTGTACACGGATGAATTACCACTGCGGTTCGCAGGCGAACCGGCTAACAGAAAAATCCATGGAGCATTCGGTCATGAAAGCGGATCACCGCTAACTTTGTGCGCGGCTCTGATTCGAAGGAACGTCGATTTATTTCGCGTTCGGGTCGATCATTTTCTTTTCCTGGAACTCCCGATTCGCGGCTTTCAGATCGTCCTCGGTCGCTTCGTGGATTTCGTGTTCGTTTCCGCCTGCGGCACGGTCGATCGCTTCTTCCGTGACACCTTCGATTTCGTAGGGCGTATCGACGAACTTCGCATTGTCGAGAATCATCTGGATCACTTTGCGTTCGACGACCTGGTTACGCAGCAAGTCCATTTTGCCCTGCTTTTCCAACTGAGCCCGAACCCGACGCGGCGTTGTGTTGCTTTGAGCGGCGATCATCGCGACTTCCAAATCGTAATCCTTCGAACTCGGTTCGATGTTTTCGACCTCGGCGATCTTTTCGAGAACGAAATGCTCTTTGAGCGAGTTGGCGACGACCATCCGGCTGTTTTGCCGCAGGTAATTGATTTCCCGCTGAATCGCGTCGTCGGTATAACCGCTGCTTCGCAATTCCATGATCATTCGTTCCAGCTCGCGACCCGCTTGACGCTCCAAAAGCGACGGCGGCAGTTCCCAAGTCGCGGCAACCGTAAGGGCGTTGGCGACTTGCTGCCGGGTTTGCTGTCGTTGTTCGTACCCCAACTGCTGCTTGAGCGAGTCGAGAATCGCGTCGCGGAAATCGCCGACGTTGTCGAAACCGCCGATTCGTTCCAGAAATTCATGGGACAACTCCGGAAGTTCGAGTTTCTTCACGTCGAGAATTTCAAACGTCGCTTCGATTTCCTTGCCGCGAAGAGCCGGATTCGGCGAGTCCTCGGACAGTTGGGCTTTGACGGTTTTCGTGTCGCCCGCCTTGACGCCGATCATCAGCTTGTCGAAATCCTTGATTGTTCCGTCCGCGAACGAAAGGGTCGGACGGATCCGGATGGTTTCCTCTTCCGCGCGGGAAATAACCTGTCCGTCATGCAGGAAAATCAGCTTCGAGACGAGATAATCGCCGTCTTCGGCCGGTTTCTCGGAAGGGACCAGTTTGCCGTATTGCGTCAAAAATCGTTCGATGGCGCGGTCGACGTCTTCGTCGGTAAAGTCGTGAACAGGGCGTTTAATCGTCAAACCTTTCCACTGCGGCAGATCGAACTCGGGACGGACTTCAAGGTTGAACTCGTAGATCATCGGACCGTCGTCCGGCAGAACCACGGACGCGAAATTCAGGTCCGGCTCGCCGATCGGCGTCAAATTCGGGGATTCGTTGACTTCCGTCAAGCTGTCCATGACGAGATTGCTTTTGACGCGCTCGGCGATTTCCTTTTTGAACCGCTTTTCGACCAGTTTCCGCGGAGCCATCCCCTGCCGGAAGCCGGGAACATACGCCGTATCGGTCAGTTCGTCGAATTCGAGTTCAAAATACCGCTCGATTTCCGCACGAGGAATCGACACTTTGATACGACGTTCGCAGGCACTGACTTCCTGGATATCCACATCCATATTCAATTTCTCTTCGGATTCGGGAGTCGTGTCGGCGGGGAGAGTCTCGTTCGAGAGATTTTCGGGAGAAGCCATCTGGATAGTTCGTGGGATAAAGGTGAATTTCCGACCGCAAAGGATCAAGAAAGAAAAAAACCAGCGTCGCGAATCCTGGATTCGACAACACTGGACCGCATTTATTTTGGCTCTAAAGCGGGCGAACGGGTTCGAACCGTCGACAACGACGTTGGCAACGTCGTGCTCTACCAACTGAGCTACGCCCGCAGTGCAATAACAGGCTCGCAAAAGAGTTACCAAAGCGAACGGGGGTATTATACGCAAACCGGGTCGGCTCTGCAAGACGGTCCGGAAAAAAACTCAAGGGAAAGTGAGGATCGCAAATATGCTTCCCGGAAACACGCTACGGAAATCCGGCGCTTTTCCGATCGTGGAATCAGGGCAATTTCACCCGGAAGAAGATCATATAGAGCGTCGGAACGACGAACAGCGTCATGAACGTCGCGAAAATCAGGCCGAACATGATCACCGCGGCCATCGAGTTGAACAGCGGGTCTCGCAAAAGCGGCACCATGCCGACCACGACGGTCATCGCCGCGACCGTGACGGGACGCATTCTCTCCACGGAAGCGTTGACGATCGCTTCGTACGCGGATTCCCCCTTCGCCATTTCCACGTCGATCTGCGCCATGAGAACCACGCCGTTGCGGACGCTCATTCCCAGCAGCGACATTGCCCCGACGAGCGCCATGAAACCGAACGGCAGCCCCGTCGCCAACAAACCCACCGTGATACCGATAAGCATCAGCGGGAACGTACACATAATGATGAACGGTTGCCGCAACGAATTGAAAAGCGATACGACGATCACCGCCATGAGCGTCAGCGCGATCGGGAGGTTGCCCATGAGCGTCGTTTCGGCTTCGACCGATTTTTCCTGCTGGCCACCCCAAAGCATTTCGTAACCGTCGGGCAGCGGAATGTTTTCAATGTCTTTGCGGACTTCGGCGAACAGGTCGTTCCACTGGACGCCGTCGATCGGATTGCACCCGACGGTGATCGTCGCAACATCGTCCCGGCGACGGATTTGCGACGGTTGCCAATCGAGCTTTCCTTCCGAGATCACGTGCGCCAGCGGAACCGGGGACGTCGAAAATCCCCAGACGGGCACGTTTTCGATATGCTCCAAATCGTTGCGTTCGTTCATGGTGCCACGCACCCGGATCGGAATCAGGTTCTCGCCGTCGTTGAAAACCGCGGCGGGAATTCCGAGCGTCGCCCATCGCAGGGCGATATTCATGTCGCTGCGGCTGATCATCGTACGGACCCCTTTATTTTGCGAATACGTCGGCGTCCAGACGAGGACACGCTCCTTCCAGTCGTCGGTGGTGTCTTTCGCGTCCGGTCGGGCGTTGAACACCTTTTTCGCCTGTGCGGCCAGTTCATGGAGCACCTGGTGATCCGGACCGCGAAATCGAACTTCCAGATCGCACGGCGTCGACGGGCCGAGCGTGAAACGTCGAACACGAACCAAACCTTGCGGAAACGCCTGTTTCAAATGCGTTTCGACCGGAACGACCAACGCGTCGACGTCGTTGAAATGTTCGACGTTGACGATCAGGATTCCATACGACGCGCACGGCAATTCCGGTTCGTACGGTAAATAAAACCGCGGCGGTCCGGATCCGACGAACGCGGCGATCGTCGTGACGTTCTTTTGCGACGCCACGTATTTTTCCATCTCCTCCATATCGCGATCGACGGCGTGAATCGAGGTGCCTTCGGGAAGCCAGTACTCGACCATGAACTGCGTTCGCTGGGCCGGGGGGAAGAAAATCTGGCCGACGTGCGTAAACCCGTAAGCGGCGGCGCCAAGGGCCGTACCGGTAAATGCCAGTGCGATCACCTTGTGGTGCAGCACCCACTGGAGCAGCCGCTTGTACGCTTGGAAGACCGGCCCGGCGTGGGGATCCTTCACGTTTTTCGGATCGTCGGATTTGACGTGGACGAACTGGAAATAGACGACCGGCGTTTGCATCATCGCAACGAACCAACTGACCCCCAGCGAAAGGGCGACGACGATGAACAGGTCGCGGCAATATTCCCCGGTGTCATCCGCGCACAGATAGACCGGGAAAAACGCGAGCATCCCGACGATCGTCGCGCCGAGCAACTGGTGTCCGACGTGTTTGGCCCCCTCGATGCACGCTTCCTTGCGTTCCATACCGCGTTGCATGTTGACGAGAATCATGTCCCCGACGACCACGGCGTCGTCGACGAGAATTCCGAGCGCAACGATAAACGCCCCGAGCGACGTCCGCTGAAGCACCACGCCGAGCGGGTAGAGTAAACACAATGACGCCAATATCACGACTAGGAGACTTCCGGTAATCAAAAGTCCGCTGCGCCAACCCATTGCGATCATCACGACGATCGTGACGATCACGATCGCTTCCCTCAGGTTTTCCTCGAACGCACTGATCGCGACGACGACGTTGTCCGGTTGATAACAGATCCGATCCAACCGGTATCCGACCGGGAGGTTTTGCAAAAATCGGTCCGTTTGCTTCTCGATGAGCCGCCCCATTTTGATCACGTCCCCGCCGCTGATCGGGGCGATGGCCAAAGCGACCGCGGACTTGCCGCCCGACCGCATGATTTCCGACGGCGGATCGGTGTACGTTCGCCGGATCGTCGCGATGTCTTTCAGGCGGATCGGCTCTCCCGAACCGGTCGGAAAGAGCATCGAAGCGAGCGACGGATCCTTTCCGCCGACGGCAAACGACGCGAACCCTTTGCCAAGGTCCGCCGTTCCATTGGGAATAATGAGATTGCCGATTTCTTCGACCGTTTCGAAGCGGCCGGCGGGAAAGAGTTTGATCGTTTCGTCGCCGACGGTCATTTGCCCGGCGTCGGTTTGGAGATTCTGTTGCGCAATCGCCCGAAAGATCATGGCCGGATGCAGCGACAACTCGGCCATACGGCTGCGGGAAATTTCGACTTCGATACATTCTTCCCGGATTCCCCACAACTCGACCCGACCGACCTGGTCGACGGTGATCAGTTCCCGCTGGAGTTCTTTGGCCCGATCGCGGATTTCCGCGTCGGTAAACCCGTCGCCGGACAGGGCGAGAATGATCCCGAACACGTCGCCGAAATCGTCCTGAACCTGCGGGGCGACCGCTTCGACGGGGAGTTCGGTCCGAATCTGGGCCATTTTGTTGCGCAGATCCTGCCAAGCCTGTTTGAGGTTGGCCGGCGGAAAATCGTCCCGCATATCGACGTAAACGAGCGACAGGCCGGGCCGCGAAACCGATCGGGTCGTTTTGACGCCGGAAACGCGGCGGATATAGCGATCGACGACTTCCGTGACCCGGGTATCGACTTCCGAAGCGGTCGCCCCGGGATACAGGGTCGCGACGATGGCCGTTTTGATCGTGAACTCGGGATCTTCGAGCCGTCCCATCGAGAAATACGACCAGATTCCGCCGATCGCGATCAAAGCGACGCAGAATCCGATAAAAACCCGATTTTCAACGGCAAATCTTGGTATCACGGAAGTCTTTTGTTAGCGGCGGGGCTTGCCCCGCGTTGGAGGAGTGTCAGCATTGTTGGCGTGTTCCATTCCCGAAGCGAAAAAGCGTCCCAACGCGGGGCAAGCCCCGCCGCTAACGAGGAATTATTCTAACACCACCGTTTGGCCTTCGTGGAGCGATCTTGCTCCGGCGGCGACGATTTTTTCGGCGGATTTCAAATCGCATTCGATTTCCGCGGCGGTTCCGACGATGCGCAGCAGATGAACCGGCTTGCGAACGACCTTGAACGTATTACCGTCCGACTGGGCAACGGTCCAAACGGCGGTGTTGTCTTTTTCCCCGAACAACGCGGCGAGCGGAACCGTCAACGGCGGCGCGGTCGGCCGGGCCAGGTCGAGAAAGACCATCGCGGTCATCCCGGGAAACAACGGCTGTTTTTCGTCGCCGTATTTCGCCAAATCGATCCGGACCTGGAGCGGATAACTCTGCCGACCGAACTGGATTGCCTGACCGATTTCCTTGAGCGTCGCGGGAAACACCTTGCCGGGATACGACTCGAATTCGACCCGATAATCGCGGATGTCGCTCATGCGGACAATGATTTCCTCCGGCAAACTGACGGCAATGTCGATTTTGGACACGTCGACGAACGAAAGAATCGGCGAACCGGCTCCGACGACTTCGTGGTCCTCGACGTATTTCTCGACGATCATTCCGTCGAACGGGGCTTTGAGGAGCGTGTCGTTGACCGCGTTTTTCGCCGTGTCCAGACTGGCTTTGAGCGCTTCGATTTTAGCGGCCGCGGACTCGATGTCTTCCTTTCGAGAGCCGGTTTTGGCTTTTTTCAGTTCGTTTTGGAGCGTTTCCCTTTCTCCTTTGACCGTATCGTATTGCGTTTTGACCAGATCGTACTGCGACTGCGCGGCGACTTGGTCGGCTAACAGGGCGGTAAAGCGTTTCAGGTTCGTGCGAGCGGTCAAAAACGCGGAGTCGGCCGCTTTCAGCTTCGCTTCAAGCGATGCAATATCTTCCGGTCTTGCTCCGACGACCATCGCGGTCAGACTCGCCTGGGCCGACAGCAATTCCGATTCGAGCCGCTCCACGGCCAAAACGTAATCCCGTGGATCAAGCCGGGCGATGATCTCGTCTTTGGGGAATCGGGCGCCGATGAGGATATTCGTCTCGATCATTTTGCCCGGAATGCGGAACGACAGTTTCGCGATTTGCGATTCCTTGGAAACGCCGGGAAACGATTTCGTTTCCAATTCCGTCGCGGGGGCAAGCTCGGTCAAACGCACCAACGGCGGGGTCGGCGACGGAGCAACGGCCTTTCGATGCCCCAACACCCGCAGGATCACCAATCCAGCCAAGACCGCAACCAGCAGAACGGTCGCAATCGTGCGAAGATGCGGGATGGAGTTGATTTTCGAGAACATGAGAGCGACGAGAGATAATACCAATTGTTTCCTGGGACCGCAGGCATCTTGCCTGCACCTGGGTCAGCAGGCTTCCAGCCTGCCCTGCGCGAAGCGGAAGATTCACGATGCAAAGGATACAACTGCCGCCCACTGGCAGGCAAGATGCCTGCGCTCCCAGGGAAATTATAGCCCGCAAGATCGATAAACTCGAGTGGTTTTATCCAGTTTACCGTAACAGAGACAAAAAATCAACCAAAACGATCGTTGCAATCGCTACAAGCGGACTCTCCCCTGTTTTCGTTGATTCCGGTCCAACCGCCGGACGATAGGAGCGATTGAAGCGATTATGCTTTTTGTGAACCGCCCGTTAGCCGGTTCGCCTGCGAACCGCCGTGAACGGTCGTCTGCACACAGCCCGTCGCGGGCGACGGGGCTAACTATTAGGAACAATGACACGAACTCTATTAGCTTTGAGCCTTGTCCTTTACGCCGCCGTGAGTGTTTCAGCGGAGACATTGGACGACGCTTGGCGGATCGCGACGGACGTGAACAATCGACTCCGAGCTCAGGGACACTTGGTGGAAGCTGCGCAAGCGGACCTTCAAGCAGCCCAGGCGGCGAGAAATCCCGTTTTGTCCAACCAAACGGCGTATACGACCCTGTCGAACAAGCCGACCATGGCGATGAACATGCCCGCCCCGATGTCCGCGCTCGACATTCCGATCATGGATCAGTCGTTCGCGATGTCCGAAACGAGCGTTTCCGTGCCGCTGTACACGGGGGGAAAGATCACCGCGCTTGTCGACGCCGGACGATATCAGGTCAACGCGGCTCGGGCGAATTACATCACTTCGTACCAGGATATCCAGTGGGAAGTGACCCAGGCGTATTTCAACGTCCTCCGGGCACGACAAATCCACTCTGTTGCCCAGTCGGCGGAAACGTCGCTCTTGCGACACCGAAGAGACGTCGAAAAGCTGCTGGAGCAAAAAATAGTGACCCGCAACGCGCTGCTTGCCGCTCAAACCACCTGGGCCGCTTCGTCGCAAGCCGTTCTCATGGCGGAAAACGCGGTCCAAGTTGCCGAAGCGACGTACAACCGGTACATGGGAAGACCGCTCGATTCGCCCGTAACGCTCGAAGAAATGGACGTTCCGGAAACCAGCGGCGATCTGCAAACGCTGACCGACATTGCGATGCGATGCCGTAAGGAATTGACCCAAATCGCGTCCCAATCGCAAGCTTCGGCGGCGATGTCCCGGGCTTCCAACGCGGAGCGGAGACCGAAAATCGTCGCAATGGGGGGAAATACGTATCTGCAAAACTCGTACTTGAAGGACGAATCGGTTTGGAGCGGGACGATCGGACTGAGTTGGACGCCGATCGAC
>JAVBPO010000059.1:0-54165 GCA_031549565.1 Thermoguttaceae bacterium
TTGTGTTGGTCGATAGCGAGATACAGCATTTGGGTCTCCGTAGGTGGAAGTGGGGTGGTTGTAAAACCAACTTTAGCTTACGAGAGACCTTTTTGCGTTTCTTTCGCTTTACGACGGGGGGATTACTTTCTGAATATCATGGAAGTGTCGGGGGGCAGACGGCAGACGGCAGACGGCAGACGGCAGAAGAGATTTTTGTAATTTCCTCTGTCGTCTGCCGACTGCCGTCTGACGTCTTTTTCTAAGCTAAATCCCGTTCCTCAAACAGCAGAAGGGAAACCATCAGCGCGACGAGACAGTAGATCACCGCGTAGAGGGACGCGAGGAAAACGTAGTTCCACGGAAGCGACCGTTTCATGGCGATCGCGGTTTCCATACTGAAATAATCGAGGACCGGTAAAACGGCACAGGATAAGTCGCCGATGAACGCGACCATCGGCAACTGTCCGACCGCCGACTGTACGATTTGCGGGACCAAATGTCCTAAAATGTAGATCGCAAACGAAATCGTCAAGTTGGGAAGCAGCGAAAGTCGGGTCGAAATCGCGACCGAAATCGCCGCCAGAATCATGGTTTCCAGATAAGCCAAAGCGAGACCGGGGAGAATCTCGACGATCTTCATGAGACATTCGGCTGCCGACGGGACATCTTTAGCGGATTCCCGGGCATCATAGACGAGCTTATAGGAAACCGTATTCGTAAAAAAGACGCCGAGAATCAGGAAAATGATCGTAACGGCGATCATCACGCCGAGAAACTTGCCGATGATGAAGCTGCGGCGTCCGACCGGCTTGGCGAGAACCATCAGGGCGGTTTTTCCTTCGATTTCGTCGGCAATCGAGGTGCTTGCCGTCCAAATCGCGAGGAAAACGGCGATCAGCTTCACCAAGGTCAAACCTTGCGTAATGACCATGACGATATCTTCGCCGAGCGTGTTGTACGGGAGGAACAGGAAGATAAACAGGGCGAACAAGCCAAGAATCGTGAGGATCAGGAAGAGCGGCTGCTGGACCGCTTCCTTAGCCGTGACCCAGGCGATCGCGCCGACTTTCGGGAAAAAAGCCCGAAGAAGGACGACCAGTACTACGAACAGGGCAACAATCCCCAACGCCCCCAGATCGATCCACTGGAGTGCCTTGATCCAGGAAGGCGTGGCATTGAAAATCCCCAAATCAAACAAGCCGAAAAGATTTCTATCCATTGCCGAAAATAATTATGAAAAAATACTCGTGCGCGGCGGGACTTGCCCCGCGTTCGCGCGAAACAAACATCCATAATCCATAACCCGGGACGCCCCGGTAGGCGGTAGGAGCTTCCGCTCCGATAAATAACCCGCAAATTGGTCGTTGCACTCCCGATTTTGCTAATCATTGTGAAATAATTAACAATCTTTCCCTGTAATTGTATAAACCGCCCATTCTAAAGCAAGGGCGCAGATTTCGCAAGGGATTTGAAAGTGCCGAAAAACACCAAGGTTATTAAGGGATTCGTGGGGACTTATTTTTTCAGGAGTCGGCGAGTATAATCGCGGACATCGTTTTTTGCGTTTTCCCGTCTTCCACTACCGTTGTTCGCGTGCTGAGTATTACCATCGACAATCGGACCGCTCTGGTTCCTGAAGGAATGACGATTCTCGAAGCGGCCCGTTCTTTGGGGATCGATATTCCCACGCTCTGCTTTCTGGAAGGAATCCACGATTCCCCGATGCGCCCTTCGACCTCCTGCCTGGTTTGT
Organism: Thermoguttaceae bacterium; assembly: GCA_031549565.1. GTDB lineage: Bacteria > Planctomycetota > Planctomycetia > Pirellulales > Thermoguttaceae > JAVBSX01. The sequence goes on from JAVBPO010000059.1 coordinate 1,735, forward strand.
CTGGTCAAGCAAGGAGGCAAAATGGTCCCGTCCTGTGCGACGATGGTGACCGACCGGATGGTCGTCGAAAGCGAAACGGAAGAAGTCAAGGCAATGCGACGAACTTCACTGGAACTGCTGCTGAGCGACCATGTCGGCGATTGCTTCGCGCCGTGTCAGTTCGCGTGTCCGGCTCGAATGGATATTCCGCGAATGCTTCGCGCACTTACGGAAAAAAAACTCTCCAAGGCCGTACAAATCATCAAAGAGCGAATCGCGCTTCCGGCGGTGCTTGGTCGGGTCTGCCCGAAGCCGTGCGAAAAAATCTGTCGCCGCAAAGACGTCGACGAACCGGTCGCGATTTGCCAACTGAAGCGGTACGCCGCCGACTGCGATCTCGGGGAAGCCGAAGCGTTCGTCCCGGAAATTGCGGTGCCAACGCAGAAACGGGTCGTGATCCTCGGGGCCGGTCCGACCGGTCTTTCCGCGGCGTATTATCTCTGTGTGTTCGGTCACGAGGTCGTGATTCTGGAGAAAAGCGAAACCGCCGGCGGACGACTGAAAGATTGGGACGACGAAATTCTGCCCAAAGACGTGCTCAACGCGGAGATCGAGTCGCTCCTTTCGCTCCCGATTTCGATCGCATACGAAAATCCGTTCGATTGGACCGATCGCGAATATTGGGACGAACTGTACGACAACTTCGACGCGATTTTTCTCGCCACCGGTCCGATTTCGGAGCTGGACGCGGCAGAGCTTCGGATTCCTTTGGGGAAAACAGGAGTTTCCGTAGCCGCCGGAACGTATCAAGTGCAACCGACGCCGAATTTTCCTTTCGAAAACGTTTTTGCCGGAGGAACCGCGATTCGCGGCTCCAAAGCGATGGTCGTTCGCAGCGTTGCCGACGGTCGGGAAGCGGCGGAAGTAATCGACCGTTTTCTCCAGCAAGGGATTGTCGAGCCGCTTTCCCCGCCGTTTTCCGTGCGAATCAAGAAAATGAAGAAGGAGGAGCTCGACGAAATCGCGCCCAACGGATCGTCGAACTCACGGGAAGAACCGACCGACGCGGGAACCGACGATTTCACCCCGGACGAAGCGGCGGAGCAAGCGGCCCGATGTTTTCACTGCGATTGCCGGGGACGCGAGCATTGCAAGCTCTTGCAATACTCCAAAGTGTACGCGGCGCAAACGGAACGGTTCCACGACCCTCATTCCGCGGGATTGACGATCCGGCGCTCGGGAAATATCCTGTACGAGCCGGGCAAGTGCATCAAATGCGGCCTTTGCGTTGCGATCACCCAAGCGGCTTCGCAACCGCTCGGGTTGTCGTTCGTCGGTCGCGGATTCGACGTCAAAATCGGCGTCCCGTTCGACGAATCGCTCCAAAACGCCCTGGGAGACGTTGCACGAAAATGCGTCGACGCCTGTCCGACCGCGGCGCTGACGCTGAACGACGCCGAATGATTGACCGTAACACGGTCCCGGCTCCCGCAAAGGAAAATCACCGGCGACCGATTCGGCGACAAGCGAAAAAACATGACACTAAATCGTCCGTTTATCGAAAACGCGTTTCGCTTTTCCTTCGCTGCGCGGGATGCGGTTCGGTTCCATGAGCGTGACCTTGACCCGGATGCCGATCGTCGTTTCGATTTTCTTATGGATCGCGCTTTGTAACTGCTCCATTTCCCGAATGGTGTCGCCGATCAGGTTTGGATCGATCTCGACCTGGACTTCGACGTTGTCCAAACCGTGGTCCCGGGTCAGGATGATCTGGTAATGCGGCAGACTTCCTTCGACGGCAAGGAGCGCCGATTCAATCTGGCCCGGGAAGACGTTGACGCCGCGAATGATGAACATGTCGTCGCTGCGATGCGAGATTTTTTCCATTCGGCGGATCGTCCGTCCGCAAGGACATTCGTCGTCGTAAAGTCGGGTGATGTCGCGCGTTCGATACCGGATCAGCGGCATGCCGCGTTTGTCGAGCGTCGTAAAGACCAGTTCGCCGTATTTGCCGTCGGGAACCGGTTCGAGCGTATCCGGATCGACGATTTCCGGATAAAAATGGTCCTCGAAAATGTGCGTGCCGTTTTGATGAGTGCATTCCGCCCCAACGCCGGGACCGCTGATTTCCGTGAGTCCGTAAATGTCGTACGCTTTCAAGCCGGTTCCGCTTTGGATCACCTGTCGCATTCCCTCGGTCCACGGTTCGGCGCCGAAAATACCGACCCGGAGCGGCAATTCCTTGAAATCGACTTTCATCTGCTGGGCGATGTCGAGCAGATGCACGAAATAACTCGGCGTACACGACATTGCCGTAACGCCGAAATCGCGAAGGAACATGATTTGCCGTTCCGAATTTCCGCCCGACGCCGGAATCACGGTCAAGCCGAGCGCTTCCGCTCCGTAATGCAGTCCCAAACCTCCGGTGAACAAACCGTATCCGTAGGAATTCTGTAAAATATCGCCCGAGTGAAGCCCGAAAGCGAGCAGCGCCCGAACGACGACCTCCTCCCAAATTTCGATGTCTCTTCGCGTGTAAGCGCAGACGATCGGCTTGCCGGTCGTTCCGCTGGACGCGTGCAACCGGACGATTTCGTTCTGATCGACCGCGAACAGACCCGTCGGATACGTATCCCGCAGGTCCGTTTTGACCGTGAACGGCAACTTGTGCAAATCCTCCAAGCCGCAGATATCTTTCGGCTCGACCTTTTTCTCCCGCATCTGATCCCGGTACCAGGACACGTTTCGGTAGACATGATCGAGCGTCGTGGAAAATTTTTCCCACTGTAATTTCCGAAGAGCGGCTTTTGTGATATAATCGAGCGTCCCGAGAGGATGGTAATAGGCGGACATGAAGCGAAGGCGTGGGGTAAAAGGAATCTTTACAAACGGGTTGCATTTTACCATGGGAATCTGGTATATTCCACGGGGAGGAAATCGCCCGTTCCGTAAGTTTCACATGCGGCTCTTTGTTTTTTCACACCGACGGAACCATGAAAATCAAACAGATATCGCTCTTTTTGGAAAATAAGCCGGGGCACGTGCGCGGTGCCTGCCGGATTTTGGCCGACGCGGGAATCAACATCGAATCAATGTCCCTTGCGGACACGGAACAGTTCGGGATCCTGCGTTTGATCGTCAAGAACTGGGAACAAGCGGTCGCCGTGTTCGAGAAAAACGGGATCGTCGTCAAACTGACGGACGTGATTGCCGTTGCGGTCCCGAACAAGCCGGGCGGCTTGGCGAACATTCTCGACGTTCTCGACGGAGCGAAACTCAATATCGAGTACGTCTACGAAATTCATTCCTTCGAGAAGGATCACTCGAATCTGATTTTCCGTTTCAACGATACGGAAACGGCGTTGAAAATCCTTCAACAAAACAACGTGCCGACTTTGGGGGCGAAAGAACTTTTTGGTTAAATCAACAAAAAAACGCCGGCGTCCAGGACGCTCGGCTAAACTATCATGAAACGACGCGAATTTTTGCAAACGAGTGCGGTCGCCGGAGCTGCGGCTTACGGCTTTTCGAAAGTCCAGGCGGTTCACGCCGCGGAAAACAACACGCTCAAAGTCGGCTTGGTCGGCTGCGGCGGTCGCGGTCGGGGAGCGGCTCAAAACGCGCTCAACGCCGACCCGAACACGAAACTCGTCGCGGTCGCCGACGCGTTTGAAAAGAACGCCAAAGACGCCGCCGAACTTCTGACGGACGAATTCGAAGATCGTGTCTCCTTGAAAGACTCCACGTTCTCCGGCCTCGACGCGTACAAAAAAGTGATCGACCTTTGCGACGTCGTGTTGCTCTGCGAAACACCGCACTTCCGGCCGCTTTCGCTTCGTTACGCCGTCGAAAAAGGGAAGCACATCTTCTGCGAAAAACCGGTCGCCGTCGACGGGCCGGGCATCCGGAGCGTGCTCGAATCGGCCAAAATCGCGAAAGAAAAGAATCTCAATCTCGTTTCCGGACTCTGCTGGCGTTACGACCTGAACGTCCAGGACATGATGAAGCGGGTTCAAGACGGCGCGATCGGCGACGTTTTGCATGTTCGCGAAACTTATTTAGCGAGCAAACTCTGGCAGCGACCGCGTCTTCCCGGTGATACCGAAATGATGTTCCAGCTACGTAACTGGTACAATTTCGCCTGGCTTTCCGGCGATTACAACGTCGAACAGCACGTCCACAGTCTCGACAAAGCGCTCTGGGCGTTCGGCGACGTTCCCCCGGTTTCCGCTTACGGTGTCGGCGGGCGCATGGTTCGCACGGAACAACCGGAATACGGCGACATTTACGACCTGATGGGCGTGGTGTACGAATACGCCGACGGACGCTCCATCTGCGCGTTTTGCCGACAGCAGGACAACTGCTTCATCGACGTGGACGATTATTTCACCGGCACGCTCGGTCATGCCCAAATCCTTCGCGGCGTCATTACCGGCAAGAATCCGTATACGCAACAGAAAGTCCCCTCGGACATGTACACGCTGGAGCATGTCGAACTGTTCAAGGCGATTCGCGGCAATCGGCCCTACATCAACAACGGCGAATACATGTCGTACAGCACGATGCTCGGCATTCTCGGGCGCGAAGTCTGCTATACCGGCAAGAAGATTTCCTGGGCCGATATGATGAATTCGGAAGAAGCTCTCATTCCGGACGGCTACACATGGGAATCGAATCCGCCGACGCTCCCGGACGACCAGGGCCGCTACAAAATCCACATCCCCGGCGGAGGATTGGCGTATCATCAAGTCGTTCGTTAGTTGTTTTTCTCGTTAGCGCCGGGGCTTGCCCCGGGCTGGGGCTGGATTTGTTCGGCTTCCAGAACAACAATTTGTAGCCTCTCCGGCGAATGTCGAGTGTTATCCGCTTCAACCCGGGGCAAGCCCCGGCGCTAACTTACGTTTCATTCCCATGCCCATTCTCAAACTCATTTCCCGACATTCTCTGACTCCGGACGAAGCGACGGCCCGCGTGAAAAAGCGGATCGCCAAAGAGGTCGAAAAACAGGCACAGTACGTGACCGAACTGAAAGAAATCGTGATCCATCCGAACAAATCGGAGTACTCCTGTAAAGTGTACGGTTTCAATCTCGACGGCAATTTCCACGCGACCCCGGACGAAGTCGCCGTCGAAATCAACCTCCCGTTCGCCGCGATGATGATGAAAGGAATGATCGAAAGCCAACTCCAGGCCGCTTTGGATCAGGTTCTCAAAAATAAAGAGGCCGCGTAATTTCCCCAAGGGGCGTCGACGATCATGAGTTCCGAAAAATACCTCAAACCGGAGGTAATCCAGACCATCAAGCGTCTGGATCTTCGGGCTCAGTTCATCATCCGGGGTTTCATGCACGGCCTGCATAAAAGCCCGTGGCACGGTTTTTCCGTCGAGTTCAGCGAGCATCGTAAATACACGTCCGGCGACGATCCGAAGGACATCGACTGGCTCATCTTCGCGAAAACGGACAAGTATTACGTCAAGAAATTCGAAGCGGAAACGAACTTGACCGGATACCTCGTCGTCGATTCAAGCCGGTCGATGGGATACACGTTTCGGCAGGAAATGACGAAATTCGATTATTCGGTCTGCCTGGCCGCGGCGCTCGCTTATCTGATGATTCACCAGCAGGATCCGGTCGGACTGATCACGTTCGACCAGCGGATCAAACGGTCGTTGGCCCCGAAGTCGCGGCGGTCGCAGCTCCCGACGATTCTTTCGCTCCTGTCGCAATTGAAGCCGGAAGGAACGACCGACATTGCCGCGTCGCTGTCGCAGCTTGCCGCCATGCTCAAACACGCGTCGCTGATCATGGTGTTTTCCGACCTGCTCGGCGACGAGGAGGAGATTCTCAAATCGCTGCACCGGCTCCGGCACAGCGGGCACGACGTGATCCTGTTCCACGTCCTCGACGAAGCGGAGGTCCGGTTTCCGTTCGATGGGCGCGTCGAGTTGGAAGATCCGGAGTCGGGCGAAATCATTCTCGGCAACGCCGACGCGCTGAAAAACGATTATCTCAAGGAGGTCAACGCGTTTCGGGACCGTTTGAATCGGGAATGTGCGCGGTCCCAGGCCGATTTCGTTCCGCTTGACACCAGTATGCAATTCGATCGCGCCCTGATCGAGTATTTAACCCGCCGCGCCGGACGAAAATAGGGCGTCAAGATTGGCCTGCACTACGGCGCCGCGAACGACTGTCCGTCCTGTTTGTTGCACAGATACCCGAGGATCATGATTTCGGTCGATTCGGAAACAAAATGAACCGAAGCGTCGCCGTACAGGCCGTACGCACCGCCGGGGTGTCGGCTACGCATTTCGTGCATGTAGGCGGAGCATTGTTCGCATAACCACGGCGTACTCGTGTTGAAATGTTCGCATTTCGGACGGTAATTGATCGGGGCGGTCGATTTGCGGAAAATATTCGATCCGCTGATCCATTGGCCGTTGCCGTACACTTTCGGGTCGATCGTTTCGTAAGAAGCCGATTCGGCAACGACCATCGTATTGCTGGTTCCGTCGGTGATGCTCTGAAATCCGACGCGCGGGGCGGGATCGTAAAGCCCGGTCGTCCAGTCCTGATTCGCTCCGACGATCGTGCCGAGTCGTCCGTTTCCGCCGGCGGCGATTCCCTGCGGAGTGATCCGTTCGCTGCACACGCCGCTGTAATGGGCCGGGAACCGCTGGTAAGCAACGCCATAATCCGCGCCGCTGGTCATGTAATCGGCACAGCGAAGCATCTGACGCTCAGGATCGCTCGGGCATAAATACGGCGGGATCGGCGTTGCGGCGAGTTTCGCGTTCCCTTCGATCCCGACGCCGTCGGAATCGGCGCCGTCGATGATCGTCGCGTTGAAATTCAAGAGGGCGCCGAGGTTCGACTGCTCGATGTACGGCAGTGTGAGCGCCGCCCAGCCGAAATTCGTGCAACTGTCGGGGCTGGTTCCGGAAATCTGCCCGGCGGGAAAGCAGCTTTGCGTATCGTGGTAATTGTGCATCGCGATTCCGATTTGATGCAAATTGTTCGAACAGCTCATCCGTCGCGCCGCTTCACGGGCCGCCTGGACCGCCGGGAGAAGCAGCCCGATCAGGATTCCGATGATCGCGATCACGACCAGAAGTTCAACGAGGGTGAAAGCAGACGGCAGACGGCAGACGGCAGACGGCGGGGGACAGATTTTTTTTCTTGACATTTTTTCAGGAAGTTTCCCCGTTAACGGCGGGGCTTGCCCCGCGTTCGTGGGGTGAAAAGCCGCCGATAAGGAGAAAAAAGTAGTGAGTACTAACGACGCGCAGGTGCAAATAGAGAAAACGGTCGAGCTCTTGTCCTTCGCAATGGGAGCCCGGCACTGACGGTACTGTGAAGAAAGATTGGTAGGTCTTCTGACTTGCGGCAAAGAAATCGCGGGTCTTCTCGACGAGGTCTCTCTCGTCAATGACCGTATGGAAATCGCGATTTCCGATCCGCTTACAGCGGCGAGGACCGTCCCGGATTCACACCGGGTTCCCTGTTCACCGTTCGTTCCAGAATGAACGAACGATCACCAACTCCTCAAAGTACGCCGATTCTATCACAACTCCGAGCAAAAAAAAGCCCGTGACGCAAGGAATGCAAGGATGCCCTCCCCATTCGCGATTGACTTGAATTCCATTTTTGCGTTCGGTACAATGGTGGATTAATCACGTAAGCGAACCTCTTTCACTGTGGTGCCGCCGTATCAGCACGGGGATCGTTTAAAAACCAAATCGCCATGAAATCATTTGTTTTGACTCTTTGTTGCTTTTTTTCCTGCCTGTTCACGGTGGTCGTTGCCGGGGAACCGTCGCCGGACACCGTTTCGCTGAAATACGACGGCAAATCCGTCGATCTTGCAACGTTTTCCGTGAAAATCGAGCCAGGCACTTCAACCGACGCTTACGACCGTTGGAGCAAAACCTATACCGCGCCGGACGGAAAACTTCGGATCACGATCGACGGCAAGATATACAAAAAGTTTCCCGTTACGGAATACGCCGTCTCTTTGACCAATCTCTCGCAGGCGGAAGAAACCGGGATCATCAGCGATTTTCGGACGTTCGATCGCGCGGTTCCGATTCCCTCGGGTACGGAAAAAGTCGTGTTGAACACGCTCAGGGGCTCCAATTGCATCGCGGAGGATTTCGCCCCGATCGCCGTCGATCTCCCGGTCGGCCAAAGTCATGAGTTTTCAACGCCCAGCGGCAGATCGTCCAACGAATTCATGCCGTTTATCGAATTGAATTGGGGCGACCAATCCGGCGTGTTGTTCGCAATCGGTTGGACCGGGTCTTGGTCCGCCAAATTCGACCACGACGCCGACAAAGTCAACGTTGCGATCGGAATGGATCAAACTCGTTTCAAGCTGCTCCCCGGCGAAACGGTCATTCAGCCGTCGATCGTGATATTTCAGCGGGAAGGAGAAACGCGACGGGAATTCAAAACGCTCGTCCACCGCTTCATGCTCGAACAAAAAGTGCCCCGGGATACGCAGGGCAACATCATTCCCCCGATCCTTGCGATCGCTTGCGGCGGGGGAAACAAGACGCCGGAAATGATGCTCGACATTTTGAAATACGTCGTCGACAACAAGTTTCCGTTTGACACCTATTGGATCGACGCCGGCTGGTACGGCGCTCCGCACGAAGACGAACTTTATTCCAATTGCGGACCGGATTGGTACAAATATGTGGGAGATTGGCGCGTCAATACGACAACGCATCCGAGCGGAACGCTTCTGCCCATTGCCGAGGCAATCCACAAGAACAACATGAAAATGCTCCTCTGGTTCGAGCCGGAACGGGTCCACGAAGAGACGCCCGTTTGGAGCGAACATCCGGACTATCGAAACGGCGGACTGCTCGACATGGGTAATCCGGAAGCACGACAATGGATCAAAACCATCGTGTACGATATGATCGCCAAACATGACATCAACGTTTACCGGCAGGATTTCAACGTCGATCCGGGCCCGATTTGGGAAGGGGTGGACAACGAAAAACAGGATCGCGTTGGAATCACGGAAGCGAAGCACATCGCCGGAATGTACGAAATGTTGGACGAAATGCGCCGGAAGTTTCCCGGGATTCTTCAGGAGAACTGCGCCAGCGGCGGGAGACGGCTCGATGTGGAGATGCTTAAGCGGGCCCACGCGTACTGTCGGAGCGATTATTTTATCGGACAAAAACCGAACGACACGGCGTTCATCCTCGGCCAAAACGCGACGCTCAATACGATCCCTTATCTTCCGTTCCAGGGGTGCGAGTTCAACTGCGTTCCGGTTTTCGATGATTACGCAGCTTTCAGTATCATTTCGAGCGGCACGGTGATCACGTTTTCCGATTTCGACGGCGGGATTCTCCGTCGCGAATTTTCATCAGGGGAAACGGAATGGTTCCAAAAGATTTTCGCCGTCGCCGCACGGATGAAAGAGTTCGTCGTCGGGGATTTTTATCCACTTTGCGAGGAAACTCCCGCCGCGGACGACGTTTGGTGTGGTTGGCAATTCGATCGGCCCGACTTGGGAAGCGGATTCGCTCTCATTTTCCGTCGGGGAAACGCCGCCGAGGAATCGAAAACCTTTTCACTGGGTAACATCGACGCCAAGGCCGACTACGAATTGGAATTCTTCGACGGAAAACGAACGACGGTCAAGGGCGCCGAACTGAATTCCTTCAAAGCAACTTTGCCGAAGCGGTCGTTCCAACTGGTTTTTTACTCGAAAAAATGACCGTTCAAGGAATGTTTCGCTTCGCTTGCACGGGCGTTTTGAAAATGCTAGAATCGCCCAAGTGTTGTTTGATTTATTTCTCATTTCTCATTTCTCACATTAGATCTATGGGCAAAATACTCATTGGCGTGAACATGGAATTTGTGCGGCACGAAGATAAATCGTTCGAGTGGGGCGCCGCAAAGGCGGCCGAACTCGGATACGAGTACATCGAACCGATGGTTCATTTGGGCCGCGAGTTGCTCAGCGAAGCCGGTTATTTTCACAGCGTGTCGATGTTCGACGATCCGCTTCGGATTCGGCGAGCTTGCGAAAAGAACAAGGTGAAATGCTCGGCGCTTTCGTCGCATTGTCCCTTGTGCAAGCCGGAAGTTTCGACCGAATACCTCAAGCAAGCAGTTCGTTTTGCCGCCGAATGCGGTGCTCCGGTGCTCACGACCGACGAAGGGCCGAAGCAGTTTTGGACGACGCAGGAAGAAGATTTCGTTTTAATGCGGTATTCGCTGAAAGAAGCGGCGTTTTTGGCCGAGGCGAGAAACATCAAAATCGGTATCGAGCCGCACCAGCAGTACACCGTGAAACCGGACCTTTACGATAAGATTATCGATTTGGCCGGCTCTCCGGCGATCGGGGCGAATTTCGATACGGGCAACAGTTATTTGGCCGGTCAGGATCCTTACTCGTGGTTGGAAAAGGTCAAGGGCAAGTTGATTCATCTTCATGCCAAAGACATTTCGCTCCAGCAATCGGACGCCGAACGCGGACAGGTCACCGGAACGCCGGTCGGATGCGCGTGCGGCGACGGAGTGATCGACTGGGCGAAAGTCATCGCGATCTGCAAAACGCTCCCGAACGACATTGTGTTCAGCGTCGAGTGCGGAACGGTCGATCAAGCCGCGAAGAGCATCGACCATTTACGGCCTTTGGTGTAGAGTCTCCTCGTCTTCACACGACTTGACGCTCCTTGGAGTTCAGGAATCCTCTTGCCGAAAAGCGCATTCGTGATAGAATTGCGCTGCTGGTTTCTGTTTTTCCTTTTCCATTCCTCTTCAAGGAGCTCACGAATGATCGTCACCACCAAAGACCTCTTCAAACAGGCATACGGCAAGTATGCCATTGGAGCGTACAACATCAACAATTTGGAGCAAACCGTCGGGCTTTTCCGCGGAAACCTCGGTAAATCCGCCAAGAACGAGGATGCGGACGATGCGACCAAAAGCGCTCCGTTCATCATCCAGATTTCCCGTGGAGCACGTTCTTACTCCGATAAGCGGTTCCTCGAAGCGATCATTCGGACTGCCGACCAGGTTTTCCCGGAGGCGATTTTCGCCGTCCATCTCGATCACGGAACCGAAGAAGCGTGCTACGATTGTATCGACAGCGGGTTTTACAGCTCCGTCATGATCGACGCGTCCCATGAGGAATTTGCCAAAAACATTGAAATTACGCGGCGGATCGTCGACAAAGCGCACGCCAAGGGGATCGTCGTCGAAGCGGAACTCGGCCAGCTCGGCGGCGTCGAGGAAGACGTGGTCGGCAGCGTGAAACTGACCGATCCGGAACAGGCGGCGGAATTCATCGAAAAGAGCGGCTGCGATTCGCTCGCCGTCGCGATCGGTACTTCGCACGGAGCGTTCAAGTTTTCCGGTAAGCAGGGTCTCCATTTCGACGTCCTGGAAAAAATTCAAAAAGCGGTCCCGAAGGATTTTCCGCTCGTCATGCACGGCAGCTCGTCCGTTCCGCACGAATGGGTTCAACGGATCAACAACGCCGGCGGTCAACTGAAAGACGCCAGCGGAGTCGATGAGAAGCAATATCTTCCCGCCGCGAAAATGGGCGTCACGAAGATCAACATCGACACGGACGGCCGACTCGTCTGGTGTGCGATTCACCGCGAAGAGTTCCGCGACGATCCGACGAATTTCGATCTTCGTCCGCCGGGGAAGAAATTCATGGCCGCTTACGCCGAGTACATTATTCACAAGAATTCGGTTCTCGGCAGCGCCGGACAACTCGAAAGCGTTCGATCGGGCCTGAAAAGCGCTTGCGGCTGCGGCTGCAAATGCGGCGGTTGATTATCACAACAATAATATCCATGAAACCGAGCACATTAGCGATTCATGCGGGGCAAACGCCCGATCCGTCGACCGGGTCGTGCGCGGTTCCGATCCATTTGACGACCGCCTATGCGTACAAAGACGTCGAGTACGCTCGCACGCTTTTCACGCTGGAAACGGCAGGACATATCTATACCCGGCTGAGCAATCCGACCACGACGGTCTTCGAGGATCGTATGGCCGCTTTGGACGGCGGAGTCGGCGCGGTCGCGTTTTCCAGCGGGCAACATGCGATCGCTGTTGCGATTTTCAATCTCGCCAAGTGCGGAGAACATATCGTCGCCTCGAAAGGGGTCTATGGCGGCACGTTTTCGCTGTTTCATAACACGTTGAAAAAGTTCGGGATCGAAGTGACGCAAGTCGACATGGCGGACCCGGAAAATATCGCCAAAGCGGTTCGACCGAACACCCGGGCCGTGTTCTACGAAGTCCTCGCGAATCCGAAAAACGAAGTCCTCGATTACCCTCGTATCGCCGAAGTGGCGCACAAGTGCGGTCTGCCGGTCATCGCGGACAATACGGTTCTCTCACAGGTTTTGTTCAAGCCGTTCGAGTACGGCGTCGATATCGCCGCTTATAGCGCAACAAAAATGATCGGCGGACACGGGACCTGCATGGGGGGCGTTCTCGTCGATAGCGGGAATTTCGACTGGGGCAAGGAGCCGCAGCGCTGGCCGCAGTTCACCGAACCGGATCCGCAGTACCGTGGCGTCAATTTTTACGAACGGTTCGGCAAGGCGTGTTTCGCCGTGACCTGCCGGACGAACTGGCTCCGCGACCTCGGCGGGTGCATCAGCCCGATGAATTCGTTCCAGCTTTTGCAGGGGCTCGAAACGTTGCATCTGCGGGCGCCGCGACACAGTGAAAACGCGCTGGTCGTCGCACGTTGGTTGGAAAAACACCCGAAAGTCGCTTGGGTCAACTACCCCGGTTTGGAATCGCATCCGAACCACGCTTTGGCGAAAAAATATCTGACCAAGGGGACCGGCGCGATTCTCGGTTTCGGAATCAAAGGCAACGGTCGCATCGCCGGACAGAAGTTCATCGAATCGGTTAAGCTCGCGATCCACTTGGCGAACATCTGCGATGCCAGAACGCTCGTGATCCATCCCGCGACGACCACGCACAGCCAGCTCAGCGATGAAGAACTCGTCGGCGCCGGTGTCACTCCCGATTACATCCGAATGTCGATCGGCTTGGAAGACGTCGACGACATCATCGCCGACGTCGACCAAGCGTTGAATGCGTAACGAACGAGCGCGACCCGAGGTCGCGACCCGTCTTTTCGTTTATTTCATGTTTTTCGGGACGGTGCCACAGAGATTGACGGCGATCCCGAGTTCTTCGCACATCGCGGCTTTGGTCGCGAGAAGTTTGTCGGCGTTTCTGGCGTCGGTCGCGTAGACCAATTGGATGTGGTTCGCACGGTGTCTGGCCATGAATTGGTCGCGAGTGACACCGTCGAGTACCGCACTGACCAGCGGCCACTCTTTCGTACACAGATCGGAGCGGCGATCCGTTTCCGCTTTCGGCAACTTGACCACGCGACCGCGACCGATATCCATGCCGAGTTTGCCGTTTTCCACGAAAATACGGGACCAGACGATTTCGCCCGGTTTGCCGAGCCCGCGAAGCGTCCCGCCGCCGAGCCGGAAAAACGTCGTCGATTGCCGCATACTTTCCGAGCCGTGCCAACCGCCTTCCAAGTGCGCCGGAGGAACCGCGCCGCTGATCATGAAGACCCAAACGAATTCGTCCGTCGTTCCCGACTGATCCCAATCGCCCCACCGGACATCGTGCAGCGTGCTTTCCAGAGGTTGTTTGAGCGCCGCGCTGACCCGGCGGGTAATCATTGCGTCCAAGCCGGCGCCTTCGTCGACTTCGTTGAAATGTGTAATCGGCTGCTTGTCGAAGAGGATGCGTTTACCGTCTTCGCTCTTGACCGGCGGACGATCTGTGTTGTTGAGCATCCCCTCGACCAAGTCGCTTGCCGGCAGAAGATCCTTGAGCCCCTGTTGGTACTGGATCCCGATCGCGTCGCAACCGAACTGATCGGCAATCCGCGCGGCGGCGATATACATCTTGCATTGCAGCATCACCTGCCCTTCGGTCAGTTCCGTCGCCGATTTCGTTCCGTAATGAAAACGCAAACCGCGATCGATCATCCAGCGGTAAACTTCCTTCGCTTCGTAATCGGAAATCTGGAGCGTCGCGTAGTACAGCGACGACTGGTTGAGCCGCTCCTTGAAAACGCCCATCGGGAACAGGAGTTCATCCTGGATGATCGCGTTGTACATTCCCATGCAGCCTTCGTCGAAAATTCCCATAATCGGGCGGGATTTCCGGAACTCGTCCGCCAGTTTGACGCCGAGCTTTTTGTCGACGCCGGGAAGCGACACCTTCGACAACGGGGTCACATGGTTCATTTTGTGCTTGATTTTCCCGGTTTCGAACCATTTTTGAAGGTTGTCGAGGAACCATTTGTCGGTGAAATCGACGCTCCAGAGCGTGGAAAACTCGCGGCCCGCCTTGATCAGGCAGCCGTTGAGATTGAGCATTCCGACGAGGCCCGGCCAGGTTCCGGACCAGTTCGCGACCGTCAAAATCGGGCCGCGATGCCCCATCAGGCCGGACAAAACATGGCTTGAATACTGCCACACGGATTCCGCGATGATAATCGGCTGGTCCGGATCAAGCTTGGAAAAAATTTCCAACCCCTCTTTTTGCGAGGCGATAAAGCCGTGTTTTTCCGACTCTTTGTACGGATGCGCCCGGACAACCTTATACCCGAGTGTGGAAACCGCCTTGGTCAACGCGGTTTCCATCTCTTTTTGCGTGGGCCAACAATCCTGGTTCGCGGAAAGTCGAAGATCGCCGCTCGCGGCCAGATAGACCTGATTTTTCGTCTGTTTTGCTTGTTTCGCCATTATTTTCTCGGTCCTTTAATCGGGGAAAATGTCCTGAAAAACGTCCCTACCGCACGGTCGCAAACCACGTTACGGTCTTCATAGTCTCGGATTGTATCCGTACCAAATTTCACTGTCAACGGTTTTTGAAATTTTGTTAAAATAAGAGAATCATCGTCTGAAAGGAAAGCGGTTCGCGAGCAAAATCGAGGGGTTTACAAGGTGTACGAATCTTCTATAATAGCCGTGAATACCGTCCCGTTTGTTTTTCGCATTCGAAACTTGAGAGAAACACGGGACCGTCCCTTTCGATTCACCCACCCAGATCCCCACCAATTATTCGTAACGATGAGAGTTTTGGTTGCCGACGATTCCAGTACCATGCGTAAGATCATCCTCCGCTCCCTTCAGGCGGTGGGCGTAACCGACATCGCCGAAGCCGCCGACGGTGCGGAAGCGGTCGCGATGTTCAAGCCGGGCGATTTCGATATGGTCCTGACCGACTGGAACATGCCCGGATTGACCGGTTTGGAAGTGCTTCAACAGATCCGCGCCCAGGATCCGAAGGTTCCGGTCATCATGGTCACGACCGAAGCGGAAAAGAGCCGCGTTCTCCAGGCGATCCAAGCCGGCGTGACCGACTACCTCGTCAAACCCTTCACCGCCGACACTCTCCGCGAAAAACTCGAAAAACACGGAGCCTAGATTAATTATGAATTTTGAATTAGGAATTATGAATGAGGAAACAGCAGTAGTATCTTTCCGGAATTCATAATTCAAAATTCATAATTCATAATTCATTCCCATGTCCGACTATATTCACGTCGAGGTCGAGCTGGCGCAGAGTTCGAAGAAGACCGGGATGCCGTGTGGAGACGTCGTTCGCTTTCGACGCTCCAATTTCGGGACGAATTTGGTCTGTGCCGACGGGCTTGGATCCGGAATGCGGGCACACATTTCCGCCGAGATGTGCGCGGCCCGGATTTTCGCGTCGATCGAACAGGGGATTTCGCTCCGAAAAGCGTTTTCCAGCGTCGCGGCGCAAATGGAGAAGTCGCGCGATCCGAAAAAACCGTTTGCCGCGTTCAGTGTCCTGCGTATCCGACCGGACGGAAACGCGACCATCCTTTCTTATGACGCCCCGCCGCCGATTCTCGTCGGTCCGAACGAGGCGTCCGTTCTCGCCAACCGTATCTTTCCCCTTCCCGGCGGACTTGCGATCGAAAGCAATTATCAACTCCAGTGCGGCGAGGGAATCCTGATCATGTCCGACGGGATCACGCAAGCCGGAATCGGGTACGGTCCGAATTCGGAATGGACCGCCGAAGGAGTCGTCCGAACGATCAACGATTTGCTCAACAAACGCGTCAGGTTCTCGCAAATTCCGCACCGAATTCATCAGGAATCGCTCCAGCGCTGGAGCGGCTTGATCGACCGGACGCAGCCGGCGGTTCCAAGCGGGGCGTCGTCGAACCGCTTTTCCCCTTACGCGCCGGACGCCGCCCGGGCCGCGACCGCTCCGTACCGCCACAAAGTCGTCGGGGACGATTGTACCGCCGTTTTGGCGTACTGCCGAACCGGGCAAACCGTCAACATTTTCACAGGTCCGCCGGTCGACCGGGAGCAGGACACGAAAATCGTTCGTCAATTCCTCGAAACCCCCGGTTTGAAAATCGTTTGCGGCGGTACCACGGCGAAGCTCGTCTCGCAATACATGGGCGTGCCGCTGGAAATGGAGCAGGAACCGGTCAGCGTCATCGCCCCGCCTCGGTACGGGATTCGTGGTATCAATCTCGTGACCGAAGGAGCCGTGACGCTCAACCAGGTTTACAACATCCTCGACGAGGAAATCGCGAAGCTCAACGACGACAGCGGCGTCACGGAACTGCGGCTGCTGCTCAACGTCGCGGACCGGGTCAATTTCGTCGTCGGCTGTGCGGAGAACAAAGCGAACGACGACATCTCGTTCCTCCAACGCGGCGTTCTTTCCCGGAAGGTTCTCATCCCGCTCCTGGCCGACAAGCTTGAAAAAGAAGGCAAGCTGGTGAATGTTCGATACGTGTAGAAAAGGCTCTCGCCAAAAAACAAACGGCAAGTTTATGAATAACGTGCCGCGCATGTCATGCTGAGGTACTCCGAAGCATCTGGTTTCAAGCTGTTCCTGTTTTGCATGGTGTGTTGGCCGGATCCACCAGATTCTTCACTCCGTGAGTACACTGCGTTCAGAATGACAAAACCTGCCCGTTAATTTCTGGCGGAAGCCGAATTATGAATTTTTGATAATTATCGATTGAAATTTGAAATTTCCCTGTTTTCTCCCCCATGAATCCATGAGAATCTCCTTCTTCGTCGTTGTTTTTCTTTCGGTTTTTCCTCTTGACGTCTATGCGGAGGAGCCTGATTACCATTTTAACCGGAACGGGATTTCCCGGGCGGTTTTGGAAAATTATCTGGACCGGTCGATCACGATGACGGACCTGCTGCCGCCGCCGGGGTATGAGAACGACGGCGCGTTTTCCGGCAAGGAGGACGACCTTCGCATGATCCGGAATATCCGACCGAAATTCATCGGCCGCTCGCTTTACCGTTGGGGACGAGAAGAGACGCTCGGCGATCCGCTGTATCTCGACGGAGCGAAAAAGAACGCGGCGCTCCTCCGGGATATCGATCCCGATATCGTCCTGCAGGCGTGCTTGTTCGAGATCGTCACGAAAAAAGTCGACGAACTGACGATTCCCGACTGGGTTTTCAAGGCGTTCGCGTTGCCGATCGAGGAGCGTCGTTTCCAGTACGAAAAAATGCTCGCTTCCAACGGCAAGTTCGTCGACCACTGGGGAAAAGGGAGCAGCGTGCCCGATATCACGCAGCCGGAAACGCAGCTTTGGTTCCTGTTCCTGGCCGGAACTTATCTGGAGATCGGCTGCGAAGCGTTTCATCTCGGGCAGGTCGAGCTGATCGGCATGAACGACCCGAAACGTGAACATTGGCAACGATTCATCGCGAAACTGCGGGAATTTTCCGCCGAAAAAACGCCGCGCGGCTGGATCCTGCTCGACGCGCACACGCCGCACGGCGGTATGGTCGTCGACGGCGTGAGCCTGCTCGATTTCAATTCCTTTCCGCTGCGTATCAAGGAAGTTCCGGAAAAATCCGGTGACGCCAAATTGGAAGTCGGTTATCTTGACGCCCTTTTCGGCCGGAGCCAAGGTTGTGTCACGCCGAGCGGTTGGAAGTGCGATTCGCTGCCGTATCTGGTCGAGTTCGACAATTTCGGAATGTCCCGCACGCCCGGCGAAGCGACGCTGCAATCGCATTTCATCTGGGGGTACGATGAAATCAGTTGGTTTTATCTCCGGGACGAGGAGTACCGCAAGGACTGGCTCAAGTACGCCGCCGGCTGGGTCAGCGAGCACGACCCGAATGGTTTTCTTCAAATGCCGGTCGGTCGGGTCGTCTCGATCGGGCGAGGTCAGCGAGTTCGCTTTCGGGCGAACACCCGCTCCAACGCCGTCCCGGAAGGGTTGAACCTGGAAGAGACCATCAAAGAAATTTTCACGCGGCCTTCCGTATCAATTCGTTGACCATGGGTTGTTCATGACGCCGCCCCTTCGAAGATTCGGGCGGCTTGCTTCATGTTTTCGATGACGCCGACGCCGAACGGGCAGCGTTGTTCGCAGGAGCCGCACTGGATACATTCGGACGCTTTGTGCGGCGACGCCGCGTAATGCGACTTGACACCGGGCGGAACGTTCTTTTCGTCCAGAATCGCAATGTCCAAATATTTCGTAACGGTCGCGACGTCGATCCCGGACGGGCAAGGGAGGCAGTGATTGCAGTACATGCACTTGCCCTGAAACGTTTCCTTGAGCGTCGCGGCGACGGCGGCGTAATCTTTTTCCGCGTCGCTCATCTCCAAATACCGAACCGCTTCGAGCACTTCGGCCCGGTTTTTGCAGCCGATAAGCGTGCTGACGACCGCCGGACGAGACAACGCGTAGTGGATACACTGCCCGACGGAAAGCGGTGCCGCGAACGGCGTTTGGTCGGCGGAAAGCAGTTTGCCCGCCCCGAGAGTCTTCATCGTCGTGATCGTGACGCCGCGATTGGCGCAAAGCTCGTACAATTTCGCCCGGACCGGATCAATGCCGCGAAACGTCTTGCCGTCCATCTTTTCCGTCGACATGAGCGAGTCGATGATGTAGACGCTCGACGGGAGCATGTCGTAAGCGAGATTGACACTGAACATCAGGTGCTCGATTTCGCCGGTTTCGACGAGTTTGGCCGCGATTTCCGGGTGATGCGAACTCGCCCCGAGCATACGGATTTTTCCCTCTTTTTTCAACTGCCGTGCGTAATCAATGTACGGCGTATCGAAAACCTCGCGGAGCGTTTCCTCGGAATCGATGAAAAAGAGCATTCCGACGTCGATGTAATCGGTATCGAGGCTGCTCAACAGGTTTTCAAAATATTTTTTGCACGTCGGCACCTCGCGGCTGATGTCATACTGTTGTTTCAGATCGACCGAGCCGATGTGTCCCTGGATGACGACGTCCTTGCGACGACCTTTGAGCGCCTTGCCGATATTCTCGCGGACCGGAGTTCCCGGCATGAACAAGTCGAAAATGTTGATACCGTGCTCCAGAGCGGCGTCAACGACTTCTTCGACGACTTCGTAAGGCTTATTGTCCAAGTGCTCCGTCCCGAGTCCGACGATGCTTACGGGCAGACCGCTCTTACCGAGTGGACGATATTGCATGGTTTTTCCTTTCCAGAATAAAATAAGTTGCGGCAAAAGTTGCGGCAATCGACGCCGCGTAAAAACGAATTTTCGCAGCAAATATATCATATCAGCCGCCGGCGGGTTTCAATCCCCCCCTGTTTCGCAAGAGTCGCCGACTAAGCGTAGGCGACGAACGGCCGTTGTCCCGAGAAATCCGACTGGGCGCGTTGGTACGCCGATGCGGCGATACCGCTCCCCGACTTCGGTTGGGCGTAAGCGGCGGCGGAAGAAGAATCTTTTGTATTTTTGTCGTCTTTCGAAAAACCGGGCGTTTCCAGCATAGATTGCTGGGATTTATCCCCCTTTTCCGATTTCGGTTCCTTGGAAAGGCTGCTTGCGATCGAATTCTCATCGCTCTGCTCCGATTCCGAGGAATCCGACGAAAGAGCTCCGGCGGAATCGGATTTCGCTTCGGTCGGTCCGTAAGTCCCGTCGGATTCCTGTTCCGTACTTTCCTGGGAAACTTTTAGCCGTGCATCGGCTTCCATCTGCGAAGCGGCCGCTGCGACTTTCTGATCCTGACCGGACGGTTCCGCCGGGGCCAACGCCGCGGCTCGTACTTGCTGCGCTTTCTGGATTGTCGCCTGCGGATCACCGGATACGGGGCTTACGTCGATCGAAACGGAGCCGCCGATCGCGTACTGGTTTCCGTCAGGGCCGGTTTGGTATTCAAACTTCGGTCCTCCTTGAGCGTATTGACCCGCCGCGGCCAAGTGGGCCGATTCGTGCATTCGAACTTCAGCGTCACGGGCTTTGAGTTTTTCGACTTGCTGCTGTTCTTCCGGGGACAAAGCTCCGGACTTTGCGGAGGATTCGCTCTGAGCGGACTGCTGTGAACTTTGAAGCGAATTCGATTTCGACTGCCCGGACAGATCGAGAATGTCGCCCGAGGTCGAACGCGGTTTACCGGAATCGGAGCTTTTTTCCGGGTAGCCCTGCCGATTCGGTTGACGATCGGTCGATTTTGAAGCCGTTTCCGCTTGGCCGACCTTTTGCGCCGGTTGAGTTCCGGGTAAAGCGGACATCGCATCGGTTGCGCTTGCGGAAGTATTTTTCGATCCCCGCGCTTCTTCCGTGGTCCCGCCGAAAGGGCGGTCCGTGTAAAGCCCACGATTAATCGAGATCGTGGAAAAAGCGGCGGTGTAGATCGGAGAAATAGACACGGCTGAATCGAAAAAGGGCAAAAGTCTCTTGGCATTATCGGCACGAAAGATCGCCAAGTCCACCAATCATTCCCATTTTAACCTAAATCGAAAGTGAAATCCAGTGAAAAAGCAATAATTTAGAGAAAATAGGATGTTTGTGCGTTTTTGCCTTTATTGTTCGTTATAACCGGAATATTTGGACTGCATACGGTAGTCTACAGGTTCCAAAAAAACCACTGATACCTGTCGTCTGCTGTCTGTCCTCTCGAATGAAATTTTGCACGTTCACTTTTCAGCGACGGGATTTCGGATAGAATGGACGGATTAACCAATATTTGCATTACAATCCGTCTTTGTTTTTGAATGTCTTCACGTCGAACTCTCAAAGCCGCCGAAGCGATTCGCGAAGTCGTCGGGATGTCGATCATCGCCGACTTGCAGGATCCTCGGATCAAAAATGTGACCGTGACCCGGGTCGAAGTGTCCGGCGACATGCGTTACGCCAAAGTTTACGTTTCTGTCATGGGAGACGAAGCAATGGAAACGCTCTCGCTGCGCGGACTCCAATCGGCGGCCGGTTATCTCCAGTCGAAATGCGCCAAGCGAATCGATACCCGATACACGCCGCAGTTGCAATTCCTCGTCGATAAGGGAGCGAAAAACTCGCTCCTGATCACGAAAATCCTTTCCGAAGTCCTTCCGAAAGAAGAAGAGCCGGACGAAGAAGAATACGAAGACGAAAACGAGGAAGAAGAGGAAAAAGAATAATTTCCATTCAATCACACTCATTCTCATGCAGAAAATCGCCGTTGTCATGGCCGCCGGAAAAGGGACCCGAATGAAATCGGATCTCCCGAAAGTGCTTTTTCCCGTCTGCGGACGACCGATGATCGAGTTTGTGCTCGACGCCTTGGAGCAGGCCGGAATCGATCGGATCATTGCCGTGGTCGGATACCGCAGCGATTTGGTTCGGGAAACGCTTGCCCATCGGAAAAATCTCGAATACGCCGAACAGACGCAGCAGCTCGGAACCGGACACGCCGTGATGATGTGCCGCGAACAACTGCAATCGCATAACGGGCCCGTGATGGTCGTCGCCGGCGATTGCCCGATGATTCAGGTCGACTCGATCCGAACCATGCTCCAGTCGTACACGGAAGCGGATCCCCCGGCGTGCATTCTCGGAACCGCGCACAAGGACGATCCGTTCGGGCTGGGCCGGATCGTTCGGGATTCCCACGGCGAGTTCACCGGAATCGTCGAAGAAAAAGACGCGACGGAAGAGCAGAAAAAAATCACGGAAGTGAACATGAGTTATTACATCTTCCACGCCCCGGACCTGCTCGACGCCCTGACACATTTGAAAACCGATAATTCGCAAGGAGAGTATTACATTACCGACGCTCCGCTGGTGCTGAAAAAGCAGGGGAAAAAAGTCCTCGCGCTCCCCGTACTCAAACCGATCGAAAGTCTCGGCATCAACACGATCGACGAACTGAAAGCCGTCGAAGACGCGATCGAAGGCAAGTGATAGGTGATAGGTGATAAGTGATAGATGAAATATCACTTGCAGAGGTAAATTTCGCGGATTTTTTCGGTCATGTAACGGTGGTCGAACCGTTTTTCGCACCGTTTGCGGCCTTCTTGAGCCATTTGGTCCCGCAGCTCGGGTGATGCCGCGAGTCTCAGGATCGCGTCGGAAAGTTCGGCGACCGACTTGGGGGGAAGAAGAAAACCGGTGACGCCGTCAATCACGACTTCCCGGGCGCCGTCGACGTCGTAACTGATCGCCGGTTTGCCGCTGAGAAGGGCTTGCGGTAAAACCCGGGCCAAACCTTCCCGTAAACTCGTGTGGACAACCAGGTCCATCGCGGAAATCATCGCCGGGATTTCGTCCGGTGGTATCAAGCCGGTGAACGTGAAATACTTTTCCAGACCGAGATTCTTAATCCGGGCAAGGTATTCGTCCTTGAGAATCCCGTCGCCGACGAACAGAAACCGAACGTTCGGATTCTCTCGCAGCACGGTCCGGGCCGCTTCGATCACGTATTCGTGCCCCTTGAGATGGAACAGGCGTGCGATCTTACCGACGACGATGTCGTGGTCCGAAAATCCGAAGCGGTTTCGCGTTTGATCCCGGAGCGGTGCGGAATTCAAAAACGTTTCGACTTCCATGCCGCTGTAAACGGTGTGAAATTTTTCGGCGGGCGCGATCCTCGCCCGGATCATCAGGTCGGACATCGCGTCGGCGACGGAAATCAAAGCGTCGCATTTTTTCGCGGCGTACCATTCGCACCATTGGTAGAATTCGCGGACCAGCGGATTCTGGTACGGATAAAACGGCGCGCCGTGAACGCCGTGAACGACGACCGGAACGCCGAGCGATTTCGCCGCGATCCGGCCGAGAATGCCCGCTTTGGCGCTGTGGGTGTGAACGACGTCCGGCTGGAAATCCCGCAGAATCCGTTTGATCTCACGGTACGCGTTCCAGTCGTTCAGCGGATGAATCGCCCGACGGAGCGACGGAACGATCACGTGCGGCATGAGCGATTGTTCGACGCGGTGGAGCAAACTCCCTTCCGGTCCGAGCGGCGGTCCGGTGATCAGCAGCACGTCGTCTCCGTAATCGCGGATCAAGTCTTCGCAGTTGAGAACCGTATTCTCCTGTGCGCCACCGATGATCAAACGGGTGATGATGTGTGCGATTTTCATTTAGAATTTCAATGTTTCCGTATTGGCGATAAACTCGACGCTGCCGTTGGCTTTGGCGACGTTCATGCCGCCGGCGTGGAAACTGCCGACCCCGACGGTGTCCGTGTGAACTTTCAGCGTACCGAATTTCATCGCGTCGTCAAGCGTCAGCTCGCCGGTCGGATCCATCCAGTTTCGGGCGTGAAGCGTTTCAACGACCAGGATCGTGTCCCGGTTTGCGGGGAGCGGCTTGCCTTTGCCGGTGGCGTCAAACAGCGTTTCGTCGCCGAGCACGACCGAATACGCGGTCCAGCCCGGCTTGTCGACGGATCTCCAGTTCGACGGACATTGGAACACCGGGAGAGACGTTGCGTGAAATTGTTTATTGTATTCACTGTCCCACGGCTCGTCGAGTTTGATTTTTTTGTACAATTCTTCTTGTCCGAGATACGGCAAAAGCAACGTTCGCCAACTGTGCAGCGGCTTGCCGTTTGCGTCGACCGTATACGCCGGCGGAAGCGTGCCGTGATCCAAGGTGTACTCGTGCATCGCAAGTGCGATCTTGTAAAGATTTTCGGAACAATCCCTTCGGCGATAAGCTTCGCGACCCGCTTCCACGGCGGGAACCAGCAATCGGAAGAGGACCTTATACACTTCCTGGGAGCGATAATACCGTGAGATCATCATCCAAGGCCGGGCTTGACTTTGCTTGGGATCATACCACCATTTCTCCTTCCAGTTCGTCCCGTCGATGAGCGTGTCGAAATCCTTGTTCAGTCGTTTCATCATGACGTTGAAATCGAAAGTGCGCATCCCCGCTTGCCGTGCGAAGATCGAATCTTCTTCGCCTTGAAAATTCGTGTTGACGCCGAATCCCCGCGACATGTATTGAAACGAATCCAACGAAGCGTACCGCTCCGTTTTCATGCATTCGGCATAATCACACGAAGGGGGAAGTTTTTCAAGTTCCGCCTTGAGTCGGGCAATCTGTTCCTTGGTCGGCGAATGCTCCGGATTATCGAACAATTCCACGGACAATCCCATTCCTTCGATGGCGATACCGACCAAGGCTCCGACGAGAAACCCCTGATGCCCCGAGAAGCGACCGAGTCGCCTTATCGCGATGGTGTCGTCCATTGCCCCATCAATGTCCCCTGCGGCGATTCGGTGTCGCGCCCGTGCGATCAAACCTCGGGCAAATCCACGCGGACGTTGAAAATCGCCGATCAAAACCGTTTCGAGCAGCGGTTCTTCTTCCGTACCTCTGGTGAGGGGCATGAAATAAACCGGCTTTTTCAGAGCGTTCGCGACAAGATCGAGCGCGGCCGTGTTTTCCTTGAGCCAATCGGCCAGTTCGGGATAATCCTCGTCGGTCCACGGCGAGGTCGGTTCGATTTCCGATTCGTATTTTTTGCCGGTTTTCTTTTCCAGATCCTGTAAATATTGAAACGGCTCCCGGTAGGAAAGCGTCGGTTTTTCGTTCGGATCAAGTCCGAGTTTTTCGTAAATTTGTCGGGTACGCTCTTCGAGTTTTGCTTTTTTGACGGGATCCGTTTCCAACGTCGCCTGTCTTGCCGTTTCGGTTCCGAGCGCACGCACAACCATTCTCGCCCCGTTGTCGTCGGTTTGCATCTGCGGCGGATAGAGGAGTTCTTCGAACCCTTTGAAATAATCGACCCGCTTGCCGTCGGCGGTCAGCGGCTTGGTGATGTACGTCGTTTCCGGCGAAATCCGGATCGGAACGACGCGGAGTACGTCCCAATAAAACAGCAGCAGCACCAAGGCGAACCAAAGCCGTTTGCGCTGATACCACTTTTTCTTCGGTTGTTTCTTGACCGCTTCGTCGATCACGGCGGTCGCATCGTTTGTGGACATGGCATTTAAATAACAAATAACAAATAACAAATATCCGTTTAGCCGGAGCACCTTAGGTGCCCGCGCCTTGCGGAACGGTGAAAGGTTTACTCGTTCGTAACCCGGGGATTGCGCTGCGCTTCATCCCCGGCTCTTTTTATGTACGCTTCATCGACGGCTCTTTTGAAATTCGTTTCATTAAAAGGGCTCGTCAACCAAATCGTCCCGAAAACGCCGACGATGAAGCCGAGGACCAGACCGATCAGGATGCCTTGAACCGTGTAGCTCGTGCGGACCGTTTTGACGTACTCTTGGAGCGAGAGCGTGATTTCCGGTTCGCCGCTTTGGACGATCGTTTCGATCAGCTTTTCACGGCTCAGCGGGACGATTTCCGCTTCCGACAGTCGCGCGGCTTCCAACAGCACGGTCGATTTGACCTGCTCTTTCAGCGCGGGCGATTCCTTCGGCCGGATCGCCGCAAGAGCCGCTTCCAAGGCGGACAGCTCGTTTTCCAATTGAACGGGCATTTTTACTCCAAAATCGATTTCAGCATTTCGAGCGACTCGTTGTATTTGCGGAACACGGTTGTTTTCGGTGTTTCGGTCAGTTCGGCGATTTCATCGAACGACAGTTCGCCCCAAATACGCATCACGACGATTTCCCGCCGGTCGAGCGGGAGTTTTTCGAGCGCTTCGGCCAGTTCCTCGTTTTGCAGGTTTTTGTCCGGGCTCGACTCGAACCACTCTTTCCGCTCCCGGCAAAGCTGTTGTTCGTGTTTTTCACGCCGCTGCTTTTTTCGAAATCGGGTAATCGCTTCGTTTCTGGCAACGCGAAACAACCAGGAATGCGGTTGCGCCGGTTTGCCGTTTTTCCGGGAAAAGCGGAGAAGCTGCAAAAACGCGTCCTGCACGACGTCTTCCGGCGCGATCGGTTCCCATTGCCGGACGAAGAGCAGCAGCGACGCGAAATGCGCGTCGACCAACGTTGCAAGCTCTTGAGCGGTCAGTGGAATAATCATGTCGGAAAGTGGTTCTCTACATACAAGACGCGCCCCGAACGAAGAAATTCCACGGAAAAACGAAAGAGCCGCATGTGAAGCGCAGCGAAACTTGCGGAACATGAACGGGTTGAACCTTTCACTGTTCCGCAAGCTGCGCATGCGGCTCTTTGGATTCGATTTTCGTTTCAATGTCCAAGAGTAATCGATTTTCGTTTTGATTCGGGCAGTACCAGAAGCAACGACCGCAAGCGAGGCAACGATTCGAGTCGACTTCGTATTCCGTGCGTCGACGCCGGGTTGCCAATGAAATCAACTTTGCGGAAATCACGAGTCCGACCCACGCGCCCCACAACGTCGTCGCGGTTCGGATTCGGACGTACACGTTCGCGGCTCGGGCGTACAGCTCGTCGCTCGTTTCCCGGGTTTTCTGAAACGCCCGGGTCTCACGGAACGTACCGCGGTCGGGAACGAGCCCGGTTTCTTCGGCGTGCAGCAACTCCGCTTGACGTATTTCCCAATGCTCCCGCGCGACCGGCATCGCCAGATTGTAGCCAAGCGCCGTGAAAAACAGGATGATCAGCGGAGAGATAAGCAGCACTTTCAACAAACGTCGCGGGCCCTTGCGGCGTTCTTCCTCGTTCGGTTCCAGCGTCGGTTTGCGAATCGCTTCATACGGACAGATTTCTTCGCAAAGCCGACATTTCGTACATTCGCCGGGCGTTACGGAAACGTGATGCTTCGCGAGTGTCGAGCAAAGTCCCAACAGTGCGCCGTAGGGGCAAAGAAAACGGCAATACGGCCTTGCGATCCAGATTCCGATCAGCAGCAGTACGCCGCCGTAAATCAGGATCGGCATGAAACCGCTGAACCGAAAAAAGCTGACGAACGGATCGAAACGGCAGAGAATGAACCAGAGCCCGGTCCCGGCGAAAACGAACGCGAGGCCGAGGTAGAAATAGCGAAACAGGCCGAGGGCATGTTCGAGCCAAAGCGGAATTCGCTGCGGCTTGATCGCGACGAGCTCCTGGACCGCCCCGAGCGGACAGACGCAGGAACAGAAGACGCGACCGTAAAAAAGCGCAACGAGCAGCGGGAGCAGGAACAGCACGATCACGATCAGCGGCGCGACGTATTGCGGTAAAAACAAGGCCGCAACGACGTTTTGCATCGTCCCGATCGGGCAGGGACATCCTTTGAGGAGAAAACCGAACAGAATCACCGAGAGAATCGTCAAGCCGAAAATCATACGGCGGGACCGATACTTGTGAACGGCCAGGACCGCGAGCAAAAGAGCGACGGCGTAGAAAACGACCGTGAAACCGTTTTCAACGAGCAGCGGAATCGCCGGAGCCGGGGTCTCCGTCGGCGGAAGGACGTGCTCCGTCTCCGGGAATTCCGGCAACGCCGCCGCGTAAAGCGGTGATACCGTCGCAACGACCGACAGGAGAACGAACGCGATTACTGTGAGACGGGAGGGCATAAGACGGAGCATAATGTGATTCCAACAGGGGTTATTTTTTCCCTGCAGGCTTTGCCGGAAATTTTTACCCACGGTCCCCTCTCCCCCGGTAATCCGGGGGAGAGGGTTAGGGTGAGGGGGCGGAGTGGTTGCCGCTTCACCCTCACCCTAGCCCTCTCCCAGAGGGAGAGGGGACCGCGTATTGGTTGCGACAATCTAAAAAAACGGTAAAAGGACTATATGATGGAAACCTCACGAACATCGAATCCGTACACTTTCGCGGTGGGCGGTCAGACCTTCGCGGGTTGCAAGCCGTTCGACGTCCGGGGCGAGGTTTTCCAGGCCGCTTCGATCGAAATGCAGCATGCTGTTGGCGCGAAGAAAATCGTTGCAGGTCAGTCCGCTGGCGAATCGGGCCGTTCCGCTGGTCGGCAGCACGTGCGACGGTCCGGCGGCGTAATCCCCCAGCGCGACCGGCGTGTCGTTTCCGAGGAAGATCGCTCCGGCGCACGGAATTTTTTCGGCGAGTTCTTCCGCGTTTTTCGTTGCGATATGCAGATGTTCCGGCGCGATCAGGTTCGTCAAACGGCAGGTTTCCTCGGCGTCCTTGGCAAGGATCACCGCTCCGAATTCTTCCAGACTTTGCCGAGCCAATTCCCCCCGCTGGACGGTCGTGAGCTTTTCTTCAATCGCCGCGACCGCCCGGTCCAAAGCGTCCTTGTCCCAGCCGATCAGGATACTCGCCCCGGGCGCGTGTTCCGCTTGAGCGAGCATGTCGTAAGCGGTGTAGTCGGCCCGGGTCGACGCGTCGACGATCACGACCACTTCGCTCGGTCCGGCAATCGAATCGATATCGACGTCGCCGTACACTTTTTTCTTCGCCAACGCGACGAACAGGTTGCCCGGCCCGACAATTTTATCGACCCGGGGAATTCCTTCGACTCCGTACGCAAACGCTGCGACCCCTTGAGCCCCTCCCATGCGGTACACTTCGGTAATCCCCAACTCGCGACAAGTTGCCAACAGATCGACGTTGTACGCTCCGAATTGCGTCGGCGGAACCATCACGGCGATTTCCCGAACACCGGCGACCTGGGCGGGAACGGCGGTCATGAGCACCGTCGATGGATACGCCGCCGCGCCGCCGGGAACGCAGATTCCGATCCGCTTCATCGGACGATACCGCTGCGCCAAATATCCGCCGGGCCGCTCGATGCGAACGTCTTTGTGCAGAATCGCTTCCTGAAACGTGCGGATATTTTCCCGAATCCGGCGGAGCGTCGCCAGAAAATCCGGGTCCGCTTTCGCGTGAGCGGCATCCAGTTCGGCGTCGGAGACCCGGAGCGTTTCCGGGGTGATATCCGCTTTGTCGATTCGACGACAGTAATCGAGCAGCGCGGCGAGCCCTTGGGAATCGACGTCGGAGCAGATTTGATCGACGACTTCGACCGGCGTGAGCGGCTTGCCGAAGATTTCGATCGTACGCTGTCGTCCGGCCGCGGAAACCACGTCGCCGCGAGGACTCAGACGACGTCGAAGAACGTCCATTTGCCGACCGATATCGTCCTTGCGGCTGTCGATTCGGAGAATGTTGAGCATGGGATTGGTATTATTTCGTTTTTTCTTCCGCTTCGTCGCGGTATTCTTTTTCCAGTTGATACAAAAAATTACTCGGCGTGTGTCCGAGCAGGATTTCCAGACGTTCCGGGTCCAGCGATTCGAGGAACTCGGCCAACTCGGGGACCGTCGGATACAGATTGACAATTTCGTGGTCCCTAAAGTTTCTCGCCGGTTGTTGGTCCAAAGTTCCCTGGATTCGATCCTGATTCGCTTTGATGTCGCGAATCACGTTTAAGCGGTCTTCGATGGTTTTCGCCTGGTCGATTTTCGCTTTATCCGCTTGTGAGATCGTTTTGAGCCAAGCGTGGTAGGTTTTCAATTCCAATTTGAGCGTTTGAGCCTGCGGATCCGACTCGATTTTCTGCTGGATTTGCCGCAAACGTTCGCGCAAGCTTTCATTTTCCTTCCGATAAAACATCAGACGATTGTTAAAAAACGCCCGATATTCCGGCCCATCCGGTCGCATCGTCTGAAATCGTTCTCTTTGAACATCCAGGAACGAAGTCCCCTTGGCGGGAAAATGCCCCAAGGAGAAGCAGACCGCGATCAAGAGAACGCTGACGAAAATAGCTGGGAGAAGGAAATGTCGAATCATCGTCGTTCGGGTATGTACAAAGGCTTTGGCTGCTGTTGGTTCTACCTTCAAATTCCTAAAAATTGCAACGGCAACCTTAGTCGATTCTACCATGTTTGCAGCGAAATCTTCAGCCCCCGGTCGGAAAAGAAATCCCTGTTCGCTCGAACCGTCCCCAAGAATAATTCGACCGCGCGGACTTGGATGCGGATTTCGTTCGGTGTATAATTCCGGGATCAATGTCTATTGTCCGAGTCAACTTTCCGGCCGACCGGATTTCCGGCGGATACGCCAACCCTTTCAAGAAAACCATGTCCCGTACTATTTTAGCGTTTTTAGCGTTTTTTCTTTTTCAAACGGTTTCCCTCGACGCCTACGGCGCCGAGCCGGCCCCAGAGGCGAATTGGGAGGAAATGCTGAATGTCCCGAACGGAACCGTCGAGGAAATGCTGATGCATTTCCAACAAACCCTCATCGCCTTCAGTAACGCCGAATTCCAGACCCGGGATGAACGGATCGCCGCCTATGAAAAAGTGGTTCGTTTTTCCCTCGAACTTGCCGATAAGGTCATTCTGAAAAATCCGACGGACGAAGAAAAACAGATCGCGCTCGGCCTGAAGTTCCGCGGCCTCTCGTTCCTGGCTCAAAAGGATCCGGAAAAGAAAAAAGAGCTCCTTGAATTCGCCAAAACGCTCAGCACGATGGATAATATCGGCCAACTGTCCGAAGTCGCCAAATCGCTCCCGATGGATATGGAGATGGGCGAATTGGTCAAGTCGAAGGACTTTGTCAACGACGCCAAAGCGTTTCGTGGCAAGTTGATCGATTTCGTTCAAAAAAATCCGAGCGATATCGCAGCGTCGCTGATGATCGACTTCTTGGAATACGTCGAGATGTTCGCTCCGGAAAAAGAATCGTACTCCATGATCCAGGAGTCGGCGAATCTGTTCAAGCCGTTGCTTGAAAACAAGGAGCCGCGACTGACGTTCGCCTTGGAAAGCATTTTGGAAAAAGCGGAGTTTTACGGCAGCCTGTTCGGCAAGGAGTTCAAATTGGAAGGGCTCAACCTGAAGGGAGAAAAGTTCGACATTCAATCGCTTAAAGGGAAAGTGGTCCTTGTCGATTTTTGGGCGACATGGTGCGGTCCCTGTCTTGCGGAACTGCCGAAAATGAAAGAAGTCTACGAGAAATACAAGGAAAAAGGTTTCGAAATCGTCGGGTACAGCGTCGATGAAGACGTTGATACCCTCAAGGAATTCGTCGACAACGAAAAAACTCCGTGGATCACGCTGTCCAAGGAAATGTCCGCGGAAGCCGAGATGGAAGATTTTTCGGAAACGTACCATATCACCGGTATTCCGACCCTGTTCCTGATCGACCGGGACGGCAAACTCATCTCCGCCCGAGCCTACGGCGAAAACCGCGATCGGCTGCTTAACGAATTGTTTGAGACGAAGTAATGCGTTTTTGGATTCCGCTGCTTTTTCTCGCGCTGGTTCTACGGCTTGGTGCCGCCGTCTATTGGCAAGAAAGGATGTGCGGGGAAAAGCCGTTTTACTTCGGCGACAGTGAAACGTATTGGGAACTCGGACGGACCATCGCCCAAGGGAAACCGTACGAGTTCAGCGAATATCGTTGGCAGATGTTCCGCACGCCGGGCTATCCGGCCCTGCTTGCTCCGCTGTTTTGCGTTTTCGGCGACAATCCGCCGGTTTACGCCGCCCGATTTTTCGGGGCGATCCTCGGAACGGCAACGGTCGCCGCGGTCGGTTGGCTCGGCTTTCTCTTGTTTCATAATCGCAACGCAGCCCGATTCGCGGCGGTGGTCGTCGCTTGCGATCCTTGCCAAATCCTGGCGAGCATCCTCGTCCTGTCCGAATCGCCGTTCTGCCTGCTGATGGTGCTGCAAATCGCGTTTTGGATCAAAGGCCGCGAAAGCCTTGATTTGCGTTCGCTCGTCCGAAATTTCACACTCTGCGGACTGTTTTACGCCGCCGCGGTTTATTGTCGACCGAGCTGGTTGTATTTCGTTCCGTTTGGGCTGGTGTTCGAATGTTGGGAGATGTTGCGGCGCGGGGGCGCGGAGTACCGGCTAAAGGGGTGCATTGGGTATGGGGTGATCCTCTTGGTGTTTTTACTTACGATGGTTCCCTGGTGGGCTCGGAATTACCAGCTTTGCGGGCGGTTCGTTGCGACTTCGCTCCAGATGGGGCCGAGTTTGTACGACGGACTCAATCCGCTGGCCGACGGAAGCAGCCGGATGGATTTCGTCGACCGGTTCCGGGAAGAGGAACCGACCGATCCGCGAAACACCTACGAATACCGCGTCGATCAGCGGATGAAACAGGCGGCGATTCATTGGGCTTGGCAAAATCCGGGTCGGGTCCTTGAGTTGGCCGGGATCAAATTCGTCCGGTTCTGGAATTTTTGGCCGAACGAACCGTCTTTTTCGTCCCTTCCGATCCGGGTGATGATTTTCGCGACTTACGTTCCCGTCCTGGTTTGTGCGATCGGGGGGATTCTTACGACTTGGAAACGCGGTTTTTCCTTTTGGCTCTGCTGGATTCCGGCGGTCTATTTCACGGCGCTGCACCTGATTTTCGTCAGTTCGCTCCGATACCGGATTCCGCCGATGCTCCTTTTGACCGTCCTCGCGGCGGGCTTTCTGTTTCGGACGCGAAACGGCCAAAATCGCTCTTGACGAATTGTCGCGATTTTCTTATGGTTCGCCAAACGCTCGCCGTCGCCCGGCGAAGCACACCACCGCGTGATTATGTCATTCTGAGCGTAGTGTACTCACGAAGCGAAGAATCTGGTGAATCCTGTCAACACGAGTTGCTAAGCGGGTAAGAATTGAAACCAGATTCTTCAGAGTACCTCAGAATGACAGGGGTGATACGTAATCATAAACTTTCCGATAAATTTTCGGTAAGAACTCAACGGGTCCATTTGCGATGATCTTCTCGAAAAAAACCTTGACGTTCCTGGTCTTACTGCTTGTTTTCGCGAGCGGCTGTAATCATTTGTCGACCCCTTGGAAATTGGGAAACGCCAAGAAGAAAAAAACGCCGGCGAAGAACCCGTACCGCGTTTCCTACGTTCGGGATTACGCGCATCCTTATGGTATGCACCTGGTCGCGATCGAGGGGTTCGGATTGGTCTGCGGACTTCGCGGAAACGGAGCCCCGGAACCGCCGGGCGTGGATCGGGAAATGATTCTCCGGGAGCTTCAAAAAGCGAACGTCGACCGCCCCAACGAACTGCTCGACTCCACCGATACCGCCGTCGTTCGGCTCTCGGCAATTATGCTGCCCGGCGTCCAACAGGGAGATCGTTTCGACGTGGCGTTGGACGTGAAAGCCGGCAGTGAGGTCAAAAGTCTGCGCGGCGGATACCTGTTTCATACGACTCTCAAGGAAATGGGGGTGGAGCTGAGCACGAACGCACTCCGACAAGGGACACCCCTTGCTGACGCGGGAGGGCCGGTCATGCTCAGCCCTTCGATCGGACCGCAATCGAACCCGATGGAACTGACTCACGGAAAAATCCTCGGCGGCGGAATCGCGAGAAAGGACCGACCGCTCTATCTGACGATGAAGGATGAACATATTTCCGAATACAACACGAAACGAATCGCTGACCAGATCAACAAGCGGTTTTACACGAAACAAGGGGGCAAAACCGAGGGGGTCGCCAAAGCGAAAACCGATACGATCGTCGAGCTGCGGGTTCACCCAATTTACAAGGATAATATAGAGCGGTACATGCAGGTTCTGCTGTCCGTTGTCTGTTATGAAACGAACGAGCAGCGTGCCAAGCGGCTCGACGCTTTGAAGCGTACGATCCTGGATCCCAAAACGGCGCAGGATTCCGCGTTGAAACTCGAAGCGCTCGGCAAGCCCGGGATCGAAACGCTTTTGGCCGGAATGAAAAGTTCGAATCCGGAAATTCGGTTTTACTGTGCCGAATCGCTCGCCTATCTCGACGTCGTTCAATCGGTCAAACCGCTTGCGGAAATCGCGAAAACGGAACCGGCGTTCCGCATTCGGGCTCTCGGGGCGCTCAGTTCGATGAAGAGCGATCTGGAAGCGGAATCCGTTCTCCGGGAGATGCTCAACGAAAACAGTGCCGAAACCCGGTATGGGGCGTTTCGGGCGCTGTGGATGCGTAATCCGTACGATTTGGCGATTCGCGGCGAAACGCTCGGCTCCTTTGAAGGGGCATCGCAATTCAATTATCACGTCCTGAACATTACCGGGGCTCCAATGATTCACGTGACGTACAGCAAGCATCCGGAACTGGTGTTGTTCGGAAGCGACATTCAATTAATTCCGAACTTCATTCTCGACGCCGGAACCTCGATCCTGGTCACTTGCACCAACGGAACCGACGAGGTCAAAGTGACCCGGCTCGGTTCGATTCAAAGCCGAATGGTCACCACGCGACTGGACGAAATCGTCAAGGCGATCGTCGATCTGGGGGGAACCTATCCGGACATCGTACAGATGCTCTTGGAAGCGCAGGCTCAGAAGGCGTTGCCGTGCAAGGTGGAAATCGACAAACTCCCGCAAGGCGGTCGGCTCTATACACGATCCGTCGAAGAGGAGGTCGTCGAAGAGGAAAAGAAGCGGTCGTTCTGGAACCGCCTGAATCCGAACACCTGGATCGACGACGGCAACGACCCCGCCGACCTGTCCAGCGCGGATTGGAAGGATTGAACCGCAAAACGTCGCCGTTTCGAATTGGAGCTGCGCACAAGGTAAGCGGTGTCGATGATGAATTTTATCAAAAGACTTACTTCAATTCACGGCATTCGTAAGCCGTGTCGTACGATTTTGCATCAAACGGACCGGGACGAACGACCGACGGGGCCGTTTGCAGACGCGGCTTGATGCTCAACCAGTCCGAGCCTTGAAAAACCGGGTCGGGCATCGCGCGAATGTCGCTTTCGTCGATGTAAGGGCACATCGTATCGACCCACAGGATCAGCCGCAACAGGCTGTCCGGGTCGACTTTGACGTCGTTATGTTGGCCACTGGACGCGATTTCGATCAGCTTGCTTTTGTAGGAAAGTTGCGTCATCGGCGGAAACGTTTCATACGCCGCCGGATCACGTTGGTCATAGGCTTCGACATGGATCGTTCCGGCGATGTTGAAACCGGGCGGATACTCCGAGGCGTCATGCACACGACCGCCGGCCCAGGCATTGGTCGGAAACTGGCCCGGCGCACCCCAATTCGGAGCGCCAATGATCGTCACATAAGGTTCGTCGAACATCAGAAAGCCCGGCCGTCGCGTCATGTCGAACACTTCGCGGGCTTCACCGTCCCCTTGGTGGCATTCGCCGCAATAACGATCGAGAACCGGTTGGACGTCTTTGAGATAACTGACCGACGTTCCGTTGCGCTTGACGAAATCCCGTTTCCTTTGCAAAGTCGAACGATCGGCGACCGGCGTGTTTTCCTCGTCAAAGGCCCACGGAACCGGCGTGATCTTTTGCGGCGGCTTTTGCAAGGCGAGCGGGTTGGCCGTACCGGACATGTCGGGCGACTTGCTGTGCATTTCATGACATCCGAGACACCCCCGACTTTCGCCCGGCATCAGACCGGTGAACGAACGCATCGTTTGCAGGGCGAGATGATTTTCGTCAAGCAGTTGGAAATGTAACGCCACACCCGAGGGAGCTTCGAACCAAACGCTTCCGTCATCCTGGATGGGAACGGTTCCGAGCACACGTTTGACACCCTCGGATTGCACCATCGACACGACGGGACCGGTCGAAATGTAAGGTCGTTGATCCCACAACGTGTAGGTTTTCGGTTCGATGTTCAAGATGCGAAGGAACTTGGCTTTTCCTTGCAGTTCGAGCGGGGCGCCGTGATAAACGTTACCGCTGTAAATCGTGCCCGGTTGCGGGTCGGCACGTTCCGTCCTACTCGGCCACTGGACGCGATCGGGCAGAGCGGGCGGTGTTTCCCGTTCGCGGATCGGAATCGCGTGCAGAATGTTGTTGACGCCTTCGTAAATCAGTTCGCGATTCCCGTCGACGTCCATCAGGTAAAGCAGGAATTTGCCGTTTTTGTTTGCGGAAACGAGAAAATCCTTTTCGCTCAACGGGTACGGAGAATAATAAGCCCGGAAATCGCCGCTGGAATGATAATCGGACGATTCGACCGGATCGACCGGACCGTTTCCCGTTTCGGGCCAAACGACGTCGGCGGTCACTTTCGTCAAGCCGTACGGAAAATTCGAGCCGCCGTCCGGATCGATGATACCGATCGAGCCGGCAAACCAATCGTGGTGCGCGCTTCCGGTAAACATCACACGCCGACTGCCGGGAATGCTCCGGGCGTCTTTGAGCAGATCGGGCCAGACGGATTGATTCCCCCAGAACGCGCTGTGCTGGGTTCCGTCCGGATTGGCCGTCCACAAACTTTGGCACCGCCAAAGCGGTTTGTCGGTGTATTCCCATCGCGTATAGATGATACGACCGTCGTACATGACCGAGGGGAGATAATCCGGCTCGTTGTTCTGCGAAATCAGATAAACCTCATCGCCGTCCAGTGCACAGCGCGCCAATACGAAAGCGTTGGTTGGCGGCATGCAGCGTACGTAAGTATGACTCCGCGACGTCGAAAAAACAAAGTTCTTTCCGTCCGGCAGATACACCGGGTCGAGATCGTCGAACATTCCGGCGGTGATTTGTCGCGATCCTTTTCCGTCAAGATCGATTTCGTAAATGTGAAACGCTTTTTCGTTGTGCGGTTTGAAACTGACCAGCACCCGCTTGCCGTCGAACGAAAGATCAGGCCGCCAGAACGAGCCGTGCAGCGGTTCCTGCGGCATGAGCCGACGCACGTTCCCGGTGAGGTTCAATCCGTCGACGACGAGCAGTTGCCCGCCCGGTACGGCCATGTATCCGAGCCGATGTCGCGTTTCATGTTGCCATTCCGATCCGCCCGGATACGGCATATCGACCAACAGGAGCTGTTGAAAATCCACGAGCGGGTTCTTCAGTTGCATCTCGCGTTTCAATTCCCGTATGCGAAAATACAACGACTCGCTGTCGCTACGCGCGAGAGAATCCGCTTCCTTTTTCCACGCGGCCAGTTTTTCACACGCGGCCTCGTAAAAATCACGATCGCACGACTCGGACGTCTCCCCGTCGCTCATGATCCGTCGGCCCAAGGCTAAAGCCCAATCGATTTCCTGCAAGACCCGTTGCGGCGTCGGGTTGTCGTCGCATTGGTACAACCAGTCCCGCCTCAGATGTTCGGTTGCCGCCGCCGTCGAATAAGTTTTCGGCTCCGGCGTGGACGGGAGGATGTACGGCGCAACCGCCTCGCGACCCCTGGGCCGTTCTTCGATTTTCGCCGAGGCTTTTTCCAACAAGGTCAATAATGTTTTAACCGCCGGAGCGCTCCCGTCGAAATTCAGTTGTTCGAATTTCTGTTGCAGTTGATCGATTTCATGCCACGAAAGTCGTTCCGTTTCGGAAAGATGACGCCACTGCTCGCTTGTCAGCGGTTTATATTCCGTCATCCGGCCGATCTGCAAGCGGGTCTGCTGCTCCAAAGCCGCGAGATTGCCGTCGGTGATGAAGTCGACGGGGGAGCAACCGGTCAGGGCCGTGTAATTCGCGACCTCCCGTTCGAAATCGAGACGCAATCGTCGCATCAATCCCGTTTTGATCTCGGACGTCGGAATCATACTGTCTTCGCGAACGAGTTTCAAAAAAGCGGCCCGGGTCGCGACTAGGGTTTCCGGAAGATCATAGGCTTTCGTATAAAACCGGTCAATCCGCTTCGTCGTGTCGGCGTAAAGCGTTTCCAGTTTTTCCAATCCGGCTTTGTAATCGGCACGGATTTCTTCCGGGGATACGCCTTCGCTTGTGATTTTCAATTCATCGATTTCGCCGACGAAAAATTCGCCGTGCCCGCCGCTTGAGCCGACGAAACCGGTTCCCCGCGGAATGACGGTGATCTCACCGGCGCGCGGGAGCGAAGCGATTTCATGGCCGTCGAAGTAAACACGCATCATTTGCCCATCGAACGTCGCGGCGACAAAATGCCAATTTCCGTCGAAAAGCGGTTCACGGTCCAGCGGGGCGTCGCATTCGACATAACCGTTGATATTCAATCCCAGCGCGAGAATCGTCGCGTTTTCCTGGAGCGAAAACAAAATACGCTCATTGCACTCGTGTCGGAAAATCTCATTGTAGGTGTCATATTTTTCCGGTCGAATCCACGAAGAAATGGAAAATTTTTCCAACTTGCCGCTTACGGGAAGAAAGTTCATGTCGACCGTGATTTGCTCTTCCCGGGGAAAAACGCCTGCCGAGCCGAAAACTCCGGCGACGGTTTTTTCGTCGTCAAACGACCAATATTTTTCAAAATCGAGGGGTTCTTCCGCAAGTCCGATTAAAACCATCGAAAAAAAGACGACCAACGCCGTCAAAGGCGTTTGAATTTTTAAATGTGTTTTCGACATGGATCAATCCTTGGAGCGAGGCGTCTTGCGAGCATGTTCAGCGGCTGTTGATCAACCGTTTCATTTCCGCAACCGCTTGTTGCAAGCCGACATAAAGAGCCCGGCTGACGATACTGTGTCCGATATTCAACTCGAACATATTCGGGATCAAGGCGATCGGCAGGACATTGTGATAGGTTAATCCGTGTCCGCCGTGCAATCGCATACCGAGCGAAGAGATCAGCTTTCCTCCTTCGGTCAATCGGCAAAGCTCCTTTCGTTGGAGCGCAACCGTTTTCGCGTTGGCGTACGAACCGGTGTGCAACTCGACCGCATCGCAGCCGAGCGTTTTCGCCGCTTCGATCTGGACCGGTTCCGGATCGAGAAACGCGCTGACGAAAATACCTTTGTCTTTCAGTCGGACAATGATTTCGGCGACCTTCTTTTGCGACGCGAGCAGATCCAGCCCCCCTTCGGTCGTGATTTCATTCCGTTTTTCCGGGACGAGCGTCGCTTGGTCGGGAACAATTTCGCAGGCGATTTGCGTGATTTCCTCGGTGCAGGACATTTCCAGATTCAGCTTCGCGCGAACCGTTTGACGGAGCAAGCGAACATCGCGGTCGTTGATATGTCGCCGATCTTCGCGAAGATGAACCGTAATTCCGTCGGCGCCGCCGAGTTCCGCCAGAGCAGCCGCCCAAACCGGGTCGGGCTCTGTCGTTTGCCGGGCCTGCCGGACCGTTGCGATGTGGTCGATATTGACTCCAAGTTCGATCATGGGACGAAATCGGTATAAGTTGGGAGGACCATGGACAGTCAATTATAGACAATTTCCGTGCTGACGAAAAGTCCGGACAAAAGAGCCGCATGTGAAGCGAAGCGAAACTTGCGGAACAGGGATAGACTTGCCCCTGTTCCGCAAACTTCGCCGCGCTTTATCTACGGCCCTTTAATGCTATAATTCGTGAATTCGTTTCTGACACGATCTTTTTTATTGCGAATTCCATGTCGATCCGTTCGGTTTTTACGTTGTTTTTGATTTTTTGTCCGCTGCAAGCTTCTTTTGCCGCAACGAATATCTCCCGGGAGATCGGCGGCGTGCTTCTGGAGATGCAGCTCCCGGAAAAGCGGGGAACCGCCCGGCAGGAACTCCAGACGCTCTGCGAGACCGTGGATCAAGCGCAGCGGGAAGAAGCGGAAAAAGTTCTCATGGCCGCTCTCGGCGACGAAAAAAACAAAGATTCGTTTCCCACGATCGTGCGTCTGCTCGGTCAAATCGGCTCGGAGGAATCTGTGCCGACGCTTGCAAAAATGTTTCAGATGGCAAGCGGCGGTCTGTTCGAGGAAATCGTCGCCGCACTGGCCCGGATTCCGACCGTCCTGGCGGGGCAAGCTCTTCGCGACGCGTTGCCGAAAGCGAAATCCAGTCCGGAAAAAATCGCGATTCTTACCGCGCTGGGATACCGCGCAGAGCCGGAAAGCATCGAATGTATCGTTCGGGAAATCGCCGGGATCGACCAGGAAATTGCGTTGGAAACGCTCCAGGAAAACCGGATTCCGATCCATCTCCGCAAAGCTTACCAGCAGACACCGGAGAAAATTCTTCTGGAACAGAAGAAAAAAGTCTATCTCGCCGCGATTCGGACGCTCGGGAAAATCGGAACCGAGGACGCCGCGAACCAGTTGAAAGCGTTGCGACTTTCCGCTTTGCCCCCCACGAAAATGAATTACGGCCCGCCGCTGATCGATTGCGCCGGGAAATT
The DNA here is from genome assembly GCA_031549565.1 of Thermoguttaceae bacterium. Taxonomy (GTDB): domain Bacteria; phylum Planctomycetota; class Planctomycetia; order Pirellulales; family Thermoguttaceae; genus JAVBSX01. The sequence continues at coordinate 41,829 of JAVBPO010000059.1, forward strand.
ATTGCAACAAGGCAACGAAACGGAAGCGTTGTCCCTTTTTCAATCCCTGCAACTGTCCGACGAGCCGCCCGGAACCCGAAGTGCCGCGATGAATGGAATGCTGCAAATCGCGACTTCGCCCGACGATCTTCAATTTTTGCTCTTCTGCCTCGGTCGGGTCGATCGGGATCCTCTTTTGCGGGACGTCTGTCTCGGTTTCCTATGGAATTTTGACGGCAAAATCGGTCAACGGATCGGCCCGTCCAGAACCGGCGAGGAAAAACAGTCCGGAAAAAAGTTTACCGAACAGGAGCAAATCGAACGATTTCAAAAAATTCCGCCGGACTTCCAGGCCGCGATTCTCGAAATTTGCGGAGCCAAGCGGGACGAAACCGCGATGCCGTTGATTCGGTACGGAATGAAGAGCGACGATCCGCAGCTTCGCGCCGCGGCTTACGGGGCTCTCGCGGGAGCCGGTGAAACAGAAACGGATTCGATGGAGATTCTGCTGCAAAAATTGACCGAAGAAACGAAAGCATCGCAGCCCGGCCCGACGGAACTCGCGATTGCCGAGGGGCTCAAACACACATTGATCGACGGCGCCGACGAGCGGATCGCGGCCGCTGCGCAAAACGCGTCGACGGTCCGTCTGAAAAATACGCTCCTGGAAATTGCACGGTCGCGGCAATTGTATTCCTACCTCCCGCTTTTTCTTCGGGAGCTGTCCGCGGAGAATCCGACGACGCGGGACATCGCCGTTCAAGGATTTGCGGAAATCGCGAGATTCGAGGATTTGCCCATGGTAACAACCGCGATCCTGCAAAGTTCGAAAGGAGAAGGGCGAACCGCCCTGGAGCGGGCTGCCGTGCGAATTTGCGAACGGAATCCGAACAAAGAAGAACGCGTCGCTCCGATTCTCGATCTTTACGCGAAAACGGACGAGAAGAACCGCGAGACGCTGCTCGGACTTCTCGGGCGACTGGGCGGAAAGCAAGCGTTCGAGGTCGTTCTCAAGGCGATGCGAGACGGAGACGCGACGGCGAAAGAAGCCGCGTTTCATTCCCTGTGCAACTGGCCGGATACTTTTGCGAGGGACGAACTTTACCGTTTGGCGACGAAATTGGTCAACAAACAGTTAGCGGCCGAAGCGCTCCGGGGATACATGCGGATCGTCGCCTTGCCGAGCGAACGGTCCGCCGCGGAATCGATCGCCCTTTTCGAGAAAGCGAAGCTGCTCGCAGAAACGCCGGAATTGCAGAACGAACTTCTCCGCCGTGTCGCGACGGTTCGTTCGAGCGAAGCACTCGATTTCGTCCTTCCGTACATGGACAAGCCGGACAACCGCGACGCGGCGTATCGCGCGGTCCTGGAAATCGCAAAGGACGACACATTCCGCGACGCAAATCGTCCAAAACTCGATCCGCTCTTGGAAACGATCCTCCGCAACGCGGACACCGGCGACCTGTCGGAGCAAGCGAGACGATTGTTGAATCGAAATCAGAGCCGCGCCCGTTAGGAAGCGGAACATCGGCCCGGCAAGGAGTCATGGAGGAAACCGGAATTCGCGATATAATTCCGGTTTGATTGACGATGGATCACCATCTCGTGTCGCTTTATCTCCAACCCTCCACTTGAAAATGCTCTGGGAAGTTGAAATTTCGCCCGCTTTGGGGCAGCCGGATATTCATGGTCGAGCCGTTTCCACCGACGCCGCCGAACTCGGACTCTCCAAAAACATCACCGCCAGGTACGCCTACGGATACCTGATCCAGGGAAACCTCGACGAATCTCAGGTCCGAATGATCGCGGAAAAATTGCTCGCCGACCCGGTCGTGGAGCAGATGAGGATAGAGGACAGAGGGCAGAGGACAGAGGACAGAGGACAGGGGGCAGAGGACAAGGTTTACGTTCTGCCGAAGCCCGGCGTGACCGACGCGGTTGCCGAGAGTGCGAAAAAGGCGATTGGGGTTTTCGGGATTTCGGTCGACGCGGTTCGGACGTTCAAAAAGTACCGTATTACCGGCGCCGACGCGGCGATGCTGGAAAAACTCTGTACGAAACTGCTCGCCAACGAAGCGATCGAGCAGATCGTGATCGGAAATTTGAATTTCGACCATCTCGCGGTCGGCAGTCCGTATAAATTCGAATTGAAAACCGTTGCGATTCGCGGGATGGACGACGACGCCCTGAGGGAGTTGAGTAAAAAAGGACAGCTTTATCTTTCGCTGACCGAAATGCAGACAATCCGCGACTTCTTTGTCCAAGAGCAGCGCGATCCGACCGACGTGGAGTTGGAAACCGTTGCGCAAACCTGGAGCGAACACTGTTCCCACAAAACCCTGGCCGGAAGAATCGAGTACGTCGGACCGGAAGGGACGAAAAATTTCCGTAACATGCTCAAGGAAACGATTTTCGCGGCGACCGTGGACATTCGCGACCGGTGGAACAAGACGGGAAAGCCGGACCTTTGCGTAAGCGTTTTTTCCGACAACGCCGGCGTCGTTCGCTTTGACGACGAATACAACGTCTGCTTCAAAGTCGAAACGCATAATCACCCGTCCGCCCTGGAACCGTACGGCGGCGCGAACACCGGGCTCGGCGGCGTGATTCGCGATCCGATGGGAACCGGCATGGGCGCCAAGCCGATCTGTTCGACCGACGTGTTCTGCTTCGCTCCGCCGGACGTTTCGACCGATGAACTTCCCCCCGGCGTGTTGCATCCGCGTCGGATCATGCGTGGCGTCGTGTCCGGCGTCCGCGATTACGGCAACCGAATGGGGATCCCGACGGTCAACGGGGCCGTCTATTTCGACAAGCGGTATCTCGGCAACCCGCTCGTTTTTTGCGGCAACGTCGGGATTTTGCCGCAAGATAAATCGTTCAAGGAGGCCAAGGCGGGCGATTTGGTCGTCGCGATCGGCGGGCGGACCGGTCGGGACGGAATTCATGGGGCGACGTTTTCCAGCGCCGAACTGACCAGCGAGAGTGAAACGCTTTCCGGCGGCGCGGTCCAGATCGGTAACGCGATCACGGAAAAAATGGTACTCGACGTGATGCTCGCCGCGCGGGATCGGAATCTGTACAACGCCGTAACCGATTGCGGAGCGGGCGGGTTTTCCAGCGCGGTCGGCGAAATGGGGGAAAAGATCGGCGCCGAAGTCGAGCTCGAAAAAATCCCGCTCAAATACGAAGGGTTGTCGTACACCGAAATGTGGATTTCCGAAGCCCAGGAACGGATGGTGTTTGCCGTTCCGCCGGATAAGTGGAACGAATTTCACGCATTGTGTCGAAGCGAAGACGTCGAAGCGGTCGCGATCGGCGTTTACAAGCCGACCGGGCGGCTCGTCCTCAATTACGAGGGAACGAAAGTCGCCGATCTTCCGATGTCGTTCTTGCACGACGGCCGCCCGCCGGTCGTACGAAAAGCGGTCTACGCGCCGCCGAAAACGCAACCGCTTGCCGTTGACGCCCCGAAAGCGAACGACCTGTTCCAAATTCTTTCTTCGCTGAACGTCGCGAGCAAGCATTGGATCGTCCACCAATACGACCACGAAGTGCAGGCCGGAACGGTGATCAAGCCGCTGGTCGGTTTGACCAACGAGGGGCCCGGTGATGCCGCAGTCGTTCGACCCCGGTTGGGATCGAATCGCGGAATCGCGATTTCGTGCGGCATGAATCCGCATTACGGCGATTATGACACCTATCACATGGCGGCGTCCGCGATCGACGAAGCGGTCCGCAACTGCGTCGCGGTCGGCGCGGATCCGACGACGATTTCGATTCTCGACAACTTCTGTTGGGGAAACACGGACCGCCCGGAAACGCTCGGTTCGCTGGTCCGTTCGGCGATTGCCTGTTATGAGGTCGCGACCGTTTTGGAGACGCCGTTCATCAGCGGTAAAGACAGCCTGAACAACGAGTTCCGGCCGGAAGGAGCGGACGAACCAATCGCGATTCCGCCGTCGCTTTTGATTAGCGCGATGGGAATGGTCGACGACGTGTCCAAGTGTACGACGATGGATTTGAAGTCGGCGGGGAATTTATTGTACCTCATCGGTGTCACGAAAGACGAATTGGGCGGCTCGCATTGGGCGCTGGTTCGCGGCCTGGAGGAAAAACGTTCCGGCAGCGTTCCGACGGTCGACGTACCGCTCGCGAAAAAGACGTTCGCCGCGATGCACGAGGCGATTCAAAGTGGTGTCGCGCGGAGCGTCCACGATCTGAGCGAAGGGGGACTCGCGGTCGCGGTCGCCGAAATGTGCTTCGCCGGCGGTTTGGGGGCGAAAATCCGACTACCCGGAGAACAAAACGCGACGGTCGAACTGTTCAGCGAATCGAACACGCGGTTCGTGTGCGAAGTCGAACCGCAAAACGCCGCCGCGTTCGAATCGATTTTCAAAACCGCCGCCGTCCGCTGTACCCGGCTCGGCGAAGTGGTGTCGGAACCGAAGCTGACCGTCGAATCCCATTTCGACGCGAGCATCGACGATTTGAAAACGGTCTGGCTCAAACCGCTGGATTGGTGATTTCGCAACAAAAAAAACAGATCGGCCGCCCGTTCTCCCGATTAAACCTCGGGCGGCGTACAGTTTTCTTTAAGCTTTTCCAACGTCTTGGAACGCGAGAGGAGCACGTCGTAATCCTCGTGATAAATTTTCAGTGCCGCATCGAAGCAAGCCAAGGCGTCATGGTATTCCCCCAGCATGTGATGCAGTTCCCCTTTCCTGTAGAGGATGGAGTTGTCTTCCGGGTTGAGCTGGTACGCCTTTTCGTACCACTCCAATGCGGTTCGGTAATCCCGCGCCAAGCCGTGGGTGATTCCCAAACACTGCAAGGCACCGAGATTGAACGCGTCGAGCTGGACCGACGATTCCAGGCAGGAAATCGCCTCTTTGTAACGGCCTGAAAGTCCCAACGCAATTCCTTTTCGCATCAAACATTCCGAATCGCCGGGCTGGAGTTCGAGCGATTTATCGTACCATTGGATGGCCGTGTCGTATTCTTTTTCATCGGCGTAGGAGATTCCGATCCAGTACATCGCCATGGGATTGTCCGGCTGATGCTCCAACACTTTCAGGAACCACTGGATCGCTTCACGATTCTGGTCGGTCAAGCAGAAGGCGATCCCCTTTTCGAATTTTGCTTCGATTTCATCGTCGTCGGACTCGAAGACCCGTTTGCACCATTGCGTCACTTCGTCGAATTTGTCGAGAAATCGAAACACGCTCGCTTTCCCCAGCATCGGGTCGAAGTAATCCGGTCGGATATCGAAGACCTGATCGGCCCAACGATAAGTGGACGCGCCTTCTCTTCGCAAGAGCATCGCTTTGCCCAACCAGGGAGGAACCACGCGAACGTCGTTTTTCATGTTCGGCGCACGGTCGAAACACTCTTCCGCCAAATTGAAATAACCCATGCGGTACAGCGCGAAACCGATCCAATACATCGTGTAACAGTCGGACGGTTTCAGCGCAACCGCTTTGTCGAAACATTCCAACGCTTCCGCGTACTCGGAGTTATTCAGGTAAGCCCGGCCCAGCCAAAAGAGCGTGTCCGGATCGTTCGGCTCCAGATCAAGGGCTTTTTGGCAACATTGAACCGCGTCCTTCGGATCCCGGGTCTTGTCGAGGAGAAGATAGATTCCCAGGACGGTTGTGAGGTAATAATCCTCCGGATAATCGTGGGCCGAAGTCCAGAGGATCGCTCGCTCCATCAACTGAACCTGCTTGGGATAATCCGGTCCGCGAAGGTGAATCTTCGCGGACTCGAAAAGAAGTCGGTAATCCCCGTCCCCGGCCCGGGCAGCGATATCGAGACAGTTTTCGACAATGCTGAGCGATTTGTCGAATTCCGCTTGGGTTTCGTGAGCGTCGATCGGCAAACCGGCGTCCCGGTAGAGCGCAACCCTCTGCATCCGATTGGTCGGCTGGTTGACCGAATCCGAGGTCTCGGAGGGGCTCGACATGGGAAAAGATAAAGGATTTTTCAAGGAATAAATGTATCAAACCAAACCTACGATTGTATGGAGCTTATTCAAAAAAGATAGAGGCGACGGTAATGATTTTTTTCCGGAATAATGAACTTGCCGCCTTTGGAAATATGCCGTTTGCACTGATTATGCGACCTCTTCGCTTTTCAATGCTCTTTCTCATTGAAACGACCGATTCCCGAATTAGCTGGTGGTGCGCCAGGTTGTTGTTCAAAACATCCGCCGTGGGGGATTTCCAATGTTATCGAAATTTAAACTATTCTCCTTGTTTGTCTTCCTTTGCCCGATCCTATCGGGATCCGCGTTCGCGCAGGAACCGGTCAATCTCCAAGCGACGGAAATTATTTCGCTTTACGACTCCGTCAAGGAAACGGTTCCGGTCATTACGAGCCTGGACGTTGACGCGAGCGGTCAACTTCTTGCGTTGGGAGGGGACAATCACCGTGTCCGGCTCTGGGATGTCGAAGAAAAACGGAGCCGGCTTGAAATCCGGGAGCAACTCGATTGGGTCCGCGGCTTGGCTTTTTGCGACGACCTCACACATTTGGTAATCGTCGGACAAGACGGCCAAGTGGAAATTCGCAACATCAAAACAGGCGATCTGGTTCGAAAGCTGCGGGACAAAAACCGGGGAACGCAGGCGGTTGCATGTCGACCCGGCGGGAAAGAATTTGCGATTTGCGGATTTCAACCGGCGGTTCCCATTTACAATCTTTCGACGGGGGAACTCGTTCGAACGCTCAAAGCCCACGGAACAAGCAACCGGGCGATTCGATTTTCGCCCGACGGTTCGCTCTTGGCCGTTGCGGGCCGAACGGGAATTGTTCGTATTTGGAACGTCGATTCCGGCGAGGTCGTTTACGAATTGTCCGGGGACGGACGACGCTGCAACGCGTTGGCGGTCAATTCCGACGGACCGCAACGGGCCGTCGGCGGAGAGGGACCGAACATCACAATCTGGAACATGAAAAACGGCAAACGAGCCGCGACGCTTCCGGAACGTGCCGGAAAGACGTATTCGTTGGAGTTCTGCGGCGACAAACTGCTCGCTTCAGGAGAAAGCGACAATACGATCCGATTTTGGAATCTCGAATCGAAATCCTACGTCGCGGGCACTTCCGGGCCCGACGGACACACCGGAACGATCGCCGTTCTGGTTTACGACCCGAAAAAAGACATCCTTGTCTCCGGCAGCTTCGACACCACCGTCCGCTTCTGGCAAACGCCGTGAATAAGTGATAGGTGATAGATGCTGCGCTTAGCGATTATCACTTATCACTTATCACTTATCACCTCACTCCTACCATTCCGGCGTTTCGGTGAATTCGTCGGTTTGCGGCGTGTCCAGGATGAGCGGGGTTTTGCGAAACGCTTCGACTTTTTCCTCCGGCGACATCTCTCGCGGCGTAACGGCGTTGGCTTTGGGAGTCTGTACCGAAACCGGTTCGGGTTTCTTTGCGGGAATCGGAGCGTACTGTTGACCGTACACCGGCTGTGGACGGCTCATTTGCGGATCGCGAGTCTCCGTTTCCGGCGTCTTGACTTCAACGGGCTCATCCTCGGCAAACTGAGGTTCAGGTTCTTCGGCGAAATCGTCCGGCTCGGCGATCGGTTGCGGAGTCGGTTGCGGAGTCGGCTGTGCCGCGGTTTTTCTCAGCGGCAACGATTGAGCCGGAATCGGCCCGTACCCGTTTGACGACGTCGCTGCCGGTTTCTTGCCGGTCTCCGTCGCGAAAAGAGTGATCCGCGAGGAAGGAGAAGAAGAAGGAGAGCCCCCGAGAGGGGGGGGGACGGGGGATCCTTCTCTTAAAATACGTTCATTTTGCGAATCTGTACCGACGTTTTCCGCAAGTTGATGGGAATTCGGCAAGTCGTCGATTGAGAAACCTTCCTCTTGCGGTCGAGAGGAAACATCGTCGTCGGGAGCGACGGCTGCAACAGACGCGGTCGTTTTGTCCAGCATTTCCCAGACCACCGGATATCGAGAGATGTTGATTCCGATACATAAAGCGATAATGACAAACGAACACAGTGAACCGGAATACCGGAGCATATCGATTCCTCCTCAGGAACTGCAGGGGGGTGCGGTATCGGCAAAGCGAAAACCGTTTCTTTAGGGGAATGAGAAAAAATACCCGATAATTTCGAACAGTCAAGAAAAAACTCCCGCTTCCCGCGTTCAAGTTTGAGTCGACTGCGGATCGTAAGATTTAGGTAAAATGTGTTGACGAAAAAGAGCGGAAGCTCTCGACAGCAGCTCGGTCAACATTCAACTTGGGAGGAAACGAAAGGGTAGGAGCAAATTGAGTTGAGGATTGAGGTCAAAGTAGGAACCATGTCATGCGAGGTGCTCCGAAGCATCTGGTTTCAAGCCGAACTCGTAATACAATGCGTGTTGCCGGGATGAACCAGATTCTTCACTCCGTGAGTACACTTCGCTCAGAATGACAACTCGCGACCCGAAAAATTTACGAGCGCCCGTGAACGAAATTATTTTTTCACAATTCCTTGCCGTTTCGCGTATTCGTGATTATACTTTGCGGAGCTAATTTTGGAGAAAAATCGAGATTTCAGGAATCGGCCTGATTAAACGCTCTTGAGCCAATATGCTCCCGAGCAAATGACGTGGTTTGGGGCGCGAGCCGACGAGGAGGAGTTTCCCAGAGAATTTCCGTAATCGCGGACTGCGACTCGACATTACAATCCCTCCATAATTTTAAAGGATTTCCGGCGCTTCGGCGGCGCCGGAAAATGGTGATCGAACCGATGGTTCGAGAACGCATACGCATACGTTTCAGTAAAACCGGTAATCTTTGCTTTATCGGACACCGGGATCTGCTCACGACCTTGGAACGCCTGTTCCGAAGGTCGCGGCTTCCGATTGCGATGAGCGAGGGGTTTCATCCGAAATTGCGAATGAGTTTTCCTTCGGCGCTCCCGCTGGGCGTTGCCGGGGAAGACGAAGTGTTCGAGCTGGAATTGAGCGAAACGACGACCTCGGAAGCCGTTTTGGATTCCTTGAATCGTTGTTCGGTCGACGGACTTCACTTTTTGTCCGCGACCCTCCTTGCTCCCGGCGATAAAAAAGCACTGCTTCATTCCTCTTTGTACGAGGTGATCATCCCCCCGGAATTCCGTTCCTCCGTCCCCAAGACGATCGAACCCCTCCTTTCCAGCGAGAGTTTTCCCGTTGAAAAGCATAATGGGAAAACGGTCGATCTGCGTCCGGCAATACTCCGGCTCGAGTTCGAACCGGAAAGCGGGCTTTTAGCCGTGGAACTACTGACAACGCAAGGCCCGGATGCGGGAATTCGTGAGTTTCTCCAAGCTCTCGGACTCGAGACGGAAGTCTTCCGCTCAATTTTCCCGGTCCGTAAACGATGTGTGTTGCGTTAGATCACCACAGCCCGGGGCAGGCCCCGGGGCTAACAGATGAACCCGGGTAATCCCCGGGGTTAGATGAAACCTTACCAGCCGGGAAAGATTTTAAGAAATACGCATGAAACAAGAAATGCTCATCAACGTTCGACAAGCTGAGGAATGTCGAATCGCAATCGTCGAAAACGGAGTTCTCGAAGAGCTTTACGTCGAACGAACCAATCAGGACAATTACGTTGGAAACATCTACAAAGGGGTGATCACGAATCTGGAGCCGAGCATCCAGGCGGCGTTCGTCGATTTCGGCGTCGGTCGTAACGGCTTTCTACACATCAGCGACGTGGAAGCCCACTACTTCAACCAGGCTCCCGGCTGGGCGGAAAAGGAAAAAGCCCGCGCTCAGAAAGAGCGGGAAGAACGCGGCGGACGACCGCAGCGATTCAATCCGGACGTGGACAGCTTCGGATACAATCGCCCTCGCTTCAAACCGCCGATCCAGGACATTTTCCAACGCGGCGACGAAGTGATCGTCCAAGTGATCAAAGAAGGGCTCGGAAATAAAGGACCGACACTCTCCACATACATCAGCATTCCAGGTAGGTATTTGGTTCTCATGCCGTCGCTCGGTCGGGTCGGTGTTTCCCGAAAAATCGAGGACGAATCGGTCCGCCGCAAGCTGCGGGATCTGATGAATGAACTGCATCCGCCCAAGGATCTCGGGTTCATCGTCCGGACCGCGGGAGCCGATCGGACCCGGAAAGAGCTTTCCCGAGACTTGGCTTATTTGGTTCGGCTCTGGAAAGCGATCGTCCGCCGTCTCAAAAAGATGCCCGCTCCGATCGACATGTACGAAGAGAGCGACATGATCATCCGGACGATCCGCGACATTTTCACCAGTGAAGTCGATTCGATCGTGATCGATGAACCGGCCGCTTACGAACGCGCCAAGGAGTTTCTCCAACAGGTCATGCCGCGATACGCCGACCGTTTGCATCTGTACGACGGGAAAGAGCCGATTTTTCACAAGTTCGACATCGACCAGGAGATCGCGAAGATTCATCACCGCCGTGTTGCTCTGAAAGACGGCGGTTCCATCGTGATCGACCAGACCGAAGCGCTCGTCGCGATCGACGTGAACAGCGGCAATTTCCGCGCCGAAGACAACGCGGAAGACACCGCGTACCAGATGAACATTCGTGCGGCGAAGGAAATTGCGAGGCAGATACGACTTCGCGACCTTGGCGGCGTGATCGTCAACGATTTCATCGACATGAAGAAAGAGTCGCATCGACGCAACGTCGAACGGGTTCTCCGAGACGCCGTCAAGCGGGATCGGGCTCGCACGAAAATCCTGCGGACCAGCCCGTTCGGGTTGATCGAAATGACGCGGCAGCGGATTCGTCCCTCCCTCAAACGGAGCATCTATCAGGAATGTCCCTGCTGCAAAGGAGGCGGCGTCGTCAAATCGGTCGAAAGCATGGTCCTCGAAGTTCTCCGAACACTCGTTTTGGCGAGCCAAAAGCAGGACATCGCGAGGATTCGGGTTTCCGTGGTCGATGAAGTTGCCGAATTCCTTAACAACGAAAAGCGACACGAACTGGCTCAGATCGAAGAAGACGGGCACACACTGATCACGATCCACGGGACACCGGGCGTTTGGCCGGAGTACCTCGAACTGGAATGCGTCGACCGAAGCGGAAACCTCGTCCCGTTTTCCGCGCTGCCGAAAAAATAGAGGAAATATTTATAAAGAGCCGCACGTGAAGCGCAGCGCAACTTGCGGAACATCCAACGGTCAATCACTCGGGGATTACGGCGGAGTACCGCCTGCATCCCCGGCTCTTTGTGAAAAATTATTTTATTACGCATCCTGGTTCTGCCAAAATGGCAGCAGAGCCCCGCTCGAGAGGTTGTGGGGAATAATTTTTCTCTCTTGATAAACCCTACTCCCCTCTTTATTCCTTGAGGCCGGGAAAATTGCGTAAAAATATTGCGCATTCGGCACGTTCTTTGCTCTACTCTGGGTCTTGATACAGATTTACTGCCGAAGAAAAAAGATCGGCTATTCAGTCAACAAAAAATCGAACAACAATAAACCCAATAAAGGGGGATACAATGGCTCAGGGCGAAAAAATTATCGGTATAGACCTCGGAACAACCAACTCGGTCGTCGCGGTGATGGAAGGTAAAGACGTCAAGGTCATTCCCAACGCCGAAGGTAACCGTTTGACTCCGAGCGTCGTCGCGTTCACCGACAGCGGAGAAAATCTCGTCGGCGAACCGGCCAAGCGGCAAGCGGTGACCAACCCGACCCGAACCGTCGCGTCGATCAAACGGTTCATGGGACGTCGGCATCTCGAAGTTTCCAGCGAAGAAAAAATGGTGCCGTACAAAGTCGTCGGGGCATCCGACGAATACGTGAAAGTCGAGATTAACGGCAAAAAATACACGCCGCCGGAAATCTCCGCGATGACACTGCGGAAACTCAAGGAAGCCGCCGAAGCGTATCTCGGGCATAAGGTCAATAAAGCCGTGATCACCGTTCCGGCGTACTTCAACGACGCCCAACGTCAAGCGACCAAAGACGCCGGACAAATCGCCGGACTCGAAGTTGCGCGAATCATCAACGAACCGACCGCTGCGTCGCTTGCGTACGGCTTGGACAAGAACGTCAACCAGAAGATCATCGTGTTCGACCTCGGCGGCGGAACGTTCGACGTGTCCTGCCTGGAAGTCGCCGACGGCGTGTTCCGCGTAATCAGCACCAACGGTGACACCCATCTCGGCGGGGACGACTTCGACGAAGTTCTCATCAATTACGTCGCCGACCAGTTCAAGTCGGAACAGGGGATCGATTTGCGCAACGACGCCATGGCGTTGCAGCGGCTCCAGGAAGCGTGCGAAAAAGCGAAACGGGAACTCTCCTCGGCCCAGTCGACCGACATCAATCTGCCGTTCATCACCGCGGACCAGAACGGTCCGAAACACTTG
>JAVBPO010000026.1:0-3521 GCA_031549565.1 Thermoguttaceae bacterium
CGGCACCACGTCGTACTCGCGGATCGCTTTGTAGATTTCGCGGAACGGCGGCAGGAGCTTGTCGTTATCGCAACATCCTTCCGTCCGATCGCGGAGCGATTTCATTCGGCAAGCGGCAGCGGAAACGGCGGTTTCTTTCCGAAAACGGCATCGCATTTGTCCAAAAGAACCTGATCGTCCTGGATCCGAAAACAGTCCTTGAAAACGCAGCCGTAAATCTTTAGGTTTTCACGCTCGATCTCGTTAAGCGGTACGAGCCATTGTTCGATTTCTTTGAGAATTTTCAATTGTTCCGGTACGTTTTGTTCCTTGGTGCGAACCGCAAGACCGACCAGATACGCTTGATATCGAACGATATTTTTGAGAGTTCCTTCGGAGATTTTTTCGCTGATCTGTAACAGTTCCTCTTTACTGTAACCTTTGTTTTTATCGAGTAAACTAAGGATGCGGCAATGAGTGGGCTTCAGTCGCGAGGTGCCTTCGTAGGCATCGAACGCAAAAGCGGACGATTCGAGCATCTCTTTCACGGCTTGGTATTTCTCACACGACAAGGCGGATTCGATCAGTTTCGTTTCTTCGGGAGAACGCGGTGAAATCGTAAGATAAAAATAATCGTTTGTGACGAGTAATTGCGGCCGTAATGGTGGAGTGTTTTGGTGACAAGCAAGTCGTACCATGAGCCGCCCCTCCATGGGGTGGGTGATCATCTCTTCCCAACATTTGAGTTTTCGCGTCTGCACGTAGTCGAACATTTCATATTGGGTCACCCCTTTCTCACCGGGCGCGATTTCTTGCCAAAACCCTTTTCCCAAGGAATTGCCCGGCCACATGTATTTTTTCCAGACATACTGGTTTTCCTCTTTATCCATGAAATAATAGGTCAAGATACCGAAATCAATATCGGCGTACAATGGTGTCGCCGGAGCCCAAACGGGCGTGTTTCGGGTGTTCGTAAAATCCAAGCGGGCATAAACGACGTCTCCGGCCAAAAGACGCGAAGGATAAATACCGATGGTAAACGGACAAAGATCCTCCGAATGTTTCACGGAAAGCCCTTCGACGATTTTATTCGCCGCCGATGTGTCGACGGCGAATAATAAAAGTGACGATGCAATAATTATGAATTTCATCTTGGTTTACTTTTCACTCCCGTTATAACGAGCGAACAAGACACACTCCCTTCGTGCTTCAAAGTACTCCGCTTCCGACTTGATCCATTCACTGAAAAGGCAAACGCCAGCTTGACTCTGCAATTCCCGATACTTGGCGAACTCCAATTTAATGTCGCAAATCGATTCCAACAAATCCTTGATTTCCTCATTCGTCTTCTGTTCGGTCGATTCCTTGGGCTCTCGATCCAACTTCATTATCGCAAAATCTTTTTGCGATTCCAAGAGTAAGCATTTCGCCAATCCCGCGAAAATCGATTGACCTTTCCAAATTCTGACGGATTGAAGTACGGTATGATATCTCTCCTCGTTTTCCGTGATGGTTTTTTGATATTCCGCGAACAATTCGGTTGTCATGTCATTACGGGATTCTTTCGAAAGAACATCGGCTGCGGCGGTTTCGACGTCGAAATTCATCTTTGCGATTATTGCGTCATATTTCCTCTTTTCCATGGAGTTCCAGTAGGGAAAATCGCATCGTCCCGCGTAGAAACTCTCTTGGGTTGCTGCGGCCAGATTTCGGTTGAGCACGCAATTCCTGTCATGGAGAGCTTGCAATTCCTCACCCGACTTTCTCTTGTCGTCGGAAGTTTTCGCCTGTCGAAACAACCAAGTGTGATACGCTATTTGAGTACGGATCGTGTTGATTTGCACAATATACGGCTCTTCTTCAAGAGGATTTTTTCCCGGATTGCGTTCGCGCTTTTCAGTGACTATCGCTTCGACGGTTTTCGCATGCTTGATGTGTTTTTTGAGGAGAGCCTCGATAGTCCTCGCATCATCGAAGATGTACGTTATTTTAAACCGCTCACGCCGACATTCCGCATCGTCGCGGCTTTCTTCCGCTTCAATCCATTCTTGGAGGGTTGATAGACCCGCAAAATAATGATGGCTCAAGCTTCTTGCTTTCCATGAAGCTTCCTCGCATAGAGAATCATAATAGGAGGCCAACTTTTCCAGGAGTTCCCGTTTTTCCTCCGCTGTTCTGGTAAAGCGGTATTTCAGCTCGAGAAACCGTATCAGGGAACGATAAGCAAGTTGTTTCAACGGCGATAAATAGGATTTGACGTGAGGGCCAAAATATTTGTTCCTTTGCGAGTTGCAAATTTCAGCAATCCTCGTCAATTCCAACGAAAGACACTTGGCGTCATCGATCCATGCGGCGTCATCGCACCACCGAACGTCCTCGACGCCCTGAAAATCCAAGTCGCCCAAAACCTCTTGCCCCGTTTGCGCGAAAACGACGTTGCCGCACAGCATCAACGCAAGGCAATGAATCATCGTTGCGGCGAATAAGTTTCCGGTCATATTGGCACCCTGTTTGGTCGAACGGTCGCGAATGTCTACTCTGACGGTGCCGTTGGTTTGGGTTGTTTTTGGATGGAATTAATTTGATAAACCGTTAACGAAATCGATGTGTCCGGCATAAAAGACATCGTGAAATAGTCCATGATTCCTTGGATCGTCGGATCATTTGCTGCTATTCGATCTCTCAATTCAAAAAAATGAAGAATTTCATGAAACGCGACTCTTGAGCGATAATCGGCCATCACATTCAAACTACCAGTGGGATAGCTTGGCGGTAAGACATACTTTTCCTCCGGATCATAGGTTTGGTATTGATTCGTGTGTAATCCGGTAGTTCCCATCCATAAGTCAATCGCTTTGTTGAATATGAAAATACAGGAACCCTCGCCTTCTGGAAGCGCGATCCCTTTGTAATCGAAATGCCGAGCATCATTACAAAAAGCACCGACAATTAAGATTTTCCAAAAATCATCGGAGTTTTGAGTTGGGTCTCCTGCTTGCTTTCCCTTTCCGTTATAATTCTCGCCAATGACTTTTTTTCTATTAACATCATTGTAGTCTGCTATGACATTTACAGCAAAGTATACTTCTTTACGGTAGTTGTATTCGTCAGGAAGCGGTTTAACCTCAACGCAAGCCGCTTTCATCTTCCTAGCTGCTGTATCTAGAATTCCAGATGGGGGAGTTGGCGAATAGGTTCCAACTTCCGATTGAGCTCCCATCGGCCCATAGTCAGCGTTAACCGCTCGCGGGTTTAATGTATCGGCATAAACTTGTATCCCACCTCCCAGTGCATTCCATACATATTCGTCAAATGTTTGACTATTAACGTAGCTGTCGTTTCGATATGGCATGTTTGACCTGGATTTATTCGAGGAAACCATTGTGTCACATTCCATCCACAGCGTCCTCCAGACCGTGAGCATCGCGGACTGGTAGAGAATCGGTTGGTAGATGCGTTTCATCGCTGGTGTCATTTCAATCGAGTCCATATTGCCGGTTTCCTTGACCCGGGCATAATAGAGGATCGTCTGTAATGGGCTG
>JAVBPO010000196.1:0-10201 GCA_031549565.1 Thermoguttaceae bacterium
TTCGCCGGCCAAGTATTGACGCTGACTTGGCCGCTGGTCGGCAATTCAGGCGTCCCTCCCCAAACGGAAGACCGCGGTGTTCGCCAATTTTTCGAGTCGAATCGAATTTGGCCCCGCGGTCTTGTCGTTTCCGAGTACTCGCCGCATTATTCCCATTGGAACGCCGTCCGAAGTCTCGGCGACTGGCTGAAAGAGGAAGACGTTCCCGCAATCGCCGGAATCGATACCCGGGCTCTGGCAAAACGAATCCGCGACAAAGGAACGATGTCGGGGAGGATAGTCGTAGAGGACAGAGGACAGAGGACAGAGGACAGAGATTTTTCGGAGAACAAAAGAACGAATTTCACCGCCGAAGTCAGCTGTAAGGAGATCATCGAATACGAGCCGACACCACATAATCCTGTCCTCTGTCCTCTGTCCTCTGTCCTCTTACTAGACCTTGGCGTCAAGAACAGTGTGATCCGCAACCTGACCAACCGGGGCGCGAAGGTGATCCGCGTGCCGTGGACTCACGATTTCACGGGAATGGATTACGACGGCCTGGTGATCAGCAACGGCCCCGGCGATCCGACGTTTCTCGGGGAAGCGGTCGAGCATATCAAGAAAGCGATCACGCTCGGCAAACCGATTTTCGGGATCTGCATGGGCAATCTGCTGCTCGGCAAAGCGGCGGGCGCGGAGACGTTCCGGCTGCGGTTCGGGCATCATTCGAGCAACCAACCGGTCCGACTCTGCGGCGGGGACCGAACTTACGTGACGCCGCAGAACCACGGTCACGCGATCGATCCGCTACGGCTTTCGAGCGACTGGGAACCGTGGTTCACGAACCTCAACGACGGAACCTGTGAAGGAATCCGGCACAAATCAAAACCGTTCTTCTCCACCCAATTCCACCCGGAACACTGCGGCGGGCCGAAGGACAGGGAGAATATTTACGATCTGTTTTTCAAAAAGATCAAAAACTAATAACGATCCCGCCAAAGAGCCGGGGATGAAGCGAAGCGTAATCCCCGGGCAAACGGGTGATCCTTAAAGACGTGATCGCCCGGGATTTCCTGTTGAATCCCCGACAAACACAAGCGGTCGGGCATATTTTGGATCATGGAAAAGTGATGATTTCCGATTTGGAAAAACTTTGCCCCGACACGACACGCCGTACTTTACAGCGGGACATGAAACAGTTGGTCGAAAAAGGAATCTGCTTGGAAGTCCGTTCCTCGCCCACCGATCCGACGAATCACTACATAATCAATCCACAAAATGTCACAGCTACGTCACAGTAAAATGTCACAGCTTTGTCGCAGTAAAGCAAAAAGCCGGGGATGAAGCGAAGCGAAATCTCCGGGTAAATTTTCGATTTTCATCCAGAAGCAACCATGAGTTCAACGACAAACATACCAAACGCTGAGACTTTGGCTTTGCATATGCCGAACGACGATTTTCGGCAGCCGGGTCTCACCGTCGAGCAGCGGCGTCAACGACTGCTGAAACCGGAATCCGGAGAAAAACGCTTGTCTACAGCACTGGCGCAGTTGAAACCTTGGCCAGGCGGCGATTCGGAAGAAGAGTTCGCGAAAACGCTTGAAGAATTCAAGGAGATTTTCGGATGATTCCTTTCGACCAAGAGGTTCTTCTTGACACCAATATTTTGCTGCATTATGCAAGAAAAAATGAAGTCAGTCGGCGAATCGAAAGCGAATACACCCTTGCCAAGCGTGATGGAAAACTATCTATCTCCATCGTGAATTACGCGGAATCACTTGTTTTTGCAAGCTACAATCAATGGGGACAAGAGAAAATCGAAAGATTGGATTATATCGTGAATCAATTGCATGTCTTTGACCGATTCGATGTAAAAATCGTGCAATACTACAAGGATTTAGCCATGCTTTCCCGCCAACAGGGATACGCCATCGGTCAAAATGATTTATGGATCGCCGCGACCGCCGGCTCTTTGGAGTTGGCTTTGCTCACCACCGACAAGGATTTTCAATGGATTCCCCAAGAACTTGTGAAGGTATATGTCGCTGACACCGTTTTCGGGTGATTGGCATTCGTCCCTAATTTTGAGGCTGCGCTGAACACACCGACAAATCAACACATCATCAATCCACAAAATGTCACAGCTTTGTCGCAGTAAAACAAAGAGCCGGGGATAAAGCGAAGCGTAATCCCCGGGCAAAACGAAAAAATTTGAATCAAGTATTTTAACACCACAGAGAGCGCAGAGAGCACAGAGATTTTAGTTTCAACTTCTCTCTCTTCCTCTGTGTCCTCTGCGCCCTCTGTGGTAAAAAAATCCCCCCATGACTGAAGCGTCCGAAATTTTGCATCATCTTCACATCGGCGGCAAGCCGAGGATGGAAGCGCTTATGGAGTGTGAACGCCAAAAAGCTCTTCTCGCACAGCAAATCTACGATGCACGGGAAAAACGCGGTTTGTCCGAATCGCAACTCGCCCATCTGGTCGGCGTGTCTGTCGATGAAGTCGTGCAACTCCAGGAAGCGGATTTTGATGATTCATTGTATCCCATTTTGAATAAAGTTGTCAAAGAACTCGGGCTATCCGAGACGTTAAATCAATAATTGACCTGTCCCCTGTCCTCTGCTCTCTGCCCTCTAAAAATGATCAACCACGGTTTGAAAAAAGTTTTGGTCCTCGGTTCCGGCGCGCTCAAGATCGGCGAAGCCGGGGAATTCGATTACAGCGGTTCGCAAGCGCTCAAAGCTCTCCAGGAAGAAGGGATCGAAACGGTCCTGATTAATCCGAACATCGCGACCATCCAGACGTCGCAGGATATCGCGGATCGGGTCTACTTCCTGCCCGTGACGCCGGAATTCGTGACCGACGTGATCAAAAAGGAAAAACCGGACGGCATCCTGCTCGCCTTCGGCGGTCAAACGGCGCTCAACTGCGGGATCGCGCTTTACAAAAGCGGCGTTCTGGAGCAGCATGGCGTCAGGGTGCTCGGAACGCCGGTCCAGACGATTATCGACACGGAAGACCGCGACCTGTTCATCCGCCGACTCAACGAGATCGACGTGAAAACCATTGCGTCCCAAGCGGTCGAATCGG
The DNA here is from genome assembly GCA_031549565.1 of Thermoguttaceae bacterium. Taxonomy (GTDB): domain Bacteria; phylum Planctomycetota; class Planctomycetia; order Pirellulales; family Thermoguttaceae; genus JAVBSX01. The sequence goes on from JAVBPO010000196.1 coordinate 3,076, forward strand.
TCGACGCCGCCGTCCATGCTGCGGAGCAACTCGGCTATCCCGTGATCGTCCGGGCCGCGTATGTGCTCGGGGGACAAGGCTCCGGCTTTTGCGACAACGAAGAGCAGCTTCGCATGATGGTATCAAAATCGCTTTCGTTCACCAGCCAGGTGCTCATCGAAAAATCGCTCCGCGGCTGGAAGGAAATCGAGTACGAAATCGTCCGCGACCGGTTCGGCAACTGCTTCACGATCGCGAGCATGGAGAACTTCGACCCGCTCGGCATCCACACGGGAGAGAGCATCGTCGTCGCGCCGGTCCAGACACTCAGCGCGTCCGAAAATCAAAAACTCCGGGAACTCGCGATCCGGATCACCGAACACGTCGGCATCGTCGGCGAGTGCAACATCCAGTTCGCGCTTGATCCGCACTCGGAAGATTATCGCGTGATCGAGATCAACGCCCGGCTTTCCCGCTCTTCCGCGCTGGCGTCAAAAGCGACCGGGTATCCGCTGGCGATGGTCGCGGCGAAAATCGCGCTCGGGTACGGTTTGCACGAAATCAAAAACGCGATCACGCAAACGACGACCGCCTGCTTCGAACCGGCCCTCGATTATATCATCGTCAAGATTCCGCGATGGGACTTGTCGAAATTCAAAGGGGTGTCCAAGCAGATCGGCTCGAGCATGAAAAGCGTCGGCGAAGTCATGTCGATCGGCCGCTCGTTCGAGGAAGCGATCCAAAAAGGGCTTCGCATGATCGGCCAGGGAATGCACGGCTTCGTCGCCAATCGCGATTTGCATTTCGCCGACATCAAGGATTCGCTTGAAAACCCGACGGACACCCGAATCTTCGCCGTCGCGCAAGCGTTTAACGAAGGGCTCACGGTCGACCAAATCCACGAACTGACGAAAATCGACCGCTGGTTCCTTGAAAAACTCAAATCGATTTATGACACCAACAAGGAACTCCGCAAATACGATTCGCTCGAAAAGATTCCCGACGAACTGTTTTTGACCGCGAAAAAGAAAGGGTTTTCCGATTTCCAGATCGGCAGGTCCGTTCTGCACGGCAAAGTCGAGCCGGACCAGGCGATCCACGCGACCCGGCTGGAGCGAAAAAAACGTGGCATCATTCCTTACGTCAACCAGATTGACACCCTCGCGGGGGAATACCCGGCCAAGGCGAATTATCTTTACCTGACGTACCACGCATCCGAGCAGGATATCGAATTCCCGCGCGACGGCAAGAGCGTGATCGTACTCGGGTCCGGGGCGTATCGGATCGGTTCGTCCGTCGAGTTCGACTGGTGCTGCGTCGGAGCCGTCAAGGCGATCCGCAAGAACGGGTACAAAGGTATCATGATCAACTGCAATCCGGAAACGGTGTCCACCGACTACGATTTGTGCGACAGGCTCTATTTCGACGAACTTTCGCTCGAACGGGTCATGGACATCGCGGAGCTGGAAATGCCGAAAGGTGTTGTGGTGTCAACCGGCGGACAGACGCCGAACAATCTCGCGATGCGGCTTTACGACCAAAAAATCCCGATCCTCGGAACCTGTCCGACGTTCATCGACCAAGCGGAAGATCGGCATAAATTTTCGTCGCTGTGCGACAAGCTCGGCGTCGATCAGCCGCGATGGAAGGAACTCTCCTCGCTTGAGGAAATCCACGAATTCGCCCATGAAGTCGGCTTTCCGGTCATTGTCCGCCCGTCGTACGTGCTCAGCGGCGCCGCGATGAACGTGGTGTCGAACAAAGACGAACTCGACCACTTCCTGACGCTCGCCGCGAACGTGTCGAAGAAGCATCCGGTCGTCGTTTCGGAATTCATTCTCGACGCGAAGGAAATCGAAATCGACGCCGTCGCGAACAAGGGCGAGATGATCGCCTACGCGATTTCGGAGCACGTCGAGTTCGCGGGAGTTCACAGCGGCGACGCCACGATCGTCTTTCCGCCGCAAAAACTGTACATTGAGACGATCCGCCGGATCAAGAAGATTTCCCGCCGGATCGCCCGGGCCTTGAACATCACCGGCCCGTTCAACATGCAGCTTTTGGCGAAGGACAATGATATCAAGGTGATCGAATGCAACCTCAGGGCGTCACGGAGTTTTCCGTTCGTCTCGAAGGTGCTCAAAATCGACCTGATCGAACTGGCGACCAAAGCGATCCTCGGATTGCCGGTCGAGCCGCCGAACAAATCCGCGTTCGACCTCGATTACGTCGGCATCAAGGCGCCGCAGTTCAGCTTTTCCCGGCTCGCGAAAGCGGATCCGATTCTCGGCGTCGAAATGGCGTCAACAGGCGAAGTCGGGTGTCTCGGCGAAGATTTTTCCGAAGCGATTCTCAAATCGATGCTTTCGGTCGGCTATAAAATGCCGCAACGGAAAAGCATTCTCCTTTCGACCGGCCCGGCGAAAGCGAAAGCGGAGCTGCTCGGCGACTGCCGCTTGTTGGCCGCACACGGTTTCAAGTTGTACGCGACCCGGGGAACGGCGACGTTTCTCGGCGAACATGGTATCAACGTCGAATCGGTCGGTTGGCCGGACGAGGAAACGCACCCGAACGCGTTGGATCTGCTCCGGGATCACAAGGTCGAATTGGTCGTGAACATCCCGAAGGATCTGACGCAATCGGAACTGTACAACGACTACGCGATCCGGCGTGGAGCGGTCGATTACAATATTCCGTTGTTGACCAATGCCCGGTTGGCGTCGTCGTTCATGCAGTCGATCTGCCGGGTCTCTCACGAAAACCTGAAAATCAAAAGCTGGGACGAGTACACCAATACGGAAGAATAACGTCGTCCGTGGTGCTGCTCTTAACATCATCGATAGTCAGAGGTTACGACGCACATTAAAAATGGAATCCGGCTTTCAGGTAGACCATGCTCGGCGGCTTGCACCACGCTTCGCCTTGGCTGTAGAGTTCCCGATTGAACGCCCCTCCGAGTTCGAAAAAGCCGTTCACCCAAGCGTGGTTCGTGAACTCCAAGCCGACTCCGACGCGGATATCGTTGTAGTCGGTGAGGTATGTTCCGTCGTCTTCCGGATCGGCAATCGTCCAGCATCCGCCGCCGTAGTTGCCTTGCAGATAAAACGTCCAATCGACGTTGTTCACTTTCGCGAGGAATCGGGACAGTTTCGGGTCGGGAAACACGAGCCGCCACGTCACTTTTTCGTTCGGTTTCCAAATCACCCCGATCCGGGGAAGAATTTTGATCCGATTACGATTGATGTATTCGACGCCGAGCACCCCCTCCATTTCGTTCGTTAAACCGATCAAGACCGCCCCCCGCCCACTGAGTCGGGCACTGTCGGAGGTCAGCTTGTTAAAGTCGGAATACAGCCCGGCCCGTACCCAAAGCTCGAACGCGAAATCTTTCGTATAGCGAGGCGCCGCCCCGATCTCCAGGTAAGCGCTGTACCCGTTGGGGGACATGTGATGAGAATTCACGGGAGGACCGGTCGGCCCGTCCCAAAAGAGCAAATCGAAGCCGGGAACGACGTAAATCGGTTCCGTTTCGTGCAGGAGGCGGCAGGGAAACGTGAATTCCGTTTGATACGCGATTTCGTTGATTCCGAAACCGTCTTGATCGCTGCCGCGAGGAATATAAGTGTAATCGAGCGAAACTTTTTCGACGAACCGTCTCGCGATTTTTTTCGATTCGTCCGGAATTTTCTCGAAGAATTCCTGGCTTCCCGACCCGAAAAACGAGCTGCTCTGCCCCCCTTTGGCGGCGTACGGATCCCAGTTACCCGGAGTTCCGGCGGGCGTTGCACCGCTGCCGAATGGAGGGACCGCCTGCGAACCACCGGTCGCCGGGGTTGCCGTAGTCGCCGGAGTTGGGTACGGTTCGACAACTTCAACCTGCTGAATCGGCGAACTCAAAGCGTAGGAACTGGTGGGAACCGCAAAAACGATCCCACCTTGCGAACCGAGCGCCGCGCTTTCCGGGCCGCCGGCGTGGATGATCGGATTGGGATTGGCAATCTGCGGATTGATGATCCGGGCCACTTGCGGCTGCGGCTCGAACGTGAGAACCTGGGCACGCAAAGGACAAACGAGCCCGAGCAAAACCAACGCGAGCGCGACCGAACGGATCGGCTGTCGAAAAAGTCGGCGTTGACGTTTGGGTTGGCTCATACGGATTCGAAACTTCGGGAAACTTTAAGGAAAATTCCGAGTTCCGGGAAGAATACGAAAAAATCGCGGGAAAAGTCAAGACCAATTTTCCGACTTGGAACCGCAAAAGAGTTTGGAGGCTCCTTGACGAAAAGAGTTCCTGTTTCAAAATAGACAATATACGACTCGGCGTATGCGAGAAATTCAGCGCCGGGCTTTTCCTTGAACCTTGGAGAAAATATGTCCGATGAGCCACGACGCCTGAAAATCCTGTATCTTTGCACCGGAAATTCCTGCCGCAGTCAGATGGCCGACGGCTGGACCCGGCACTTGAAAAACGCTGAGGTGGAAGCGTATTCCGCCGGTTGCGAGCTTCGCGGGGTCAATCCGCGGGCAATCCAGGTCATGGCGGAGGCGGGCGTCGATATTTCGCAGGCGAAAAGCAAACTGATCGACGAATTCGCCGACCAGGAGTTCGACTGCGTCGTTATGGTCTGCGATTACGCCGCAGGATGTCCCCCGTTCGCCGGAATGTCGAAAGTCGTTCAAGTCGCCTTCGACAACCCGGTCCTGTTCGATGAAATGGACGTTACGGAAGAGGAGCGGCTGGCCGTTTACCGGCGTGTCCGGGACGAAATCCGCGATTTCGTCCTCACGCTCCCCGATTCGTTGGGATTGGATATGCCCTAACGCATTAATGATGCGACGGCGCTTCTTCGACCCCGAGCAGCCGGTTCACTTCGAACAGGAGCTGCTCGAACCGCATCGGCTTGTTCAGGAGCGAATCCGCTTTGATCCACGACCGCTCCGATTCCGATTCAATCGAGAAATGGAGTTCAATTTCGCTGTTGATCGCCGTAATCAAAATCGTCGGCATGTCGGGATTCGCCTTTTTGATGTGATAACACAGCGTGAACCCGCCGTCGGCGTTTTCCATGACCAGGTCGACGATCGCCAGGTCGAATTTGTCTTTGCGTAAAAACTCCCCGGCGGGCGTTTCCCCTTCCGCTTCGACGACCGTGAATCCGGCGTCACGAAGTTGCTGGGCGTATTCGGTGCGAAAATCAGCGTCGTCTTCGACGAATAAAATTTTGTAGTTGTTCATTTCTAGAGGACAGAGGACAGAGGACAGAGGACAGAGGACAGAGGACAGAGGACAGAGGACAGAAAAATACGTTGCGGAGGAAGAAAACAAAGGAGGCGGGACAGGTCGAATTTTTCGGTTCGGCCCTGTCCTCCGTCCTCTGATATCTGTCCTCTCTCTTAAGTCAGCGGATCCCGTTCGTGATACGTCGTGTGCAGGATTTCGTGGGCTTTGGGGCCGTTCGGTTCGCCGAGGTAATTTTGATACAAAAGCATCACGTCGGGATTTTTGTGCGAAACGCGAAGCGATTCCCCTGAATCGATCGAGTAGAGCGACTGGATTCTCGTACGAACCCGGTCGCGGTTGGTCGAATACGGCTGCCCGCCGCCGCCGACGCAGCCGCCGGGACAGGTCATCACTTCGATGAAATGCAGGTCGGTCTTTTCGCCGCTCTTGATTTTTTCAAGCAGATTCTTGGCGTTGCCGAGTCCGTTGACGACCGCGACGCCGACTTTCATGCCGTTGATCTCCAAGTGCGCTTCCTTGATACCATCCATGCCGCGAACCGCCGTGACGTTCAGATTCGGCAACTCGTTGCCGGTCAGCAGGAAAAACGCGGACCGGATCGCCGCTTCCATGACGCCGCCGCTGGCACCGAAGATTTTGCCCGCCGTCGTTCGGACGCCGAACGGCGTATCCGCTTGTTCCGGTTGGAGATTCTTCAAATCGAGTCCGAACATCCGGAACATTTGGGCCAGTTCCCGGGTCGTCAGGACCGCGTCGACGTCGTGATACCCGTCGCGTCCCATCTCGGGCCGGCTCGCTTCGAATTTTTTCGCCGTACACGGCATCACGGAGACGCTGAAAATTTTCTCCGGATCCCGTTTTTCCCGCTCCGCGTAGCACGTCTTGATGACCGCGCCGAGCATTTGCTGCGGACTTTTGCAGGTCGAGAGGTTCGGAATGAAATCGGGATAAAACGTTTCGACGAACTTGATCCAACCGGGGGAACAGCTCGTAAACATCGGGAGGACGCCGCCGTTTTTGATCCGGTTGACCAGTTCGGTTCCTTCCTCCATGATCGTCAGGTCCGCGCTGAAGCTGGTGTCAAAGACCTTGTCGAATCCGAGCCGCCGCATCGCCGCGTGCATGACGCCGATCATATCGGTCCCGACCGGAACGTCGAACTCGTCGCCGATCGAAATCGAAACGGCCGGCGCGTGCTGCACGACGACCTGCATCTCCGGGTCTTCCAGAGCTTCCATGACCCGGGCAACGTGTGATTTGCCGATCAGCGCCCCGGTCGGACAAGCGGTGACACACTGCCCGCAGTTGACGCAACTGGAAATATTAAGCCCTTCGTTGAACGCCGTACCGACTTTCGATTTGGACCCGCGACCGATGAAATCGATACAGGCGACACCTTGCACCTCTTCGCAAACCCGGATGCACTTGGCGCATTTGATGCACTTGGCCGGGTCGCGAACGATCGATTCGCCGGAGGTGTCAAGCTGAAACTGGTCCTTCATGCCGAGATACCGCTTGCTGCGAACGCCGAGTTCTTCCGAAAGATCCTGGAGCTGGCAGTTTCCGTTGCGCTCGCAGTAGAAGCAGTCTTCCGGATGGTCGGCGAGCAGGAGTTCGACGATGGTTTTCCGGGCTTCGACGGCACGATTGGAATGTGTTTTGACTTTCATTCCGTCGAAGACGGGAAACGCGCAACTCGGGACGAGATTGCGTTGCCCTTCGACTTCGACGACGCACATCCGGCAGGCGCCGGTCGGCGGCAGTCCTTCGATATGGCAGAGCGTCGGGACGTTGATGCCGTTGCGACGGAGCGTCGCGAGCAGCATTTCGCCGGGCTGGGCGTCGACCTTGCGGCCGTTGATTTCAATGGAGGCGGTGGCTACGGTTGTGGACATTGAGTAAAGG
>JAVBPO010000143.1:0-11111 GCA_031549565.1 Thermoguttaceae bacterium
GATCCAGTTCGACCCGCTCGCCGTTTTGGAACCGCAGCAGGAAAAAACGTTCAAATTCACCGCGAAATGCCTGGAAGTCGGCGACCACCGCGTCAGCGTTTCGATGAGTTCCGACGAACAGAAAACGCCGGTTACGAAAGAGGAAAGCACCTTGGTCTACGGCGACGAATGAGTTTCTCTTTCTCGACACGGGGGACGAGTTTCGCTATAATCGAAACACGCACACCAGCCCCAAGCGCAAGCGCGGGGCGGTTGTGAAGGAATCGTGTTTTTGTTCGATAATTTTCCCCGTTCCGCAAGCTTCGCATGCGGCTCTTTGTTATGAAAAAAGTTGTATTTCTTTCGATTTTCGTTTTGTTCGTTGTCCAAACGGCTTTCGCGGCGATTGAATTGAAAGTCAATCCCGACAAGGTGCTGCACCGGGTCGACGAAAAGGTTTACGGGCATTTTCTCGAACATATTTACCATTCGATCAACGGCGGACTCTGGGGCGAACTCGTCTGGAACCGCTCGTTCGAGGACGCCAACTTCGGTCAATGGAAGGTCGAAGGAGACGTGATCCGCCAAACCGGGTTCGACATTGACCAACGGCTCCCGTTCGGTGATTCCGGCTGGACCGATTTCGAGTACACGCTCGAAGCGAAAAAAACCGGCGGCGTGGAAGGATTTCTCATTCTTTTCCGTGCGAAAAACGACAAAGAGTTCTACTGGGCGAATCTCGGCGGCTGGGGGAATACGCGGCATGGAATCGAACGCCGCAACGAAAAGCAGCAACGGCAATCGATGATCGGACATTCCGTCGAGGGAAACATCGACGAGAACCGTTGGTACAAAATTCGGGTCCGTTGTGAAGGAACGAAAACCGAAGTCTTTCTCGACGACGCCAAAATTCTCGAAGTCGACGATCCCGAAGGACCGAAGCACGGCCAATGCGGCGTCGGAACCTGGGCGACCCAAGCGGAATTTCGTAACATCGCCGTCAAAACGCTCGACGGCAAAACTCTGTACAACGAACTCCCGCAACCACGGCTGAGCGAACAGGTCGGCAAGCATTGGGAAACATTCGGTAATGCGAAAGCGTATCTGGAATCCAAAGACGCGCTGAACGGAAATCTTTACCAACGGGTCGAACTCTACAGTGGATGGGGAAAAAGCTGCGGAAACGGTGGAATTCGGCAAAAAGGCTTTTTTCTCCAAGCCGGTGAAAAATATCTCGTTTCTTACTGGATTAAACCTGTACCAATAAATTCCAGAGGGGATGTTTTTCCGGATGCTTTGAATTGCAAATTGGCTGATCAGGAAATAAACCATCCTCTGATGATACATCATCCTGACCGATGGGTTGAATATCAGCATCTTATCAATATTGAATCCGACACCGTAAATACCACGCTTGAAATCGAAGCGATCAGACCGGACAAGCCCGACGCGAGTGGAATCTGTAGTTTTTGCATCGACCAAATCAGCGTGATGCCGCTTTCATGGAAAGAGGAATTCGGCGGAATGCGACCGGACCTTTTGAACGCGATCGGCGATTTACGGCCGCCGACGATCCGTTGGCCCGGCGGCTGCTTTGCGTCGGCGTACCGCTGGAAAAGCGGGATCGGGGAGCAGAAAGACCGGGTTCCGTATCCGTTTTCCATTTGGGACGATCGGGAAGTCAACTCGTTCGGGACCGACGAATTCATCGAACTGTGCCGCCGTGTCGGATCGGAACCGATCATCGTCGTCAACGCCGGAACCCCGGACTGGAACAGCAAGCGGAGCCCGGAATTGGCCGATGTCGATTGGCCGCAGGAAGCCGCCGAGTGGGTCGAATACTGCAACGGTCCGGCGACTTCGAAGTGGGGAAAACTTCGTGCGGAGAACGGACATCCGGCTCCGTACAACGTGAAGTATTGGGAAATCGACAACGAAACGCAAGGAGCGAACAAAGTCGAGGATTACATCGCGATGATCCGCAAAATGGTGCCGGCAATGAAGAAAGTCGATCCGACGATCAAGATCGCCGTTGCCGGCTCGCATTTTTGGCCGCGAATTCCGTGGGACAAGCCGATCATCGAACAGACCGGCGAGTTGTTCGATTATCTCAGCTTTCACCAGTACGACGATCCGAACCAATACGCCGACGGACCGGACGAAATCGGGAAGTATTTTCAAACGCTCAAATCGATCATCGCGAACTCGAAAAATCCGAACATCAAGATTTTCGATTCCGAATGGAACGCTCAATCGACCGATTGGCGGACCGGACTTTACGCAGGGAACATTTTGAACATGTTCGAGCGTAACGGCGACATTCTCGAAATCGGCGGTCCGGCGCTCTTTTTGCGGCATGTTTCGGCGAACGATTGGGACAACGCGTTCGTCAATTTCGACCAAACCGGCTGGTTTCCCGCCCCGAACTACGTTGTGATGAAACTCTGGCGGGACCATTACGCCCCGAATTTCCTCGAACTGACCGGCGACGCGGAGGGTGTCAACGCCGTCGCGACGAAATCGGACGACGGCAGGCGGTTCGTGCTCAAAGCGGTCAATCCGACCGACATGAAGAAAGATGTTTCGTTTACGATCGCCGGGATCGAACCGAAAGACATCCAATTCGAACTCGTCCATGCGGAAAAGCTGAGCGACCGGAACACGCTGGAAAACCCTCACAAAATCGTCCCGAAAAAAGCGGAGGCCCGACGGGAAGGCAACGCGATCCGATTCGAACTTCCCCCGCTGTCCGCGGGGGTGGTGGAAGTTTCGATTCCATGATCCATCCTCCCTACATCTCGAACACGCCCCAGCGACGGCGGAAGAGTGCGTCGTTGACGCAGGAATTCTTCCATTTCGTATCCTTGATCGTTTTGAACGTCGCTTCGGCATTTTCGAACTCGTTTTTGCCGAGCTGAATGTATCCGATCGTTTTGCTGAGACGGTCGACGAAAAACTTCTCGTTGATTTTGCCCGACGTTCCCACGGCTTCCCGAATCAAGCCGAGCTCCGCTTCCCCGCGGCAGATGTCCGATAAAGTTCGGTCTTTGACTCTCTTTTCGAGCAACCGATCGATTCTTTTGGAATTGTCCTTGGAAATGATGTTCTCCGCCTGATCGACGGCTTGATTGAACAACACCGTCGCTTCGTCCGGCTTGTCGGTCAAGTACGACGTTTGGGCCAAGCTCAAAAACACGACGGCGCTGACGCCGGGCGAGATCCCTGATCCGCACGCATCAACGGCGGCCTCAAAAAACAGTTCGCCGTTTTCCTTGTCCCGGGATTGCTCCAACAACGCCGTGATTTGAGCGAAGCGAGTCGCCCGATCTTCGCTCGATTTCAGCTTGTGCGTCAGTTCGCCGGCTTTAAGCAGCATGTGTTTCAGGTTTTCCGAAACGCTCTCCCCCGAAGCGGGCAAGAGACACCAGTTGCCGCTGACCAATGTCAAGACGTCGTCCGCACGTCGTTTCAACTCGTCCTGATAAAGCCGGATCGCGGAATCGACCTTCACTTCCGTCTCCGTCGCGTCGGAAAGCGAGTCCCAGAGCGAAACCATTTCCTTCCATTCGGCGGAATTTTCGTTCGGGTAAAGGGAGGCGTCCGTGAGCGAATAAACCCTTTCCATCGCGACGAGCCGCTCTTGGGGTGCCGTAATCTCTTTCGCCGTTTGGAATCCGAACGAAATCATATTTTTGCGGATCTGCTGATGAAAGGGAATTTTCGAGAAGTAAGGACGGATCAAGGCGACGGTTTCCTGGACGATCAAATCCAGCGCCCGATTCCGAGTCGGCAAGTCGCTGATTTGCCGAGCCGTTTCGCGAGCATCGATGAACAACCCTTCGCGCACCAGTAAAACGACCAGGTCGAACAAGCGGTGCTGCTTATCCGGGAAATCGGATTTAAGAATCTCGTCCAACGGGGAAAAGGCGTAGATATTTTCATTCAGTTTTTTCCGCAAACGGGGGATTGCTTCCTCCAAGGTGCGCCGGAGATTCGTCTTGACGGGATCGGCGGGCATTTCGGCGACTGTTTTTTGCGCCTCCTCGAAACGACCGACTTTGATCTGTTCCAGGGCTAACGACTTGAGAAGATCAGTCTTTGTCGAGCCGGGCAGCATTTCCCGGAGCGTCCGGAGCGAGTCGTCGAGCAGTCTTGCCCGGAGTTGGATTTCCGCGATTCGGGCAAGCTCCGAATCGGTTTGCGGGGTTCTCTGCGAGAATTTTACGATCTCAAGTTCCTCGTTCAAAAGGGATTGGGCCGATTCGATTTCCCCCGCCCCGACGAGCAAAGCAGCCAACGCCGGTCGGGAAACGCCCTGGTTCTTTTCGACATCCAGTCCGCGGATTCTCGCCGCCGCACGATTGAGAAGCGGAATCGCGTCTTTACGCTTGCCCCAGTTGAGCAATTCCGTTGCCGTATTCATCAGGATCCGGATGTCTTCCAAATACGTTCGATTTCGTGAAAGCGGTTGAACGCCGAGAACCTGGCTCGCCCGATCGAGCAACTGCAAGTCGGTTTCCTGTTGTTCCGATGCGATTTCCGATTCAGAAACCAGCGGAGGCATTCCCAGCGCCTTGCGAATCGATTCCGAGCGAGGATTGTCCACGATCGAAAGGGATTGCGTTTTCAAGGACGCGTCCAGAGAACGGGTATCGACCAGGACGCTGCGAATCAGGTCGTGAAGGTTCATGTTCACCATCATTTCCGATTCGAATAATTGGTTGAGAACCTCCTGCTGCGTCTTGGAATCCTTGAGTCGCGCGATGTTGATGAAAACCCGTTCCACGGTTTGCGCAACCAACTCCGGATGTCGGATCTTCGTCGGCCCGGCGAAGGAGCGGGAGTCCGGGAGTCCTTCCCCGGAGGCGACGGGAAAGATTTGGGCCCGGCTTTCGATCAGTTTTCGATAACATTTCGCCAGGATGTCCGGCTGGGTGAGGACCGAGAGCGTCGTAAAAGCGTCCGAATATTTTTGAAAACGAATTTGCTGCTCCGCAATGAATGTCAGCAGGGAATCGCGTCGGCTTTCGATCCGCAAAGAGTTCGCCATATTGGACAGATTCGCCAACGCGGTATCCAACTCACGATCCAGATTGAGCAGGACACAAGCGTCCAGGATTTTGATAAACGTATTTCTTTGTTCCTCGATTTCAGGGTTGAACGACGTTTCTTTGAGCAATGTGAGATAATTCCCAACGATCGACGCCGCTTTGTCGCGGTTGTCGATCTGGATGTAATAAAAGGCAAGCGGAGCCGCCAAACTCATGCGAACGGAGCGGGTTTCCGGAGTATTGCCCAACACATAGAGCGCCTCGTCGAGGTTCGTTCCGACATTTTGTGAAATCTGGGCATGGACGATCATGGCCAAAGCGTTGATTTTTTCCGCCGGATCGCTGAGTCGCCCCGCGGTCCGAATCGTCGAGGAAATGTTACGGTTAAGAAGATCGTTCAGCGGACGAGCGGGGGAAGTCAATTCTCTTGCCGAAGCGATATCGCGTTCCGTCCGTTCCCGCCAATAGCCGATGGACGCCGGATCCAATCCTTCGTAGGACGCCGTCGAGTCCGTTTGCAGATCCGCGCGAAAATGAGGAGAAAAATATTTCCACGCCAAAAAAGAAAAGAGTGCGAGAAAAACCACGACAATAAGAAACTGCTGACCGGAGTTCAACTCGGACAGATACAACAAAAAACGTGGAAAAGGACGCGGGGTCGTTTTTTTCATGAATTCGGAAGCATTATCGAAAACCGAAATTCTACCCGATCGCCGGGCTTCATGCAAGCAGAATCTGTACGCCATTATTGTTCCCGTACCCGTTCTCATAAAAATTTGCGCACATTCGCAACGGGAAACGGAAATTTGGAATTGTTGACTTTCGACGGCGGAAAAAGTAAAATCCCGGAGAAGTTGTTATTTCGACGGCCTTCAATGCTCTTGCCCTTTCCCCAGCTATGGCCAGATTTCTCCTTGTTTTTGCGATTGGTTTGCTTTTGACGGGACCGGTAGAATCCGCGGAGCAATGGCCCCGTTTTCGTGGTCCCAACGGTCAAGGCGTTTCCACACAAACCGGTTTGCCGACGCAGTGGACCGCCGAAGAAAATATCGCGTGGAAGACCGAAATTCCCGGTCACGGTTGGTCGTCGCCGATCGTTTGGGACGACCATGTTTTCCTCACCTCGACGACCGAGGAGGGAAAAGACTGCCATGTTATTGCCGTGGATCGAAAAACGGGCAAAATCCTTTGGGACAAAACCGTCTTTCAACAGGAGCCGGACAACAAACATGAGAGGAATTCCTACGCGACTCCGACGCCCGCAACCGACGGTCAACATGTTTTCGCCGTGTTCGGCGACGGCAGTTTTGTCGCCCTCGATTTCGACGGAAACGTCGTCTGGACTAATCGGGATCTTCACTTTTACTCGCAACACGGCTTGGGAACCTCGCCGATTCTCTACAAGGATCTGTTGATTATCGCAGTGAATCCGAGCAACCGCGAAGAGCCGAAAGGGCTCGGTTGGCTTTTGCCTTGGGACCGCTCCTATCTCTTAGCCTTGGATAAAAACACCGGCAAAGAGCGTTGGCGCGGCAAACGAGGCCAGTCCCGGATCGCGCACGCGACGCCTTGTCTCATTACCGTCAACGGAAAAGATCAAATCCTCAGCCCGGCCGGCGACGTGATCCAGGGATTCGATCCGGACAACGGCGATCTCATTTGGACGGTCGAGGGGCCCGGCGAACCGTGCGTCCCTTCGCCGGTCGTAGGGGACGGACTCGTCTATTCCGCCCCGGTCGCGGGGGATGCGATTCGAGCCGTGCGGCCCGACGGACAGGGGGAGTGTACGGAAACACACCTCGCGTGGACACAAAAGCGTAACGTTCCGTTAATGGCGTCGTTGTTGTACGTCAAACCGTGCCTTTACTCGTCGACCGAAAGCGGCAGTTTCTCCGCTTACGACGCGACGACCGGAGAGTTCCTTTGGCAAAAGCGACTGGGCGGTGCTCTGAATCCATCTCCGCTTTTTGCCGACGGGAAAATCTACGTTCTTTCCGAGCAGGGGAAAACGACCGTGCTCAAACCGTCCGAGGATCCGAAAGTCCCTGCGGAAACGATCGGCGAAAACGAATTGGACGAATTCGCATTGGCGTCGATCGCCGTTGCCGGTCGACAACTGTTGATTCGAACCGAACGACACCTTTGGTGTGTCGGAAAATAAGTGGACAAGAGGGCGTCAGTTGTCTCCTGACCGCTCTAAACCATCCGGTATAGACTTGACAATGTCCATAGGCCCCCTAAAATTCGGTTGGTTCGTTGTTTTCCGGATATTCCATTTACCCGATTGGTCTCATGCTTTACTTTCGATTGATTATCGTATCTGTATTTTTGTTTTTCGCACTATCAGCCATTGGTACCGTAACACTTGCGGCTCAAGGCGAAACGCTTACCGTCAACACGGTTGATCCCGCTCCGATCACGCAGCCGTACGAGATCGTCAACGTCAAACCAGGGCTCGGCGCCGACGTGGTGAACAAATCGCAAATCGGAACTCGCATCACGACGCGGAATTCCGAAACCGGATTGAACGAGTTCACCAATACAGGCGGCTTGACGCAATCGAAGGGAACATTCGCGAATGAGGGGTACGTTTCCACCGCCAATTTGAGCGGCGGTACGAAGTTCACGAACGCGAAGTCCGGACAAGTCGACATGATGATCCTCGGGAATTCGCCGAATTTGGTCGTCGAGAATAACGGCCAAATCGGCATCTACTCGACCATCGGCAACGACCGCCGCGCAGGGCTCGTCCAGTCGAACGGAATGGTGACGAATAACAATTATATTTCCGTACTGGACATTTCCGGCGGAAGACTGGTGAACAATAGTAAAGTGACCGTCGTCAACCAAAAGGGGGGGTATGTCGCCAATTATGACTGGATGGTTTGGGTCACGGTCAACGACGACAACGCCTATTTCTACAATGGAATCCACGGAGCGATCAATAGTGAAAGCGAAACGCGACCCGGGGGCGAATTGGTTTTGAAACGAGGAACCGTGGAGAACGATAATTACATCAAGCGAATCTTCATGGAGGGTGGGGAGCTGATCCATAATCTCGATCCGAAAAATCGAGCGATGCAATATGCCGAGATCTCCGGCGGTACGCTTTCCGGGAACGGCTTATTCGAAACTCTAATTCTCAAAGACGGTTTCGAGCTGGACACGGCCTCATTTACCGGAGCGATCCAATCTTTAACGGCGGAAGTCGGAAGCCAAATTCGTTTTCTGGTCGATTCGGTCGCAGCCGATTTCGATTTCTTTTCGAAGTTGAACGTTTTGAGTGCGTTTGACGCCGCTAACGCGATGTTCATCGTGGATTTCGACGCATCGATCGCTCAAGAGGATTGGACCGCCTTCGACTTAAAGCGGTTGTTCAATTTCGGTTCGGAATCGCTTTATGATTCCCTCGATTGGAGCAAATTCGAGATTCACGGTTTGAGCGACTGGGCTTTCGATGGAAGCTTCGTGCGGCAAATGGTCAACGGCGAAATGGCGCAATTCCAAGAGCCGACAGTCGCTCCCACGCCCGAACCGGCAACCTTGTTCGTCGTGCTCGCCGGCGCCGCCGGATTGCCGTTGCTGCGGCGGAAAGTACGTTCGCGGACGCTTTGATTTTTTCCACCATTTTCCATGCAAAACTTCACGTTTCACAATCCGACGAAAATCGTTTTCGGCAAAGAAACCGTTTCGCAAATCGGGACCGAAGCGGCCCCTTACGGCAAGCGGGCGCTGTTGGTTTACGGCAAAAATTCGATCAAAGCGAACGGCGTTTATGACACCGTCGTCCAATCGCTCAAAGCGGCGAAGATCGATTTCTTCGAGCATCCCGGCGTCAAGGCGAACCCGACTTTGGAACACACACGTCAGGGAATCGAAATCGTCCGCCGGAAAAAGCTCGACTTCATCCTCGCCGTCGGCGGCGGAAGTGTGATCGACGAATCGAAGGCGATCGCCGCCGGGGCACGGGGAAGCGACGACGTCTGGGAGTATTATCTCGGCAATGCTTCCATTCGTGACGCCGTTCCGCTGTTGACCGTGTTGACGATGGCCGCGACCGGTACGGAAATGAACGGCGGCACGGTGATCACCAACGAAGCGATGCACGAAAAACTCGGGCTCGGCTCCGAATTCCTGTTTCCGAAAGTCTCGATTCTGGATCCGACGACGACCTTTTCCGTCCCGGCGGACCAGACGGCTTACGGTTGCATCGACGCGGCAACCCATTTGCTGGAAAGCTATTTTACGTGCAGCGATCCGTATACGCCGATCCAGGACCGTTACGTCGAGGGAATCGTCCGGACGATTACGGAAATCGCGGAGAAAATCGTCGCGCATCCGAACGATTATCAGCTCCGCGCAACGTTCATGTGGTGCGCGACGCTGGCTTGGAACAATCTCGCCCCGGCGGGTGTGGGACATTGGTCGACGCCGAACCATCTGATCGGACACAGCATGAGCGCCCTGCACGACACGCCGCACGGGGCATCGCTGTCGATTTCTCTTTCCGGTTGGCTCCCGTGGTACGCCGTCGAACATGCGCCGCGTCTTGCGCAGCTCGGCCGCGCGGTTTTCGACATCACCGATCCGAACCCGACGACCGCGGCGCAGCAAACGATCGCGGCGTTTCGCAAATGGTATCACCACTTGAAAAGCCCGACGAAGTTGGCCGACATCGGCGTCGACGCGATCGGGACGATGCGAATCGCAGAAAACGTCGAACACTGCGCCCCGCTCTGGGGACTGCCGGATTACAATCGCGACTTCGTTCTGGGAATTCTGGACCGCTGCGAGTGACTCTTGCAACGGATGTTCCAGAATTAGTCGATGTGAAAACGGCCGTATCTCTTTGAATTATTGCGTGTAGCCGCGAAAGTAGGTAATTGATCTGGAAAAAAAGATTCCTTTTTGAGATAGTAACCATAGACAAAACAAGAAGTTACGTCTCACCAAGAAAGGAGTCTGCCATGAAGGCGAACGCAATTATCGAATCTCTCACGACAAAAGTCAAGGCCATTTTGCAAAACCATGAGGTCGGGCTCGAACAGCCCCTGACCGGCGAAAACGCCGAAAACGTCGCCCGAATCCTCGCCGAAGCCTTGGCCGCGGACCGGCGGGCAGGTGATACTGACGCTTCGCTCGCTATTGAAGTCCGGCCGTTGGGAGCTGTTCTGGCGTCACATGAAAAACACCCAAACCACCCATCCCCCCAAAATCGCCGCCTAAAATCGCGGCTACACCCTAACTAAATATCATCAATCCAGCCCCGTGAAGGTGTGCATGTTATAAAAAGCCTTGTTTTTACGTATTTTCCTGGGATTGTCAGTCTCTGCCCGATCACAAAATTTTTATTTATCGCCCCTGTATTTAAGAAGAAATGCTTCAAAATAGGCAGAATCCGAGTTTTCTAGGCCCCAAATACCACCTTCACAGGGCTGCATCATCAATCCTTTCTCGAAAAACGGTATCAGTATTATCAAAATGCCTTTCCAAAACCTGTTTTACATAATTTGGCAGCTCTGTCCCCATTGTATCAGCCTGCTGCTGTATTTTCTCGAAAACATCTACCTCGTTTCCTTTCCAAGTCAAATACAATTGGCGGATTTCCTGAGTTGCGATGTGTGAATACTCAACAGGATTTGCCCAATAGCAACTTCGACAAATTTCTATATCTTTATTGTAAATCCAATTCAGACAGTGTTCGCACGACCATGATTTTGCACGATTACAGGAACCGCAAAGCAGGGTTAACGACTGAGATTCACCATCACCATTTACTTCGTAAGGAATACAATGATCGATTTGTAAATATCGCAATTCAAAAGTCGTGGAACAAATCGAACATTTCGATCCCGATTTTTCTCCTAAATCCTCTTTGAGTTTTTTGGGAAAAACCTTACGACCGCCGAATTTTCCGCCCTCAATTTTAACGGGATCACCAAAGGGCACCTCTGGAAATGCCGTTTTTCGGATCAACGAGCGGGTTCAATCGCACGATAATCGAGTTTCGAGGGAATTTTCATGATTTTCGACCTGTTTTCTCCTTTTGACGCCCCCAAACTGACTCGCTGACGCCGGTTT
>JAVBPO010000122.1:0-30108 GCA_031549565.1 Thermoguttaceae bacterium
ACTCACGGAGGGAAGAATCTGGTGCATCCGGCAACACGCATTATGTTGCGAACACGGCTTGAAACCAGATGCTTCGGAATACCTCGGCATGACATGACACCCCTATTTTGCCCAAACATACAAGGAAATTTGTGCGCACCCTTGAAAATCAACATAATAATCACGACGCGTCAAGAGAGATTCCGCCTCCGACCAATGCCGATAGCGGCATTCGGGGCGGGAGTGGGTTCGGTTTAACGGATGCGCAGTTTAGGCGGTTTGCCTTCAAAAATCATTCGTTTTGTTTTTCTCGCCATGAGGCGAGTATCGCTTTTTCGTGAAGTTTCCATCGATGCAAAAGTTCAACTTGTCTTGATCCGCGGCACCACTGCCTGAAACTCCGCATATGTTGCTGCAATATTTACTCCCGACCCCTTTCCCCCCAGGATTTTGCCGAAATTGTCGATTGTGCGGACTGTTCTCTTTTGGCTGCTCGCACCGCTCGTTTGTATTTTGTCAAATGCAACGGCCCGGTCGTCGTAAAAAAAGCAAAGAGGTTGGTTGTAGGTGATATTAGGGTCAATTCGTACTCGTTCGTCCGCCGAAAAGTGAAGTGATCGACAAGGAAGTTCGATCGTTTTGCATTCTGACCGCCAATCGCTTCTCAAGGGAGTACGATCATG
Organism: Thermoguttaceae bacterium; assembly: GCA_031549565.1. Lineage (GTDB taxonomy): Bacteria > Planctomycetota > Planctomycetia > Pirellulales > Thermoguttaceae > JAVBSX01. The sequence continues at coordinate 663 of JAVBPO010000122.1, forward strand.
AAGTTGCCGTTGCGTCTGCTCACGCTGTCCGTTGTGCTATTATTGTTTTGTGAAACAGCCCGAGCCCAAGGCGTTTTGTTCCGCGGGATCGGAGCGGTCAACGAAGGTTTCGGCGGCGCTTCCACGGCGGCTCCGTTGGATGCGGCCGGAGCGATCTATTGGAATCCGGCGACGATTTCCGCCCTGCAACATTCGGAAATGCAGTTCGGCATGGGTGTCGTGATGTCGCAAACGAAAGTCTCTTCGACAATGCCGAACGTTCCGCCGGGGTATCCCCTTGCGTCGCTCGCCGGTTCCGGGAGCACCGACGGAAGCGCCGGGGCAGTTCCGTCGCCGAACGCGGCAATGGTCTGGAAAATCCCCAACAAGCGCTGGACGCTCGGCTTTTTGTTCGCGGGGGTCGGCGGAGCTTCGACGATGTATCCGTACGATTTCGACAACCCGATCATGCGGGCCGCCCAGGGAGCGAGAACCTCCAACGTGCAAATCCTCCAGGTCATGCCGACCGCGTCGTACCAACTGACCCGGAGATTGTCGTTCGGTTTTACGCCGGTCGTGGATATGGGCAAACTGGAAATCCATCCGTCGGCGATCGCCGGTTCGAACCAGCCGACGGGAACCCGTTATATATGGGGCGCCGGATTCCACACCGGGCTGTTTTACCAGGCGGAAAATTGTTTCAATTACGGCTTCACGGTCAAAAGTCCTCAATGGATCGAGAACATCATGGTATACGACAAGGATCCGACTGCGCCCGTCGCGCGGTCTCACGCGTTCGATCTGGATATTCCGTTGATTCTCTCCTTAGGCGTTTCCTATACCGGTTTTCGCGACACGATCTGGGCCATCGATTTCCGTTACTTCGACTGGGGCAACACGGTCGGATTCCGCGACGTCGGTTGGGACAACAACGGCAAATTCATCGGCCTCGGTTGGGAGAGCATTTTCAGCGTCGCGATGGGAGTGGAACGAAAAGTCAACGACCGTTTGAGACTTCGCGCGGGTTATTGTTTCAACGAGAACCCGGTCCCGGACCGCAATTCGATGTACAACGTCGCCGCGCCGCTGATCATGGAGCACACGCTCAGTTGCGGCGGTTCCTGGACGTTCGCGAAAGACTGGGATCTGGCGATCGCTTATTCGCATGCGTTCGCCAACGAAATCTCCGGATCGTTTTATGTGGACGGACAAGCGGTCCCCGGCTCCAACGTCACGAATAAAGCGGGCGCCGACATCCTCAACGCGAGCGTGATCAAAAGGTTTTAAGCGAAAAAAAACGGCGGGAACAAACCCCCGCCGTTATCTGAAACACCGCGGAAACACCCTCCAAAAATCAAACGTCCCAGTTGCCGGTCGCGAAGAGATGGTCCGCAGCCGATTCGATCGTTCCGATCTTGGCTCCGGTCGCTTTCTTCGCGTAAACCTGGTCGAACGCGATCAGGCTGTACAGGTCCAACCCGTCTTCATTGAGCGTCGTCGTCCGTCCGAGCGAGCGGATCGTCGCGTTGACATTTCCGCCGACGTTGAGGTGGGCTTGTGACGCCGCTCCGGTTTGGGCGTGGACGACCGTCGAATCGAACCGGTTCAATGTGACCGACATATTGCCGGTCACGTAGGAGCAATGGTCGTCGTAGCCGACGAAACGGTTCCCGCCGGTCAAAAGGGCCGAAGAGAATCCCATGCCGGCGTTGACCGTCGCTTTCTGGAAACCGTTGAACGACAAAACCCGACCGTTATCGTACCGCATTTCCGCGCCGGCTTCCGAAGCGGTGAACCGATCGTTTCCGTAGCTGGAACCGTCGATGGTCGCGATGTTGCCGTCTCCGATTCCGTTGACGGTGACGTTCGAGAAACCTTTGACGCGGTTAAAGTACGCATTGTTCGACGAAAGCACGATGCTGTTTTCGTCCGCGGTCAGGACATCCTTGAGATTGCTTCCCGTGAGAACGGCGGTGTCATTGCCGCCTTGGGAGAACGCCGTGATCGAGGAAAATCCATTGACTTCGTGCGTGAAACCTTTTCCGGTCATGATCGCCCGATTGGCGGACATTTCCAGATAGTCGTCGTCCTTGGAATCCCGCAGAACCGCGACGTCTTTGCCGCCGCCGGAAAGGACGCTGACCCGCTCGAAGTTCTTCGCCGAATACGCCAGTCCCGTGCCGGAGAAAATCAACTCGCCGAGCGAAATGTCGACCGAGTCGTTCCCCTGCGACGTCGTCAGGTTGATCTTGTCGTCGCCGCCGGCACCGTCCAAAACGGCCTTGGTCACCTTATCGGCCTTGACGGACAAACCGATTCCGGCGAAGACGAGCGTCTGCGTGGTCGCGTTGAGCGTCACTTCTTCGTCGGCGGCCGTTCCGGTCAGTTGGACTTCGTTGTTGCCGCTGCCGCCGTTGTAGACGACTTCCTTGGTGCCGGTCGGAATGTTGACCGTCGAACCGTTCAGCTTGATGATCCAGCTTCCGGCCGTGGAGCCCGGCGTCACGGAGAGAACGTCGTTCCCCGAGGTGCCGTTAATGACGAACGTCGTCGAGGTCGTCGGGGCATTACCGTCGTAGTTGCCGTAGCCGCCGCCGGTCGGTCGGACCGTGGCACCTGCCGCGCCGCTCATGCCGTCCATCTTATTGCCGGCCGGCGCCGTTTCCAGTTTCGAGACGACGGAACTGACACCGTTACCCAGCGTCCATCCCGAGGAGCTCTTCTTCGAACCCGTCGTACTGGACGATCCGGAAGAGGTCGAAATACCGTTGGGCCGATAGCTGCGAATGTAGACGTTCGTTCCCAAATAATCGACCGGGATCAACAGCAACGGATCGTAGATCGTGACATAATCGTACTTCATCGGTCCCGTCCAGACGATGGAGTAATCCCCGTCCTGGTCCATGGCGACCACCGGCGTGTGCTGGTTGCCGTTCTGGGTGCGGTTGACCTGGAATTCGTACATCTTCGTCGTCTGATTGTAATATTCCGCGACGTCGATGTACTTGCCGCTGTTGTCCCAGGTGAGTACGCGGGCGTAAACGCCGTAGTCGTGCAGCGCCGTCTGGTAGACCGAATCGTAGTTGTGAAGTTCCTGATTCATGGACGCCCACGTGAAGACGATCTTGCTGCCGTCATGGGAAATCGAGACGTCGGCGTCAAGCTGGTTCCCCTTGGTGAACTCGTTGATCATCAGGTCGGAAGTCGTCCCGCACAGGGAAATCGGAGTTCCATCGGCCGTGAAGGCCCGGGCGTACACTTCGAATCCGGTGATGGTGGAGCTCTTGGGATCCTTGCCTTCCCCCTGCCAGGTCACGACGAAATTACTCGTTTTGCCGTCCATTCCGCTGACGGAAATCGCCGGATTGGTTTGCTGCCCTTCGGTAAAATCATTGACTTTGAAGGAATTGAGATAAACCGTATTAACTTTCCCACCGACCACCTCCGATTTGACATAGACCCGCTGGTTGCTGGAATTCAACTGGTAGGCTTGGCCGTTGGTCTGGTCGATCATGAACGACCCGGCGAAAATATCCTTGTTTTGCGTCTTCGGATTGTAGGCCGTCCAAGTCACGTAGTACGTTCCGTTGTGGTCGCAAGCGACGTCCACCTCGAAACACTCCCCTTCCTTGACGGCGTTGATGATGAACGGCTGTCCGAGCGGTAGACCGCTGAAGGAGAACGAGCGTCCGTAAACGACCAAGCCCCGAACGCCCCCTTCGGCGACCGGCCTGTTATCGTATCCGATCCAGGTCACGACGAATGTGCCGTCGTTGTTTAAGGCGACCTTCGGCGTCATTTGATTGGTGTCGCTCGTGGTCAGCTCGAACGAATGCGCCACGGGATTACCGAACACGTCGAAGACGCGGGCGTGGATTCCCGAGGTGCCCGCATATTCGCCGGGGCCGGACCAGACGACGACGAAGTTGCCGAACTTGTCCATCGAGACGTCCGGATCGGTCTGGTCGCCCAGGATGTAATTGTTGACCACGCGCTCGTAGCCGATCGCGACGCCGTTTTTGTCGTACAACCGGGCGATGATGTCCAAGCCGCCGTAGTCGAGGATCACGTCCGGATCTTCCGGATCGATTCCGAGCCGTTCTTCGACGGAGACGACGACGAATCCGCCGTCGTTGCGGTACGCGATGGCCGGTTTCGACTTGCTGAACGTCGAATTGTTGAACGCGGGTGGATCGTAAGTCGGGTTCGTCGGATCGATCGGATCGGTCGGCTTCGTCGGATCGCCGCTCGGATCGTCGACCGGTCGCACCGTGGTGTCGCCGACGTAGAACGTCCGCTGGAAATTGCCGCCGGCCAAGCCGTCGTAGTTGCCGTCCAATCGGTTGCCGGACCGGGCGCCCACTTCCATGATGTCTTCGACGGTATCGGAAAGGAAGAGCATGTATTTTCCGTTCTGCAGCGCCTGGTATCCTTCTTTGGAAAGATCGCCGTCGAACGTCAGCACGATCTCGATTTTACCGGAACGGTAATCGATGATGCCCGCCGGATCGTAGGCCGAATCGCGACCCTGGATGAGCGGATCGTACGGGGCGGTCGTGTCGCGATACCAGTCGATCTTGACGATCGCTTCGGAAGCGATGTATCCGTCTTTGTAGAGCTTCCAGTTTTTCGGGTTGAGAATACTTTTGGTGTCAACCACGTCGCGGCTGAACATTTCTTCGCTGAACGTGACGATGACGCTGTTCGGCGCGGTGTCGAGCGTGATCCCTTCGACGATTTGCGTCAAGGTGTAATCGTAAGGCGTGTCGCTGTTTTTCACGGCGGCGACGACGTCGGCGACGTACGGCGCGGAAATGTCTTTCGGGACCGTGATGCGGCGATACATGATGTTGTGATTATCAATGATCTCTTCGCCGGTGGTCTTGTCGTACTTCTTGACCGCGTTGTCGGAGTAGCCGTCCCAAACGAAGACCATGTCGCCGGTGCTGTCCAGCGCGACGCTGGCGGCACGTTGGTCGCCGGCGGTCGTTTTGTTGATGAAGAACGGCGAACTCATCTCACCGTTGTTGCCGACCAAACCGTATCCGGTGATCACGTTATTCGCACCGATCGTCATGAGACTACGGCTGTTGACGTAGCGGCGGGCGAAAATGTCGAAATCGAGGATCCCGTCGCCCGGGTCCGTACGGTCGGCGAGTCCTTCCCAAGCGATGACGAAATCCCCTTTGGGCGTCATCGAGATTTTGGACATCAACTGGTGTTGCGTTTTCGAGTACGACGCGACATCGCTGCTGACGAGGAATTCGTCTCCCCAGTTCCCGGCGGCGTTGGCCAACGGGTTGGAATCGGCGTCGAAGCGTCGGGCCATGATCGAATAAGCCGGCGGAAGTTCGATGCTGCCCGGGTTGATCTGAGACTGCGTCCAGGTGACGACGAAATTTCCCGCCGCATCGATCGCGACGTCGGACCAAAGCTGGTTTCCGACGGTCGTTTGGTTGACGCGAAATTCGCTCCCACCGCCGGAAATGATCGCGTCGATCCAATCGGCGTACCCGCTGACGCGAACGTCGAAGGCGTACACGCCGTTCGGTGCGTAACGATTGCCCTCGGCGTCGACATAGTATGCACCGCCGCTGGTGACACCGGCGATTTTCTGATCGACAAAACCCGGTCCGCCGGAGTCGCCCGGGGCGGCGTCGACTTCATTCCCCCAGCCGGTTCCCGTATTTCGAACGCCGTACCGGTTGCCGAAGTAGTCGTTGGCGACCGTTCCGTCGTCGAAGTCGTACATCAGGATTTCCGGGTGCATGGTCGGATCCATGGTGTGAGAGAGAATATCGTAAGTATTCAATCCCATTCGCTTCAGATCATCGTAGACCAACATTTCCCCGGCTCGTCCGTGATAACCGTAGCCGACTTTCGTGACGGTTTTTCCGAGTTCGTCGCGGCCGCGATAAATATCATACCGCTGAACGGTCGAAGGGGCGAGCGCTTCGAGCTGGAGGACCGCGATGTCGCTCGTTTGATCGAACGTGGCGTCTCCCGCGTAGGTCGGATGGACGAACACCTGAGTCACACGCATCATCTTCTCGCCGTCGATCGTGTCGAATGTCACGATCAATTCGTCGTTGGCCAGAGCATTGCCGAACAGCGGGTCGGCGACGACGTGTGCGGCGGTGAGGATGTGCATTCCGGTCGTCAACAAGGTTCCCGACCCGTACCAAGGTTCATAGCCCGTTGGGAAGGCCTCGATTCGGCAGACCCCGTCAAAACCGGAACCGGCTTGGACGACGTGATTGGCGGGATCGTCGTTGGAAACGACCAACGGCGTCCACGCCGACTGGTTCGGCGATACACCATTGGTCGTTTGGCCGGAGGTCACGCGAAGGGACGCGCTGGAGACGAACTTTCGGGCGTACACGTCGGCGTAAAGCGTATTCGTGCCGGACGCCGGTTCCCAGCCGGTCCAGGTGATGACGAAATCTCCGCCTGACGCCATTCCGACCGACGGGAAACGCTGGTCGTATTTGGTTGAAAGGTTGGCCTGAAATTCGCCGGAATTTCCGTCGACGGACTTGATCACGTCGATATTCTGGCCTTCCTTCTGGTTCGTAAATTTCTGGTTGTAAGCGACCAGGGTCGGTTGATCCACGTTTCCGTACGTATCGCCGACGAATTCGATGAGGATGCGCGTCATGCTGACGACCGTGACTTCGACGTCAAGCTTGCGGACCGGCATGATCTTTCGGGCTTCTTCACTCATGGCGTGCATGTTTTCCAAAGCTTTCTGGATGCCGGTTTGCATCTCGAACGTGTTCCGGTAGACCGTGATCGGATCGGTTTCCCAGACCAGCGGGGTATCCCCGTCGTACAGGGTGTACCGCAGCGTAAACGTTCCGCCGGTCGGCGCGCCGGAAATCATGATGTCCTGGACGCAATTGGAGCCGCCGAGTTTGCTGCAATCGGGGGCGAAACGCTGGGCGAAAATGCCCCAACCGTCGCCGTCCTGGAATTCGCTTTCCCACGTGATGACGAAGTCCCCTTCGTTGCTCATCGCGACCGACGGGTGCTGCTGCGTGTATTCCCGCTCGGTATTGGCGACGATCCCCTTGTTGTCCCCCTTGTAGATCACGCCCGAATAACGGGTACCGCCCTTATCGTAATCGTAAGTCGTGGTCTGGTCGGCGGTGAATTTCGCGACGAGTTTGCCGTTGACCTGCTGGACGTAATTGAAGTACACGTCGCGGTTGGAGATGCCGTCGATGACGACTTCTTCCGACCAGCAGACGATGATATCGCCGTCGGTATCCATCGCGACGGACGGTTGCGTCGCGGTCGGATTGCTCGAAAGGCGGATCGTGTCGATGGTGTCTTCGACTTCCGATTTGCCTTCGAGGCCGTAAATGGTGCGGGTCCGGTATTTGCGGAGGAAAATGCCTTCGTTGCCCGGATCGGAGCTGGCCCAGACGACGGCGAAATTCCCTTCGGCGTCGGACGCGACGGTTTTGCCGCCCGGCTGCATATCGGTATCGACCGGATAATGTTTCGCGGCGTCTTCCCGGAAATACTGGTCGCCGGTTTGCGGGTCGATGTCTTTTCCGGTCGCGGTTCCGTCGTTGACATGCACGTAATTCTGCGAACCGTCGGCGTTGATGCTGCCGTTGACGACGTGTTCTTCGGAGTTGAAGTTTTTATCGTCGACTTCCTCTTCGTCGAAACCGAGGTATCCGTCCATGATCGTGACGTTGAAGACGATTTCGATCGAATTGCCGCCTTTATTCATTCCGTTGCGTCCGAGGACGTTTCCGGCGACGTCGGCGAGGTCGTTTTTGGCGATGAGCGTGTACTGGCCGCCGCTGAGGGCATGGTTGACGCTGGTTTCGTTGAACGTGATGACCGCTTCCCATTTGCTGGTGCCACGGGAAAGATCGCCGTCGTTGACGGAATCCATGAACGCGTTTTCCGCCAACGGCTGCGACGCGTTCAGGCCGAACACGATGCTCTCGATGCCGTTTTGCACTTCGACGCCGTCCTTGAGCAGCGCCCAGTTTTTGAGGTTGTCGACGCCGTGATAGGCGTCACGGGAAACGTCGCGCATTTCCTCGTCGAAGACGACGACGAGCGACTTGAGCGCCGAGGTGACCTGATCGCCGGTTTTGATATGCGTTCCGTCGGGCAGATAGTAATCGGAAACCGTCGGCCCCGCCGTGTCCGTCGATTCCACGAAGTGGCGGAAAAACAAATTCGCGGGAACGAAATTTCGCGACGTTCCGAATATCCCCATGTGCTCGCTATAGGGAATGAACGAAGTGTTAATATCCCGGCGGTAGCGTATATCACTCACGTCGGCCGATTCCTGAGCCCAAACCACGGAATAATCGCCGGACTTGGAGACGAGCATGTTGGATCCCATCTGTCCCGTACCGCTCGTTCCGGCAAGTTCGTCAATGAAACGGGTCCGTCCGTACGCGGAGCTCGGAATGACGCTGGGAGTACTTCGCGGGTTGTTTTCCCCGTCGAACCGGATTTCACCCGGCGTATTATTGTATCCAATATCGAACGTCGTGTCGTGGGCACCCCCGATGAGCGTGACCTCGAAGTAGTGCCATCCGAATTCAGCGAATTCGCTGTTCGGATCCTGGTAGACTTCCCACGGCGTTCCGTCGCGGTAACGGATCGTTTCATCCGTGTAATACTCCACTTGGCAGGTCCGGTACATCCAGTCGGTATTGGCCTGGTTGTATTCCCGCGCGAAAACCCAAGCGCCAGTCAAGGTATCACGAATGTTATTCATCGTCGCGTTGACATCCACGGCCTTGGCGTTGGTGTCAACCGCGATTCCGATGTTGATTCCTTCCTGAAGGAAATCTAAATCGGCATCGGAACGCCAAACGTTCAGATTGATGTTTCCACTCTGGATCGGCTTCATCGGGATTCCGATGATGAATTTCTGATTATTACCGTCGCGGTAATTGTTGGCGATCGAATCGGAAACGAGAAAACCGTAAGCCCACATTCCTCCGGTCGTCGAGTTCTGATCCGGGAAGTCGGCGTCAAGCCGCGTCATACCGATACCGCTGGAGTCGCCGCGAAGTAAAGTCGCTTTCGACTCGTAAAGCGCGTTGATTCGCCCAAGCTGCTCCTGTGACGCCCCCATCTTGATGGCATAGATCAATCCGTCGCGAATCGCGGCATCCGGATCGACGCCATAGATTGATGTCATATACTTGTAGATATCGGCGTTTTTGCCGTCCCGGAAATTTTCATAGTAGAGTCCGACACCACCTTCCGACGGCGCTGCGGTGGAAAAGGGAATATAAGTGACGGCGTTGCCGCTTAGTCCGTGCGGAGCATCCGCGTCAGGGCAGAATCCCTGATACGAAACGAAGATGTCACCATCCGCGTCGAGCGCCGCAGAGGAAGCGTACTGCTGTGAATGCCAGACCCAACCGCGTCCCGTAACATCCGTACTGTTCATCCGGGTCGGACCGCGATGAAGATTTTCCGGAGTGGTCGCGTCGGCGGCGTTGATTTGATACATCACGCCGTAGATGTCTCGCCCTTCGATCAAGTCCGGGCTGGCAGCGAGATTCGTCGTCCAAGTCCAAGGAGTCGTATAGGTGATGAGATACCTGTTATTGGAGTCGAAGGCAATGGATGGTTCGTAGGCATTCGAGGCGACTGTTTCAGAATCGATTCGGGGCGTATACACTCCCGGGAGAAACACGCTCTTGTAAACGTCGCCGGGTGCCACGATATCCGCCCAAGCAAAAACGGTGTGTCCGTCGTCGCTCATCGCGACCGTCGGCAAGTGTGGTGTCGAGGTCCATTCGTGAGAGACACTGATATCGCTTGTCAAGGGATTACCGTCGCGGTCGAACCATCGTCCCACGATTCCGGTGAAATAACTGCCGTCTTGCCCGTAGGAGGCCCAGCCAACGACGAAGTTGCCGTTCTTGTCGCAGGCAATCGTCGGATCGGTTTGGATACCGTTGTCCAGATCATTCACCCGAAACGAGCTGCCGACCGGCTTGACGCCTTGGATAATTTTTCCATCCGGTCGGTAAAGATTCGGGTCGTCTTCCGGAAGTACGCTTTGAAGCGTGAATCGCTGGGCGTGGACATCCCAATCATTCCATCGGTTGAGCGTCGGTTTATTGACTTCGGTTTCCCAAGCGATAATGAAATCGCCGTCGGCGTCCATCGCGACGACCGGTTTGTACTGGTACGTCGTATCGGGTCCGGAGGTCCACGGATCGTCCGGTTCCGCCGGATTGACCCGGAACGCGTCGGACGATTCTTTGACCGTCTTGACCGGCTTGCTCCCGTCGTTGTACCGGTAATAGTTGTAGAGGTAGATCGAATCCTGATCGACGTATTCGTTTCCGCCGGCGTCCGTGGCACTGGTGACCTGAAGCTCCGGATGATTGATCTTTCCGGAATCGTTGATGAACGTGATTTCATACGTCCATGGATTGATCACGGTCACGGCGATGTCCGGCGCTTTGAACCGTGAAGTGACGATATCGTAGTTTATCAACTCGTCGGCAACTCCGACGCTGGAGTTGATCGGCGCGTAGTATTCCCAGTTGTCGATCCAATATTGTCGGAACGCGGCGATGATCATGTCACCGGTTTTCTGCGTCGCGGTGACCCAGTACGAGTTGGCTTTCCAATCGCCGGTCGGATCGGTCCACTGCCGCGCGGTCGGCGTGTAGATCGGGATTCCGACGACCGTGCCATCGTTTTGCTTCATCGTAATGTCGATCGGCTCGCTGATCGTCGTGATTTCCGCACCGGCCATGAACCCGGTTTGGAACGATTGGTTCACGATTTGCAGTTCGGGCACGTCCTTGTCGACCCAATAACTGTTGGCGAACTCGATTTCGAATTCCCGGGAATTGGTCGGTCGAACAATCACCCCTTTCATGTACGGTCCGAGCCCCTCAAGCGCCGTTTGGAGCAATTTAGCGGAGTAAGCGGCTCCGTTATCTTCGTCGAAATGGACGGTGACCCAATCGACCGGCGAGTTTTCGCCGTGCGCCTTGATTCCGCCGATGCGGAACGTCCCGATAATTCGCTGGCCTCCGAGGGCATTCGGGTTATAATCCGGCTCCAGCGCGGTGGAAAACGTCAGTTTTTGAACTTCATTGCCGCCGTATTTCATCGAGATACGGCTCTTACTGGTTCCGTTGTCAGGCTGGAGCAACTCCATCGGGAGCGTGATCCGCTGGACTTCGTCGGTGAAGTAGCGGGCGTAGATATTCGACTCCATGACCGGATGGCCCGTGATCGCGTCGATATACGGAATATAATTTCCGTTGCTGTCCAAGATGAGATTTCCGTCGGCGTCCCGCATCCAAGCCGGCTCTTCCTGGGCCCAGGTCGTGACGAAATCGCCCCAATCGTTCACGGCGGAAGACTGGTTTCCCCCGGCGAGAGCCTGCGTCTGGTAACCGAGGTAGCCCGGAATGGTCGCGGCGGGATCCGGCTGGTTGATCTGGATGTCCGTCGAAGTACCCGGGGAGATCGACAGAAGCTGCCTTTCTTCCAGTTGATCGATGCTCAGAGTTCGAGTTCGTTTTTTTTCTTTTTTCGCGGCGGTCGGTTGGGTTTTGAAACAGTTCTGAAGGGTAGCCGTCAACTTCAATAACTTTTCGCTCATCTGGGTCAAAGACATTTTTCTATACCACCTTTATAGAGGAAATCGGAAAACCGGGTCGATCGCGACGGATCGAGACAAATTGATCTGACGACATACGTCAGCCGCCCAAGGGAAACGGACTCCAAACAGGAAAGTTTAACATACGATTCGCGTCGAAGTCGGGCTCGCTTTGGAAAGTTGACTCAAATCGGGAACATGGCCGAAAGGAATCCGCTCGAAATAGGGGAAATTCCGATTTTGCCGATATTTCACATTCCCAATCAGCGAACGAAACATCGCTGATCCAGGATCAGCGGCTAAACACAAATGACAAATTGGCATTTGGCTGCGTTTCTGCTCTTTCGATGTGAGGACCACCTATTCGGTTCCCGAAAAATCCCGGGCGGCAGGGCCGCCAGCCAAAACGAGCTGCCGCTCGAATAAGTGTTCGCTCCCGTTGGTCGCTTGCTTCGTTAAAAATTCACGATGTATCGTTAGTAACACAGCGTAAGCTCGCTGACACGCCGTTCAGCTTACATCGGACCAAGACGGCAGGGAATCAATCGATTCCGGCCTTTTGTCGAAGGAGAGCGTGAATAGAATTATACCGGGAATTCAGGAAAACCGGATCAAAAGAGTTGTGCGAATCGTCGCGGGATTTCGATCAAAAATCCGGTCCCCCCGCCCCCGGTATTACGGAGCCCAAATGTATCTCCACAGCTTTTGCGGCGGATTTCCAGCCCCAGCGGGGCTCAAGAACTTAGCCGGGGGTGATTCGTCGCCTCGCAGAGCGACTGATTACCCCCGGGAAACGATCCCAAAAATAAACCGCACCCCAACGGGGTGCAAGAAAGCCCGCAATTTTTAGGCGTTTCATTTACACACACAAAGAATGACGGACAGTTTTCTATCCAACACGGATTTTAAATGTAAGGCACAGGTGTAACCGGTATTTCTGCCTCAACAACTAGTGGAACTGGTATACTGGTCGGCGTCACCAACAAAAAAACTTGCATCCTAAAGCGGCACTTTCTCTCATAAACATTGCCATTTTTATTGCGATCATCAACGGTTGATTTCCACGTTCCAAACTGGTAGCCATCAGGTTTTATGCCGGGAGAAAACTGATTATTTATGTTTTGAAAAGTCACCAAACTCGGTGGAAGTGCCGTGTATCCAACTGATACGCCTGTGACGGTGTTATTTGGAGGTCCACCATACCCATAATTTCCAGTTACTAAAATTTGGATGCTGTGATACCGCAGTTGTTGCGATTGCACAATCATCATTTGGTTATGAATTTGACCGGATATTGAAGTAATACCAATCCCCGTAGGAGATCCAGCAGCCGTTAAGCTGCTGTTTTCAGAGCCGCCAACTGGGTCACCAAGCATCGCTTCGTAGAGAAATAATTCGTAGGGGTTACAAAGCAAAGCCTCGATATAGCGCCATTCCTGTTCGGCTTGAAAAGCTTCGAAATTGCTTCTCTCTTCATCCGTCCACTCCTCTTCGGGCACGCATCGGAATTCGCACTGTGGTAACTCTTCGCTTGCCTCTTGGGCAGATACGGGATTACCTTGTTGGCTCCAAAACAGGCACGAAAGAAGCAAAGCGGCGCAAACTGTGATTGGTTTTCTCATTTTAGCCTCCAAAAATTTTCTGGTGTTCGAAACGTAGAATACACAAACCCCAAGGCTTTGTGCAATGACAGTAAGTGGATCCGACTTACGTGGTGTGGTAATTTTATTCGTCATAACCGAAATCGGCTACTTCGAAAATTGAGATTTTTCGGATTAATGCGTCTTCGAGTTATATTCCTCACCATCGCGACAAAAAAATTCCATTTCGCTCTTGGAGGAAATCGGAAAATCTGGTACGCTCTTAACTGTCGTTGATCAACCTCGGGGTTGATGGTATGGTAGGATGTGTTGCCGGTTGGAATCCAGGGAGCGGAAACCTTATGAAAAGTTTATCTTGTACGAACGTCATGCGTGAAAGGGAAATCAAAGTCAATATTCGCTGGATGGTCCGCCGGGATATGAAGGAAGTCCTGGAAATCGAAAACGAATGTTTCGAATACGCCTGGACGGAAGACGATTTCATGCGTTGCCTGCGTCAACGGAACTGCATCGGAATGGTCGCCGAATATCTCGGTCGCGTCGTCGGATTCATGATTTATGAGCTTCCGAAAACGAAAATCCATCTGCTCAACGTCGCGACGCTTTCCGAATTCCGCCGTATGGGGGTCGGAACGCAGATGGTCGCCAAACTGATCGGCAAACTCGGCAACCAGCGTCGCAACCGGATCACGCTGGAGGTTCGGGAAACGAACTTGCCCGCTCAGCTTTTTCTCCGGTCTCTCAGTTTTCGCGCGACTGAAATTCTCCCGAGTTTCTACGACGACGCCCAGGAAGACGCCTACCGGATGGTCTACAAACATCAGGAACCGGAACTGATCCAACACACTGTTCACACCGCGGAATACAACCGCATTTCGCAAATCGTCGGACAGTGATCCTGTTTTTTGCGGCGTGGGGTGCCTGCGTTTTTTCGGAGAAATGCCGCCGTTTCGAATCAGAGCCGCGCACGAAGTAAGCGGTGTTCGACTCGACAGTATCGCGACGTTTTATTTTGTGTAAACCACAATACCGCTTACTTCGTGCGCGGCTCTGATTAAAGCAACACCAATTGTCCTCTCCCATCTCCGTTGCCCTCTGTATTACCGAACTGGACCGTGGCGGAGCGGAACTGGCGTTTTGCGAACTGGCGGTTCGGTTGAATCGGGAAAAATTCGATCCGGTCGTCTACTGTTTGCAGCCGCGACCGAAGAACGACGTTGCCTCTTGCGTTCCGCTGCTGGAAAAAGCGGGCATTCCGATCCATTTTCTTGATATAGGCGGTTTCGCTTCCCTACCAAGGGGCTTCTACAATCTCAGACGACTGTTGCGGAAACAAAAACCGCTCATTTTCCAATCGTTTCTGTTTCACGCGAACCTGTTGGGCCGATTGGCCGCTTATGGAGCCGGAGTTCCTCGTCGGTTTTGCGGAATACGCGTTGCCGAAAAGCAGGCGAGCTGGCATCTTTTTCTGGACCGTTGGACCGCTTCGTTCGTCGAAAAATACGTCGCGGTCAGTCAAGCGGTCGCCGACTTTTCAGTTGAAACCGGACGACTTCCCCGTGAGAAAATGGTCGTGATCCCCAACGGAATCGATTGCGAGACGTTTTCGCCGCGAAAAAAGCAAAGCGATTCGGAAAAAAAGCGGGCGATTTTCGTCGGACGGCTGCATCGGCAAAAGGGTATCGATTGGCTTCTGGAAACATGCTCCGTTTGGATGCCGCAACTGCCGAATTGGGAACTTTGGATCGTCGGCGGGGGAGACGAGAAACAGGTTCGGCAGTATCATGAACAATGCGAATCACTTCCCGGCGACTTGAGGGCTCGAATCCGTTGGACCGGTTGGCGGGAGGACGTTCCGCAACTGCTCGCCGAATCGGACCTGTTCGTTTTGCCGTCCCGCTGGGAAGGAATGCCGAACGTCGTCCTGCAAGCGATGAGCTGCTCCCTGCCGGTTCTCGCGACGAATGCGGAAGGGGCCACGGAGATTTTCGGACCGGAATTGACGGAATCGCAAACGGTCCCGTTCGGACAAACCTCGACGTTTTGTGAAAAACTCCTGAAAATCGCGAACGCTCCCGACTTCGCGGCGGAACTGGGAATCAAAAATCGCGAACGCGTTCAGGAAGAATTCACGTTTGAGAAAATGGTACGTTCCTATGAAAAGCTTTGGAGCGAATCAAAATAATGCGTCGTAAAACAACAGCCGGAATAATCGCCGGAAGACGCGGCTTTCAGACCCGTCCTTGCGACGATAATTGAGACAGTACAACGACAAAGCCCCTTTCGAAAGATATTTATGGTTGCTTTTTTCCGGCACATTTGGTGGTAGAATAGCGGTCGCAGCCCGCTACAAAATCACCGCGGGGCATACCTACGTCGCTAACGCATCACTGTATCACTCTCTCATGGCTTCCTCGAAACCCGGTTTTTGGCAGTGTCTACAAGGTTTTCTCGCGTACGGAAAGCTTCCTCCGGAGAAACGTCGGATCGTGTTTTATTCGGAAGGGAAAACCTATTGGCCGTTCCTGCGTCCGTTTGTCGAAGCGCTTGTGGAAACGACGTCGGAACAGTTGACCTACGTGAGCAGCGAGCGGGACGATCCCGGCGTGAATTACCGGCCCGATCGGGTTACGGGCTTGGTTGTCGGCGAAGGAATGATCCGCTCGTTTTGGTTCTCCATGCTCAAAGCGGACGTTCTCGTCATGACCATGCCGGATCTGGACATTTACCACGTCAAACGGTCGCAAGCCGCGCCAGTCAATTATGTGTACGTGATGCACGGGTGCGACAGCGTCTTCATGGTGCTGCGGGAACAAGCTTTGGATCGGTTCGATACGGTGTTCTGTGCCGGTCCGCATAATCTCGTTGAAATTCGTAAACGAGAGGAAATGAAGCACCTTCCCGCCAAAAAGCTCGTGGAAGTCGGCTATCCGTACCAGGACGAATTGATCGCAACGGCTGCGAAAACGGCAAACGAATACTGGACCGAATCGAGCGGTCGCCCGATCCGGGTCCTTTTGGCGCCGTCCTGGTCGGAAAAGAAGGAGGGAACGCTGGAAACCGTCGGTCGGGAACTCGTCGGAATTCTGCTCGACGCCGGATTCGAAACGACGTTGCGCCCGCATCCGCAAACGCGAAAATTTTTGCCGGACGTGATCACGTCGATCGAAAAGGAATACGGCAATCGACCGAATTTCACTCTGGAAGCGAACACGACGGGAAAAGATTCGCTCATGAAAGCGGACCTGTTGATCAGTGATTGGTCGGCGATTACGTTCGAATTCGCGTTTTCACGGTTAAAACCGGTGCTCTATATCGATGTTCCCCGCAAGGCGATGAACCCGAACTACCAAGAGCTCGGGATCGAACCGTTTGAGGTTCGCATGAGGTCGGAAATCGGGGAAGTTCTCGCCCCGTCCGAAATTTCTCATGCTCCCGACGCGATTCGCCGATTATGTGCGGATGCGGCTTCTCATGCGGAAAAATTGCAGAAGCTGCTTCACGAAAACGTCTTCAACGTCGGAACCAGCGCCCAAGTCGGTGCCGCCGCTCTGGTCGCACTGCTCCCCCCGACCGCGAAGTGAATCCCGAAATTCCTATCCCATGACCGACAACGCCCCAGAAGTCGATATTCCTGCCGAAAAGAAAAAGGTTTCCTTTTGGGACAGAATTCCTTTCCACCCGTTTTTTTTGACGGCCTATCCCGTTCTTTTCCTCGTCGTTCATAACGGCGTCCGTTTTCGAGACGGCGCTCCGTTGATTCTGTCGGTTTGTTTGGCGATCCTGGCACTGCTGTTTTTTCTTCTTTCTTTTCCGCTACGGAATCCGCGTCAAATCGGGGCTTTGCTCGCCTTGTGGGTGATTCTCTTCTTCTGGACGGTCCCGTTATGCAGTTTCGCGAAGACCAACGCACCGTTTCGCGTGGGAAATTCGACGGTCTACTATCTTCTTCTCCTCTATCCGATCGGGACGATCGGGATTCTTCGATCGCGTGGATCGTTTTACTTCACGACTCGGCTGTTAAATTCGATTTCCGCCGTATTGGTCGCTTTTGTCGTCGTCGGCTTGATCGCCAACAGTTGGGAACGTCCCCCGGTCGCCGTTGTCGGCAATCTTCCGCAAACCGAAAATTCGACACAAATAACGAATGAAGGCGTCAAGGAGACTCTGCCGGACATTTACCTGATCGTGTGCGACGCTTACGCCGGCGACACGGCTTTGAAAACACTGTACCATTTCGACAATTCTTCATTCTTTGACGAACTGCACAGCCGAAATTTTCAGACGATCCGACTTGCCAATTCAAACTACGGAGAAACGCAGTTCTCGATCCCGTCCTTGCTCAACATGGACTACTTGAACAGCATCGTCCCGGAAAGCGATCGAAAAAACGTAGCGGGATTTCATCTGAAGCGGTTGGTTTTTCAGTACGTCTTCGATAATCGGGTCGTCGAATATCTCCGCGCCAGAGGATATCGTTTCGTCCATTTTTTGAACCATTTCCAGGAAACCGGCGTGAAGATCAAAACGCCCCCCGATTTCATGGTGTCAACGACCAACAACGGGGATTTCTACTCCCTGTTTTACGATACGACCCTGCTGCGATTGTACGGGGAAGGCGGGTTTCATCTTGCCGGCAAGCGTCGGGAGACGTTGACGTCTTTCGAGCTGCTCCGCGAAATGCCGGGAAAGTATACCGAGAAACCGGTTTTCGTTTATGTTCATTTTTTCGTTCCCCAACCGCCGTTCGCCTTTCAATCGGACGGTTCGCCGCAGCGGTATCACGTTGAATCGCGATGCACTCCCGGAGAAATGAACGAAATGTACGTCGAGCAGATTCGTTTTACCAACCGATCCGTGCTCGAAGCGATCGATGCGATTGTCGCGAAATCGAAAACGGACCCGCTGATCGTCCTGTTGTCCGATCACGGCTCCCGGTTTTCCGGATCCGAAAATTCGACGGAAGCGACGGCTCTGCGGACCTTCAATAATTTCATCACGATACGTTTGCCCGGAGAGAAACGGCTCGATTCTCTCGAAAGAATGGCCAACGTCAATGTTTTTCGTACCGTTCTGAACGCGGCTTTCGGGGAACGATTTCCGATGCTCGAAAACAAATATTACCTTGACTTCGACACGGACAAAACCACGGAAATCGCTCCCGTTTTCGAGCGGCTCGAAAAAGAGGTTTTGGGCCCGTTGCAGGACAAGTGATTTATTACACCAAACATCATGGCTTGGATATACCTTTTCATCGCCGGTGCGTTCGAGGTCGGTTGGCCTCTGGGCTTGAAGTTTTTCGACAAGCACGGGCATTTTGCGTTTCTCGTCTTGGCGATCGTTTCGATGGGAATCAGCGGCTGGTTCCTGATTTTAGCGCAAAAAACGATCCCGATCGGTACGGCTTACGCCGTGTGGACCGGAATCGGCGCCGCCGGGACATTCCTGCTCGGGATTCTTATTTTCAGCGACGCGGTCTCCCTGCTCCGCTTCCTCGGCTTGATCCTGATCCTCGGCGGCGTTATCACGCTGAAACTCGCGCCATGATTGAATTCGCGTTTCCTAATTAACTGATCACGCTCCAGCCGCAGTAACGCATGAAGTGGTAGATCCACGGGTGATCCCACGGATTCCAGAGTGGATAGGCGACCGACAGAGCCGAGAAAAACAGGAGAACGAGACACAAACCGCGACCGAGACGGTTCTTGGAAAGCCAATCCGTGACCGGGCTCATCGACAGAATCCAAAACGGGATGAACCAGAACATCCAGCGAAGTCCCGACGTCATGCCGCCGTAATTGCGGTCCACTTGCGGGCGATTCAAGTAGAATACATACACGATTATTGTTAGGGCCAGAATGAATAGCGCTGCGTAAAGAAACCGCTTGTCGTCTTTGCGGAACATCCACACAAATAGCCCTGCGAAGCTCAACGCCCAAACCGGCGTCAGGGAAAAGATGCCGTGATGCCCGATCGTCGTCTGGTAAAAGTACGTGATTTGTGACGCCTCCCCCTTATCGATGCCGACCCGATTCGTCCAGTGGCTCGTCCGCTCCCGCCCGCCGCGCATGTATTCGTATTTGTACCAGTCCCGATTCTCGTAAGCGAGCGAATACGTTTGGTGTCCGATATAATTCGTTTGCAAAAACGCCGCGAAGACCAGCAGCATGATCGGAACGTAACCGAGCAGCGTTCGCTTCCATGACACCGCTCCAAGCACCGCGAGCAGAAAAACGGTGTAGGACAATCCTGGTAGTTCGCAGACCGGGAGAATCGCCGCGAAAAGCCCCGCGACGAAGAAGTAACCGAGCGATCGTTTTCCGTCGAACAGGATCCGGACCGCCGCGTACGTGCTGATAATGACGCAACAGAGGCCCGGCAAATGATTGTTCAGCGTAACGATAAACGTCGAGACGAACGTCCCGAAACAGACGACCGCCATGAGAAACAAGCGGCTCCAATCGGTCGTCGCGAACCGGTCGATCATCCGGCTCATCAGGAACCAGCAGAAAACGACCGGGACCAGATTGATCAGCACGAGCATCGTGCGGACGACGAAGTACGGATCGGAATCGAACGAAATTTTCCCGTCGCTGCCGTGATACAGGGCGTAATACGGTGCCGCCATGAGGATTGGTAAAAGCGGCGGCTTGCTCGAAAACAGGTACTGCGGAGCGTTCGGATCGGACGGCGGGAGCGGATGTTTGACCATATCGATCGTATCCCAACCGGGCAGATCCTGGACCTTGTCGATCGCGAACCAGATGGTATTACCATCTTCGTCTTGGACACGCATATCCGGTTCGACCAACGCGCGGACGGTGCACCAACGGCTGCGATCGTTGGCGCTGAGAGTCGGCCGTGGAATTTGCGACGCTTCGACGCGAAGTTTTTTCCGCGTGTCGTTCAGAGCCTTTTCCAACGGCTTTCCTGTGACACCTTTTTTAGTCAGTTCGGCCCGTTTCTCCTTGATACGCGACTCGATTTGGTTCCATTTGATCCGTGACGCCGCGGTATCGAACACGTTATCGACCGCGACGATCCGCCCGAACATCAGCCCGGCGGAAATCACGATCATAAGAAAATAAATTTGGCGACGAAGATCGGAGGGCATTTTTAATTATGAATTACGAATTATGAATTATGAAAGAAACCAGAGCGGGAAGGGTAAGCGAGCGTGAAAAGAGGAGTCAGAAGTCAGGAGTCAGAAACCTCATTTCTTGTTTCTTATTTCTTATTTAAACACTGGCGTCGCCCCATTCGTCGGCGACGGGTTGGTCCTGGGCGGCGGTTTCCTCCTGGGCTTTGGCGTCTTGGGCGGCGGTTTGACGTTGGGCGCGACGGCGGAAGAAATCTTCTTCCAACCCCTCTTCGTCCGGCGTGAAATAATGCTCCAATATTTCCGTTCGGCGGCGCAGCGACAGAAACGTCAACCCGAAAACGGCGACGACGATCCCGGCGAGGATCACGGCGATCTTGAGGAACAACGATTCGAATAAAAACACAATAACGTTCTCCGTCAACAAGGACACCAGCGACATTTTATCACAGCTCGCGGTGTAAACCAAGGTTCCGTCGTTACGAACTTCTCTTGTTCGCGTACACCAAAACGTGCGTGAAAAACGAGTGGACGTCTTCCACGACTTCGTAGCAGCGGATAGGAACGTGCAAATTGACGTCGGAAAGTCCCTGGAGTTTGCCGCCGTCGAAACCGGTCAGCCCGAGAACCTTCGCCCCGCCGGCCCGGGCGTATTCGGCGGCTTTGATCACGTTCGGCGAGTTGCCGCTGGAGGAAATCAACACCACCAGGTCGCCCGGATTCATCAGGTTACGGAGTTGTCCTTCGAAAATCGTTTCGTAACCGCAATCATTTCCCAAAGCGGTGATCGTCGAGACGTTGCCGCAGAGCGTCAGGATGCGCGGCGGTTTATCGTTCGGTCCGGCGACGTTCTTCCCGAAGTCGGCCGCGAGGTGGACCGCCAACGCCGCGCTGCCGCCGTTGCCCGCCGTGAAAATCTGCTTGTCCGCCGCGTAAGCCGCTCCGACAAGCTCCACGGCTTTCGCCAAGGTGTCACGGTCGATTTCCGTGATTTGCTTGCTGAACATTTCGTGATATTCTCGTATTTTTTGCATTTGTATTCGAAGTGGTGAAAGGAAAGAGACGCATGGGAAGCGAAGCGCACCTTGCGGAACGGCAAACGGCGTCAACGAATTTTCCACGTTCCGACGATTTCCATGGTGTTACGCAGGAGCCGCTCGGCGCTTTGCCGGGTGTCGGATTCCGTGTAAAGGCGAAACTCCGGGGCGTTGCCGGACGGTCGCAGGTGGACGATGTCGTTGTCGCCGAAAAACATACGCAAGCCGTCTGTGGTGTCATAGCCGGACAGTTCGCCGAACGTCTTAAATGTTTCTTCGAGCGTTTCCGTGCCGCCGAGGATCAACTCCTCCAGTTTCTGTTGCGAATAAAGCGACGAAACGTTCGTGATCCGGTCGCTCATCACGTACCGCCGGGGCAGATGTTCGACGAGCGTGGAGATCGGAACGCCCTGTCCCTTGGCCATGCACAGCGCCGCGATATGGACGATGGCCGGGTCACGGGTCGGCAGTGCGGTCAACGGCGAATCGGCCCGCTCATCGATCATCATCGGTAGAGCCGTGAAAAACCCGCCGTTCGCCTCAAACCCGACGACGCGGCGGCATCCCGATTTCACGGCCCGGTTCATCGCTTCGACCACGTAAGGGGATCCGATTTTCGTGCGGGATATTTTCAGGAACCATTTGCACCGTTCCAACGCGGAACTGGAACTGACCGGCGTCACGACGCAATCGGCCGCGAGGTATCTTGCCGCCAGGATCCCGAGCGTGTCACCACGGACCCATTGACCGAGCTCGTCGAACAGCAACGGCCGATCGCTGTCGCCGTCGGTCGAGAGGATCGCGTCGAACCGGGGATTGACGAGATCCGACGCCGCATTCGTTCCGGAAGAACCGCTCGCCCACTGCCGGGCAAGCTGCAAATCCTCGGGCCGGACCGCTTCGGTGTCCACCGGCATGAAGGTGTCACTGCGTCCGAGCCGGGTCACTTTGGCGCCGAGTGCTTCGTACAGTTCTGGGAGCAGATCCCGACCGACCGCGGAGTGTTCGTAAAACCCGATTCGCATTCCTTGAAGGACGCCGCTCGGAAGCGATTTGAGAAACCGGTCCAGGTAAAGCCGCTTCGCGGTCTGTTCGTCGGAAGTCGTGGACGTTAACTTGACGCCGTCGGAAAACATCCCTCGGGAGTCGAATTCGGCGGCGCGGATATCGACGACTTCCGCTTTGATACCGCTTTCGTCCTTCTTGAGAATTTCGCCGGCGGACAGATTGAATTTTAGTCCGTTGCGGTCGTCCGGAATATGACTCCCCGTAACCATGACGGACGGGATCTTTTTGACCAACCCGTATAACGCCACAACAGGGGAAGGGACCTTGCCGCAATCGAGCGGCGTACTCCCGGAATCGACGACCGCTTTGGCGACCGCCTTGAGAATTCGCGGCGTGCTTTTCCGCAGATCTCCGGCAATCGCGACATTTGTCGGCACGGTTCCTTCGGCCTTCCGGACGTATTGCAGGAATCCGACCGTGTACAAGTAACAAGCCTGGTCCGTCAAATCGCTGACGAGCCCGCGAGCGCCGCTGGTTCCAAACTTGACGCCACTGATTTGATCGATTCGGTATTTCATAAGTGAGACGGTAGGTTGGGGTGGTGGGTTCCGCTAGAGCGTCAATCCCGACGGCAAAAATTCCTTGCCGAGCCGTTTGCCGAGTTGAGCCATTGGCTCCGAAAGGATGCCTCTCCAGGTCGCTCGATAAATGACGTCACGGCCCTCATAACGATTGAAGACCTGCAAATCCATTTCATCGCTCAGTGATCGCATGACCGTTTCCGGACAAGGATGGTTTTCTTCCGCCAATCGCCGCGACTCGGCGATCTTCTCCTCCAATTGTTGCGACAACAGCTCAACGCCGGTCCGGCTGGTCTCGTTTTTCGAGTCGGGAGACTCGTCGATTTTCTCATAACGCTTGAGATCCATCGCAAAGCCGAAAAACTCCTGGCCCAAAGCGATCACGCACGGTAGCAGTTCCTGTTCCTCTTCCGGCTTGACGTACACGATTTTGTAGGTGATACCGTCGTTTTGACGAAGGTCTTCCAACGTGAAATGCATCTGACTCAATTCGTCGATAATTTTCCCGGACTCCTCACCAGGACCGGATTTTTCCGCCATCTTGTCTTCCAGAGTCGTGTAGGAGCTCACGAACTTTTGGACAAAGGGCAGGAGCTTTTCCATTTGACCTCGCGGAAAGGAAATTCCGACGAAAACGTGTTCATCAGAAACCTGCACGGCCAAGTCGATCGGGCGATTTTCTTCTTCCGGTGCAATCGTGCTCCGAAAAGCGTCCAGAAGATCCGCAAGAGATTGCGCGGCGTCGGCGTTGAGTTGGTCGATCAACTCCACGGGCAAGGCGTCAGGATCATATGCCAACTCCGGAACTTGAACGGGATAATTCACGACGATTCCTTCTTTTTCGCGGTACGATTTTCCGGCGTTTTTTTGATCTTGTTTGGATGTCACACCAATCGACATTCGAAAAAAATATTTTCTCTCCGGTTCGTCCCGTTCCCCCGGAGGAACCCAAGTGCCGCCCAATTCAATACTACGCCCTTTGAAAGAGATAAACTCTTTGGGTAAGAGCCGAATATTGTAACACGTCTCTCCGAGCCGGTTTTCTCCGACGAACCCGCCGACGGCAAAGGGAATCGTCGTGTCGCTCAATTTTTCGTTCATTTTCGCGACGTCGGTCCCCTCTTTTTCCCGGGCTTCGTAAATGAGTTCATACCGGTCGTCTTCACCCCTACGATAACCGAACAAAAAAGTTTCCGTACCTGAGGTCGTTTTGTCGGCTCGAACATGTTTCAAAAACTCGCATTCATCCGACGACTCCTCCGGCAAAGTCGGAAACAGCATATTTTCCGGGTGTTCACAATAAATCCCCACATCGACCCGGGCCGCCAGCCCCACCCAGTGAAGCATCAGGTGAAGATCGCCGAAACGCTCCCTGGGGAAATTATCCGACAGGATGTACAGATAATCCCCGTCTTTGGCCAACTGGATGGAGTCCTTGTGGAATTTGTCGTGAAAGAAAGTATTGCCGAGCAATTTCACGCGAAACCATGTCGTCTCGAACTCGTCGAGCACAAAATCAGGAGCCCGAGGTTTGACGACGGCGACCTTAAAAATATCCCGTCCGTCGGTGATCGAGGAAAAAAAGACGGGCGAACTCGGGCTGATTTCGTCCGGTAGGAAAAAACGTGGCGATCCCGAAAACTTCAAATTGATCTGTTCAACGATCTTCGCGAGTTTTTCGCAATTGGATACGACGGTCGTTTCGATCGGATAAAAACGGGACGTCTCCTCTGCCGCACCGGGTTGTGTGAGCAGTACAAAAATCCACAACATCGTACCAATCCGACTCAATTTCGACATTGTTCGCACCTCCTTGATGGGAAAACCAGACCCCAAGACCGGTCGATTATACACAAAAGAGGGGATTGACGTCAACCTCGGAACGACGCGGTTTGTGCCTTGGGTGCTGGCAAATTTTCTTGTGGGAATAAGTAACCTGGGACCGCAGGCATCTTGCCTGCACCTGGGTCTATGGGCTTCCAGCCCGTAGCGAACCCTCGGCAGGCTGGAAGCCTATCGACCCAAGTGCAGGCTGGAAGCCTGCGGTCCCAGGAAAAGTCCCCGGAAAATTTGCTCGCACCCTGTGCCTTCAGCCATAAAAAAGGGCGAACCGATTGGTTCGCCCTGGAGTGGTTACGAGTCGTCCTCCTATTTGATGGAGACTTTGGCGCCTTTTTCTTCCAGCTCTTTCTTGAGCTTTTCGGCTTCGTCTTTGGGAATGCCGGTTTTGATTTTCGAGTTGGCGGTTTCGACCATGGTCTTGGCGTCGCCGAGGCTCGCTCCGGTCGCGGCGCGGACGATCTTGATGATCGAAATCTTGTCCGCTCCGAAGTTTTCGAGAACGACGTCGAATTCGGTCTTCTCTTCCGGCTTTTCGCCGCCACCGTCGCCACCGCCGGCCGGGGCCGCCATCATCACGGCACCGCCTGCCGCGGCTTTGATACCGTGGACTTCTTCGAGGTAATCGCTCAGTTCTTTCGCTTCTTTCAGCGTCATACCGACGATCTTGTCACCGAGTTCTTTAATCGCAGCGGGAAATTCACGTGTTTCTTCGCTCATTGTTGTTGTCCTTTCGTTTCTTTGGGGTTCGCAATTGCTTGCGGTTGGAAAATAGTAGTTGTATGTGGGAGTAGTCAGGAGTCAGGAGTCAGAAAATCGTCTCACTACTCGCTCGCGACTTCTGGAGCAGGAGCTTCGGGTTGAGCTTCGGCCGGCGCGCTGGTGTCAGCTTTGCCTTCTTTTTCGGCCAACTGCTTGATCTGGCTCGCCAAACCGCCGCCGATGGCGATGAATTGCGAACTGAGCTTCGCACCGACGCCGACGATCTGTCCGAGAAGCAGAGAAATTTGTTCTTCCCGAGTCGGCCATTTGCTCACTTCGACGGCTTGGGCGGAGTCCAAGGCTTCTCCGTCGAGAACGGCGGCTTTGATCTGGAAACCTTTGAGTTCCTTTTCCTTGGACAGCTTGACCAATTCTTTCGCCAAAGCGACGACATCGGTTGCGCCCCAGCAAACGGCACAGGCGCCTTCGATCTTCTCGAAGCCGGGCGCGATGGAAGTCCCCTCGGTCGCTCGCCTCGCGAGGCTGTTTTTGATCACGGACATTTTGATACCGCGATCGGCCAGTTTGCCGCGAAGCGAATGGTTACGATTCGCGTCGATTCCCACGAGGGAAACCAAAAAAGCGTAATTGGCCCCGGAAAGCCGATCTTTCAGTTTATCCGTAACCAGTTGTTTAACGAATTTGCTCATGACAGAACAGAGGATAGATGATAAAGGATATGGCAGTGCCGCGAGAACAGTGTGACGGAGTTCAGAGAATAGACTTTCTATCCTCTATCCTCCATCCTCTAAAGAGCCACCTTGACGCCGGGGGACATGGTCGAGGAAATCGTGATTCCTTTGACATATTGTCCTTTGACAGCCATCGGTTTGAGGGAATTGATATAATTGATAAACGCTTCGAGATTCTCGGCAAGTTTCTGTTCGTCGAAGCTGATCTTTCCGGCGACGGCGTGGACGATTCCGGCTTTGTCGTTTCGGAATTCGACCTTACCGGCCTTGTATTCCTTGATCGTTTTGGCGACGTCCATGGTGACCGTTCCGGCTCGCGGAGACGGCATGAGTCCACGAGGGCCGAGGACTTTTCCGAGCGGTCCGACGAGTCCCATCATGTCCGGGGTCGCGATGCAGACGTCGAAATCGGTCCAACCGCCTTTGATTTTATCGACGATATCGGCGTCTCCGACGAAATCCGCGCCCGCCTCTTGGGCTTCGGCGACTTTATCCCCTTTCGTAATGACACACACGCGGAGCGTCTTTCCGATCCCGTGCGGCAAAACGATGGAACCGCGGACGATCTGGTCCGCCTGTTTGGCGTCAATTCCGAGCCGCATGGCGATTTCTACGGACTGGTCGAATTTCGTCGGTTTGAATTTTTTGAGCAACGCAATCGCTTCGGCCAGCGCGATCGGGTCTTTGCTCTTATTCATTCCCACATTGGCACGAACTCTCTTGGACTTTTTCATTGGTAGATAGATGATGGAGGATAGAGGATGGAGGATAGACTTCGGATGATAGGGCATTGAGGGGATTAGTGTTTTCTATCCTCTATCCTCTATCATCAATCCTCTCCTTTAAACCACTTCAATTCCCATACTTCGGGCGGTTCCTTCCAGGATTTTTCGGGCGGCGGCGGTGCTTCTGGAGTTCAGATCTTTCGCTTTTTTCGCGGCCATGTCGTCAAGTTGTTTCTCGGTGACTTGTCCGACTTTGACCCGGGGCACGTTGCCGCTGCCGCTGACGATGCCGGCGGCGGCTTTGAGCAGATCGCAACTGTGCGGACTTTTCGTTTCCAGCTCGAACGTGCGATCGCCGTAAACCTTGACCACGACGGGGATTCTCATTCCGAGATCCGCTTTGGTCCGTTCGTTGAATTGCTGCACGAATTGGCCGAGGTTCAAGCCGTATTTACCAAGCGCAGTTCCGACCGGCGGAGCCGCCGTGGCCTGACCGCCTTTCGCGTGAAATCTTACCGTTGCGACGAGTTGTTTTGCCATTTTTAGAGGACAGAGGACAGAGGACAGAGGACAGAATTACGGTTACAAAGGAAAAAGTGCAGGTACATGTCAATTTTTTAATTCCTGACCTCTGTCCTCTGTCCTCTGTCCTCTAGTTAGGTGTTTCAATTTGCCAGTATTCCAATTCGACGGGGGTGCTTCGACCGAAAATGTTGATCATGACGGTCACACGACCGCTGCCCATATCGATCTGGTGAACTTCCCCTTCGAAGTTCTCGAACGTTCCTTCCTTGACTTTGATTTTATCACCGACCTGGTAGCCGATTTTCAATTTCGGCGAATCTTCCGTTTCGTCTTTTTCCGTCCGAAGAATCGCCTGGATTTCGTGTTCGAGCATCGCCGTCGGCTTCCCGGAGGCGCCCGTGAAATCGCCGATTCCAGGGGTGTCACGTACCAGGAAGTACGTCTCCTCGGTCACCTCGACGTTAATCATGAGGTAGCCGGGGTACAATTTCTTCTTGACGATCCGTTTCTTTCCGTTGCGAACTTCGGTGATCTTTTCCGTCGGAATCAGGATGTCGCCGAAATAAACATCCAGCCCCGCGATACCGACGCGACGCATCAAGGCGTCACGGATCGATTCCTCGCGGTTGACCTGAACTTTCAGGACGTACCAATTCTTTTTCGAGCCGGGAACGTAATTCGGATCAATCTCTTCTTCTTTTTTCTCTTTCTTTTCCGATTGTGGTTCAACCGGTTTCGTTTTGCGGACCCTGACTTTTTTGACTTCTTTCTCGGCCTTCGGCGGCTCCTCGACCGCTACGGAAGCGGGGAGTTCTTCAACTTCGAGAGGCGTCACCACGGCGTTTTCGTCCGCGATCCGATCGTCGAGTACATCCGATTCATTCATTTTCATAACTCCCGTAGATAAGGCTCATTTGCTTCCACTGGCTTCGACCGACATTGAAGCTAAATGATTTTGAAGAAAAAATGAAAAATCGTGTACCAAAACAGGTCAAAAAAGTAAACCACCAGCGCCAACAGCGCCAATACGGTCAATACGACGATCGTCGAGGAATAGGTTTCCGCGTAGGACGGCCAGGAGACTTTCATCATTTCCGCTTCGACGGAAACGAGAAAATCGGCGAACGGTCCCCAGTTGATGGTTCGGAAAGCCATCCACACGCCGCATAGAGCGATCACCAACGCAATCACGCCTTGCGCGACCGGATTCAGTGTGCCGGTGGTGTGGTAATAAAATGTATAGGCACCGCAGCAGAAAATCACCGCGATCGCGATCCCGGTCAACCGGCGAGCGACCTTTCCCTGCGACGGCTTATACAAATCCGCCCGAATCAACTCCTGAAAATAACCGTTCATTGTGTTTCGAATTCCAAATTACGAATTCCAAATTACTAATCGATCATTACACACCATGGAAACCCATTCGTAATTCTGAATTAGTAATTCGTAATTAACAAAACAGGGGAGGAGGGAATCGAACCCCCACCAGCGGTTTTGGAGACCGCAGTTCTACCACTAAACTACTCCCCTGAATTTCATTATGAATTCAGAATTATGAATTACGAATTGGGGGAGCGGCGACGGAGTCGATGCAATTCGTAATTCATAATTCATAATTCATAATTTACTTAAGCACCTTCGTCACGACGCCGGAACCGACGGTGCGACCGCCTTCGCGGATGGCGAAGCGGACGTTTTCGGTCATGGCGATCGGCGAGATGAGTTCGACTTTCAGCTTGACGTTGTCGCCGGGCATGCACATTTCGGCGTCGCCGAGGAGGTTGAGCGAACCGGTCACGTCGGTCGTCCGGAAGTAGAACTGCGGGCGGTATCCGCTGAAGAACGGAGTGGCACGTCCGCCTTCCTCTTTCGAGAGGACGTAAACTTCGGCTTCGAATTCGGTGTGCGGGGTGATCGAGCCCGGCTTGCAGAGCACTTGGCCGCGTTGAATTTCTTCGCGTTTAACACCACGGAG
>JAVBPO010000033.1:0-71291 GCA_031549565.1 Thermoguttaceae bacterium
TCTGATTGAAAAATTGCTCTTGATCGAGAAACCGGTTTTCTGTTAGAATACGCCCTTCCTTCACTGGCCGGTCTCGGCGGTGATGAAATAGGAACGGCTTTTTCCGACGCAGGATGCGATAAGGAGGGGCAAGGATGCCCATTTTTTCCCGACAGAACCGACTCACGTTTGTTTTACGAATTCCGTTTGTCTCAAGCGGCGTTCGAACGTGTTTGTTCTTGGGGGCGTCGTTTCTATTTCTTTCCGTTGCAAACGGAGCGGTTCGCACTTCGGACATTCCGGTCGTTTCCATCCCGCAAAATTCGGGAGAGCTGCACGGTTTCGTCAACGGACTGACCGCGACATCCGGTCCGAAAAAGACGCCGTATCAGAGCGCAATCGCCGCGGCCGAAGAGAATCTGTCCGGTAAAATTCTACTCGCTTCCGGAAATCTTCCGCAAAAAGCGTCCGTTAAGATCAACACGGAAACCGTCAAACCGTCCGGTTCGCCGGCTTTGTCGTTCCGCGAACCGCCGTCGCAAGTCGCCCCGAATCCACTCGGGTCCGTCCCGTTCCACGGCAATGTTCAATCGACGCGACCGATCCGATCCAACACGGCCCAAAAAGCGAAACCGCTCAATCCGAACCGGATCGCCCCCGCAAGATATAATGTCGCCGAATCGGAAAGTCCCTCCGAATATCCGCCGGATGTTATGGAAGAGCCAAGGGACGACGAATCCGTGATTGCTCCGGCCGACGAAAATTATGTCGAGAATTTCGACGAGATTCCAGGGGCGTCGGAAGAAATACAATCGACCGGGCTTGAAACCGCGGAGCAGCCGGTCGGTTTTTTACGTCGCGATCCTTTCGGTGAAACGGCGGCAACCGAACCTCAGGGCGATTACGCTGCACGCCAATCCGCAGCAATCCCTTATTCCGAAGAACGAGACCCGGAAAATTCCGACGAGTCCGATCTGCTTAACAAAGCGCGGCCCGAACGAAAAGAAAAAAGCGGCAAGTTGACCTTTTTGCCCGCCGAATCGCAGCTTATGCCGTTGTTGTCGGTACTCGGAAGCCTTTGCTTGGTCCTCGGCGCGTTTTTCCTGTTCGTCCTGTTCATGAAAAAAGTCGGCCCGAAAAACGGCGGTCATCTTCCCAAGGAAGCTCTGGAAAACGTCGGTCGATATCCTCTGAACCAAAAATTACAGCTTAACCTGATCCGACTCGGGAATCGCTTGATCCTCGTCGCGATCACCCCGGACGGCGGCGTCGAAACGATTTCCGAAATCGAGAGCCAGGACGAAGTGTCCCAGATTCTCGGCTTGTGTCGCAAACTCGATCCGAACAGTTCTCAAGCCCAATTCAAATCCGTTCTCGACGAATTCGCGCAGGAGAAAACGCCCGGCGGATTCTTCGGCCCGAACGACCCGAAACGAAAAACCAACGCCGCTCCGACCTTGTCCAGCTTGCTCGCCGGCGGACTGAAGGACAACGGAGGAATCTATGGGTGAAAAAGGGGAAAAGGGGAAAAGGGAAGAAGGGATGAAGGGAAGAAAGGGTGCGCTCGCTTATGCCTCCCGCTCTGTTTTTTTCTTATTTCTTATTTCTTATTTTTTCACCTCCTTCGTTTCCGCTCAAACGCCGGATTATTCGCGGCGGACACACCCGAATCGGCAGGAGTCGGACCATATCTACGGCTATAAACCGTACGGCGACGACCACAACGGGATGTTGGTCGGCGGGGTCCGGAAAAACATGTCGCCGGCGTTGAGTCTGCCGAACGCTTACGATGAGCGGACCGAAGGGGAACCGGAGCCGCCGCATGCGTTGGAGCTTCCCGCGATACTCAAGGGGCCCGAGTACTGGAAGTCGCCGGAAGGAATGGTATCAACGCTGCAAATCATGCTCGTGTTGACCGTGCTCACGCTCGCCCCGGCGATCGTGATCATGACCACCTCGTTCGTGCGGCTGGTCGTCGTTCTTTCGATTTTACGCCAAGCGCTCGGGACCGGACAACTTCCGCCGAGCCAGGTGATTACCGCCTTGTCGCTTTTCATTACGCTTTTGATCATGGCGCCGGCCTGGCAGGAAGTGTACCGCGAATCCGTTTTACCGTACACGGAGCGCCGGATCGGACTGGACGAAGCGTTCGCCAAAGCGGAGCGGCCGATTCGTCAATTTATGTGCGCCCAAATCGAAAAGACCGGCAATTTCGACGACATCTGGCTGTTCATGCGGTACGTGAAAGATGTTCCCGCCCCGAAATACTGGCAGGAAGTGCCCTGGCGGGCGCTGCTTCCGGCGTACATGCTCAGCGAATTGAAAACGGCGTTTTTAATCGGGTTCATGATTTTCCTCCCGTTCCTGATTCTCGACATGATCATCGCGAGCGTGATGGTGTCCATGGGGATGATGATGCTCCCGCCTGTGATGATCTCGCTCCCCTTCAAGTTGATGCTGTTCGTCCTGATGAACGGCTGGAATCTCGTGGTCCAGGCACTGATGGAAAGCTTTGCGCTCTGACGAGCGAAATTACTAATTACTAATTCCAAATTACGACTCCTGACTGCTGACTACCGAAATGGACAATGTTGTTCTGGAAAAGAGTTTTGCATTTGCGGTGAGGGTGGTCAATGCGTATCGACATTTGAACGAAACGAAGAGAGAATTTACTCTGTCGAAACAACTGGTCCGATGTGGAACGTCCATTGGAGCGAATGTGGAAGAGGCGATGGGAGCGCAATCGCAAGCGGATTTTGTTTCTAAGCTTTCCATCGCAAGAAAAGAAGCAAGAGAAACACATTATTGGATCCGACTCCTGGAAGCAACGAGCTACTTCAACGAATCTGAATCACGTAGCCTGCTTACCGACGTCGACGAACTCCTAAAAATCCTCTCCAAAATCATCCTAACCACAAAATCCAAGTGTAGCAGCCGACAGCCGGAATAGTAATTCGTAATTCGTAATTCGTAATTAGTAATTAAATAGAATGGACGCTCAACTTTCCATCGACCTTGTCCGTGCGGGAATCTGGTTGTCCCTGATGATCTCGCTTCCGGTACTGTTGGCCGGCGTCGCGATCGGGCTGTTGCTCGGACTTTTTCAGGCCCTGACGCAAATCCAGGAGCAGACGATCGCAATCGTACTGAAAATCGTCGTCATGGTCCTCGTCGGCGCCCTGCTCCTCCCCTGGATGACCCTCCACATGACCGAATACGCCGTCGATCTGTACGAAAATATCCCGGAATATGTAACACCAAATTAATTATGAATTACGAATTGTGAATTATGAATTGGTTCGAAATCGAGTCTTTCCATAATTCATAATTCATAATCCATAATTCATAATTCAGTATGAATTGGCTCTATTACATCGACACTTCCCGCGTTTTGGTGTTTGCCTTGGTATTGACCCGGGTGAGCGGGATCGTCGTCAGTGCGCCGGTGTTCGGGGGGGGGGATATTCCGCTACAATTTCGGGCTCTGCTTGCCTTTGCGTTCGCGCTGCTGATCATGCCGTCGCAGTGGACGCTTTACGTGGAAGAGCCGACCTCGCTCGTCGGGTTCGTGATCTTCATCGCCGCGGAACTGCTGATCGGTTTGACCATCGGCATCGGCGTGAACATGCTCTTCACCTCCATGCACCTGGCCGGGGATATGATCGGGCGCATCGGCGGACTCACGTCTTCGCAGCTCTTCGATCCGACCTCCGGGGAGCAGGTTCCGATGCTCGGGCGCCTGATGCAAATGCTCGCCGTTACGGTTTTCGCCTGCGTCGGCGGATTGCGGATTCTCATGGGCGCGCTTTTGGACACGTTCGAGTCGATCCCGGTCGGAAGCGGGCTGATTCGCGTTTCCGTCGCCGAATCGATGATCGTGATCGTCAACGCGACATTCAGCCTCGGATTCCGTATCGCCGCGCCGGCAATGGTCGGAATTCTCGTCGCAATGACCGTCATGGGAGTGCTCGGGCGAACCTTGCCGCAACTGAACCTCATGTCCGTCGGATTCGGCATCAACACGATCATCATGTTCGTCATCCTGTTCCTCACGATCGGAACCGCGATGTGGTGCTTCCAGGAACGCTTCGTCTTCGTCCTCGACACCATCTTCACAAGCCTGAACACGACCATCCAAACGGAATGGGCGGAGTAAATAGGTGATAGGTGATAAGTGATAGATGATAGGTAACCAAAATATCACCTATCACTTATCACTTGTCCCTTCTCATATTCCCGGCGTCGGCGGGGGCGGCGGGGCGTTGCCGGGACCGGTCGTGATCTCGACGACGGCGTTCCAGATCCAACCGAGCCCCATCAGACCGCGGAAGAGTACCAGCGGAACGAAAAAAATCAGGTAATGCAGCATTCCCCGAACAAGGTCGAAATCGAAAACGACATGTGTGACGAATATGGAGAAAACCGCGAACGGAACGAGATAAATCCAAATGAAAACCCCGTCCGCCTGCATATATCGGGCTAAAAATTCGAAGCAGATCCACAGCAACGCGTAAGCACCGCTGCAAATCCCGCACTTGCGTAGAATTTCCCGCATCGCGACCTCATTCAGGTCGTCCGGGTCTTTGAACAGCCGTTGCCCGAAGAAAACCAACGGAAAAGCGACCAAAAACAGGCCGAAAAAGCCGATGATGTTGCGAAGCCCGAGTCCCAACCCCAAAGAGGGAAGCCCAAGCAGGATCGCCAACGCAAGCACGAGAAGAAACCCGCCGGTTCCCAAAAGAATCGGAACGGTTTGGAAATCGGTATTCAACCGCGTGAGCGGCTTGAGGATCGTTCGCCCTTTGACCGTTTTGCCGCCCGAAACGAACTCGTCCGGCGCATGAACGAGAACCTGTTCCTTCGGAATGTCAATGATCGTTTTGCAGTTCGGGCAGGGCCCTTTTTTACCGGCAAACTTCTCATTGACTTGAAATCGTTTGTAACAGCCGGGACAGACTACGTTAATGGGCATCGTTTCGGAAGAAGAAAAGGAAAACGAATACGGATTGGTCGGATTATACGGCCCCGCATTTCCCTTGACAAGACGTAACCGCGGTCAAGGGTTGGTTCGTCGACGCCGGGCTTCGTAAAAGAAAACCGCTGCGGCGGCGGAAACGTTCAAACTGTCGGCGATTCCCGACATCGGAAGATGGACCGCTTGGATTTCGGGATGGAACCAAGTCGGCGACAAGCCGTCCGCTTCGGTTCCCAAAACGATCGCCGTCGGACCGGTCCAGTCGAAATCCGTGTAAGAAACCGAGCCGTCGCATCGGGCCGCC
Source organism: Thermoguttaceae bacterium (assembly GCA_031549565.1). GTDB lineage: Bacteria > Planctomycetota > Planctomycetia > Pirellulales > Thermoguttaceae > JAVBSX01. The sequence goes on from JAVBPO010000033.1 coordinate 5,259, forward strand.
GCGATGTGAATCTTTCGCCGAAGCAGCTCGCGGAGAATCGTTTCGCTCGAATCGACGATCAGCGGAAGGCGAAAAACCGTTCCGAGACTGGCCCGAATCGTGTTCGGATTGAAAACATCGCAAACCGGGTCCGCGACGAAAACCGCGTCGAGTCCCGCTCCGTCGGCGCTGCGAAGGATCGCGCCGAGATTGCCCGGCTTTTCGACCTGTTCCACAACCCCGATCAGCGGGTTGTCCGGTAAACGCAAATCGTTCCAGTTCCCAAACCGCGATTTCGCAACCGCGACAATCCCCTCGGCACGTTGGCCGAACGCGATCTTCTCGAACACCGGCGCCGCGACCTCGAACAGTTCCGTTCCTTTCCGTTCGATTTGTCGCACAAAAGCGTCCCGCTCCGGCTGTTCCAAAAATCGTTCGAGCGCGTCGGGCCAAAGATAAACTTCACACAATTCGAAACCGCAGTCGCACGCCCGGCGAATCTCCCGGTATCCGTTGATGAGAAACAGCCCCGTCTCCCGGCGGTCGCGCCCCTGCTGGAGCTTGACGACGCTCTTGATTCGGGGGTTTGACAAACTCGTAATACGCTGCATGGACGGACCTGTTCGTGTTTATCGTACACCATGAACCGCCGCATCCGGCCCGGCGAACCCCAATCTCGAGTCCCATTCGATCCGAAGGTGTTCCAGACCCATGCCGATCCAGACCGGCAAGGATCGCGGCACGGTAATCGGTTCCGCGCTTTCGACGATGTTGCGGCAGTGAACGTCGCCGCGAACCGTATGGACCGCCCCGTACCGATCGCGGATTCGCAGCGGTCGGGTGCGACACATTTTCTCGCACGGTTGGCCCGCCGGAACAAGGTTCGCTTTCCACAGGCAATGTTCCATCGAAAAAAGCGGCGGTCGCCCCAGAACGATTTTCTCGACCCGATTCGCCGGAATCCGTTCCAATAAATCGGTCGTTCCCGCTTCGTCCAGATCGAAACCGGGCGTGATCCGCAGGATGTTTCCCAGCTCCTCCAACTGCCGCAGCGCCAGGTCGTTAACGATATTCAAAGAAAAATCGGCGATGCACGGGATGTTCCGATGGCTGAAAAACGCAATCGCCCCGAGATTGCGCACGAGAACCGCGTCCGGCGTCAAACCGGCGAGGAAGTCCAGGAATTTCGTTTCCCCCGGTTCGAGAACCCGCGGCGCAACCGCAACGAATTCGGCCCCGACTCCGCGAACCGATTCGGCGGATTTTTCGTACTCTTTGTATCCCCGCAGTTCGGCGTAAAAGCTTTGACATCCCGCTTCGATGCAGCGGGCCAGCGTGATACCGTCCGTGAAAAGACTCTCTTCGCGAAACAGGAGATGAACGACCGGCTCGCCGGGTTTGTCCGAAACGGGAAGGGGCGTCGAATTGCGCAACTCTTTCAGTGAAGAACCGAACACAGTCGGCTTCGGGAGCGGCTGCGGTTGCGATTCCGCTTGCTCCTGGAGCGATTCGACCATTTGACGCCGCAACCGCCCGAGAACGCTGAGCGGTATCATCGCTTTCCCGTCGAGAACGGCGTCAAGGTGTTCGAGTTCGAATTCCGTTTCGCCGAGCCGCCCGAATTGCTCGCGAAGCACTTCGGACGTGAGCGGATGCTTTCTCGCTTCTTCGAGCTTCTCTTCGCTTTGCAGGACGACCTTGACGCCGCCGTCCGCTTTCGCTTCCAAAACGAGCGGCTGTCCCGTGAAACCGCGAACCGTCAGCCGGAGCGGAGTTTTTCGTTGCGGCTTTTTCGATTGAAGCGATTTGCGAACTTCCTTTTCGATTCGCGGATCGTCCGTTTTTCGCACGGATTGTCCCGGTTCGACGTATTCGGCGTCGATCGCCCCGTTGCCGAACGTGAGGAGGACTTTATCCCCCGCCTTCGCTTCCTTGACGGACGCTTTTCGCTGGAAGATTTCGTAGACCCGTCCCCCTTGGGAACGGTCCGGTTCCATTTCGTTCTCGAACAAGACGCCGTCGCCGCGCCGTACGTCGGCCGTCAACTTGACCACGGCGGCGTCACGCCGAACTTCGACGACTGATCCCAGCGGCGTTCCGCGATGGGCGACGATGTTGCCCGGGACGAGACGCCTGGGATCGGTCCCTTCGAGCCAACCGGTCGAAAACCCCCGGGAAAACGTGAGCGCGAGCCGTTCCAATTCCTTCGCGGGATCGGTCGGGCTTGTTTCCGCAATCATTGCGTCGATTGCGCTGCGATAAATCCGCGTCGTTTCGGCGACGTATTCCGGCGGTTTCAGGCGGCCTTCGATCTTGAATGACGTGATACCGACGTCCCACATTCTCCGTAACAGCGGTAGTGCCGCCAGATCGGTCGGGCTGAACACCGGGCGAGACGCCACGAGTTCCCTCTCGTCGTCCAGGAGCGTGTATGCCATCCGGCACGGTTGGGCGCAACAGCCGCGGTTGGCACTACGACCGCCGAGAATCAGACTCGTGTAGCACTGCCCGGAAAAGCTGATGCAAAGCGCCCCGTGGACGAACGCTTCCAATTCGAGGTCGGTGTTTTTGCGAAGTCTGCGGATCTGCTCCAGCGACAGTTCCCGAGGTAGCACCACGCGCCGGATCCCGTACCGTGCGGCCAGGGAAAACGCTTCCGCCGACGTGAGACTCATCTGCGTCGATGCGTGGAGCGGCAATTCCGGACAGAAATGATGGGCAAGTCGCGCGATCCCCAGATCCTGAACGAGCACGGCGTCAACGCGGCAACTCGCGAACTCGCGGAGCAGCGTTTCGATTCGCGGCAGTTCGTCGGCGAAAGCGAGCGTGTTGAGCGTCAGATAAGCCCGGACATTACGGCGGTGAAGCGACTCGACGACGTCGCCGAGTTTCTGTAGCGGAATGTTTTTCGCACGAATCCGGGCGTTAAAATTCCCGCCCGCAATCCCGAAGTAAACGGCGTCGGCCCCGTTTTTCACGGCGGCGTGCATCGCCTCTTCCGACCCGGCGGGTGCGAGCAGTTCCGGCTTCGATAACTCTATCATCGACTCTCCCGGTTTTTCTTCACATCGGCGATGTATTCGGCCCAAAGGGTGTCAAGATCGGCGCCGCACGCGGTTTGAAAAAACGCGTCTTCGTACTTGCCTTCCCGCATGATTTTGTTCAGTTGGGGAACAAGATCGGGACACTTGTTCTTCTCAAGCCACATGAAAAACGCGGCGGTAATCTGGTATGCGTCGGTGTACTTCGCGCGGTCCGGATGAAAGGGCCGCATCGGGGCGTCCGGCTCGAACTGGGCGTGTCGGATGTAGTCGGCGATTCCCTCGGTCACCCAGCCGGGATTGCCGTTGCGATACCCCTGGATCACGTGAACCAGTTCGTGGACGACCATTCCCCAATCGTCCGGGCGCGAGGTCACCCAATCGGACGATATCACGATCGCATTGCCCGAGGAGTACGCGACGCCATCCATCTTTTTGAACACGAGGTTGAGCCTTTTCGGCGAAACGTGTCCCTCGGTCGCGAGGTATTGCTCAAGTTTCGGGTGCCAAGTCTTGCAAAGTTCGACCGCTTTTTGAGCCCACTCTTCGATTCCCGGCGCGTCTTTCGCGGACGGATCGATTGTGTATGTGATCTCAAGCGTTTGCGAGTAAAGGGAAACCTCCTTGAACATCGCTTCCAGGTAAGGACGAACCGTCTCGGGCGCCTTTTCGATTTCCGCTTCCGTGAAATCCGACTGCTGTCCCCGCTGGATCACGACGATCTTCGCCGGTTGGTCGCCGGTTTTTACGACGAAAAGCGTCGTCCCGCGAGGAAGCGTCGGTTGCGAAAAGCAATAAGCGGGACACAATAAAAACAACAGGGCGAGAGCAATATTTTTCATGACTTTTGAAAACAAAAAACGAGCCGGGATCTGCGATCCCGACAAGAAAAAACGAAAAAACATCAGATTATCGCAGCAATTTTATAATTTCCTCCAAATCGTTCGGGCAACTCAGCGGCCGGTTGGCGAATTCCGTTGTTTTGACACCTCTCTTTCCGAGAACGTCCTCGAAGAACGTCTTGTCGGTACCGTGATAGGCGACCGTCGCGTTCGGGTCCTTGAGTTGGTGCCCGGTCAAGATGCAGACGACGCGGTCCGTCTTGCCGATCACCCCTTCGGCGACCAGCTTTTTCGTACCGGCCAGCGACGCCGCGCTCGCCGGCTCGCAACCGAGTCCGTTGGCGCCGACTTGCGCCTTGGCGTCAAGAATCTCCTGCTCCGACACTTCGCGGACGGCGCCGTCGCAAAAATCGAGCGCACGAAGGCATTTCGTCAGATTGACCGGGCGGTTGATTTCGATTGCGCTCGCAATCGTCGACGCTTTGCGGCCTTCGGCGTCCATTTGATCGAAAAACGTTTTGATTTTCTCGGTGTCGAACCGACCGCCGTTCCAGCGGAGCTTTTCCTGTTCGTAGAGCCGGTAAAGCGTGTTCGCTCCGACGGCGTTGATAATCGCCAGTCGCGGTACTTTTTTCAACAGTCCGAGCTTGTGCAGTTCGAGAAACGCTTTGCCGAACGCACTGGAATTGCCGAGGTTGCCGCCGGGCACGACGATCCAGTCGGGCGAATCCCAACGGAGCGCTTCGAGTACGCGCAACATGATCGTTTTCTGTCCTTCGAGCCGGAACGGATTGACGCTGTTGACCAAATAGATGCCGAGCTCCTTCGACACTTCCTGGACCCGTCGCATCGCGTCGTCGAAATCGCCTTGGATCTGGATCGTTTTCGCACCGTAATCGAGTCCCTGCGACAGCTTGCCGTAAGCGATCTTGCCGGATCCGATGAAGATCACCGCCTGCATGATTTTCGTAACCGCCGAATAGATCGCCAGCGAAGCGCTCGTGTTCCCGGTCGACGCGCACGCCGCCTGTTTCGCGCCGACCAGTTTTCCGTGCGTGAACGCCGCGGACATCCCGTTGTCCTTGAACGAGCCGGACGGATTCATTCCTTCGTATTGAAGATAAAGCGAACCGGAATTCAGTCCGGCGTAAGCGCACGCCCCGGTCGCGTTTTGCAGAAGCGTCTGTCCTTCGCCGATGGTCACGCATTCGCTCAGCGGCGCAAACGGCAAGAGTTCATGAAACCGCCAAACACCGCTCAAGCGATGCGGATTGCTTCGCTCGCTCCAATATTTTTCGAATTCGGCAAGCGATTTCGGGACCGGGAGTTTGTCCCAGCGGTAGTCGACGTCGAGCAGATTCCCGCACTTCGGGCAGGCATGGAGGATTTCAGTGATCCCAAAAGTACTCCGGCAGTCGGGATGAAGACAACGTTGAAAAGCAAGTTCGGACATGGAAGGCAATGAAAAAGGGTGGAAAACACGCAATATAACACCAAAAACCAGAGCGGGAAGCGTAAGCGAGCGCATCTTTCTTCCCATCCTTTCTTCCCTTTTCCCTCTTTTCCTTCTTTATTCCATAAACAGGCCGAGTCAAGTTCACGCCGCTTGCCGTTATTCCGACTCCATCAACTTCTCAATCGCTTGCGTTTCCGGGTTGACGAGGAGAATTTTGCCGTCCGGGCCGATCACCAAGACCGTCGGGATCGCGGAAACACCGTACTCCTGAACGATTTCGGTTTCCCAACCACCGGCGAGACCGTGAATCCACGACATTTCCCGCTTGGCGAGGAATTTGCCGACGGCTTTTTCGTCCTTGGCATCGTCAAGACTGACTCCGATCAAAACGAAACGATCGTCGCTCTTGATTTTCGAATGGAGCGATTTCAGTTCCGGCAGCTTCCTCAGACAAGGGCCGCACCAGGTCGCCCAGAAGTCGAGGATCACGTATTTTCCCTTGAAGTCGGAAAGTTTGACCAATTCTTCCTTGGCTTTTTTCTCCGCTTTCAGTTCTTCGGTTTGCGTCGTGGCAGCGGGAAAAACTCGTTTCAGCTCAAAATCGGGCGCCGATTGTCCGACTTCGATCAACGGAATGGACAGAACGGGAACATCTGAGTTGCTTCCCCAAAGTGGGGCGGCCAACGGCACGCAGAATAGCGAATAAAGGAGCGTCAAAAGCACCAATCGTGGGAGAAATCGCAGCATAACAATACCTGTCGTATACGGTCAAGGGGGAATGGTGGTAAACGGTTTGACCCGCATTATACCAAAAATTCCCCCAACCCGTAAAGTCGGCCTGAATATTTTATGCAGCCTTGGGAAGCGACTTCGGCGTGATCACAACGGTCGGCTTGCGGAATTCGAGGGTCGATTCATGGATCGGATCGAGAATTTCCGCAAGAATCGCGTCGCAAACGTCGCAAACGACGTCGGTTTCGATCGCGTCCATCGGATTGTGCGATTTCGAGCCGAGATGAATCGCTTGGATCGAACGATTTTGCCGCCCATAGGGCCCGAACCGAGACGGCGAGGTCGCGCCGAACAGCCCGATACAGCGTGTTCCGACGGCGGCGGAGATTTCCAAAGCGGAGCATTCCGGCCCAACGACGATCGTTGCCCGTTGAATCATCGCCCCCAGTTCGCTTGAGCAAACCGACGGGCAGAGAATCGCGGCTTCACTTGCGGATTCCACGACGCTTTCAGCAACGCTTTTTTCAGTCGAACCGTTCCAAAGGACAAGCGAAGGAAGATTCCATTGCTCGAAAAGATACTTGGCAAGGCCGGAATAACGCTCCAAACGACGAGCGGGAGTCGAGGTATCCGCGCCGGGACCGAGGATCGCGAAATGGTGATTCAGCCCAACCCAAGCGAGCTTTTCCACGGCTCGGGCTCGGTCCGTTTCGCTTTCACACAGATCGAAAGCGACGCTGCAACCGTGGACGCCCAACGGCTCCAAAAGCTGCAAAATCCGGTCGATTTCGTGCTCTTCGTCCGGCGTAACGCGGATGTTGTTCAGGAAGTTGCTTTGGTGAGAATGCTCCGACTTCGCGAAACCGATCCGATACCTTGCGCCGGAAATCCAAGCGGCGAGGATACTCTGAAAGCTGCCGTGCAGATCGAGGGAAATTTCCGGTTGAACACGTGCAAGCCGGCTGCGAAGGTGTCGCACACCTTCCCAAGAGCGGTTCCAATTTCTCGGGGCGACGAGAATTCGGTTCAACGCCCGATGTCCTTTGAGAACCGCAACGCCCCGATCGTCGACAAGCCAGGTAATTTCGGCGAACGGATAACGCAGACGCAACGCGACCAGCAAAGGAAGCCCTCGAAGGACTTCGCTTTCCGATCCGAACCGGATCAGCACAATTTTCTTGGGTTGCTCCGGCAAACGATCGATCGTGCGTCGAAAAAACATCTGTCGTTGTGGAAATAAATGGACTGTCCTAAGGAATTATCGGCAAAACAGACTCACAGTATGAATGAACTGGTGAAAAACCGGTTCGGTTTGGTATTGTGCGTAAGCCGCGCAGCCTGTAACGCGAAATGTCATCTTTCGAATCAGAGCCGCGCACGAAGTAAGCGGTATTGTGGTTCACGCAGTGGAAAACATTGCAGCGAGATCGACTCGAACACCTCTTACTTCGTGCGAGGCTCTTTGAGGGACCGTCATAATTTAGGTAGAATAAACAGGAATATAACGTTTAAAAGAGCCAAACGCCGGTCCCCTCTCCTCCGGAATACCGGGGGCAAGGGGACCATCTTTTCTGATCGAAATTCTTCCCAGTTTATTATTCTTTGTTTGCTATTTTACCCATTTCACGACGGTCCCTCTGAGTGGCGTAATCCCAGGTTGAGTCCAACACAAGAGAACCGCCTACACGAACTTTAGCGTTTTTAGAAAGAATAACGATCATTCCGCTTGTAACCGATAATTCAAAAACGAATATCGAATTTTTCAATCATCCCTGATTTTCGGGCGGGACTGATTGCGTTTCGGGGATTTCCTGAGTATATTCTGGAACATACTTTCTCTCTTGTACGTATTAAAGAAGTATGTCATTTGGAAAGGGCTCGAGGCCCCGGCCCGGATTTTTGCACGAAGAGATCGGAAACACGGAAGAACGCAATGCGGCTCCGTCTCTTGTGCCGCGCTTACGACGGGCGTTGTTCCGCTTCCTCTCATCGTTTGGAAGAATGGACTGTCGTCGGAAACTAATCGACTACGGACGACTGACCACCGACTACTGACGATCGATTCATGAGCAACGACCAACCTTTTGATCCGAATCTTGTCGAGCAGACACGGCTCCAGATTCGCGCGATGGTCAACGAGATCACGCAGCTATCGAAACTCGATATTCCGCCGGAAGAGTTTCATGCGGAAGCGTTGCCGAAAATCGTAACCGCTCTGGCCGCGATCGGCGGGGCGCTGTGGACCGTCGACGATCGCGGGGCGCTTTCCCTCGGATACCAGGTCAATATGCAGGAGCTTCGGCTCGGCGAATCGGAAGAGGTCGCCAAGAGACACAGTCGGCTCCTCTACAAAATGCTGCAAAGCAAGGACGACGGAACGCTGGTCATGCCCCGTTCCGGCGCCGAAGGGGACGACGAAGCCGGTAATCCGACCGATTTTCTCCTCGTGTTCGCCCCGGTTCGCACGGAACTGGAAACCGTCGGCTTGATCGAAGTCGCCCAACGCGCCGATACCGGGCCGGTCGCTCAAAAAGGATATATCAAATTCCTCGGGCAAATGGGCGGATTCGTTGCCGACTATTACAAGAACCGGCAACTCCGCAATTTCAGCGAACGGCAAACCCTCTGGACGTTGCTCGAAGAATTTACCCGCACGATCCATAAAACGCTCGATCTGCGGGAAACCGCCTACACCGTCGTCAACGAAGGACGCCGTCTGATCGAATGCGACCGGGTCAGTATCGCGATCAATCGGGGGGGGAAGAGCGTGATCGAGTCGGTTAGCGGTCAGGATATGGTCGACAAACGCTCGACCACGATCAAATTGCTCGGCAAACTCGCGACCTCGGTCGTCAAGTGCAACGAACCGATCTGGTACACCGGCGACACATCCGATTTCGCGCCGCAGGTCGAAAAAGCGGTCGAGGATTACGTCGACGAATCACACACGAAAATGATCGCCGTCTTCCCGTTGACGAAAGTCAAGCTGGAAGAAGCGCCCGAGGAGGATCTCGCCGCCCGGGAAAAGCCGGAACCGCCGTTCGGGGCGCTGATCGTCGAACAGATCGAGGACAGTCGGATCCCGGAGCGAATGAGAAAGCGGGTCGAAATCGTCGCCGACCACGCCTGTTCGGCGCTCGGCAATTCGATGGACCATAACAGCGTCTTCCTGATGCCGGTTTGGCGGACGATCGGGAAATCGAAGATACTCGTTTCCGCGCGGATGTTGCCGAAAACGATTTCCGTTTCCTTGGCGGTACTCGCCGCGCTGCTGGCGATGATCTTCGTTCCGTGGAACTTCAACATGTCGTGCGACGGCAATCTTGAGCCTGAGAATCGTCGCTTCGTTTATCCGGCGATCGAGGGGAAAATCATCCAGGTCAACGTCGATCACGACGATATCGTCGAGAAAGATCAGATTTTGGCCGTGATGCAGAACACCGATCTGGAAATGCGCGAAACGCAACTCCTGGGGGAAAAAGCCGAGTTGGCGACGCAGTTGAGCAACATGCGAATGGAACGAAGCCAGCCGACTCAACCGGACCGATTGCAGGAAATCATCGGAGGAATTCAGGTCGTGGAAGCACGGATTCAAACGAACGCCGAGATGCTCGAATTGCTGGCCATTCAAAAAGAAGACCTGATTATCCGAGCTCCGATCAGCGGGACCGTGATTACGTTAGACGTGAAGAAGAATCTGCTCGACCATCCCGTGACCCGGGGGACGCCCCTGCTGGAAATCGCGGACACTGATCGGAACAAGCCGTGGAAGCTGGAATTGGACATGCCGGAAAAGCGAATGGGGCATGTGATCAACTTCCGGAACCAGTTGAAGAAAAAAAACCCGAAGGCCGAACCGGATGTCGAGTTCGTGCTCGCTTCCAACGCGGATGTCAAGTATAATGGAAAGATGGATTCGATCCACGATCGCGCCGAAGTTCGCGGCGAAGCCGGCGCCGCAGGCGGAGGCAACACGGTCCGGATCAAAGCAACCATCGCGGATCAAACTCAACTCCCCCAGGAAATGCGGCCCGGCACAAGCTGCAAAGCCAAGGTCAAATGCGGCAAACAACCGCTCGGCTACGTCCTGTTCCACGAAGCGATCGCATTTTTCCAACGCCAAATACTGTTCCGATTTTTCTAAGAAACCTAATTCATAATTCATAATTCATAATTAATCATGTATCTCCCTCCTTTATTTTTTGTCGCGTTGTTACAGGTTTCCGGCCCGAGCGGCGGGGATCAGGTCTCGGCGATTCACCAGCCGAACCCGATGCCGGTCGTTGCGAAGAAAGTTAATCTCGAAAAACCCGAAGAGCCGTTGACGCAGAAACTCGCCAAGCCGGACGTGAGTCCAAGTGCGGCGTCCCGCGCAAACCGTCTTGATGCAGCTAACAATCGAATTGAGGCACGGCAAAAAAACATCGAAGAATCGAATCCTGGCGACCAGATCCCCGAAATTTCGCCCCCGGCAATGGACTCCGCGACGCCGCAATCGCGACGCATGGGAAGCTTTGTCAATCCGGAAACGGCGGTCGCCAGGGGAACGGGTACGTCGTTCAGCAAGTTCGATCCGTCGACGAACACCATTGAAATCAACACGGCGCGGGTCATGCCGGAAAAAGAGATCGTGATTTCCGCAGCAATTCAGGGGAATTTGACCCATCTTCGCGTCAATCAAAAAGACCCGGTGACTGGCGCGGATCTTCTCGACGCCGACGGGACCCCCCTCCAGATCGAGGTCCGGGAAGGGCAAAACGTTTCTGCCGGAGAAGAAATCGGAACCATCGACGATTCGATTGAGCTGCGACAAATCGCGGCGGCGCAAGCATTGCTGAAGGTGGCTTATGCCGAGCAAAACAAACTGATTGAAATCGAGTACGCCAAAGCCGCTTGGACGGTCGCGATCGCGGAAGTGGAAAAGAATACCGAGATGAACAAAGTCGTTCCCAATACGGTTTCCCACCAGATGGTCCTGGAAGCGAAGTTGAGGAAAGTGCAAGCTCAAAAACAGTACGAAAAATCGCTCTACGATCTCCAAGTCGTCAAGCCCGCCGAAACGGACGTCAAAGAGGAGGAACTGGGAATCGCCCAAACGCGTCTGAAACAGCGGCGACTCGTTTCGCCGGTCAACGGGATCGTCGACGAAATGTATGGACACGAAGGAGAATGGTTCCGGGAAGGGGACAAAATCCTGAAGATCACGCAATACGACACGCTCCGGGTGAACGGTCGAATCAACCTCAACCACGCGACGGCCCGGATGGTCGCCGGCAAATCGGTTTCCGTGATCGCAGCGCCGATCGGGAATGAGCAGCCAATGACTTTCACGGGAAAGGTGGTTTTCGCCAGCCAAACCATCGAAGCGGACGGACATTACAATATCCTCGTCGAAGTGAAAAACCAGATCAAAGACGGCTACTGGCTGCTCAACCCGGGCCGGTTTGTGGATATGAAGATTCAGCTATAGAGTGATTATGTCAAAGAAAACACTCATCGTTTCCAAGCCTTACAGGCACGACGAATATTTCAAGGAGTGTTTTGGGAATCGAAGACGGTTAAGGAAGTTTTTTCGCTGGCTCTTTTCCGAATCGATCTTACGATCCTTCGATTTGCGGAGAATCGAGATCCTTCCGGAGTCGTTCCTCAACGAACAGCTCAAGAGCCGCTATGCGGATCTCCTTTGTACCGTCGGGATCAAAGGGACGGATCGTTCGGCCCGAATGATCCTTTTATTGGAGCATAAATCCTCGCCGGACGATCTGGCGGTCGCCCAAGTATTTGAATACATGTCGGAAATATGGAGCAAGGAATTTCTTGACGCCAAAACCTCGGGCCGTTTGAAAGAATTTCGTTTTACACAAATCCTGCCGATCCTGTTCCACCAAGGGAGATTGCCGTTTTCGGGGCCTTCGCGATTCCAGTCGCTCGTTCGACCGCAAATTACCGAATTGCAACGTTTTTTTCTGGATTTCGAATGTATGGTCGTGGACATTCCTTCTCTTCCGGAAAACGACTATCCGAAAGACATCGAACTGAACTTGATTTTTCATGTGATGAATTCCATTTCGCGAGCCGACGTCTTGGATCGAATGGGGGAATTGGTATTTCGCATCCGAAAATCGCTGGCGATTCCCGCGGTATTCAGTACGTGGATCACATCCTTGAATTACATTTTTACCAGCGCCAAACACGTCGGTCGGGACGGGTTCGTGAATTTTTTGAAAAAAATCAAATCCATCGAAGGGGAAAAGGAGGGTGAAATGGGACAAACCATACGTGAAATGCTACTTGCCGAGGGTAAGGCGGAAGGCAAGGCGGAAGGTAAAGCGGAAGGGAAGATCGAATCCATCCTGGAAATACTTGAGACGAAATTTGGAAAGGTTCCCGCCAAACTGGCACAGGTCGTTCGGTCTCAAACAGACATGAAAATCCTGAACCAATGGATCGCCTTCGCCGTCCACTGCTCCTCTCACCAAGATTTCCAACAAAAAATCGGTCGCTAGCATCACATAATTCATAATTCAAAATTCAGAATTAAGAATGGTTTCCCTAGCCGACAGTCTGGTCTCCAGCAGTGCCCGGAAGTTGCCGATTCGGGTCCGTACCGATTTGCAGGCGAAGCGCAGCTTGTATCTCGGACGGAGTTTCTGGATCATCAAGGATCCGGTCGGCTTGAAGTATTTTCGTTTCCAGGACGAAGAATACTGGATTCTCAAACAGTTCGACGGCAATCATTCGCTCGACGAAATCAAGGAAGGGTTCGAAAAGGAATTTCCGCCACAAAAAATCACGCTCGAAGACTTGCAGAGTTTCATCGGGACGCTGCACCAGAGCGGTCTGATCCTCGCCGGCGTTCCCGACCAGGGACACGAGCTGCTCAAACGCCGCACCAAACGACGTCGCAAGGAAATCATGGGCGCGATGTCGAATATCCTTTGCATCAAATTCAAAGGACTCGACTTGGACACGCTGCTGGGCAAGATGATCCCCTATGTCCGGTTCCTGTACCAACCGGCGACGGTCATCTTCTGCATGCTCTTCGCGCTGACCGCATTGATGCTGGTCCTCGTGGAGTTCGATTACTTCCGCTCGAAGCTGCCCGGCTTCCACACGTTTTTCAGCCCGGCGAACATGATCATGCTCAGCCTCACGCTCGGGGCGACCAAGGTGCTGCACGAGTTCGGACACGGCTTGACGTGTAAGTATTTCGGCGGCGAATGTCATGAGATGGGGGTGATGATTCTCGTTCTCACTCCCTGTCTTTACTGTAACGTTTCCGACTCCTGGATGTTGCCGAGTAAATGGCACCGGATCGCGATCGGCATCGCCGGGGTCTATATCGAGTGTTGCCTGGCCGCGGTTTGCACGTTTATCTGGTGGTTCACGACGCCGGGGCTGCTCAATTACCTCTGCCTGAACGTGATGTTCGTTTCCTCGGTTAGTACCGTGGTTTTCAACATCAATCCGCTGCTGCGATACGACGGATATTACATCCTGTCCGACCTGTTGGAAATTCCGAACCTGCGGCAGAAAGCGACGACGATCCTGACTCGCAAATGTTCCGAATGGTTTCTCGGCATGGAGCAGCAACCGGATCCGTTTTTGCCGAAAAAGAACCAGGTTTTCTTCGCGATGTTCACGGTCGCTTCGGTGATTTACCGTTGGATCGTTATGGCGTCGATTCTCTTTTTCGTTTATCGGATTTTCGAGCCGATCGGCCTGAAAGTGCTCGGACAGGCAATCGCCGCGATGTCGTTGTACGGACTGATCGTGATGCCATTGGTCAAGATCGGCAAGTTTTTTTGGGTGCCCGGGAGGATTTATCGCGTGAAAAAAGTTCGTTTTTATATGTCGTTGGCCGGATTTATCGCGATCGTCGCCGCAATCGCGCTGGTCAAACTGCCGTACTCGGTCGTCGTTCCGGTCATATTGGAGTTGCGTTCCGCCGATTCGCAAATGGTTTACGTTCCCTATTTCGGCGGCGTCCTGGACGCGGTCCATGTCCGGCCCGGCCAGCATGTCAAACAGGGCGATCTCCTTGCGGAGATCCGGAACCTGAAAATAAACTCCGAAGTGTCCGAAATGCAACGAAAAATCGAGGAAACGGAGATCGAGCTCGCTTATAAGACGCGTGTGGTTTCACTTCGGCCGGAACGCTCCGATTCACTCAAGCCGCTCAAGGAGAAGTTGGCCTCGCTGCGTGAAGGCTTGGATAATAAATTTCAGGAGTATCGCAAATTGCAGCTCCGCGCTCCCCGGGACGGCATCGTGGTGTCGCCGCCGTGGAAACCGTATCGCGAACCGGTCCGCGGACAACTCGTTTCCTGGTGGGGAACGCCGCTGGAGGAAAAGAACCTGGGAATGACGTTCGATAACGCCGCGACCGGGGCGATCTTTTGCAGCGTCGGCGATCCGAAAAAGCTCGAAGCGGTTCTCGTCGTCAACCAATCGAAAATCGATTTTGTCAAGGAAGCCCAAAAGGTCGAACTGAAATTCGACGAGTTCCCCAACGAAACGTTCAAATCGACGATCGGCAAGAAAAACATGATCGAAAGCAGCAGCATGGACACGATCCCGCCGGCTCTTTCGACCCGGGGCAAAGGGGAAGTACCGACGACGACCAAGGACAATCTCGAAGTTCCCAGCAGTCCGTCGCACCGCATCCTGGTTCCGTTGAACAACGACGACGAACGCTTCGTCGTCGGCATGACCGGCTCCGCGAAAGTCCACGTCGACCCGCAATCGCTGCTCCAACGGGGCATACGGTTGTTCAACGAAACGTTTACCTTTAAGCTTTAGTTGAAACGTTGCCGGCCCGAAACCCGCCGCAGGCGCTTTCAAGACTTGTTTTGTGGGAAAAAATAGTGTATCGTGTGTGAGTTGGATTTTCTCGCTCCGTTTTCACTGTTTTCGAACCTCCTATGTCTCTGATTACACTCCGCGTCGTCGATGGCCCGGAAAGGGGTAAAACGCTCCACCAGCTCAACACGCCGGTCACGATCGGGCGTGAGGAGGGGAACGTCGTTCAACTGAACGACGAACGGATCAGCCGATACCACATGAAGATCCACGAAAACGATGGGACCATGCTCCTGACGGATCTGCAAAGCACCAACGGAACCCGGGTCAACGGCGAAACGGTGCAGCTTTGGATTCTCCGGCCCGGCGACTTGATTACGATCGGACGCTCCGCGATCCTGGTCGGAACCGCCGCCGAAATCGGAGCCCGTCTGGCGAAAGTCCGCGAGAGCGACCAGGGATCCGCCGTGTCGATGGGGTGTCAAACGGACGATTTTCATATTCTCGACAGCATTTTCCGCTCCGACCGGACCTACACCCCGGACGAATCGTCCCAATCGTGGGAAGCGGAGCTGTACCGGGGAATCTCCGCCGACGACATCGCCGCCCTGCACATGCTCGCGCCGCCGCATATCCCGACCGATTTGCCGCCGAAACAGACCGCCGAGCTCGCCGAATTCCTGCAGTACATCCATCTCCGTTTGCGGTACCTCGTCGGATCCGTCGAGCCGGAAAAAAACCCGAGCAAGGAATCCGACGCACTTCGGGTCACGCTCGACGCGCACCAATGGCAAAACCTGCTCGATCTGTACGGACGGCTTTCGCTGTACCTGCAATCGGTGACGGAACCGAAATAGTATTTCACCATTTCAACTCAGAGACTGTTTGGAAATTTTCTACTGGAAAATGTTTCCCGAGTGTCATTCTGAGGTACTCCGAAGAATCTGGTTTCATGAAGTTAACGTTTTCAAAAAATCAAAACGTGTTGGTTCGGAAGCCAGATGCTTCGTTTCACTCAGCATGACACAGCCCTTGCCTTTTGCGGTAATACTTTATCAAACAGTCTCTCAATCCCAAACTTAAACTCTATGCCTACCTCCGAAAACACACGTCGGGATTTTTTGAAAAGCGCCGGTCTTTTGACCGCCGGAATCGCGTTGGCCGGGACCGCGACGCCCAGGGTTCACGCCGCCGGGGGCGATACGATCAAGATGGCCGTTGTCGGCTGCGGCGGTCGCGGAAGCGGGGCGGTCCGCCAAGCGCTCCATGCGGACGAGAACGTCAAACTCTGGGCGATCGCCGAAACGTTCGAGGATAAAGCCAAGGGAGCCCTGCGGTTGTTTCGCGACGAAATCCCGGAGAAAGTCGACGTGACCGACGACCGCTGTTTCGTCGGGTTCGACGCGTACAAAAAAGCGATGGATTCCCTTTCCCCGGGCGACGTCGTCCTGTTGACCACCCCCCCGGCGTTTCGCCCGCTGCATTTCGCCTACGCCGTGGAAAAGGGGCTGAACATTTTCGCCGAAAAACCGTTGGCCGTCGATATTCCGGGCCTGAAGCAGCTTCGGGCCGCGAACAAAATCGCCGAGTCGAAAGGTCTGAAAGTCGCCGTCGGGCTCAATAACCGGCACTATTATCGAACCGCCGAAACGGTCAACGCGATTCGCGACGGCAAACTCGGCGATATCACGTCGATGTGGGTCTACCGGATGCACGCGACGCATCCGCTCCGCAGCAACGACAAGTGGACGCCGCTGGAAACGCAGTTGAGGAATATTTTCTGTTTCAATTGGACCACCGGCGGATTCATCGTCGACGCGCTCATCCACAACCTCGACATCTGCTGCTGGGCGAAGAACATGCTCCCCGTCGCCGCGCAGGGGCAGGGGGGGCGAATCGTGCGGACATTCAAGGATCAGATGATCGATCAAGCCGCGGTCGAGTATTTCTTCGCCGACGGAACACGCATGATGATGCAGGCGAAAACGATTAACAACACGTGGAATTCGTTCCAGGGAACCGTGCAGGGAACGAAAGGTTTCGCCGTCCTCGGGGAAGGGGTCGGGCATCCTTCGATCTACACCGGCTTCAATGCCCGGGAATTCAAGCCGGAGAATCCGATCTGGTCCGCGTCCGCCGAGCAGAACGACTCGTACCAGACGGAACACGACCGGTTTTTCAAGGCGATCCGGGACAACCAGCCGTGGAACGAGATGGAACGTGGTATCAATGCGACGTTCGTGCCGATCCTCGGTCGTATGGCCGCCGAATCGGGAAAATACGTGACGGATAACGCCGCGTGGGACTCGACGGTCGAACTTGCGCCGAATATCGCCGCGATGAGTTTCGACAAACCCGCCCCGGTGCTCCCGGACGCCGACGGCAACTACCCGCAAGCAATCCCCGGCGTCACGGAAATTTAAACACTACTTCCGTTCCTCGAAGAGTGAATCGAGGTCGGTTTTCGGCGCGTTCGGATCGTCCTCGAACGGGAGCGGCTCTTTGGTCTTCGGCTCTTCCGGAATCGGGAGCGGTGCCGTTTCGTTGCCCGTTCCCGGTCCGATCGGAACCGGAGCGGGGCGAACCGGTGGTGTCGTCGCTTTCGGCGGGGCCAACGACGGCGGTGCTTCCGTGTCCCATGCGCCCGGCTCCGTCGCCGGACCCGCGTCCTGGACCGGTCGGAATCCGCCGTCCGTCGGGGCCTGTTCTTCCTGGTCCGGCAGTTTCGGCTTCGCTTCTTCCCGCATTTTTTCCAGTTGCATCTTCACGCCCGCCGGATTGAGCGGCATGTTCGCGTTGCAAATTTCCGCGACGCAAGCACAAGGATTCCTGTCGCAAATTTTGCACGCGTAAGCGTAAGCGACCTGCCCCGCGTTGCCCGGAGCCGTGCAGGTACAGGGGCTATGCCGGCAAAGGTCGCACGTGTATCGGAACGTAAACGGTCGGGCATAACCGCCCATCGTCGCCGGGTTCGACGTTTCCTTGTAGTACGGGGCCGGGTTGTAGTAAATCGGGAACCGGCTCGCGCGATTATTGAAACGGTCCGTGATCATCCGCGTCGGGGCGGAGAACAGCTTCGCTTCGTTGTACGGATTGTAAACTGTTTTCGGACGGATGCCGACTTCCTGGTGGCCGCACGGTTCGTGGTTCAAGCCGGAGTTTTCGCGGCACCAGTCGCACGACCCGCACGGTTCGCCGTTGATCGTGTTGTCGCAGCGGTTGCACGAGTTCGTGCGGTTCGGCAAAACGCAATTCCGTTCCGCTTTGTACAGGTCGCACATCTCGAAGACCAAACAGGACGGACACACGCCGCACGGCTTGTACAGTTCGCACGTTTCCCCGCGTTTGCATTTTTCGCAACAGCCGCATGGAATCCGTTCGACCCGCTCTTTGCAGATCGGACAGGCGATACCGCCGCTGGTGTTACCGAATTCGCGGTACGGAGCGTGTCCGAGCTGTCCCTGGCAGATCCGGCCGTGAATGCACGGACGTCGATCGCCGCAGCAGGAGCAGAGCGGGGCGGGGCCGACGCGGCTATCCGGATTGCAGAAGCGGCACGTTTCTTCGCCGCAACCGCACAGGAACGGCCGCATGCACTGCGGGCAATGTTCGAATCCGTCGCAGTAAACCGGCAGGCTCGTCGCGACGTTCGTGTGGTGCGCCATGATGCAGCGTCGCCGAATAATCGGGGCGTAACCTTCGCAAAGCTGTGCCCGTTCGGTCATGGTGACCGCGCGGCCGTTGGACCAGACTTTCGGGGCCGCTTCGCCGGGAGCGTAGGGAGCGTTGAGGATGCCCGAATCGGAAACGAGACCGTAGTGCATCGCCCGCGGCGGACCGGTCACGGGAAGATAGCCGGCATCGCCGAGCGGAATGTCCGGATCACCGGCGACCGGATGGAATTTTTCCGGCAGCGGACAGGGCGTCAAACCGTAAATCACTTCGTCGTGATGCACCGGCGCCGTGGTATCGTGCGGGACGGTCCCGCCGAGAATTCCTTCGCCGGAGAACGTGTTCGGGGACTTATGCTCCAGCGGCGTCGGGAATCCGAAATCGTCCAGCGCTTTTTCCAGCGGCAGGCTCGGCGTCTCTTCGTCGGCGAGGAAACGGCGTTCCACTTTCGGGGCGGGGGTCGCTTCTTCGGGCGTCTCGTCGGTTTTCGGGAGCGCGGGCGTCACGAGTTTCGGGGCGAGCGTCGGCACGTCGATGTAGTCGCCGGACTGGATTTCCGGGGTTTCCAGGATCATTTCGCCGCTCAGCGGACCGTTGATATTCGCCCGGGAGACGCCGGGATACCACGCCGACGGCGTCACGGGATAGACCGCGGTGCCGTAGATCGGACGTTTCGGCTTCTCCACCTCGCCGGGCCGGAACCGCTTTTCGCCGGGCAGCGGTTTCGAAATGCCGGTGAAATGCTTCGGCGTGGCCCGACCCGCTTCGCCGGACGCGATGCCGGTGTTCTTGCCGGGATCCCCTTTTTGCGGGAGCGGCTTGATACCGTTAGGGGCGGTTTGACCGAAAACGAACGAGCTCGTCAAGAGAAAAACGAGCGTTAATAATTTGTAGCGAATATTGCGCATAGTTCTTATCCTTCTTTTGTACCGGATATTCGGCACAATGAACCAACAAAGTGCGGGCCCCCCCGCCTAAAAACTGCCGAATCATACAACACTTTCGACATGCGGGGTTAGCGAGACCTTTCTTTTTAGACAAAATAGGTGGTTTTTCAAATTGACAGGCGGCGCAAACGGAAAAGGTTGTGCAATCAAAAGAATCGAGCATCATAGTTTGAGTTATCGCAACCAAAACGCCGGTCCCCTCTCCCCGGTATCAAAGGTATATCTACACAACTGTTCTGTTAATTTTTTCCCCGATTATCCTTGCCCCAACGGGGCAATAACAAGGTAGCCGGGGGTGAGTTGTACTCAACGAACCCCCGGTTGGAGTCTCTAAATAATCCGCACCCCAACGGGGTGCGACAAACGCCCCGGTTGTGCGCCCCCGATGGGGGCGGTTTTTATTTTGCGTCCGAACCGGGGGTTCACGGAGTACCGTTCACCCCCGGCTACCTTGTTAGCGCCCCGTTGGGGCTGGAAATCCCAGGGGACGTGTATTTAAGTTATCACAACCCAAACGCCGGTCCCCTCTCCCCGGTATTCCGGGGAGAGGGGACCACATACACGTGCGCGGCTCTGATTCATTATCTCATTACACGCCGCACAATCCGTATCATGCTTATTGCCTTCACACGAATTTCGATGTTTTTCACGAAAAGCGATTTGACATTCCACTTCGCGAAAGCGGGTTGCCGACGTAGGGCTTAAAGCCGCGTCCTCCCGCGCGGCGGACTCTCGTTTCGAACTTAAAGGAGCGTGGGCTGGTGAGACGTCCGTACGACGCTGACCGCCGAACTCTCACCGAAGACCACTTTCAAGAAAGGAATGATCATGAAAAACTTCTGGCTCAAAAATGTGAGCAAAATCACAAAAATCGGACTCGGGGCCGTGTTGGCTCTCGCCGTGGCAACGGCGGGGCAAAATGTGATGGCTGCGGCTGATTTCGACATTACGGCAACGGGTGGCATGTCCGCGACCGATGGTGACGCTGGAGTTGGCGTCGGAGACATATCAAACAACGACACGTTGGAATTTGACGGAACCGCGAACCATACGTTCACTATCTCCGGTGACCCGCAAGATGCCGGTGGTGATGCAGTCGACGAGCTCGGCAACATCACAACTGACACCACGACCATTGCCAATGGTGGTACGTTGGTTTTTAATCTCGCAGGTGCTGGAAATACATTTACCACTGGCGACATCGGGACGATGAACAATTGGTTGAATACCGTTGATGTGACCACGGGTACAATCACAACCGGTAATATTTTTGCCGGTGGTGTGGTCATTGGTGATGATGGAACATTAAAAGCGGGAAACTTGACGATCGACACGTTAAATGGCTCTGGTGATCTGACGTATACTGGTGCTATGACTGTTTCTAAAGGCGGTGTGTTTAGCGGTGACGTCACTGGTGGTGACATCATTTTGAATGCTACCGAAGTCCTGCTGCTTTCTGGGACAAATGAGTTCGATGATGCTACTATTACAAAGGGAACCCTCAACCTTGTCGGCACGGGAAAGGTTGACAACGACCTGACCGTTGACGCAGGCGGTCTTCTTGTCCTCAATGGTACGCTAGGAACCAATGCCTACACCGTTGGCAACGAAGCGAGTTTCGGCGCGAACAGCACCGTTGCGATATACGGGGATGCCGCCGACGGGACCGTTTTGGCCGATTTAGGGGCCACTGCTCCTGGTACCCCCAACCTCGTCAACTACAGCCAATTCACCGGCTGGGAGATTTTCGATGACACTGCTGGAAGTGGAAATTACCAACTACTTGGCGTCCGTCTTTCCCAAGCGAACATGTCGGATGTTCGTTTAAGCGCTTTGATGTTGCACAATCGTCAGGCGATTTGGACGGCGACGAGCGATCGGATCACGCAGAACTTCCGTTACTGGAACGACCGCGCGGCCCGAGGCGCTTGCGGAACCGGTTGTGGTGACATGGGTCACGGCAACGGCGCCGGTTGTGCCACCGGGTGCGGGAACGGCTTCAACAAGCTGTCCGGAAACTCCGTTTGGGTCAACTACGTCGGACGTAAGAACAAGCTCGCCAGTAGCTACCAGTTCACCAACGACGATTATGACATCACGTCCAACGGCGTTCAGGCCGGGTTCGACATTTTCTCGAACCGCTGCACGCAGTTCGGCGTCCTGTTCGGTTACGAAAAAGAAAAATCGGAACTGCGTCGCAACGAAGTCGAAGCGGACGATTATTACTTCGGCCTGTACGCCGCCCGGGCATTCGGTCGCGGTTGGGACGTTCGCGGCTTCCTCGGCTACGGACACCAGTCGTACGACATGACCCGCTACGGTGCGGATCAGGGCGCTTTGGGTTTCATCAATCGTCACAATTCCAGCTTCGACGGCGACACGTTTGAAGCGACGGTGGAATTGGGCCGCCGGTTCTGCTGGAACCGCTGCCTGTCGTTCCGTCCGGTCGTTGCGATTGATTTCTACAACAACCACATCGACGGCGCGAACGAAAACGGTAACCAAGTGACGGCCGCCAACTACGGCGACTCCTCGCTGACGCAAACGTTCCTCCGTTTCGGTAGCGACGTGCAGTGGGACAAAGGCCGTTGGAACCTCAACGGCGGTGCGTATTATTCGTACCAGATCGCGGACAACGGCGACACGCTTCGCACGTGGACCGGTTCGCAACAAGCGGGCGTCGACGGAAGCTGGCTGTACGGCACGGACCTTGGCAACTCGGTCGTGACGCTCAGCGCCGGAACGCAGTATTACCTGAACAGCGCGAGAACGTTCGCGGTGTTCGCCAACTACTTCGGCGACGTCTACACCGACCGCGACAGCACCCCGTGGCAACACACCGGGCTGATCGGAGCGCAGTATCGGTTCTAGGACGACAACCGTTGCAAAACGCCGGTCCCCTCTCCCCGGTATTCCGGGGAGAGGGTTAGGGTGAGGGGAAATGAGGCGTCAAACAGCTCCACCCCCTCACCCTCTCCCCCGGAATACCGGGGGCGAGGGGACCATCTTTTCCGATCGAAATTCTTCCCTACTGCAAAAACGGGTTATTTCTTTTTTCCCGTCCGATGGTCGTTTTGCTTCCGTGACCCGGATACAGGACCGTGTTGTCCGGCATCGCGAACAGCTTTGCTTTGATCGTTTCGATGAGCAGATTGGAGTCGCCGTCCGGGAAGTCGCCGCGGCCGATGCTCCCTTCGAAAATCGTGTCGCCGACGAAAACGTCCAGCGGGCTCGTCTCTTTGAGAATAAAAACCAAGTGTCCGCAACTGTGGCCGGGGATTTCCACCGCCTGAAAATCCATTCCGGCAGCGGTGAACTCTTCGCCGTCCTTGAGAATCCGGTCCGCCGACGGAACCGTTCGCGGTATCCCGAACGAAGCGGAAAGGTTGTACATCGGGTCGGTCAACTTTCTCGCCTCAAGCTCGCTGGTCCAAATTTCGCACTCCGGCCAGATTTCGCGGAGAATCGGAATCCCGCCGATGTGGTCGTAATGTCCATGCGTAATCAGGATCGCAACCGGCTTAAGCTGTTTTTCATGGAGAGCTCCCAAAAGCTGATCCGGGTCGATTCCCGGATCGACGATCACGCACTCGCTGTTTCCATCAAGATGGAGAATATAGGCATTTTCTTCAAAGGAATACGAAACGGCGACGCGGATCTTTACAGGCGTTTTTTTCAAAATTGCTCTCCTCGAAAAAGTGAAAATGTGATAAAATCGTAGGGTTGCGAGCATTATACCGTTTTCCGATGCTTTTCGAAGAACGGTTTGCCAAGAAAGCGTGAACTTCCCGAATCAAAACCGCGATACTGATATTACGTTAGGCTATAGGCTGTAGACTGTAGGCTGTAGGAATACACAGCCGGCAACCTTCAACCATGAGCCTACAGCCTATAGCCTATAGCCTACAGTCTTTTTGAAACATGAAAAAAATGATCGTCGGAGCATTTCTGGTTCTTTTCACCTCGTCGACGTTTGGACAAGCCGTGGAAGAAGCGAAAGCGGCCGCTCCCAATGCTCCGTACCAGAAAATGGAAGCCGCGGCGAACGAGCATCCGCTGATTCCGGTCCTGAAATGGGCGAAAACCGGACGACCGCGAATCGCCGAGTTGAAAGACTACACGGCTTTGCTTTCGAAACAGGAATCGATCGACGGCGAAAAGCAGGTCGCGCAAATGATGGAGATGAAAATCCGACATGAGCCGTTCAGCGTCTACCTGAAGTTCCGTTGGCCGCGCGAAATGGCGGGACAGGAAGTGATCTACATCAAAGGCCTGAACGACGGCAATATGCAGGCGCACGGCGTCGGAATGCAGAAACGGCTCGGAACGCTCAGCCTTGATCCGAACGGCCTGATTGCGATGCGGGGCAACAAGTATCCGATCACGGAAATCGGACTGCTGAATCTGGTCGACAAACTCGTCGAAGTCGGCGAAAAGGATACGAAGTACGGCGAATGCAGCGTGAACTACTACGAAGACGTCACGGATTCGGAAGGCCGCCCTTGCACGATGATCGAAGTGATTCACCCGACTCCGCGGAAGCAGTTCCGGTTTTACGTCGCGAGAATCCTGGTCGACAACGAGTACAACATGCCGATCCGGTACGAATCGTACGAATGGATGGGCGAAAAAGACACGGAGCCGCCGCTGATCGAAATCTACACGTACCAGAAACTCCGCCTGAACGTCGGCCTGACCGACGAAGACTTCAGCACGAAAAACCCGAAGTATGCGTTTCCTTGAGTGAGTCGTCGGGCGCGGAGTACCGGCTAAAAGGCATCGTTTGTGGGGTGAATCATTCATAATTCGTAATTCATAATTCATAATTCCCTCATGAGGGTCGGTCTTGGGCACGATACGCATCGATTGGTGGACGGAACGGACTTCGTGCTCGGCGGAGTACGGATTTCGCATTCCCGCTCGCTTTACGGGCACAGCGACGCCGACGTACTTCTTCACGCGATTACCGACGCGGTGCTCGGCGCGGCGGGGCTGGGGGACATCGGCGAACTTTTTCCCGATACCGACCCGGCCAACCGCGGTCGCAGTTCCGTCGAGATGCTTCGAATTGCTTACGAACAAGTCCGGCAAAAAGGTTACGGAATCGTCAATCTCGACTGCATCGTGTTCGCGGAAAAGCCGAAGCTCGGCCCGATGAAGCAGGCGATCCGGCAGAGTATTGCGGACATTCTCGCCCTTCCGCTCGATCGGGTTAACGTGAAAGCGAAAACCGGCGAACGAGTCGGCTTCCTCGGCCGCGAAGAAGCAATTAGTGCCGAAGCGGTGGTGCTGTTGATAGGTGATAGGTGATAGATTTTCACACGGCCCACCTAACTCCTAACTCCTAACTCCTAACTCCTAACTCCTGACACCTGACTCCTATCTCGCCGATTGAATTCGTTGGATGTAGTTCGGCATGAAATGGTCTTTGAGGCGTTTTGTGACGAATGTCTTGATGTCGTTTCCGAGAAAATCGTCGGCGATCTGTTTGACCGATCGGGCCGCGGATGTCAGTTGCGTCAGGAAATTCGTTTCGTCTTCATGGATGACGCCGTTTGCGTCGATCTGTTTGAGCGTTCCGGCGTGGACGTACTTGACCGTTTTCGGAATGGAAAAGGGCGCGAACGTGATCGGATCGGAAACATACGCGAACCGATAAAACGGCGAAACGATCTGCTTTTTCATCACATCGTCCCCAACTCGCGGTTGGCCGAACGTGTACGTTTCCAGCGGACCGAGATTCATATTCGCAACTCGCCGGGTCGCGAGAGTTGCCAACGCTCCTCCAAGACTGTGTCCGGTGATCCAGATTTTTCGG
This sequence comes from Thermoguttaceae bacterium, assembly GCA_031549565.1. Lineage (GTDB taxonomy): Bacteria > Planctomycetota > Planctomycetia > Pirellulales > Thermoguttaceae > JAVBSX01. The sequence continues at coordinate 30,548 of JAVBPO010000033.1, forward strand.
TTCTTGCATCGCGTCAGATTCCGGAGCGTTTCTTCGGCCTTGTCCCAAATGCTCGACAGGGCCAACGCGAATCCTTGGTGGACCATCGCCCCGTTGTCTTTGACTTGCAGAAATTTGAGGTTGATAATCCAATCTTCCACTTCGTCCGTTCCCCGAAAGGCGAGAACGATGTCGTCGCGCCGGGCCGCAACGTAACCGCGAGTCGCTTCCTTGTTTTTTCCGACATCACTGGCAAACGGGACGACGGTATCAAAGCCGAAATTGCCAAAACCGGGGTAGTTCGCCGGATCGTCTTCGTACGCGGCGTAAGCGGCGTGCGCCAACGAAAAGGCCGTCTTGAGGTAATGGTGTCCGAGTGTGAAGTTTGACATGAGAATCCCGAGTTAAAACCGCATACGAATGGATTGTCGTTGCCGCAAAGCATACGGAAACGGCGGGCGGCGGTCAAGGTCGTCGAAAACGGCAAAATTCCGCGACTCAAACCGTTTTTTTTTGTTTCGGATCGTGATATACTGAGTGGACCCCAACACGCTCACAAACGCGGGGCAAGCCCACGCCGCTAACACCTCACGAAAATGCCTCAATATCGCAAAGACCCGTTGACCGGTCGCTGGGTAATCGTCGCCGAAGAGCGAGCCAACCGACCGAATCAGTTCGACATCGATTCGACCAAGGATTCGCCCGGGGACATTACGCTTTGCCCGTTTTGTCCGGACAACGAGGACCAAACGCCGCAAGAGCTCGATCGGATCAAGAATCCCGACAACGGCGGTTGGGTGGCCCGGTCGGTTCCGAACAAATTCGCCGCCGTTTTGCGAAGCGACCAATTTGCCGACTACAAGGAATTTCAGGCGTTTTACGGCCAGATGCTGGACGTCGACTTCCCGCTTTCGAAATACGAGGACACATTTTGCAGCCCGATTCCCGGGATCGGGGTCCACGAACTGATCGTCGATACGCCGCGGCATCTGCTTTGCGTTTCGGAAATGACCGACCAAGAGGTCGCCGACATGTTCCGCATGTATCGCAAACGGCTTTTGGCGCTGAAGCAGGAAAAGAAAAACGCGCACGCTTTGATTTTCAAAAACGTCGGACATGCCGCCGGCGCTTCGATTTACCACTCGCACAGTCAGCTTTTGGCGATGCCGTTTTTACCCCCGCCGATTCAACGGGAACTCCAACGGGCGATCGGCTTCCGTCGCGAAATGGACGAATGTTTCTGGTGTACGCATTTAGCCAAGGAAATCGAAAACGGAGCGAGAATCATCGAGGAAACCAAACGCTTCGTTTCCCTCTGCCCTTATGTCAGTCGATTCCCGGCTGAAACCGTGATCTTCCCGAAAGAGCATTTTTCGCATTTCGAGGAAATCGACGACGAAACCCTGGAAGAGTTCGCTCAAATCACCCGACGAACGATTTCCCTGTTGACCAAAGGAGTCGATTGGCTCGAAGGGCGGTTGTCGTACAATATGATTTTGAAGTCGGGACCGTTCGTGTATTCCGGCCCGATGAACATGTCGGACATTTCCGATTCGGCGTTTTGGATCAAGAAGTTGGATTATTCTTACGAAAAGGTCTACCATTTCCACTTGACGATACTGCCGAGCCTTGCGAAAGCGGCCGGATTCGAGTGGGGATGCGGTCTGCACATCAACCCGGTCGCCCCCGAAACCGCCGCGGCGAAACTTCGCGATATCCTCGAAACGTCGAAAATCCTCGCCGAAGCGGAATAAGTTTTCTTCCTTCCTTTTTAGCCGGTTCTCCGCGTCTCATTCTGACTCCTTTTTCATGAAGAAATTTCTCGCTTTGGACATCGGCGGTTCCAAGATCATGTCCGCGGTTGCGACCGTTTCGGAAATCGACGGGCGCAAAACCTGTACTCTGGACCGGATCGTCAAAAAAAATCTTCCTCCCGACACGGACGCCGACTTGCTGTTTCGTGAAATCCGTTCGATTTTGCCCGAGCCCGGGGAAATCGCCGCTTGCGAAGCGGTCGGCGTGAATGTGCCCGGCTTGACCGATCCAGAAAAGGGAATGTGGATTTACGCACCGTTTTCCGGCATTCGGGACGTTCCGATCACGCGGCTCCTTTCCGAAATGATCGGCGGCAAGCCGGTTGCGATCGACAACGATGTCAATGCGTGCGCCCTTGCGGAAAAGCTGTTCGGAATCTGTGCGGAGGTCGACGATTTCCTCTGGATCACGGTCAGCAACGGAATCGGCGGCGGCCTGGTTCTTCGTGGGGATGTGTATCGCGGCAGTTCGGGCAACGCGGGGGAAATCGGACATTTTGTCGTCGTCGACGGCGGAGCCGAATGCGGTTGCGGCAATCGCGGCTGCTTGGAAGCGGAAGCGGCCGGACCGGGAATCGCCCGCCGTTTCAGGGATTTGGTCGAAAAACGATACGGAATCGAATCCGAAGAGTCTCGCCGTTTCGGAGCGTTCAAAGCGGTCGAAATTGCCGAACTCGCCCGCTCCGGTGACAGAGTCGCGGAAGAAACGTTTCGAACGACGGCCCAACTGATCGGTCGGGCGGCGTCTTATGCCGTGAATCTGCTCAATCTCCCGAGGATCGTGCTCGGCGGCGGCGTGAGCGGGGCGTTCGACCTGCTTCACCCGGAGATGACGCAAACGCTCGCCCGGCTTACCTTCCACGCGGCGAACCCGAGCGTCCGGATTGAAAAAACCGCCCTCGGATACGAAGCGGCGTTGGTCGGCGCCGCGGCAACGGGGTACCGCGCCGTTGAGCGATAAAATCCGCCCCTCCCCATTGCCAAAACCCGACTTGATTTGGTATGATACCGATCTTTCCCTCGATATTTTGCATCGAGACAGGTAGAGTCCGGCCGGGTCGTTTCCATGTTCGAATCCCTTCAAGAGAGTCTCAGTTCCGCAATCCGCTCCCTCCGGGGACGCGGCAAGTTGTCGGAATCCAATATGCGGGATGGGCTTAAGCTCGTTCAGCAGGCGCTCCTTGAAGCCGACGTCAGCGTTTCGGTCGTCAAGGATTTCATGGACAATATCACCGATAAAGCCCTCGGCGAATCGGTGATGAAACGATTGGATCCGACCGAACAGATCGTCAAAATCGTCCATGAGGAACTGATCAACCTGATGGGACCGGTCGATCATTCCTTGCATTTGAAGGAATCGAACGAACTGTCGATTTTGATGCTCTGCGGTTTGCAGGGGTCGGGGAAAACGACGACCTGCGGCAAATTGGGCAAATTGCTCGCTGCCCGGGGTAAAAAACCGATGCTCGTCGCCGCCGACTTGCAGCGACCCGCGGCGATCGACCAGTTGGAAGTGCTCGGCGATTCGCTGGGCATTCCGGTTTATACCGACCGAACCAATAAAGACCCTGTCGCCGTTTGTCAAGCCGCCGCGAAAGTCGCCGCCGACAAGGGGGCCGATATTTTGATCCTCGATACCGCCGGTCGATTGCACGTCGATCAAGAATTGATGGATCAGTTGACCCGGATCGAGATGAAACTCGAACCGGACCAAGTGTATTTCGTCGTCGACTCGATGACCGGTCAAGACGCGGTCCACAGCAGCGAAGCGTTCAACGAGGCGCTCGAGCTGGACGGCGTGATTTTGACGAAGCTCGACGGCGACGCCCGGGGCGGAGCGGCCCTGTCAGTAAAGAACGTAACCGGCGTTCCGATCAAATTCATCGGGACCGGCGAAACGCTCGAAGCGCTCGAAGAGTTTCATCCGGACCGTATGGCCGGGCGAATCCTCGGGATGGGGGACATGCTCACTTTTATCGAGCAGGCCCAACAGAAACTCGATCAGGAAGAACTGGCGAAAGCCCAGGCGAATCTCGAGAAAGGGATTTTTACCCTCGACGATTTTCGCAACCAGATGGGACAGGCGAAGCGATTCGGCTCTCTCTCGAAGATCATGAGCCTTGTTCCCGGAATGGGACATATCGGCAAAATGATGGGAGAGATGAACGTCGACGCCGATGATGAGTTGCGTCGCATCAGTGGTATCATCGACTCCATGACCACAGCCGAGCGTCGGGATCCGACGATCATCAACCCGAGTCGACGCCGACGTATCGCGGCCGGGGCGGGTGTTCCACCGCACCAGATTTCCGAACTCGTCAAATCGTTCCTGCCGATGGCGGAAATGATGAAGGCGATGAGTTCCGGAAAGATGAGCATGCGGGATCGCATGAAGATGATGCAGGGAATGACCCAGCAGATGCAGCAGAACCCGACGGGCGCGATCCAGGCAGCGAAAATCGGAACCGGCAAAAGGCTCACTCCGAAAGAGCGGGCTGCCGCGAAAAAAGATCGCGAAAAAGAAAAACGTAAACGAGACCGAGAAAAGAAGAAAAAATAGTTTTTGAATATGTGATAAGTAGTAGTTTCGACTTTTCACAACTTATTTATCACTTATCACCTATCACTTGTTTTATTATGGCTGTACGAATTCGATTGAAAATGATGGGACGAAAACATCGTCCGTTTTTCCGGTTGTGCGTGATGGACGGACGGAGTCCTCGCGACGGACGTGTTTTGGAAGAGCTCGGGATCTACGATCCGTTGGTTCCGGAAACCGATGCCCGGGCGATCCTCAATGGTGAACGGATCGCGTATTGGCTCGGCGTCGGCGCTTCTCCTTCGGAAAACGCGCTCGTTTTGATCAAAAAGTACGGTCAGAACGGAACGCACTTGGAGCAGCAGAAAGCGGCTTTGGAGCGGCTGGCGCAAAAGCGTCGTCGTGGCATCGCCGTGTCGGACATTCCTGCCCCGGCCCCTCGCGTCGTGAAGAAGAAAGTGGAAAAAGTCGAAGAACAGCCCGCTCCCGCCGCGGAAGCCGCTCCGGAACCGGTCGCCGAAACTCCGGTTGCTGAGACTCCCGCCGTCGAGACGCCCGTTGCCGAAACACCTGCCGTCGAAGCTCCCGCTGCCGAATAATCGGAGGCCGCGATGTTGGCGTTTGACGTACTGACGCTTTTTCCCGGGATTTTCGAGGGATTTCTCTCGGAAAGCGTTTTGAAAAACGCGTTGGATCGGCAACAGCTTTCGATACGGCTGCACAACATCCGCGATTGGGCCGAGGACAAGCACAACACCGTGGACGACCGCCCGTTCGGCGGGGGGCCGGGAATGGTGCTCAAAGTCGACCGCGTCGTTCCCTGTGTTGAGCAGGTTCAGGCTGTAGACGAAACGCCGGGCCGATTGATCCTTTTGACTCCGCAGGGCAAGCCGCTGACGCAGCCGTTGGTGGAAGGCCTTGCCCGTGAGCCGCGAATCGTGCTCCTGTGCGGACGATATGAAGGATTCGACGAACGAATCGTACAGATTTTGAAGCCGGAGGAAATTTCGATCGGGGATTACATTCTCAACGGGGGGGAGATTGCCGCGATGGTGGTGATCGAAGCCGTGATGCGATTGATTCCAGGAGTGCTCGGCGACGAAGAATCGAACCGGGACGATTCGTTTTCCCGCTCGAACCGGTTGCTCGAATTTCCGCAGTACACTCGTCCGCGAGAGTACCGGGGTTTGGAGGTTCCCGAAATCCTCCTCGGCGGCAACCATGGCGAAATCGCCAAATACCGCGAAGAACAAAGTCGCTTGCAGACTTTGAAAAAACGACCAGAATTGATTTTAGAGGACAGAGGACAGAGGACAGAGGACAGATAGTTCTCATGGTTCTCATCTATCACATATCACCTATCACTTACTACGATGTCTCAGCAAATTATGTCGATCGTCGAGGGGCTCAGCAAAAAGGCGGAGGTTTCCTCGTTTGAAATCGGAGATACGGTCAATGTTCACTGCCGTATCATGGAAGGGGATAAGGAACGAATTCAGCTTTTCAACGGCGTCGTGATCGCCCGAAGCGGCGGCGGGACCCGTGAAATGTTCACTGTTCGCCGGATCGTCGCCGGAGAAGGGGTCGAACGAAAGTTTCCGGTCCATTCGCCGCGCATCGCGAAGGTCGAAGTCGTTCGCTCCGCCGTGGTTCGCCGCGCGAAACTCTACTTCCTCCGGGATCGCGTCGGAAAGGCGGTCCGTCTGAAAGAACGTCGGGTTGAACGTAAAATCGACGAAACAAAAGTCAAAAAAGTTCGTCGCGGCAACAAAGGCAAAAAATCCGCCAAGAAAGCCGCCGAATAACCCGGGAGGCCCGGTTGCCAAAAGGAGCTTCCGCTCCGATGAGTAAGCCGCGAGATAGTCGTTTCACTCCCGATCTCGCTAACATTGTAAAAAAATTCACAATTTTTCCCCGTAATTGTATACCTGAAGCCCGTAGATTTACGGATTAGGTTTCTCCTTGGAATCATAGCCCTCCGTTGACAACATTCCTCGCGAATGTATACTGTCCGCGATTAGCACGAGTCATTTTTTCACTACTCTCATCGCACTATGCCGACAATTAACCAACTGGTTCGTAAAAATCGCCGACAACAGGTTTACAAGAGCAAATCGCCGGTCCTTGAAAGTTGCGCCCAAAAGCGCGGCGTTTGCTTGTTGGTGCGTACGATGCCGCCGAAAAAGCCGAACTCGGCGTTGCGTAAAATCACACGTGTTCGTCTTTCCAACGGTAAGGAAGTGACCGTTTACATCCCGGGCGAAGGACATTCGCTTCAGGAACACTCGATCGTCCTCGTTCGCGGCGGTCGTGTTCGCGATCTTCCGGGCGTGCGATACCAGGTCGTTCGCGGAACACTCGACTCGACCGGCGTCGATGGACGTCGCCAAGCCCGAAGCCGTTACGGCGCCAAGAAAAACCAGAAAGCCGCCGCCGGAAAAGGCGCCAAAGGCAAGAAATAACGGATCCCAACTTACGATTATTGTCTGACAACCGACTACTGACAACCGACTACTCCATACATGGGACGCATTACATCCAGCAGGAAACAATTGAAAGGGGATCCGGTTTACGATTCCCTTTTGGCGAGCAAGTTCATCAACTGTCTCATGTGGGACGGCAAAAAAACCGCCGCACAAAGGGTCTTCTACGACGCTTTGGAAGTGATCAAAGAAAAAATCGCGGACAAAACGCCGATCGACGTTTTCCATCAAGCTTTGGACAACGTCAAGCCGAACATTGAAGTCCGCTCGAAGCGGGTCGGTGGTGCGTCCTATCAGGTTCCGATGCAGGTCCAGAAAAATCGTCAACAATCTTTGGCGATCCGCTGGATTCTTTTGGCGGTTCGTGATAAAAAAGGACAGCCGACGCACCAGAAACTTGCCTCGGAATTGCTCGATGCCTATAATAGACAAGGTACGGCCATTACGAAACGGGAAAACGTCCACCGTATGGCCGAAGCGAACAAAGCGTTTGCTCATTTCGCCTGGTAGTTGAAGAAGCCTTTTTCTTCTCGAATACCCAATGGGGCCGGATACTCTGTTCGCAAAGTATCCGGCTCTTTTTTTGGCGGAAATGAAATTCGATGAGAGGACAAGGCGCAAAGCGGGAGCGGGTGTACCATCAGCAAATGAGACTACGGAATTCATCGACCATGCGCGATTTGATCGACCGGTATACGGAAATGGCTCAACTGATGGGTGGGCTTGCGCATGAAATCAAGAACCCGTTGTCGACGATACGGCTGAACATGCAGCTTCTCGCCGAAGATCTCGAAGGGACGGAGATTCGGGCACGAACCCGGGCGATGAAGAAAATCGATACCGTCAAAAAGGAGTGCGGTCGCCTGGAAGAATTGCTGCACGAATTTCTCGATTACGCCGGCGCGGACCGGTTGATGCTCGAACCCCGCGACGTGAACCGACAGATTCGGGACTTGATCGATTTTTACCGGCCGCAGGCGAAAGCGTCGAACATCGAAATTCTGGAATATTACGGCACGGATTTGCCGACGGTCCGGCTCGACGCGAAATCGTTTCGGCGTGCGATTTTGAATCTCGTGATCAACGCGCAGCAGGCGATGCCGGACGGCGGAAAACTCGTGATCCGGACGCGTAAAAGCGGCAACGAAGTCGTGATTGACCTGATCGACACAGGCGCGGGAATCGACGAACGGACCGCCGCGCACGTATTTGACGCCTTCTTTTCGACGAAAGAAGAGGGGAGCGGATTGGGACTGCCGACGGTCCGAAAGATCGTCGAAACCCACGGCGGCCGCATTCTCATGCAATCGGAACTCGGACGCGGAACGCAATTCACGCTCCTGTTCCCGAGCGTTCCCAGATTACCGGACGAAAAAGTCTTGCCCGCCTGATCCCATCCCCGTCTTTTGGCCGGAAACCGCCGGGAAAGTTTCGGCATTCTGGTCTGGCCCCGTTTCCAGGTGAGGTACTCCGAAGAATTTGACTTTAAAGGCAATACGTTGGAAACCGTCATGATTCCCGGCTAAATCGGTTTTTCAGTGCCCCCAAAGGGAACAAGTACGATTTCTTCAAAATACGAAACAGATAATAATAAGAGTCCGTATAGGATGCTCCCGCTTTTTCCGCGGCGCGGAGTGACGACATATTCGATGTGGAAATATCGATGTACAATAGCTCGACCCCGCGCTCCTTGGCTTTCCGACAGATTTCCGCGATACAACCTGCAGCAAGTCCCTTACCGCGTTTGTCTTCCCGCGTGAAAACGATCAGGATAAAGCCTTCCTTCTCGCGAACATGAAATTCAACCGTGTCGGACATCGGCTTGCTCTGAAAAACGCACGCGGCATGACAATCCCAGGTTCCGCCGGAATCCTGTTCACTGCACCGACCGGCAAGAACCCAATCGCCGCGTTGAATGAATTTGATAAACAAAGAAATATCCGGAGAATGTTCATTTCCAAAATTCGCTCGACAATCTTCAACAGTCGCCAAACTCCAGTGAACGTCGCATTTTTCCAGTTTTTTCAAGCTGTTAATTCTGTCAAGATCGAACCGAAGAATCACCAACTTATCGATCCAAAGGTAGTCCGTCCAGATGTCGAACAATCGCCTGAAAAAGTAATTTTTTTTCCGGAGTTTTCTTGCCAATTGATTTATCCACGTTATCATTTTCGAATCCAATTTCCTCGATCACCTGTAAAACTTTGCTTTCGTAGCGGCCTCACTCTTTCGCGACTTGATTTTAATGCGACAAGCCGCTAGAATCAACCTCCCGGTTTTCGCGAGTTCCGAGTGCCTTCACTTCCCGATATGAAACGTTTTCTCAAACATACATTGCTTTCCGCAGAGAAAACCTTCGGTTTGTTTCGGGAAAATCGGGAGCGGAACAAATCCAAACTCCTTGTCTTGTGTTATCACAGTGTCGTCTCGGACGATTCTCCCGTCAATTCCAGGACGCACATCGCCGTTTCCCGAAGCGAGTTTGAAAAGCAGATCGCACTGCTGCGGGACCGCTGGAATCCGGTTTCGCTCGAAAAGCAAGAAGGAGCAGGCGGAAGTTTCAAAAGACGATACAGAGTCAGGCAAGTCATCGTCGGCAAACCTTTTTGAATGAATGAAAACGGAAGCAAGCAACAAAATCCATATTTGCTTTGTGATCGACTGCTTGTCCGGTCGCGGAGGTACTGAATGTCAGCTCGTTCATTTAATCAATCATTTGGATCGTGATCGCGTCGAACCGTTTCTGGTCCTGACCCGGGGATTTCAGGAAACGTCCGGGGCGATGGTTCCGGCGAACTGTCCGGTTTTGTATTTCGGCATCAAAAAACTCGGATCATGGAGAGCATTGGATAAATCCTTGGAGTTTCGTAGGTTTTTGAAAAAGGAAAGAATTGATCTGATTCAAGCTTATTTTTCGGACAGCACCCAGTTTGCTTCCGTCGTCGGCAGGCTTTCCGGTGTTCCGGTCATCTTCGGAGCACGACGCGATATCGGATTCTGGATGACGCCGCGATTGGCGAGAATCGGCAAATTTCTCAACCGCTTTGTTCTCGACAGGATCGTCGCTAACGCCGAAGCGTGTAAACGAGCGGTGATCGAGCAAGAAGGCGCGAAACCGGAAAACGTGATTGTGATACCTAACGGGATCGAAACGGAACGGTTTCGCTCAATCTCCGTATGGTCGCCGGAAAACGCGAATTCGCCGCGGAAAATCGGTTCCGTCGGAAATCTCAAGCCGGTTAAGGGGCAGGACGTCCTTATTGACGCCGCGAAAATCGTCTTGCGTGAACATCATGAAACGCAATTCGAAATGGTGGGGCATTTGGAAATATCTGAAAATGTCTACGCTAAACAAATCGCCGATCTTGAGCTGGAAAATAACGTCCGCTTACTCGGCGTGATCGAAAATGTTCCGGAATTCCTCGCGACGGTCGATATTGCCGTGCTACCGTCGCGGTCGGAAGGTTTGTCCAATGGGTTGCTCGAATACATGGCCGCGGGTCGTCCTTGTATCGCAACCGATGTCGGTGGAAACGGCGAACTGATCGAACACGAACGTAACGGGTTGCTCGTTCCCCCCGAAAATCCGCAAGCGATGGCCGATGCGATCTGCGATCTGATCGAACACCCGGACAAAGCCGCGAGACTGGCCTTGGCCGCTCGAAATGACGTCACGGAAAAATACGACGCCGACAAAGTCGCGGACCGCTTTTGCGATTTGTGCGAAGAAGTTCTCAAAACGAAAAAACGACGAATTGCCAAAAAATAAATCTCCCCTTGACAGGAAAATCGAATGTGATTAGTATTTGCACAATCGAGAGACAATTCTTCGATTTTCAAAACCGATGATGAACAATCTATTTCAAACGAGAAACTGGTGGTGGAGCTGGCAAAATTGCCGGTCCCGCTCGGGGTCTGTTCCTTGTTGATCGATTGACCCATTACCGAACATTAGGTTTCGAACCGGACCGGATACAACGCGTGTTGTTTCCGGTTTTTTTTTGGACTTTTTCAAACGACTTTCATTTTTCCAAGGAGAATCAACCATGTCCCAAACGATCGATTATCAAACTTACTTCAAAAATTACCCGAATTCCGACGGTCGCTTCGGCCAGTACGGCGGTTCATATCTCCCCCCGGAACTCGTTCCGGCGTTCAAGGAGATCGACGAAGCGTACCAGACGATCTGCCAGTCGGCGAAGTTTATCAACGAGTTGCGCCGTATTCGTCGCGAATTTCAGGGCCGCCCGACGCCGGTGTACCATTGCGAACGGATGTCCCGAAAAATCGGGATGGTGCAGATTTACTTGAAGCGGGAAGACCTCAACCATACCGGGGCGCATAAGCTCAACCACTGCATGGGGGAAGGGCTATTGGCGAAATACATGGGGAAAAAACGGCTCATCGCGGAAACCGGGGCGGGACAGCATGGCGTTGCATTGGCGACGGCTGCCGCGTTTTTCGGGCTGGAATGCGAAATTCACATGGGAGAAGTCGATATTGCCAAACAGGCTCCGAACGTCGCACGAATGAAAATTCTCGGCGCGAAAATCGTCACCGTGACGCACGGCTTGAAAACCCTCAAGGAAGCGGTCGATTCGGCGTTTGAATCGTATTTGAAAAATTACAAGGATTCGATTTACTGTATCGGTTCCGCCGTCGGACCGCATCCGTTCCCGATGATGGTCCGTGATTTTCAAGCGTGTGTCGGGATCGAAGCGCGGGAACAGTTTCTGGAAATGACCGGACATTTGCCCGACGCCGTCTGCGCCTGTGTTGGCGGGGGGAGCAACTCGATCGGCATGTTTTCCGGTTTTCTTCCCGACCCAGTCGATCTGATCGGCGTCGAACCGCTCGGGTCTGGCACCACGCTCGGGCAACACGCCGCGTCGATGTGTTACGGAAAAAAAGGGGTGTTACACGGTTTCGAGAGTTATCTGCTCCAAGACGAAGCCGGTGAGGCGGCCCCGGTCTACTCGATCGCCAGCGGTTTGGATTACCCGTCGGTCGGACCGGAACACGCGTTTCTGAAAGACATGAAGCGGGCCAAATACGTCGCCGCCAGTGACGCCGAAGCGGTGGACGCGTTTTTCAAACTTTCCCGCTGGGAGGGAATCATTCCGGCGTTGGAAAGTGCGCACGCCGTCGCTTTCGCGATGAAGTGGGCGAAAGAACACCGGACCGGCGCGATTCTCGTCAACTGCAGCGGCCGCGGCGACAAGGACCTCGACTACATCGTGGAACGCTACGGATACGGCGAAAACTTGGATCTGTCGTAGACGGAGCTTGGGAGAAAGGGAATACGCAAAATTCAACGTCACGGAAACGGAACGGCTGAACATTGCGGTTTCGCTGACACAATTGCTGAGAAAAGGGGAGAGGACATTACGTGAAGTCCGCGAAAAATGCTTGGCCGATCCCTGTTCCACCGCAAAACGACTTGGACTACTCCGTGAATCTTGAAGACGGTCTGCAACGGTCGGGAGAATCCGATTCCCCATGGTTCCCCGAATTCGGGAAAACGATTAGAATAGGCGTTTCCCACGCCTCGTCCTTTCACTGCCGCATCTTTCCCTTCCAAAATGAGTCAAGATTACCGCTACGTACTGAACGTTCTTACGAAAGACCATCCGGGGATCGTCGCCGGGGTCAGTTCCGCCGTTGGAGCGCTGGACGGGTCCATCGTTTCGTGCAGTCAAACCGTGCTGCACGGTTATTTTACGTTAATTTCCGTCGTTTCGCTTCCGCAAAAATACGAACCGGAAAAACTCTCCCGCCTTCTCCTCGAGAATGAACTGCTCGGGAACGGGTACCTGATTTCCGCGGCGAAAATGGACGACCGCGCCGCTTCGAAACATCACACGACGGAAATCGACGGGTTCGTGATCACCGCGGTCGGCGACGAAGAGAAAGGGATGATCGAACGGTTCAGCCGTTATGCCGCGGATCACGATATCAATATCGTCGACCTGTACGGCGACCAGACCGCGACGGAGTTCGTCGTGATCGGCCAACTTGAGGTTCCACGGCATTACGACACGAAAGTCCTCCAGGACGACCTCGAAGAGATCGGTCGCGAACTCGGCTTCACGATCAAAATGCAGCACCGCAACATTTTCACCGCAACCAACCAAATACGATTTGGTGAATTCTGAATTTTGAATTATGAATTACGAGTCAAATGGAATGTCGAAACCACTCTTGTCGTGTAATTTATAATCCATAATTCATAATTCATAATTAAACCGCATGGATTCCGTTTTTCAATTTGCGCGCATTCAGGAGTTGAGGGATTGGTTTTGGCCGATCCTTGTGCTTTTGCTGCTGCTTTATTGGATACGTCGGCGGTATGCGATCGACGGGGCGGAACTGAAAAATTGGCAACGGTATCTCCTGCTCCTGCTTCGGACCGCTGTTGCGGTAACGCTCCTGATTTACTTTCTTCATCCGCAATGGGAGCGGATCGTCGGAGCGTCCCGCGTCGCGATTTTGGTCGATTCCAGCGCAAGCATGTCGACCCGGGACCGAGATGCGGACGAAAGCGAATCGACGACCGAAACGCCGCCGAGCCGGATGGAAAAGCTGCTCGATTGGATGAATCGGACCGAAATCGTCGACAAGCTCCGTGAAAAACACGACGTCGTTCTCTACCGGTTCGACGAATCGCTCCAGCGACTGGTGCAAATCGACCACCTGAAATCGAACGATTCGCTCGAATCGGGCAAAAGCGAAACGCCGGAAATTCCCGCCGACGGAGCGGAAACCCGGCTCGGCGAGTCGCTCCGGGAATTATTGCAGCGGGAACGCGGCCAACCGCTTTCGGGCGTTTTGCTCCTTTCCGACGGCGGACTCAACTCCGGCGAGCCGACCGATTCCGCTGTGGAGCTCGCGAAAAACTCCCAGATTCCGATTTACACGATCGGGTTCGGGTTGAAGCAATTGCCGCTCAACTATCGGATTCTCCATGTCGACGCCCCGGACAGGTCTTTTCCCGACGATCCGTTCAAATTCAAAGTTCAGGTCGAGCTTCAAGGAAACCCGCAAACCGGGAATGGGGACGAAGCGCTCGCGAATCCGCTGCCAAAGCTCCCGGTCGAACTTTGGATCGACAACGATTCGGATCAGGAGTCCCCAAGCGCGGTTCCGTCCTCGGCCCGATTGGTCGGCAAACAGGAAATCGACCTCAAACCGGGAACGAATCGGGAGCTCGATTTTGAGGTCAAGCCGGAATCACTCGGTAAATTCAAGCTCTACGTCAAGCTCGAAGCTCCCAAAGACGACCGAATCCCGGAAGACAATCTGCAAACCGCGGTCGTCGAAGTCGTCGATCGGAAAGACCGCGTGCTCCTGTTCGCGGGGGGGCCGCTTAGGGATTACCAGTTTTTGTGCAACCAGCTTTACCGCGACAAGTCGGTGCAGGTCGACGTATTTCTCCCTTGGGCTTCTCCCGGTATTTCGCAAAGCGCGGACAAGATTCTCGATTCTTTTCCGAACGATGCGACGGAAATGTCTCAATACGATTGCGTCGTCGCGTTCGATCCGGATTGGCGAGTTCTCTCGCCGAAACAGGTCGAAACGCTGGAACACTGGGTTGCCCGACTCGGCGGAGGTTTAATTGTCGTTGCGGGCCCCGTGAATTTAGCCGACACAATTACCGGTTGGTCCGCCGATCCGACGATGGACAAAATCCGGGCGATGTACCCGGTCGACGTTTCGGCGCAAAAAACGACGGCGGTCCTCGCTTACCGAACCGATTCGCAGGCTTGGCCGCTGAAATGGGAACGGTCCGGCGAAGAAGCGGAATTTCTACGTCCGGCGGATACGGAAACGGAGTCCCGAGCGATCTGGAGCGAATTTCCCGGCTTTTATTCGTTTTTCCTCGTCCGCGGTTTGAAGCCGACAGCGACGCTTTACGCGAAATCGTCCTCCCCGGACGCGGCGGGAACGACCGGCCAAGCGGCGTTGTTCGCGGAGCAGTATTACGGGGCGGGCCGCGTCTTTTACATCGGAAGCGGCGAACTCTGGCGGCTGCGGATGATCGACGATACGTATTTCGAGAAGATTTACACGAAACTGATTCGGCATGTTTCGCAGGGGCGGCTTCAGCAACGTTCGCAGCGGGGTTCGCTCGCGGCGGACAAGAAGAAATATTCGCTCGGTTCCACGGCGACGATTCGCGCAACGGCTTACGATTCGCAGTTCAAACCGCTCGCCGAGCCGCGGATATTTCTCGACGTGATACCCCCCGACACAAAAGTCCGGCGTATTCCTCTGGAAGTCGATCCGAATGTTCCCGGCTCGTATTCCGGTTTCGTCCCGATGCTGCTCGAAGGGAGCTGGACATTGAAATTGCAGATTCCGGAGACCAGTGAAACCCTCACGGAAGTCGTCCAGGCGAGGATCAGCGATTTGGAAAGCGAAAACCCGAGCCGCAACGAACCGCTGCTGGAGGAAATTGCACAAAAAACCGACGGTGAGTATTTCGATTCGCCGTACCTCGCCGTCGCGGCGCCGACGGAAGCGGATTCGGAGACGTCGCTGGTCGATCGTTTCGCGATCCGTTCGCAGCAGTCCGTTCTCGATACCGCGGCGGAAGAAAAAACGATGAGGGTTTTTCTTTACCTCCTCTGTTCGCTCCTGTGCGTCGAATGGACGCTCCGCCGGTTAATGCGTTTGGCGTAATCGCCGTGACTTACTAATTCACCTTTTTCAAAAAGATCGCTCCGTGCGCGGAACAGCATTGGCTTGTTGACGTTACTCGTGTTGAGATTACGAGAGGAAACCTTATTTTTTTGAACAAAACAACCTCAGTAGCCGAGAACCGACGAAAAAGAAGACCTTATTACCTTATTACCTTATTACCTTATTCCGGGCATGGAATAAGGTAATAAGGTGGTTTTTGGTCCGTATTTTTGGCTACTGAGGTTGTTTTGTAAAACAAAATAAGGTGAAAATAAGGTTTTGCGACCAAAGCCGAACCGGTTCATCAAAAAGACCATTCTCAACTCGTTCCCGGTATCCCCCACCCCATTTTCTGTACAACACATGAAACCTTCGATTCTTTCGCTCTTCGTCGGATTTGTTTTGTCCTCCTTCGTTTTCACTCCTGCGGCGACACGGCTCCCGGAAGTGAAACCGGAAGACGCCGGGCTGCGGTCCGAGATTCTTGCGTTTATTGATCCTGCGGTCGAAAAAGCGATCGAAAATAAACAGATGCCCGGCTGCGTCGTCGCAATCGGACGCCAAAACAAGCTCGCCTTTCTCAAAGCTTACGGCAACAAACAAGTCGAGCCGAATGTCGTTCCCATGGATGTCGATACCCTGTTCGATCTCGCGTCGGTCACAAAGCCGGTCGCAACCGCGACGAGCGTCATGGTCCTGGTCGATCGGGGAAAAATCGACATCGATGAAAAAGTCGCGCATTACATCCCGGAGTTCGCGGAAAACGGCAAGGAAAACATCACCGTGCGCCAACTGTTGACCCACACGGCCGGTTTGATCCCCGACAATTCCCTCGACGAATACAACGACGGTGTCGAAAAAGCGATCGAGCGATTCCTGAAAATCAAACCCGTCGCCGAGCCGGACACGAAGTTTTCGTACTCCGACGTCGGCTTTCAGGTTCTCGGCGAACTCGTTCATCGGGTCAGCGGCAAAGACTTGAACCGGTTTTCGCACGAATTTGTTTTCGAGCCGCTCGGAATGGACGAAACGACTTTCCTGCCCGACGACGCCTTGAAACAGCGAGCCGCTCCCGCCCAACCACGCGGCGGCGGCTGGATGCAGGGGGAAGTGCACGATCCGCGAGCGTACAAAATGGGCGGAATCGCCGGACATGCCGGATTGTTCTCGACTGCCCGCGACTTGGCCGTTTACGCCGATATGATGCTCGGATTCGGAAAGTCGGAATTCGCACAACGAATGCCCGTTGTAACAACTTGCGGATACGTCGTACCATCGTCAATTGCCCCCGGACCTCCTCGGCGAATCCTCAAAGAAGAAACCGTTCGAAGAATGATCGCCGGCGAACCGGTTCCGAAGTGGAATCCGGTTGGAATTCGCGGACTCGGTTGGGACAAGCGGACCGGATTTTCGAGCAATCGCGGCTGGAACATGTCGCCGCAAGCGTTCGGACACGGCGGGTTTACCGGGACCGGCATTTGGATTGATCCGGGACACGATCTGTTCGTGATCTTCCTGAGCAATCGCGTTCATCCGGACGGAAGCGGTTCGGTCAATCCTCTGATCGGCAAAATCGGGACCATCGCCGTCGACGCGATCGACCGTTCTCCGGAGCCGCCGAAAAATAAAACGGCCAAGGTTCTTGAATCGAAAACCGAAAATCGTTCCGACTGCGTACTTACCGGAATCGACGTACTCCGGCGGGACGATTTCGCGATTCTGAAGGGAAAAAAGGTCGGCTTGATCTCGAACCACACTGGTCTTGACGCCGAAGGAATTTCGACGCCGATGCTGCTGAAAAACGCCGAAGGGGTTGAACTCGTTTGCCTGTTCAGTCCGGAGCACGGTTTTTCCGGCGCTGCCGACGAGGAAGGGCTCAAGGACCAAAAGGATCCCGCGACCGGGCTGACCGTTTACAGCCTTTACGGCGAGACCCGCCGTCCGACGCCGAAAATGCTCGAAGGAATCGACGTGCTCGTCTTTGATATCATGGACATCGGCGCCCGGTTTTACACCTATACGACGACGATGGGAATGGCGATGCAGGCCGCCGCGGAGAATCACGTCGCGTTTCTCGTGCTGGACCGCCCGAACCCGATCGGCGGCGTTCAGGTCGAAGGGGGACGGCTCGATCCGGGAAGTGAAACGTTTATCGCATTCCATCCGATCGCGATCCGGCACGGGATGACGCTCGGCGAACTGTCGCTGATGTTCAACGACGAACAAGCTCTCGGCCTCGATTTGACCGTCGTTCCTGCGGAAGGTTGGGATCGGAAAGCGTATTTCGAGCAAACGCGGATTCCGTGGATCAATCCGTCGCCGAACATGAAAACGGTCGACGGGGCGGTGATCTATCACGGCTTGGGAATGATCGAGTTTACGAATCTTTCGGTCGGTCGCGGTACGGAGATTCCGTTTGAAATCGTCGGCGCACCCTGGATCGACGGCGAAAAACTGGCCGCGGTGCTCAATGCGAAAAATCTCGCCGGCGTCCGTTTCGAGCCGACGGAATTCACACCGGGCGTTCGGCAATACGCGAACGAACTGTGCAAGGGTGTCAAAATCCGTGTCGAAAATCGCGAAACCTTCGAGCCGGTTCTGTTCGGGTTGACGCTGATGGAAATTCTGATCAAAGAGTATCGCGACCAGTGGGAACGAAAAAATCTCAACACGCTCCTTTTGCATCGTGAAGCGGTCCAACGACTCGAATCGGGACGCCCCGCAACGGAAATCGACGCGATGTGGAAATCGGAACGCAACGATTTTCTCAAGCGGCGACAGCGGTACCTGATCGAATCCTACGGAGCGGAGTAATACCACCTGTTTCCCGTTAGCGGCGGGGCTTGCCCCGCGTTTGTGAGGTGCAAAGCTGGTTTAACGAGTAATGATGAAACTGTACCATCACGATGCTTCATTTTTGTCTCTCACGGAGGCACGGAGACACGGAGATGCTTACACAATCTCATCCTCTCCGTGCCTCTGTGCCTCCGTGAGGAAAATAAAAATCCTTCGATTTGTCCTGTTTGCATCTTCTTTAATTGGAATGGGATAGGACTAAAATCAACCGCCGTCATACAACAGTCCCGACAATATAATGCTTTAGGAAGAACCAACTTGATTTCGTGGTTGATTTCCTTTAAAAAGCAGGAGTATCGATTCTTCACCAACCCGGAATTCCTCTAACCAAACACCCTCGCTGTGTACCAAAAACTATCGATCGCATTGTTGTTTTCCGCTTGCCTGTTCGGTTCGACGCTCTTTGCCGCGGAAGAGGTGTTGAGTGAAGTTCCGACGACCTGGTCGAAAAACGGGCCCGTTCCCGACGCCGCCGTGCTCTCCGCCCGTGTGCTCCGGGAAAAAATGCTCGACGATCCGTATCGGCCGCGATACCACTTCACGGTCCCGGAAGACTGGGGCGTGCCGGGCGATCCGAACGGCTGCTTTTACGCCCGGGGACGGTATCACCTGATGTACCTGTACGAACGCCGCAACGGCGGCTTCTGTTGGGGGCACGTTTCCAGTTCCGATCTGCTCCACTGGCGACACCATCCCGACGCGATCGGGCCCGGCGACGGCGACGACGGCTGTTTCAGCGGCGGCGCGTTCGTCGACGATGACGGGACCGCTTACCTGAGCTATTGGATGCTCTGGGGCGACAAAGGGCTTGGAATCGCGAAAAGCGTCGATTCGCAATATGATCGCTGGGAAAAGCTCCCGGAAAATCCGGTTGTTCGTTCGACGGAATTCGGACTCACGGAAATCGACAACCCGGACGGTACGAAAACGATTTACGGATCCGCCGACCCGACGAATATCTGGAAGAAAGGGGGCAAGTACTACATGTGTGGCGGCAATCTGCTCGTGCTCAACAAGTACGGTCGTGAGAGCGATTCGCCGGAACGGTTCCAAGGGGATCACCTCGCCCTGTTCGAATCGGACGACCTGAAACGCTGGACGTACAAAGGGGAATTCTACGACCGGAACCCGCAATGGACGGACCGAAGCGAAGACAACATGTGCCCGAGTTTCCTGCCGCTGCCGACCGGTCCCGACGGCGGGCGGCCGAGCGGGAAGCATTTGATGGTGTTTATCAGTCACAATAAAGGGTGTCAGTACATGATCGGAACCTATGACACCGCGGCGGACAAATTCCTGCCGGAGAATCACGGTCGAATGACGTGGGAAGATGCGACGTTTTTCGCACCGGAAACGCTCATCGACGGGAAGGGGCGTCAAATCATGTGGGCGTGGTTGACCGATAATCCGGCCGGGGAAAAGGAAAAGGGCTGGTCCGGCGTTTACGGTTTGCCGCGTACGCTTTGGCTCGGCGACGACGGAACACTTCGGATGAAACCGGTTCCCGAGCTCGAATCGCTCCGGTACGACGAACGAAATTGGAAAAACATTCGACTTGCGTCCGGCAGGACGCGGGTTTTGGAAAATATCGTCGGCGATTCCTGCGAACTGGAGATTACCGTTGCGAATTCGACGGCGGAAAAAATCGGCGTCAAGGTCCGCGCGTCCGCCGATGGTCGGGAAGAAACGCTGCTCTATTATGACGCCCCTTCGCAATCGCTCGTGTTCGATTCGACCCGCAGTGGTGTCGACGGGCGAAAGATCGTCGAAAAAGCCCCGCTTTCGTGGAACGGCGACCAACCGCTGAAACTTCGCGTGTTCGTCGACAAAACCGTCGTCGAAGTCTACGCCGACGACCGCCAGGCGATTACCCGAAGAGTATTCCCCGCCGACCCGAACAGTAATGGTGTCATCCTGTTCGCGGAAGGGACGGACGGAAAAGAAGCCGTGATTTCCAAAGTCCAAACGTGGGAAATGATGCCCGCCAATCCTTGGTAAACGGACTCGATCGAATATCGCTTCATAATCGGGGTGGAAACGGTCTCTTTTCTTTTTCGCCGTCTCGCAAAACGGTCGGCGATTTCTTATACTGGAAGGAACCCTCGAAAGAACGCACGTTTCCGAGGGATGTCTGCATCGTGAAAAATTCACGATGCTCGTTTATGGTAACACATACCATGTCAGGTTTTTTTGATTCCACCCTACTCGAAAGGCCATTGTCATGAAACGACGGGAATTTATGAAAACGACAGCCGCGACCGGACTCGGATTTTGGTTGACGGCCGGTCAAACGTCGCCGCTTCGCGCCTCGACGAATGAAAGAATCGCATTCGCCGGTATCGGCGTCGAAGGAAAAGGATTCAGCGATATCGCCAACGCCGCGAAATTCGCCGATATCGTCGCCGTGTGCGACGTCGATAAAGCCCGATTGGCGGCGGCACGACAACGTTATCCGAACGCCAAAGGATTTCTCGATTACCGCGAAATGTTCGATCAAATGGGGGACAAAATCGATGCCGCGACCATCAGCACGCCGGACCACATGCACGCGCCGATGACGCTCAGGGCGATGCGGATGAAAAAACATTGTTACACGCAAAAACCGTTGACCCGGACCGCTTATGAAGCGAAAATGCTCAAGGAAGTCGCCCGGGAAACCGGAGTTTGTACACAAATGGGCAACCAGGGCAGCGCCGACGACTCGCTCCGGCGTCAAGCGACGCAAATCAAAAACGGAGCGATCGGCGAGATTCGCGAAATCCATTTTTGGCACGAATTTCCCTGCTGGAACCAGGCCCCGAATCGGCCGTACACGCTGAAAGCTTACAGCGAAAAAGTGCGGCGCGAGAATCCGGACCAGGCCGAGGAGCTGATCGAAGCGATGTCCAGTCGGATTCGCGCTGAATTGGAACAGGTTGACTGGAATCTTTGGCTCGGCGTCGCGAAGGAACGGGAATTTTTTCCGGACATGTATCATCCGTTCCATTGGCGCGGCATCTGGGATTTCGGTTCCGGCGGTTTGGGCGACCAGGCGTGTCATGCGATGAACCTCCATTTCTCGTCGATCGATCTTTCGAACCTCGCGTCGGTCGCCGCGAAAACCACCGGGCATGATTTCATCAGCTTTCCGAGCAGCACCGAAATCGTCTTCGAATTTCCGGCGACGGACAAACGTCCGGCCCTGCGACTGGTCTGGTACGACGGCGGTTGGCGACCGAAACCGGAGGTTTTCCAGGAATGGGACATTGCCGAACCGCCGAAATCCGGGTCGCTGATCATCGGTTCCGACGGAGCGTGGTACAACGGTCGTTTTCTCCGTTGCACGCCGAAAGACGTTGAATTTCGTCCTGCCGCGACACATCCGGAACACAAGGACGTCGACAGCATGAACATGTACGAATTGGTTTGCGCGATTCGGGACGGAAAGCCGGAAAACTGTTGGTCGAACTTCCCGAACCTGGCCGGGCCGGTCGCGGAAACGATGTTGGTCGGGAACCTCGCCGTTTGGACCGCGTCGAAACCGAACGAATTCGGGGAAAAGGTCGAATGGGACGCCAAAAACTGTGCGATCAAAAATCTCGACGCGCTGAAAACGCCGCATTTGGATTCCCTGCTCAAGCCGACCTACCGCGAGTATGCGGGTCCCGCCTCCGTTTCATAAACCGGCAGGCCCGGTCGCCCAAAGAAATGAGCCGGGGAGGAAGCGCATCGCAATCCCCGGGCCGATACGGCTCTTTTTTCTCTCGGGAAACCTGCTAGAATTTCCCGTATATGAATTCGAATTTTCTCGACAATACGATCCAGAGACTGGGTGATCGTAAAGACGCCCTGATACCGCTCCTGCAGGCGATCCAGACGGAATATCGCTATTTGCCGCAAGAGACGTTGCAGTACGTCTGCCGCCATACCGAAATTACACCGACCGATATTCTCGGCGTCTCGTCGTTTTACGACCAGTTTCGTTACGAACCGGTCGGCGAACACATGATCAGCGTCTGCACCGGAACCGCCTGTCACGTCAAGGGCGCGAGCCTCGTTTTTGACGGTTTCCGGAACCACCTCGGCCTTTGCGGCGATGAAGACACCGACGCCAAAGGGCAGTTTACCGTCCAGAAAATCGCGTGTCTCGGCTGCTGCACGCTCGCCCCGGTCGTCCAGATCGACCGCGTTTCCTACGGACACCTGACCGCCCAGCAGGTCGGGGATGTGCTCGACGATTTTCTCAGCCGCGGGAGTTCCGCCGGAAACGGGGCCGCGCTGTCGATGAAAACCGGCTCGGAAATCGGCGAAGTCCGCATCGGGCTCGGCTCCTGCTGCCAGGCCCAGGGAAGCGCCGCCGTACGCGACGAACTCCATCGGGTCATCCGGGCAAGCGGGCAACCGATCCACATCAAGCCGGTCGGCTGCGTCGGCATGTGTCACCAGACGCCGCTTTTGGAAACGGTTTCGAAAAATGGTGTTTCCAAATTCTACGCCAAAGTCAAACCGGATGATATTCAATCGATTTTGTTCCGCGATTTCAAACCGGCGGATTGGAAAAAGCGGGCCCTGTTCAAGCTGGAAAACTGGTTGGGACGATTCTGGTCCGACGAATTCGCCGATCCGTCCGAAGAGCGACGGATTGTACTCGATCAGGATCCGGTCCGTTCGTTCCTGGAACCGCAGGTCAATGTTGCGATGGGAACCAGCGGACAACTCAATCCGACAGACTTGGACGAATATAGTCGCGCCGGCGGTTTCGCCGCGCTGAAGCGGGCGGTTTTGGAGATGAGCGAGTCAGACATCCTACGCGAGCTGGAAATTTCCGGCCTGCGAGGTCGCGGAGGGGCGGGCTTTCCGACGTTCCAAAAATGGAAGCTCGTCCGGGAAGCGACCGATTCGCTGAAATACGTCGTCTGCAACGGCGACGAAGGGGATCCCGGCGCGTTCATGGATCGGATGCTCCTCGAATCGTATCCGCTGCGGATTCTCGAAGGAATGACGATCGCCGCGAAAACCGTCGGAGCAACGAAAGGATACCTGTACATTCGCGCCGAATATCCGCTGGCCGTACAGCGGGTTCGGGAAGCGATCGCCGAGTGTGAGCGGGAGGGTCTGCTCGGTCCGAATATTTTGGGAACCGATTTCTCGTTTGACTTGAAAGTTAAGGAAGGAGCCGGGGCGTTCGTGTGCGGCGAAGAAACCGCGCTGCTCGAATCGATCGAAGGAAAACGCGGAATGCCGCGATTGAGGCCGCCGTATCCGGTGCTCAAAGGGCTTTGGGGTAAGCCGACATTGGTGAACAATGTCGAAACGTTTTCGCTCGTTTCCTGGATTCTCCAGAACGGCGGCGCGGAGTTCGCGAAGCTCGGCGTCGATCGGAGCAAAGGACCGAAAGTGTTCGCGCTAGCCGGAAAAATCAATCGCGGCGGATTGATCGAGATCCCGATGGGAATCACGGTCCGGGACGTCGTCGAAAAAATCGGCGGCGGCATTTCCAGCGGCAAACGGTTCAAAGCGGTACAGATCGGCGGTCCGTCCGGCGGCTGCATCCCGGCGGAGTTCGCGGACACGTCGATCGATTACGAATCGCTGGCCGCCGTGGGGGCGATCATGGGATCCGGCGGTTTGGTCGTACTCGACGAAGACGATTGCATGGTCGATATCGCACGGTATTTCCTCCAGTTCACCCAGGAACAGTCGTGCGGTAAATGTACGTTTTGCCGCGTCGGTACGAAACGGATGCTCGACATTCTCGATCGAATCTGCGACGGTCAGGGAAAGCCGGATGATCTGGAAACGCTCGAAACCCTTGCCGAACAGGTGAAAGTCGGGAGTTTATGCGGACTTGGAAAAACCGCCCCGAACCCGATCCTCTCGACGCTCCGATATTTTCGGGACGAATACGAAGCCCATCTCAACGGCAACTGTCCGGCGGGAAAGTGTCCCTCGCTCATCGAATACCGGATCAACGACAAATGCAACGGCTGCTCGATTTGCAGCGGAGCGTGTTCGGTCGGCGCGATCCCGGCAACACCGTACCGCAAACACGTCGTCGATACGACGCTCTGTACGAAATGCAACGCCTGCCGCACCGCCTGCCCGCACGGAGCGGTTGAAATCGTACCACGCGCTCACGTTTCCATTGAAAACTGAGGTTGTTATCAGAAAATAATTTGCATGCTGTTACTTGTTGATGCAACCTTAACGCGGTCCCCTCTCCCTCTGGGAGAGGGCTAGGGTGAGGGCATGAAGCGGCAAACAGCTCCACCCCCTCACCCTAACCCTCTCCCCCGGATTACCGAGGGAGAGGGGACCGTTGTGTGAAAGATCATGTACACGATTTCCGAAAATCTCCAAGCCGTTCGGGAACGCATCGCTCGCGCAGCCGATCGGGCCGGGCGTC
The DNA here is from genome assembly GCA_031549565.1 of Thermoguttaceae bacterium. Lineage (GTDB taxonomy): Bacteria > Planctomycetota > Planctomycetia > Pirellulales > Thermoguttaceae > JAVBSX01. Next base: position 55,286 of record JAVBPO010000033.1, read on the forward strand.
GAGAGCAGGACATCCGATTGGTTGCCGTTACGAAATACGCGACGCCGGGCGACGGGTTCGTCGAAGCGCTGTTGGACGCCGGTTGCCGCGACTTCGGTGAAGCGCGGCCGCAGTCGCTCGTGGACAAAGCGGAGCAGTTCGGAACCGACCCGATCCGTTGGCATTTGATCGGCTCGCTCCAGCGGAACAAAATTCGGAAACTGCTCCCGATCTGTTCCCTGATTCATTCGGTCGATTCGATCAAACTTTTGGACGCGATCGACCGTATCGCGGAAGAGGAAAACCTGACGACCGTACCGCCGCTGCTGCTGGAAATCAATATTTCCTCGGAAGAAATGAAACACGGTTTCGAGCCGGAAGAGATTCCCGCCGTCCTGGAACATGCAGCCGGTCTACCACGTTTGACTGTGCTCGGCTTGATGGGAATGAGCGGTTTGCGGTCCGACGAGACGCAAAAGCGTCGGGAATTTCAAACTCTTTTTCAACTGGCCGAAAAACACGGCCTCCGGGAAATCTCAATGGGAATGAGCGACGATTTCGAAACGGCCATCGAAGAAGGCGCGACGATCGTCCGGATCGGTTCCATGCTGTACTGATATCATTTTCTTCTGGCGTCCAGATAGTCCAGGTAAAGTTCGTCCAGCGCAGGATACGGCTTTTTCGTCAAGGTCGAGAGCGTGTTCGCTTTATCTTTGCCGTCGTAGATCAACTGCAGATAGGCGACCGCGGCATCACGAAGCGAACCGCTTTCGGCGTGCATGAAAAAATGAGCCATACCCGCCGACTGGGAATAGACTTTCTGCAAGTCGGGGAAGTTTTGGAATTCCAGCCGATCGACCAGCGTGAAACGTCCCAACGGAACGTAAAACGATTTATTGAACACTTCATCGATCGCGTCCTGAAATCGGGCGTCTTCCGTACCGCCGACGACGTAATACCCCTGCTCGCTGTCAAGCGTTTCCATGTACATCGCGATTCCCTCGATGATCCAAAAATTTCCGTTCACGGCGATCTGGTTGCCGCCGCGACGGCTTTCGGAAAACAACTGATGCGTCGCTTCATGCAAGAGCGTACGATGGACTTCTTCCCGGACTTCCCGGTGCGCCGTTTTGTCGAAGGAGAAAAACGTACACTGTCGTTCTCCCGGCTCGTAAAGACCGATGGTCTGGGCCAAATAGCGAGGGGCTTCCCGCGGCTTTTCAAGAATCAAGTTCGCCAGATAATCCTGCCGGTCCCGGAAGACGCGTATGTTGTGCTTCATTCCCGGCTTCGGCGTGGTTTTCCCCTCGAACAGCGTTGCCAAACCTTCGTCTGACGCCATGAAACGGTAAAAGAGCAGCTTCCACGCCCGATACAGGTCTTCCAGTTCCCGGGTCAATCGCACCCCTTCTTCGAGACTGTGGTTGGTCGTCAGGAGATAGTGTTCCGTTTCGATCTGCCAACCTTTGCGGATCTCCTGTCGGTTGTGTCGATCTTCGGCGGGCGTAATCCATTTTTTACCGTACCAACGTTCGCCGTCTTCGTATCGCTTGACGAATTTTTCCGGCATCCAACCGAACTTGGGATGATCGATTCTCCCTTTCTTGAGTTGTTCCCTTTCCCAAGGGGTTCTCCACTCGTCTTTGTACCGGATGAAGCCGAGCAATTTTCGTATCGCCGCGTGATCCGGATCGGCGTGCAGAGCCATGAGCGACATTTGAATCGCCAGCGAGCCGCGATCCTGCCGGGCCGCCGACTTGGCGCACGCGAACAGCTTGGCGGCATACGTTCTCCGGGCTTTCCAAAACTCCGCTTCCCAGTCGAATGCGGCGTCCTCTTTCGATTTTTGATCCAACGTATCGGGCGATTCTTCCGGACCGTTCTCGTCCTCGTCCTCGGATTCCCGCGAGTCGTCCGTTTCCGGGGGAATCTCGCTCGTTTTTTGCGTCGGAATGTTCGCAACGATTGCGGTACGTTTCGCTTCGGGTTTGCTTCGGGCTGATCCGTTTTGATTCGTCGCGGTCGGTCGCAGCACCTTGATCGGTAATTTCGGAATGTAAATCTTTTCCTCATCCTGCGGCGGAACACACAAACGTATTTTCGCGGCCTCTTCGGGAAGCTCATGTTCATCACACCACTTGGCGAGTGTGTCGAGCTTTTGACGATATTCCAGCGTCAATTTGTTCGCGTTGACCAACCAGGCTTCCGCCGCGTTTGCCGTGTTGCCGAGAAGGACTATCGCGCTTACCAGCGCCGGGCGGGCCATGCTTTCGGAAAATTTGCATACAGCCTCTACAATCGCAAAAAACCACATGTCAGCGAAAGCAATAATTGGAAAAATCAAAAAAACGGGCAAAGTTTAAGAATAAATGGCGCACCAAGCCGGATTCCATACTAAAATTGCAGTTGAACACCGGTTGGTTGCGAATGATCGTCCCCCGTTTAGCCGGAGCGCCGAAGGCGCCCGCACCGTGTTGGATCACTGTACTCCAAGATACTTCGTTTTTCATTCGCCGTCAATCAATTCATCGTCGGGAAGGATGCCGGTCGACACATTTTCTCTCCCATTTCCTCCTCCGTATTTCCTCCCCCATGTCCGTTAGTAAGAAGATTCCGATCGGAGAGCACCGTTTAGGAGCCCAATACCTCGAACTGCGAGAGACTTTACAAACGCCGAAATACCAGCGGCATCTTGAGAAACGCTTGGCCTACTGGGTCAATTTGTCGGACAAGCGACTCCCGATCGCTTTGCTCGGGCGAACCGTAGGGGAAATATTGGACATGTCGATGGATGAACTGATGGGATTTCCCAGCATCGGCGAGAAGAAATTCAACGCACTCGTTTCCCTGCTCGGAAGAATTGCCGACACTTCCGAAGTAATGATTCCTCTGCCGGAAGAGTATGCAAGCGAACCCGGCGAAAGAGAACAACCGGTGTTTGCAGGAAACGAACCGAACTGGAATCTCGTCTCTGAACTCCAGTGGAATACTTGGCAGCGCGTCGTGATCGATCAAGGTTTGGAAAACGAAAAAATCGGGCGTCTTTGCAGCAGTTTGAGCGAAATTCCGCGTGTACTTTGGAACAAGCCGCTTGGAATCTATTGCCGGATCAGTCTTGAGGAACTTCGTTCCATGAAAACCCACGGCGAGCGGCGTATCCAGGCGATTGTTCACCTTTTCCACGATGTTTTTGAAGTCGCTTCCAAATTCACCAACGTTCCCCGACTTCGGGTTCGCATGTCTTTGCGGTGGATCGACGAGCTTCAGCTCTGGATGTCGGAAATGCTCACCGCCTCCTCTTTCCCGTCGAAAGACGAGATCATGCGGCGATTCGTTCGGCCCTGTCTGGGGCAACTTCGGATCGACGCGACTGAAGGCGTGGTGCAGTTGGCGGAAGCGAGACTCGGCCTCGACGGACCGATCACTTCCGTTCGGCAAGTCGCCAAAGAGATGAATCTTGCCCGGGCCAGGGTTTACCAGCTTCTCGGCCAAATCGGCGAAATCATGGCGATCCGTTGGCCGGAGGGGAGTTCGCTCGTCTACCAGTTGCGGGACAAGTGCATTTACGAAATGATCGATCGCCCTTCTTCACAAGCCCACGAGCTGTTCATGGCCTCGGCGGACCTCTTTTATCCGACCGGTCGGACGGCTCCCGATCCGTCGCGGGACCGGGATTCCACGTTCGGAAAGACGCAGCCGGTGAAACCGCGTTAACGGAGCGTTCGGCTTTTTTCCAGAACCGCTTCGGCAACGGGCGGAGGGAGAAAACTCAGCAGAACCGCTTCGTCGGCGACCGAAGTGATTTCCCGAATCAAAGAGCTGGACACGTGCGCCAACTCGCCGTCGGCGATGAGAAAGAGCGTTTCCACGTCCGGCGCCAATCGGCGATTGGCCATCATCATGGTCAACTCGGCGGGAATGTCCGTGATCGGACGCACACCGCGAACCATGATCTTTGCCCCGCACTGCTGGACGAAACGAACCGTCAAACCTTCGTAAGTTTTGACGTTAATGTTACTCAGGTGAGTCGTCGATTGCTCGATGAGTCGAACCCGTTGTTCTGTGGAAAACCACGGCGCTTTGTCCCGATTGATCCCGACCCCGACGATCACTTCATCGAACAATCGGCTCGCTCGCTCTACGACGTTCAGGTGCCCCAGCGTGAAGGGGTCAAACGACCCCGGGTAAACGGCAATGCGACCAACATTTGACATGGACGAAAAAAGGGGCTCCTACGAGCCCCAAGCGAAAGCGTGGGGGTAAATATCTTCTCGACGTAAATTGGTCGAATTTTCACATTCTCCAAGCAGATTCTACCTTCCCAAAAAGCTGCGCCAAGAAGAGTCGGAAGGCTTCGAATCTTGAGAATAATGAGCCGGGGATGAAGGTGGTACCCCACCGCAATCCCCGGGACTCACGCACTCAACACCTCACGGAGCCGTCTGCAAAACAGGCTTCTCGTCGACCGGTGCACCACGCCGGGCCGGCATCGAACTGACCTCGATCGTCGACCCGACCGGTAGGATCGTGATTTTTGGAGCGGAATCCTTTCGGACCGACACATGATTGATATGATGCATCAATCCCGCTTCGGGATTAATATCCTCCAGTTTACCGCCGGTCGTTGCCAGCGTCATGTACTGAATACCGTCTCGGATTTGGTAAGTGATCCGGTGAATGTGTCCCGCGAAAACCGCTTTCACGTTGCCCGCTTCGACGAAAGCGGCATGAACCTTCTCCCAATCGTCGCCGTAATTGCCTCCGAGCCAACGCGGATGATGCTGGAAAACGTAGATTCCTTCGGCTTCTTTGGCTCGCTCCAAAACCGTCTTGAGCCAAGTGAATTGGGCGTCGCTCATTTTCTGGCATTCCGGTTTTCCGAAACTTTTTTCACCGGTTTCGGGATTGCCTTCGTCCGTAAAGAGAACGATGAACCAATTGTTTTTGTACTCGAAAGCGTACCATAACGGTCCGAAATTCTCCGTGAATTCCCTTTCGTGCTGTCCGATGGGAAGGTCCGCGGCCGCTTTGCCGCCGTAAATATCGTGATTTCCCGGCGTCGGATACCACGGGCTTTCCAGACGACTCATGATCGCCTTGTATTCCCGCATCTGGGCGAGCCATTTTTCCGTGGTGTTATACCCTTGGACCATGTCGCCGATATTCATGACGAAATCGGGTTGGAGCCGGTTGGCGTCCGCGACGGCGCCCTCAAGGATCGGAAGTCCTTCCGGCGTTCCGGTGGTCCGGTCGCCGAAAACAAGGAACGTGAACCCCGTTTTTTCAGGCGGCGTCACGACCTCATTCGTCTCGCAGTAGACGCCTTGGGAAAACGACATAACCAAAAGCATCGTCAAAATTCTTTGGATCATCATCATTGATTGGTATGGTGTTGGTATGAATAAAGAGCCGCATGAGCAGCGATGCGAATCTTGCGGAATATCACACGGTCGCGCCGACCGAATAATCTAAAGTCTACAGGCTCGCCTCCTACTCCACAAGCACGATTTCCTGCGAAATCGCGCCTTTCGATTCAAGCTCGAAATCAAACTTCTGCGATCTCTTCTCTTTCGAGGAGAGCACGGTCCGGACGAGCTCCGTCTTGCGGTTGTAGCGGTCGGGCACGCGCTCCTTGCCGCGGCCGAGGTTTTCTTTCGGAATCGTGTCCTTGAATTCGACACCACCCCGGGCGGTCCAGATTTGGACTCTCTTTTCCCCCGCTTCGACTCCGGACTTCTCAGAATTGAACATCAAGTGATAGCGACCCGCTTCATCGGTCAGCGCGAAAGCGAGAGTGCCGTTTTTCACGTCTTCAAAGAAGACCTGGGCGTAAGCGAGTGGTTGTCCGTCGAGTGTGATGACGCCGCTCCCGTCGACCAGGTCGACACCACTGTAATCGATCATGGACCGCGAGGAACAACCCGTAAGCAGCACGATCGTCAACAGGCTCGGCAATAATATTCTTGTCATGTCGGTTCTCCCGAGGAGTTAAATGGAAAGGCGGAATTCTAAAGCGTCAAAGGTTCTTTGCCGTTACGCGAATGGATCGCCCGGTAAATGTCGATGTCGATCGAATTCGGAACGAAATGAACCGAACCGTCACCTAGCGTGAAATTGGCGCCCATGGGATGGTAGCTGCCGAACGCGACTTCGATAAACGTGCCGTGAATATTCGGCGTCAGGAAGAAAGCGTTCAGTTGTACCATTCCGCTTCCGAGCGCTTCGGAAAACTCGGTCGGCGTGTCCTGGTCGCCGAGAACGCCCCAGCCCCACCACTGGTTGCCCCCGGTGTGCCAGAAATCCATGCCTTGGCTGTCTTTCGTGAAATCCGGAGCCGGAGCCGATTCGCCGAACGCGACCGTGTTGGATAACCCGTCGCTGATCGCGCCGAAGTTGTGCCATGTGTCGCCGATGAGAAAACCGTTCGGCTTCGCTTTCGGGGCATTGCTCGCTTTGCGCGGACCTTTGCAGTTGGAGAGTGATATCATCTCGCTGTCCGGTATCGTGACGCCGCCGACCGTGTAACCTTCGGGCCGCATCGTTCGCACGTTGTCGTTTCCGACGTCGCTCCCTGCATTGCCGCGATAACACGCGATCGCGCGATTGGAGATGTTGTTGTACATGCCCGGGTAATTCTTTTCCAGCGGACACGTCGGGCAAAAGTAAGTCGGAATAGGCGTCATGCAGACGACGACGTTGCTGATCGGCTCGTCGTCTTTGGAACCGATGACACTCCCGGCGGTGTTATGGCGAAACCCGCCCTTCGCCTCGTCGCTCCAATCGAACACGAGCAGGTCGTATAAATTTTTCTGTTCGATGTACGGCAAGAGGGCGCCGCTCCAAGTGAAACCTTGAGCCGTGAATCCGGCGGGGATCGTCTGATAGACGTCGTGATAATTGTGTAACCCGAGCCCGATTTGTTTCATATTGTTCGTACACTGCATTCGCCGTGCCGCCTCTCGGGCCGATTGCACGGCGGGAAGCAGCAAACTGATCAAAATGCCGATGACCGCGATCACGACGAGCAGTTCCACCAACGTAAAACCACAGGCACGTCGCATGGTGTGAAGCTGAATTTCTTCGGTAACGCAATTCGTAGCAATAGCAAGTTTTCTTCTCATGTTTCTTTCGTGAAAGGTACTGGCTATCAACGCCGTTAAGTATTTCCTGGGACCGCAGGCATCTTGCCTGCACCTGGGCCTATGGGCTTCCAGCCCGTAGCAAACCCAGGGCAGGCTGGAAACCTGCGATCCCAGGTTTCGAACTCTTAACGGTGTTGATTGGCTCTTCCCTGTAAACGTCAGGGAAGCTCAATCGAACACGCCGGGCATTGTCCCGGAGGAATGTTAAGATATGATCAAGAAAGCATAAAAAGAGCGCAAATAATTCCAAAACCGATACCGGCCCCAAACGTAACTGCGGGGTGATCATATTGACACCACGCTAAGATCGAATCAATTGCGCCGCGTATTGCGGGGTCTGATTGACGAGCGTAAGAACCTGTGAGCTCGACTGGACCAAAATTTGAGAACGGGTCATTCGCGAGCTTTCTTCCGCGAAATCGGCGTTGGAAATCAACGATTCCGCGCTGCTCAGTTGTTCGACGGTGTCTTCGAGAACCGCTTCGTTCGGTTGGAGTGTGCTTCGTTGTGTGGTGCCAAGACGACCGCGAAGGAAAGAAATCTCGCTGATCGCCTCCTGGACGATCCGGTCGGTCAGCTTCGTGTCGGTCGAAAGATTCGCGACACCATCGCTGCGTAACATCACGAGCCGTCCGCTTGAACCGCCCAGTGACGCCGAGCCGACGTTCGGCAGAGAAATGCGAATCTGCTGCTGTGTCGTTACGTCCGCTCCAAGCTGGAATGTCGAACCGCCGTCCGTGATGCGAAAGCGAATCACATCTCCCGCCTGGACGTCGATTCCCAACGTGGCACTAAAAGCGAGCATCGACGTGCTGGATGCGACCCGATTTCCGTCGGCGGTCATTTTCGTTCCATTGGAGAGCACCATCGCGTCGGCACCACCGGCGGTGTCGGTTATGACGCCGTTCTTATTCACGACGTTGAGCGTGCCGGAGACGAGATGCATGGAAACGCTTTGTCGTGACCCGGTTTCGACTGATTCCAGCTTGACGCCGTACGGGTCGTCGTCGAAGTTGTTTTGCATCATAACGCCACCTTTGACTTCATCGCATCCTGTCGTTCGCCGGATCTCCATGAACACGATCGGAAGCGTCACGGTTTGTCCGCAATCGTCAGCCGTTGCCGTTTTCTTGAGAACGCCCTTGCCGTAATCGTCGGTGCAATCGACGTCGGCGACATTGTCGATTCCGCGAGGCCGTAGAAGACTCACGCTGACACCGTGTGTTTCTTCCAGCGAAAGCGAGTTGAAATAATCGACAAGCTCCCGGGCGGTTGTCGTCGCGTTACCGTATTGGTCCGTCGCCAAATGCACGACCATTCGAGCCGGCGTCACGTTGCCGTCGCAGTCCGTTGCTTCGTCTTCCCAGGAAAGCGAAACGTGTTGATTCGCGAGATTGCGACCGATCTCACTTTTGTCGATCGTGAAGACGATCTCCGCAGAGGCTTTCGGACCGAGGAATTGCAGCGCCGTTTGGTCGTCCACGCTTCCGTAATACGCCGCTTCCTGAAAAAATGACACCAACCCGGTCCCGTCGTTTCCGGCCGCCCGCTCGGCGTAAAACAGGCGGCTCAGCTCCGGATCGCTGTTGATGAAATCGATCACTTCATCGACGGTCATGGAGCTGGTACCACCGTCGCGTCCGCCTTGTAGAGCGGAAGAGTGGTATTGAAGTGGGTCGATGTCGGATTTGTAGAATACCTTGCCGCTCCCGTCGTTGTCGGGGTTAAGCGTTGCCTTGACGATCGTGCCGGTGTCACGGTTAAGCGATCGGCTCGCGTAATCGGAATTCGTCGAGAAATCCCCCACCTTGTCACACAGAACATAGGTGAATATCGCGGCGTGATCCGTTCCCACGGTTCCAGCGACTTCTTTGTCCTTGAGAATGATCGCGATGTTATCGACGCCGTTTTTCGTGCCGATATGATAGGTTCCGGTACTAAAGGAATCGACACCCCAGCCGCTATCGACGAGAGTGGTTCCGACTTTCATGGTGCCAAGCGGTATGTCGGTGCCGGAGCCGTCGATGTTTTTCGCAACGAACATTTCGATCAAACCGCCGGTCGCCTGTCGGACCGCTTCAATCATTTGCATGTACGACACATTCGCCAAATCGCCGATAATGTGAAGCTCCTTCGACTCGGCGTTGAACGATGCAAAAACGGCGTTGCGGTACTTTTCGGTATTATGATCGGAACCGTCGCTGTTTTCAATCCGGATCGCCAGCCCATTGAATTCGCTTCCGGCGTCACGGGTTTTGAACGTCACGTAATTTTCATTGGCCGAACCGTCCCCTTCGTAAAGCGTTACGGACGCTTGTTGAGCGGATTCGATATACTCCGACCGTGCCAAAAGCTGGGCCGGAGAATCGTACAACTCGATAAAGACGCCGCCGAGAGTCGTGATGTAAGCGTCCCCCTGGTTGGTGCCAAGCGTTCCGGCAATGGTCGTCGCGGTGTTACGGTCCGATTGGTCCAGTTTATCTTCGACGGTCCCGTTGACCGAACCGAGATAGACGTTTTTCCCGTCGCCGGTGAACGTGGAGAAGTCGAACGAAGCTCCTACGGTCAGTCCGGTCGTTGACGCCTCGAAAATGGATCGCCCATATTCATCGACGACACCGTGCAAAACCGCATCCAAAGCCGCTTTGGCGACGACGGCGTTTTTCGTGGTCACGGTCACGGTTTTCGTCTCGGGATCCCACTTTGCCGTGAGATCGTCCTGGACGTCATCGTATTGGAAAACGACCTTCAAATCATTTCCACTTCGACCTTTTTCGTACGAGGTGAGCGTCAAGATGTTGGAATTCTTTCCATTCGTTTCGTCGCTGATCGAAATCGACGCCGCCTGCAAATCGGTTCCCTTGTCGCTGATGTCGATCACCGCTTGAGTGCCCGTCGCCGAGCCGATGGAACGAACATAGGGACGCTGAGTAAAGTTGGTCGCATTAAATTGAAAAAGCGTACCGTCGAAATATTCGAAATCAAAGATGCCGCCAGTACTGCCGATTGCACTGATTATGTTTTTCGCGGGACTTCCCGTTGCGTTCACGGCGTTAAAGATGTCGGCCCCTGAAATTTCACCGAGCCCGGTGATGACAAGCTGATCGCCGCTCATCGTGACGCTGACGCCTCCTGAACCTCCTTTGACGAAACGGACGCTATAGTCGCTCCCGTCGACGTCCGCGGTATCCACCTGGAATTGCAGTACGCCCGACATGTAGCGATCGTTAACCTGTGTCACCGCCTTGACATGATCGATTCCGACAATGGGTTTATTGACCATATTAGCGGTCGTTTGTTGATTACCCAACGTTCCGAAACTGAAGCTCTGACCGTTCAAGACGGGGAAATCAAATGTATCGGAACCATCGAGATCCTTGATGTCAAAAGAAAACGGGGGCGTCCCCGAAGCGGACTCGATCATGTTTTTGATAACCGTTCCCGAGACCGTGTTCTGATTGGTGCCGAACAACACCAAAGTCCCGTTGTCCCATGTCGCGGAATGCCAGGAAGAATTGTACTCTCTCGACGGAACAACAACCGGATCCCGAAATCCCGGATCGCCCGGGTTCAACAAATTGTCGTCGTTATACTGAGTATTAGCTGCATTGGTCTGTTCAGCGGTGTCAATCGTCGACTGATTCGTCACGACGACTTCGTTCTTGAACTGGATCGTAATGTTCGACGTTTGCGCCTTTTTCTCAGTTGCCGTTAAAGTAAAATCAAACGCATTGGCGCCACCACTGCCGACGACGAAGGTTGAAGCCGCTTGCGAGGCAATACCTTGTTGAATCTTTGTAATCGCTCCCGGCTGCGAAACGAGCCCGACGTTGCTAGCCCCCGTCGTGATCGAAGCATTTTCAAAGTAATGGAAATTCACCGTCCCGTCACCGCTGGCGACGAGGAAATTGTTGATCTGGTCGATCGGGAGCTTTGTGGCGTCGTAAGCCTGGATCACGGCGTTGATCTGCTCGACGGAGTATTCGCCGTTGCCGTAAAATGTCAGGATTCCATTGCCGGCGTCAAAATTAACACGTAAAGTGGAACTACCGTCTTTTTGAAATCGGATTTCATAACCGTCCCCGGCGGAACCGCGTTGGACGGCGGTGAAGATCACGCTTTTCCCGACTTTGCCGCCGTACTGATTCGGCTGGAACTGCGTCGCGGACCGGACACCGTTGTCGACGCCGCCGATAATGACGTCACCGAATGCCGCATGGGTATTGATCCCCTTGGCGACGTAAACGAAATCGGTTCCGTTAAGGTCCGCGCCCGATTCGACCGCAGTGATCGTGATACCGATGTCGGTTCGGACGTCGGTTCCCGTTTGAAAACCCGTCGTCAGTTTCCCCCGAGTCGTAACGGTTCCATCGGCGGTCGCATCGACGAGCTTTCCGCTGGTGTTATACTGGTTGATCACAGCGCCGCCCCGAGCGTTGTTGACGATCGACGCCGTGACGCCCTTGATTCCATTGATCGCGTCGACCAGGTCCTGTGCGGTCGCCGAAGCTTCGTATTCGACTTGCAGGACGCCATTTCGGTCCAAATCGACGGCGACACGGTTGGCCGCATTGACCCGGGGATTCGTTCCGGTCGCCGGGATGTAGTTGATTGCATTGACCCGGATTCCTTCGGTGTTCGAAATCGACACGCTTGAATAATTGATCGAAGCGGCCCGGGAATCGAGTTTGAATTGCGTCGTGATGATGCCAATATCGGCTTCGTCGATCGACGCGGTCGCTTTTTTCCAAGCGGGCGGAAGCTGAATCTCGACGATGCCCGGCTGCAATCCGTATGGTGGTGTTATCACCGATTTCGGTTCGTTCGAGGCGGAGACGGTGAATTTCACGGCGTAATTTCCGGCGTCGAACCCGGCGCCTTTCGCGACGAGATTGATATCGTTATTCGCTCCGGCACTGGTTATGAGGAGCTGCCCCTTAGTCGCCTGCTTCCCGGCAACGGCTCGAACGCAGGTCGAATCGGTGTACAGATTCACCTGCGAGGCGATGTCCTCGAAACTTGCCCCGGCGGCGAAGCTGAGCATTTGACGCCCTTTGTTTCCGCCGATTTCTACGATTGCCGCTTCGGAGAGCCCGCGACTTTCAAAAAAGAGTTCCGCTTTTTCCCCCAGTGCGAGAACCTGCATTTCGACGTCGATCGCCGTTTGTGTTCCGAAATTCGCGGACGTGACGTCCAGTCCGACGAGCGGGTCGGGCTGGTCTTCGGCCCGTCCGAGCACTTCCGTCGTAAAGCTCATACTGCCGTCGAGCAGTTTTTTGCCCTGAAAATTCGTCGTATTGGCGATTCGGTCAATTGAATCGATCGACGCGTCGACTTGCAGTTGATTGGCGCCGACCTGGTCCGGCGTCATGGCACCGGAGTTCGCCGAAGCGTTCACCAACGTTCGAATATCGTTGAGCAGCGAAGAGATTTGCCCCAAAGCGCTCTGTGCAACGGCAATCACACTGTTGGCCCGCTGTGTGTTTTGGATCGCGGTTGTCGTGGCCCGAATGTCGCTTTTGAGCAGAGTATCTCCGATTATACCGGCGGGATCGTCTTTGCCGGTATTGAGGCGCAATCCGGTCCCCAGTCTCGTCAAAACGTTGCCGAGAGTGTTGATATTCCGCTGAAGCTGCGTTTGCGCTCCCCACGCTTGCGGATTGGATACGACGTAAAGGCCGGTCATAGGCCGAACATTTGGCTCGGAGCGATGTTTCAAAGGCCGTAAACCAAGGGGAGTCGTTGGCGGTGCGCACCGTGAGCCGGGTTGACGCAGTAGTATAGCACATAAAAACGTTACGGGCGTATCGGGATCGCAGATCCCGGCTCGTGAGGGCTTGTTTGTTCTCGTTACGATCCTTATAATGGGTACTCTTTTCTGGTTTCGCCCGGTTTTGGCGGGCTTCACGTTTATCTTATGGAATCGTTATGAATCTCACGGACCCCAAGTACAAGGATTTTGCACTCGTTCAGGAAATGCTCCAAACGCCGGACATGATCGCGAACTTCGACTTTACGCAGATGAAGAAAATCGCCGAAATCGTCAAGCAAACCGGGCGTCTCTTTTTAACCGGCGAGGGTTCGAGCCGGATCTTTCCGGCGAAAAGTTTCATGTACGGCGTGCGCAAACGCGGGCTCGATCTGAATGTCGCCACGGAAGGTTCGTACCAGGCGCAGGAATACGATCTTTCGAATTGGGCCGTGATCGCGGCATCGAACAGCGGTCAAACGAAGGAAACGATCGCCCTGTACGTCAAATTGATCAAGGACGGCCACAAAAAACTGTTCGGCGTCACGGCCAACGCGGGACCGAAATTGATCGAAAAATCCAACGAATCGATTGTTCTCACCTGCGGGAAAGAGAAAGCGGTCGCGGCGACGAAAAGCGTCGTCGAGCAGATGCTCGTTTATCGTTCGCTTTTGTGCAACATGATCGATTGCGATTGCCCGCAAAATGCGAAAACGGCCGCCGAATACGCCAAAAAGGTGCTGGAAACCGAATACGATCCGGAATTGATCGCCAAGGCCGTCGCCGCGCCGATGATTTATTTCGCCGGCCGCAACGATGGTGTCGCCGAGGAGCTTACGCTCAAAGCGAACGAAATCACCCGCAAAAAGGCCGATTTCCTTGAAGGAACATACATCCTGCATGGCGTCGAAGAGATCATGAACCCGAACGAAGTCGTCGTCCTGGTCAATCCGTTCGAAGCGGAATGCGACCGGATCAAGGATCTGCTCGTCGGCGGCGTCAAAATGACCGTGATTGCGATCGCTCCGAAGCAAACGGTGTTCCCGACTATCATGGTGCCGGAGCTGAAAGGGTACGATATGATCCTGCAACTGCTCGCCGGATGGAACCTGTTGGTCCAGATCGGCGTTGCTTGTGGTGTCAACCTCGACAAACCGCAGCGGGCCCGGAAAATCGGGAACGAATTCGTCGAGTAAGGCTCTCGCCGGAAAATAAGAGTCGAGTTTTGTGAATGTATCAATAATGTCATTCTGAGGTACTCCGAAGAATCTGATTTCAAATTGTGTCTGCAATGCAATGCGTGTTGGCGGATGCACCAGATTTTTCGTTCCGCGAGTACGCTTCACTCAGAATGACAAACTGGACCGTGTATTTCCATGTCAAAAACCATTGCTTTGCTTATCGGGTTCATGTCCACCGCCGTCGGTTTCGCAGAAGAATGGAAAGAGCCGCTCCCGGTCTATCCGGTTCCGGTCGTTGCGCATCGCGGTTCGTCGTTCGCGGCGCCGGAAAACACGCTTGCTTCGGCGAAGCTGTCCATTGCGATGAACGCCGACGGGTCCGAATGCGACGTGTACCAAATCGCCGATGGAACGCTTGTGCTGCTTCATGACGCCAACTTGAAACGGACGACCGGGCTCGACAAAAAAGTCGTCGAGTGCGATTATGACACCGTTTCGAAACTCGACGCCGGAAGCTGGAAGGATCCGAAATACGCCGGGGAAAAGATCCCGACTCTCCCGGAATACCTGTCTCTGTTCAAGGGGGCGAACACCCGACCCGTGATCGAAATCAAAATGGAGGGGATTGAACTTCCGGTCGTCCAAGCGATTCAACAGGCGGACCTGACCGCTCGGGTCGTCGTGATCGCGTTTTCCGAAAACGTCGTGAAAAAAGTCCGGGAAATCGAACCACGGATTTCCGTCGCTTGGCTTTACGGCAAGAAGGAAGAAGGTTGGACCGTGGAGCAAACGGCTGATTTTCTCACGGAAAAGGCGGAATATTGCAACACCAGGATTCTCGACCTGAACCACGAACTTCTTTCGCCGGAGCTGCTGAAAATCCTCCGCAATCGCGGCTTTTTCGTCTGGGCCTGGACCGTCGACGATCCGGCGAGGATGGAAACGCTCCTCCGTTGGGGGATCGATAGTATCACGACGAACAAACCGGACCTGCTGATCGAAATCATGAACCGCAAATGAATTTCACGGTGGAATCACGATTTCGCCGAGCCGGGCGGTTCCGGTCAGGCCGCGGAGTGTCAGCTCGATTTGAAACCGGTACGTTCCGGTCGTGAAAATTTCCAGGGATCCGTTGGACGTGCGGCCGTTCGGGAAGAAATAAATCGGTTCCGACCAAACCGGCTCCGGCGGCCGGTCCGGCTGCTGCGGATCGAGAAGGGAATCCCGTGGCCCTCCTACGCTTCGAGTCGCGAACGCATCGGGCGTATTGCGGTCGGTTTCGACCGGTTTAACGGTCCCGAACGTATAGAAAAGCGGCAGTCGTTTCCGGTAAACGGGATCAACTCGCGGAGCTGGTTCGTTTTCCTTTTGCGGCGGCGTCAAGACGGAATCTCGCAAATCGGCGCCGACCGAGCGGGTTTGCGTCAAATCGACCGGAGCGGTCGTTTGCGGTTTGACGTCAAGGGCGTCATAGATTTTCTTCGGCAGAATTTCGTAGTTTTCCGTTTCGCTTTGAAATCGAAACAGGTACGCTTCGCCCGTCTTCATCGCTTCCAACCGCGTCGCATAGAGTTCGCCTTGCAGTTTTTGGGCCGTACTTTTCAGCTCGCTTCGGACTTGAAGCCGCTGGATCCCCGGCATCGAAACCGCCGCGATCACGACGATCAGCGACAGGACGATCAATATTTCCAGCAGGGTATAAGCTTGGCGTCGCGGCATTTTTTCGACCAAGTGAATGATTCGGAACGACACAACCGATTCTCTCATACCGAACCGGTTGCGTCAATCCGCTCGTCTTTTATGCCGGGACTGAACCCAGACCGTCTTCAAGTTTCACGGAAAAAGTTGCGCACGGAGGTGGGATTTCTTCGTATTGAGAACAGGACGTGAATGGTTCGCGTCGCTTTTTCTTACAAGGAGGTATACAAATGTCCGCCGCCGAAGCCCGCTCCACT
>JAVBPO010000081.1:0-98567 GCA_031549565.1 Thermoguttaceae bacterium
AGTGGAGCGGGCTTCGGCGGCGGACATTTGTATACCTCCTTGTAAGAAAAAGCGACGCGAACCATTCACGTCCTGTTCTCAATACGAAGAAATCCCACCTCCGTGCGCAACTTTTTCCGTGAAACTTGAAGACGGTCTGGGCAAACCGGAAAACCGTTGGATCGAAGGGGCGTGGATGGTTGCCGTGCTTGCTGGAATGTACCTTTTCATCCTGTTCGTCGTTCCCACGGTGCGGATTTCGCCGGAAACGACGTACCTTACCGCCCCGCGAAATCCGCACGGAGCCGGGATCGATTACTTCGCGGCCATCGAACAACGAATCGAGCCGACCGAGCCGCCGGAGGAAAACGGGGCGAGGTTCCTGTTTGAGAACCTGGGCCGTCCGTTTTATGATGCCGCGGTCGGCGGCGGTTCGAGCGACGACTGCTGGAAAACGCTTTGCGAAAAGTTGAATTTCCAGCCGCCGAACGTTCCGAAAGCCGAGTTCGTCAGCTACAAAGTTTTTCTCGACTCGCTCACGCTGGAGGAAAATGAAATCGTTACGAAATCGATTCCCTGTGAAATCGTCTTTTCGACGTACGGCGACGAGGAAAAGGAAATCCTGAAGCGATTCGTCGATTCGAACACCGAAATCTTCACGTTTTTCACGGAGGCGAGCCGTAAACCGGTCTTTTACATCCCGATGATTCGCGGCGAGTCGATGGTCGACGCGCTTCTGCCCGGCGAACAGGCCGTGCGTGAAATCATTCGGTCTCTCCAAACGCGATGTCGTTATCGCCTTTCCGTACAGGACAAAGACGGAGCCGTGGAAGACCTCAAAGCGATGTATCGACTGGCCGGTTTACATCGTCCCCGAATTTTCAACAGCATTACTTTTGTGATCGACAATTCCCTGGTCGGGATCGCGGAAAATTCAGCGAGGAGCGTGTTGGTGTACGGCGGTTTGACGCCGGAGGAAATGGAACGGCTCAAACGGGAAATCGACCCGTTTCGAAAACCGTTCACCGATGCGGAGTACAAAAACGTCTTTCTCGGCGAGCGATTGACCGCTCTGGACGGCGCCTGTGCGATGTTCGAAGGACGCATCGGCGAAACGGCGGGCAAGACGACTTCGGAGTGGGACCGGCGATGGAATCGGCACAATATGAAGTTTCTGCGGACGAATCAAATGTTGCGCTATATCAACAAGGCGTTCGACTCCATCGGCGAGGACGGGGTTCAAGAAGCCGCGAAAAAATATGAATTTCCCTCAAACACAGTATTCGAGCTCAAGGGGTATCTCTGGAACATTCTGAGGTACGGCACCTCCACGACGATGATCTCCCGATACATTGAAAAAATCCTCATCAGCCTGCTTTTCCCGGCTCTGGAGGCGATGGATGCGAGCCGACAACGGCGTCAAATCGACGCAATGCTGACCAATATGGCGTGGGAGTTGGAGCGATACCGACTTTCACACCAGGGGGAATATCCGGAAACGCTCGACCGGCTCGACGTCGAATTGCCGGACGATCCGTATTCGAACGAACCGTTCCGGTACGAGGAATCGGCGGATGGGTATTTGCTCTACAGCATCGGACCGAATCGAATCGACGACAAAGGAGAAGCGTCTTCCTCCCCCCCGCGAGACGACATCGGCATCCGGGTGGAGCGACGGAAATAATAAAACAGAGCGGGAAGCGTAAGCGAGCGTTTTGAATGAAAAATGAGCGGGAAGCGTTTTCAACCTTACCGCCATACCGTGCGACAGTTGAGTTCACCGGCTGTTCAGATAAATCGCCTGGATCAGTTCGGCGGAGTCTTTGTATTTTTTCTTCGATTCGCAGGCGGTGTCAATGAGGCGTCGGGCGTCGGACTCGGTGTGTCCCAGCGCGAGCAGGGCTTCGAAGGTTTCGGAAATCACGTCGGTCGCAATGGATGCGTCCGTGCCGGTTTCCCGGGTGATCAGCAGTGCGAATTTCGGGACTTTGCGGCGTAGTTTCGCGACGATCCGTTCGGACATCGCCGCCCCGATTCCCGGCAGCGACGAGAGAAATTTTTCGTCCTTTTCCTCGATTGCCGTCGCGACGTCCCGAACGGGCCGGACCATCGCCCGGAGCGCCTTTTTCGTACCGACGCCGTCGACGCTGCAAAACAGGTCGAAAAATTCCCGCTCCGCCTCGGTCAAAAAACCGATCAGCTTCGGCGAAATCTTGCCCTGTGGATTACCGTCGAGCGAATAAATCGTGTGCAGCGAAACGGTTTTGCCGAGATCCTGCTGCAACTGACGCCGCGTGAATTCCGGGATCAGGATTTCATACTCAAACGGTTCCGCGGCGAGAATCGCCCGCTCCTGCGAAAGGGCGACCAGTCGGCCTGTGATTTTGGTTATCATAATGTTATAGACACAAACGGTAAACGATAGGACGTAATCTTGCTCATAAAGGCTGTAGACTGTAGGCGTTAGGCTGTAGTTTCCAAAATAAATTTTTTTCTGAAATGAAACGTTGCCTATTCTATGGATAGCTCTGAATTACCATTGACTTCCTATCGTCTACAGCCTATAGTCTATAGCCTTTCTTCATTCCCAACCGACTTGAATTTCGTAAAGTACCGACCATTCCTTGCCGGTGAGGTATAGTTTTTTGTTCTCCTTATCGTAAGCGATTCCGTTGAGAACGCGTTCGGCGAGGTCCGGATTCTTGTGTTGTTCACGGTATTCCTCCGGAACGAACACGGCACAGTCGATCCAACCGAGCACGCGGCCTGATTTCGGGTCGATCCGGGCGATTCGGTCCGTTCTCCAGAGGTTCGCCCAAAGTTCGCCGTCGACCATTTCCAACTCGTTCAGGTCGTACACTTTCCTTTCGCGATTTTGTGAATCAATTTCCGTAACAACGACGCTCTTTTTGAGCGAAAAATCCGTCGGATCGTAAAACCGCAACTTCGGCGTTCCGTCGCTGAGAATCAGGTGCGTTCCGTCGTAAGCGAGCCCCCAACCTTCGCCGGGATACCGAAACGATTTTTGAAACTTGAGCGTCTCCCGATCGAAAACGAAACAGAAACCTTCCTGCCAGGTCAGAAAGTAAAGGGAATCGCCGATCCGTTCGAGCCCTTCGCCGAAATAGCTCGACTTGAGCGCCGTGTTTTGCAGGACTTTTCCGGTTTTGATGTCGACTTTCCGGAGCGACGACTTCCCGTACTTGCCGGTACTTTCATAGAGGAAACCGCCGTAATAAATCAGTCCCTGGGTGTACGCACCTGGATCGTGCGGATGGACGGCCAGCGTTTTCAGGACCAGCCGCTTTCCGAAATTCGGCGGCTGTTCCGATTCTTTTTCTGCAGCCGACCCGGCGTCAAACACCCCGGCAAGGAGCAAGAGCATCAAGCCGAGCGAGCCGAAAGACAGTGCGATCCCAAAGATCCGCCGTTTCCGGTCGTTCATACCGTGTTCTCCTTTTGAGATCAGTCCTCTCCCCTTTCGGGAAACGCTTGCGGACGATTGACCCATTTGAAACCGACGTTCTTTTCGATTTCCGCAACCCATTGTTGCATGATTTCATTTTGCACTTCCGGCTTTCCGGCTTGGAGATAAACGTTCGGCGGCGTCGTTACAAAAAATCGCCAGAGTTCCTCGTCCTTTGGAGTGGAGTCGGCAAGCCGTATCACGAACGCGAGCATTTGCGGCTGGTTCATCGCAACGCCCGATTCGCCGATTTCCAGCGAGTACGCCGTTTCCATGAAATCGGCGCCGGGGGCTTTAATGTAGCGATTGGCGTAATCCGCCGTTCCGTTGGGGACGCCTCTTTCGCACACTTCGCCGAACAACAACTGGGAGCGGCTACGGCCGAACTGGGCAACCGACTGTGTAAACCAAGTGAACGGACTCGTTTCCACGATGTTCACTCCTTGACCGGCCAGCGATTCGGAAAGCGGTTTGTCTTTCGATTGGTTCGCTATTTCAGACAATTCTTGGGCATGTTTTTCGGCCAATTCCCGAGCCTGAACCGTCAACCAACGTTCGCGGACCTGATCCGTGATCCCCTCGTCGGTCCATTCGGGAACCCTTTGCGGTTCGACTTTCGTAACCCAGCCGATCGATTCGACCGGCCCTCCGCTGGGAAACAGTGGAGAAACCTGCTGTCCGAGGACCACGTCGTAAGGGGTGGACGTTTCGTTGAAGATTTTCTCCAAAAACGGCCTGTAAGCGACGTTTCTCCAGCAATCATGCTGTTGAGCGTCAAAGTACGAAATCGTGTCGCCCACCGTGATCATATTCAAATGGTACTCCGCGGCCAATGCGGCAAGATCAATCGGAGCGGCGTCGCGGGAAAGAATGTGGGCTTTGAAATAGTCCCGCATCTTCTTTTCGATTTCCTTCACGGCGGCGTCCGCTTTTTGGCCCGCGAGGATCCGTCGGATCGTATTCTCCACTTCGAGCAGCGGTTGATACAAAATGTTCGGATCAAAGGGAACATCCGGAGTTTTTTCGACCGCCGGAGCTTCATCTACTTTTCCAGCCGGGGCTTCTTCTACTTTTTCAGCCGGGACTGGCGTTTCCTCTACTGCCGGGGCTTCAACCACAGCCGGGGCTTCTTCTACTTTTTCAGCCGGAACCGGAGTTTCAGTCGGAGCCGGAGTTTCAGCAGGAGCAGGTGTTTCCGTCGGAGCTGGTTGTTCATCCTGCCGATAAGTAACGGTGCGATAGACGGACGGGCCGATCAACCGCGACTGCGGTTCGGTCGGTTGCGGCGGAGCGGGTTGCTCGGGCTGCTCTTGTTTCTCTTGTTTCGGTTCTTCCGCCGGTTCCTGCACTGGAGCGGGAAATTCGAGGGGAGCAAGTTCCGGCTCACCGAGATCCAAATTGAGTCCGGTCGGCGACGATCCCGGGAGCGTGTTCAAGCCGGGGCCGGGAAGCGACTCGACGCCGGGGAGCAAACCGCCCGGTCGTCCACCGGGAACCGTCGGAAAGAGCGGCGAACCCATACCGGACCCGAAATTGGGCAGTCCGCCCGGTTGAGTGGGCGCGGCGTCTCCTTGCGGTCTTGCCGTCGGCTTGAGGAACATCGTCGCTTTGTTTTCTTCGTAATATTTCTCAATCTCTTCCTGCGTAATCGAAGCGAGAAGCTGTTCGGTCGGTTCGGTATCGATCACCTGAAAGGCGACCTTAGTCGGAATCGCAAAGCCGGATTCGACGAGCGTCGGGTCGTAAACCCGGCTCTTGTTTTCCTCGAAGAACGCTTTCAGTTGACTCTCGGACGGATCCTTGACTTCCTTGATAAACGACTCGACGGGAATCGTCGCGACTTCGGTCGTCAAAGAGCGGCGGACACGTTGGAAATATTCCCACTGGGAAAGGGGTGAAGTCGCTACCGTCGATAGACGGAACGAACTGACTAAATAATCCGCGAGCATTTCCTCACGAAGCAGATAACTGAGTTGATCTCCCGTCAGTCCGAGCTGTTGGCAGATCGAATCGAGCATCTGGTTCGTGATCGCGCCGTCGGTGAGATTCCGGAGCCGTTCGGAAATCAATTCGTTCGGAATCGCGATCCCTTTTTCCTCGGCATAGCGTGTCAAAAGCCAGTTGGTGACCAAGGCGTCGTCGGGGATGCCTCTTTGGTGTTGCATCTGAATTTGCAGGAGCGAGCCAAACCTCGTGTATAATTCCTGCTCACTCTGAGCAGCCGTCGACAACTCCCGGGCTACAAGGTTGTAGAACGAGCCGAGCGTTTGGTAGTTTTGCCTCAAATTTTGAAGGAGGTATTGGTCGACGTTTCCGTAGCCGGCTCGGCGGCAGGTCGCGATCAGCGCTTCGTGTCCGCCCGGACCGCCGCGCTGGAGCATGAAATACGACGGCAGAATCACGAAGCTGATCATCGCCATGATCCCCAGAGCGGCGAGTGCGTATTTCTGATAAACTCGAAATTTCTTAAACGGATTAAAACCGGCCATTCAACGTATCCTTCCCAATTAACGTAAGTTCAAATAAACGACAGCGACTTCCGCTTCGACATTGCCGTACTTCAAGCGTCGGCAAAAGAGCCCGGAGAGCGGGATTATAGCGAAAAAAAACAATTTGACAAACAGGGAAGTCGCGATTTTTCGAATTGTCGGGAAAAATCTACTTCTGCACCGTTCCGTTAGCGGCGGGGCTTGCCCCGCGTTTGTTCTGCGGAAACGTCGCGTCCTGCTAAACGCCCACATGAGAAACCGTCCTCGAGTCCAGCCCGGGGCAAGCCCCGGCGCTAACGGGACATCACTCTTCCCAATAATCCTCTTCGCGTTCCCGCAGGCGACTTGGCTGTTCGTAGGCGACAACGATTTTTTGGACGAGATTGTGCCGGACAATGTCCGCTTCGCCAAGATGCATGTATCCGATCCCGTCGATTTCCCGCAACCGAACCAAAGCGTCGGATAAGCCGCTTTTTTTGTGCGACGGAAGATCCGTTTGCGTCGCGTCCCCGCAGACCGTGATTCGGGAACCGTCTCCCATGCGGGTCAGGAACATTTTCATCTGCGAAACGGTCGCATTTTGAGCTTCGTCAAGGATGATGTAAGCGCTGTTGATCGTTCGTCCTCTCATGTAAGCGAGCGGAATCACTTCGATCCGGTCTTCTTCCATGTACCGTCGGAGCATGTCGTGCTCCATCATCTCGGCCAACGCGTCGAAAAGCGGACGCAGGTACGGATTGATCTTCGCCTGCAAGTCGCCGGGCAGGAATCCGAGCGATTCCCCCGCTTCCACGGCGGGACGGACGAGCACGATTTTTTTGATCGCGCCCGACTTGAGCGATTCGACCGCCAAAGCGACGGCGAGGTACGTTTTTCCCGTTCCCGCCGGACCGGAACAGATCACGATTTCCTTTTTCCGGAGCAGTTCGACATATTTCGCCTGCCCGGCGGTTTTCGGACGAACCCGTTTGCCACCGTACACTTCGATCGGTCGGATTTGCGAAATCTCTTCCCCCGCCGCCAGTTCCGACAGAGCCCGCATGATATCTTCCGGGGCAAGAGTACCTTCGGTTCGGATTTGACGCTGCAACTGCTCGAACAGATTCGCCGCTTTTCGAATCGCGTCCGGTTCCCCCCGAATCACGAGCCGGTTCTCGTCGACGCTCACCTGAACCTTCAAGTGTTTACGGATCACCCGCAGATTCTCGTCACTGGAACCGAAAACCTGACTGAGACTTTTGAAATCGACGATGGTCTGGGAAAGCTCTTCCATGGGGGGGAATCAATTATGAATTATGAATTATTTGTGCGGTCTCTTTTTTTGACTTCATCACGAATTTCACTTGAATCCTGAATCCTGAAGCCTGAAGCCTTGCCCCCGAAAACGGATTTCGTAAGCCAGACAGCAGCAAGTATAAATTATTCTTGTTTTGCCCGGAAGCAGTACAGAGTCGTTTCGGTTCTGACGATCAAATCGTTTTCAACGGCGATCGGGGACGCGAAGCAAGTTTCGCCGAAATCGGTCTGATGTAGGATTTTTCCCGCCTCCCCGGCTTCCAACGCGTAAGCGATTCCGGACATGGTCAACACGTAGATGCGACCGTCGGCGGCCAACAGGCTCGCGTAACATTTACCGTCGATCTTACGTTCGAACACCGGTTCGCCGTTGCCCGGGTTGATACAAACGATCCGGCTTCTGTCCGTGGGGACGTAAAGGCGATTACGATACAAAACACCGGACGGAACGTAGGGGCTCGTCCGAGACCGCTCCCAAAGCAGATGCGTCGCGGAAACATCGCCGCTGCCGCCGAGCCGGATTGCCTCGACGCTTCCGTTGCGGCCGCAAAGAACATAAGCGGTGTCATCCAATACGAGCGGCGTCGGAATCCCCCAATCGATCGGACCGGCACAATTCCAGAGTTCCTTGCCTGTCGCGGGATCGTAAGCGAACACCTTGCCGGGGCGTGAAAACGCCGGGCAGCCGCCGTTGACGACGAGCTCTTCGCGGGCTTTCCCGCCGATGGAGGTCGAAGCGAGTACCGGCGTCGACCAACCGCCCCCGCTGGGACGGGAGGTTTTCCAGATTTCTTTTCCGGTTGTCTTCCCGTAGGCGGCAATGGACGAGTTTTCGGCGTTGTCGCAAAGCTGAATGACGGTATCACGATACAGGATCGGACTGGACGCAAGGCCGTGTTGTTGACGAAGGCCGGGCATCTCGACTTTCCAGAGAAGATCTCCTTCGACCGTATGGCAAAACAGTCCTGTCGCGCCGAAGAACGTGTACAGACATTCGCCGTCCGTGACCGGTGTTGCGGAGGCGAAACCGTTTTGCGTGTGCGTGGAACCGACGGCCGGACCGACTTCGGTTTCCCAATGCGGTTTCCCGGTCGAACGATCGTAACAATAAATCCGGAGTTTTTTCTCGACTTCCGTCGTGAGAAACAAGCGATTGCCCCAAATGACCGGCGAAGAATACCCCTTGCCGGGTACGGTCGTTTTCCAAAGAATGGCGTCAGTTTCGTCGGGCCCGAATCGCAACGGCGGTTTGCCGGTCGGGGCGATCCCTTGTCCGTTGAATCCTCGCCAGCCGGGCCAGGTCTCCGGGGGATAGGCGTCCGGATTTTCCGCGGCGAGCTTTTCCATGGGATCGATTTGCGAAGCGGAAACCGGCGAAACGTCGGCCGAATGCCGCGTCGTTTTCGACGGAGTCAGCCGATCGAAAAGAATGGCCGCCGCGACGACGATCAGAATGCAAAGAAACGAAGCGATCCACCAAAGAGTTCGGCGATGCCGGTGAGGAGAGGAAGTTTCCATGGAAGGTTTCGTGAAATGGAGTTCTTTGACTTGTCGTTGACATCCCGAACTCCCTGATTATACACGATTATGCCGACAGAATGTTTCGCGGGAAGAAGCTCTGGCCCGCGAACAAGTTTCTCGGCTTTCACCGACCAAACGCGGGCCAAGCCCCGCCGCTGACGGGTCATTTCTTCAACTCTTCGAGCATCGCTTCGCTGACCCGGATCGTGCGTTCCATCTCGCGGATCTCTTTGCGCAACGCCAACTTGCGGGCGCCTTCCGCTTGCTTGGGGATTTCCGTTATCAAGCGTTTCGATAATTCATCAAATTCGGCGTCCACGGTCGCCTTGTCAACACCCCCAGTACTGATGAGAGCGGAATGCCGAAGCCGGGCTTGAACATACCGTTCGTCTTTCTCAAGCATTTCAGCGATTTCCTCTTCCGAATACTCGACCGTTTCTTCCAGCTCCTGTTTCGCGACGGCGAGTTCCGCCTTGAGACGAGCCAGTTTGACCTGCTCGTTGAGCCGAACTTGGTTCCACGGAAACGCGTTCGTCGCCTGATCCAGATTGTATTCGTCCGCTTCCTCTTTCTGCTGTGTAACCTTTTCCTTGAGTTTCGCGACGAGAATCTTCTGCGATTCGATTTCCGCTTCCTGCGCCCACAAACTTTGCTGGACCGCGAGTTTCAACTGGTCTAGAATCTCATTTCCTTTGGTTTCCCGGAGATGTTTTTCCAGTGCGTCTTGTTTGTTTTCAATCTTGGACAATCCTTCGCGAAGCTGGGCGAGAATGGTATCGTCATGGTTTTCTGCGAGCGCCGTCTCTATTCTTTCACGAATCATCGCGAGAGTTTTTTCGTTGCGTTTATAATCCAGATCGCTTTGAATCGCCTCCTGGAACAAAACCTCGGGAATAGCCTTGATCGTCGGGTTAAAGGCTTTCGCCGCTTCGTATCGAGCTTGCAATGCTTCGAGTTTCGCTTCGGCGAGAATGTAATCCTTTACAATCGACTCATTTTGACGAAATGAACCTTCCGCTGCTTGCCTCATCAGATGCTGGATATTTTTTTGTTGCGCTTTAACGGATTTCTCGAATGCCTTTTTTTCCCGGGCGAGATTATCCAAGATATCTCGATCGGACGCTTCCGACTCGCCAACGGCTTCTTTCCCTTTGATGCATTGCGCGATTCCTTTCGGGACCGGCGACACCATCGCGATTCCGCCGACGGCGACCGACAACGCGAGGAACAGGAGCATGGTGTTACGCTTTTTGAGCGGTTTACGCTGGACCGTCGGGTCGAGAATCGCGTCGATGCGGCTTTCGATTTTATGCGTTTGTGACATCGCGATTCCGAGCGCCGCCGTGTGTCCGCTAAGGCTGTTCGCGACCAGGACCAGCGTTTCGGCGTAATCGCTCCCTTTGACGCCATAGTACAAAACCGCGTCGTCGCAAGCGAGTTCCCGCTCGATTCGCATGTTCCGGTTCACCCGCCAAACCAGCGGATGGAACCAGTAAACCGCACACGCCGCTTTCGTCAAAAAGTGCCAAAACAGGTCCGCTCGGGCAATGTGCGCCATTTCATGCACGAAAACCGAACGACGCTGCGGTTCGGTCCACTTGCTCCAGTGTTCCGGCAGTAGAATCCTCGGACGCAGCAGTCCGACGACCATCGGAACGGAAATCGTCGGATGGACCGCGACGCGGATTTTACGCCGCAAACCGAATTGCGTCGCGATTTCCCGGATGCCGTCGATTTCCGTGACGACGCTTCGCCGAACCAGACGCCGCGAACCCCAAATCGAACGGGCGAAATGAAAACCGACGAGAACGAAACCGACAAGCCAAACGATTTCCGGGAGAACGGTTGGTGTAACTGTTTCGGGGGAATCGTTCATTACGACTGTCGGGAGCGTTGCTTCGAAATTCGTGACTGGGGGCAAATCCAATGGGATTTGGCGGGCGAGGCGCCCGCCCTCCTTACGAATCGGGACGTCCGCGCTTCGAGGGAATGAGATCAGGACGATCGGGAAAAAAAGCGACCCGAAAACGGCGAGCGAGTAAATCCGAAATCGACTTGCCGCGGAGGATTGACGCAAAATTTGCGAGAAAAGCAGCGCCGCCCCGAGCAGGATCGTCGTCGCGACCGCTGCGCACACGATCAACAGTGAAAAGTTCGAGATCATTTTAACGGTTTTCCTTTCTTGCGTTTTGAATTTTGTGTTGAATCCTTTGAAGTTGCTCGTCGTTCAAATCCTTTCCGGCGACGTCGATCATCGTCGCGATCGCGTCGCTTGCGTTGCCGTAGAAAATCGTTGCGAGCAGGTTTTTCACGGCGGACTTCTGCGCCGACTCCTTGCAGCCGGTCGCCTTGTAAAAATACTTGTTCTTCTCTGCGCGGACGGTGAGAATCCCCTTGCGGGTCAACTGTCCGAGAATCGCCCGAACCGTCGAATACGTCGGCGGATCCGGCAATTCCTCCAAAACGTCCGCGACGGAAACCTCGCCGAGCTTGAGAATCGCCTCGACAATCTGCCGCTCTCGCGGCCCCAAATCGAATAATGTTGTCATAATACTGTAGAATTCCCCCGTTTAGCCCGCGAACCAAAGGTTCCGGCGTCTCACCAATACGCTATCAACTTAGCACATGCTAACATCATAGCAGGTATTCCTCACGCTGTCAAGTTTTTTTCCCACCGAATTCGTACAATCTTGAGTTTTTCTGAAACGGGGGGTAGACTCTTGCGAAACAGGGGGCGTTTTCACAACACAAACGCGGGGCAGGCCCCGCCGCTAACTTTATGACCTATCTACCGAAAGGGTTCCGTTTCGCCGGGGTTCACTGCGGGCTCAAGAGCGATCCGAACGATCTCGATTTGACGCTGGTCGTCAGCGATTATCCGGCGACCGTTGCCGGGGTCTATACACAGAATCTCGTCCACGGAGCGGCGGTCGTCGTCGATCGCGCGCGGACGCCGGGGACCGGATTTCGTGCGTTGGTCGCCAATTCCCGCTGCGCCAACGACTGCACCGGCGAGCAGGGCTTGCGTGACGCCGTTGAAATGACCGCGCTGGCCGCTCATTACGCCGGGGCGGATCCCGACAAGGCGCTGGTCATGTCGACCGGCGTGATCGGGACGTTCATGCCGATGGACAAAATCCGCGCCGGGCTGGCCGAGGCGTCGCAACAGCTTTCGGACGACGAAGGATCGTTTTTCCGGGCCGCCCGGGGGATTATGACGACCGATACCGTCGAAAAGACGGCGTCACGCCAGATTACGCTGCACAACGGCGAAACGATCACGATCGCCGGCTTTTGCAAAGGCGCCGCGATGATCGCCCCGAACATGCGAACCATGCTCGCGATGATCATGACCGACTTGGCTTTGACACCATCGACCGCCCAGGAGCTTCTCGCCGAAGCGGTCGAGGAGTCGTTCAACTGCATTTCCGTCGAGGGACACACCAGCCCCTCCGACACCGTTTTGCTTTACGCCAACGGCGCCGCGCAGACCGGCGATCCGGCGGAGCGGTTGACCGAACACGACATGGAGCTGTTCACCGGCGGACTGAAGCTGCTGTGCCGGGAACTGGCCCGCAAGATTCCCGAAGACGGCGAAGGGGTGTCGCATTTGATCACGATCGACGTGGTCGGCTGCCGGGATCGGGACAGCGCGAAAACGATCGCCAAGCAGATCGCGAACGATCCGCTGGTCAAAGCGGCGATTTTCGGAGCGGACCCGAACTGGGGCCGGATCGTTTCCGCAGCGGGCAACGCCGGAATTCCGTTCGATACGGGAAAAGTCAACCTGTCGATCAACGGATTCGAGTTGTTCGAGAAAGGGGCTCCGCTCCCGTTCGACAAAAAGGCGGTTTCGGAATCGATCCGGGGGAATCGTGAAACGCATTTCCTCCTCACCTTTGCCGAAGGAGCCGGCAGCATCCGATTTTGGACGACCGACTTGACCTGCGAGTACGTCCGTCTCAATTCGGATTACACGACGTAAAAGACCGCGACCGGCAGACCTTGAGGGTTCCGAATGATTCCCTGCCCCAGCGGGGCTGAATGTCTATAACCGCCGGTGTCAACCGGCGGGGAGGAACGACAAAACAACTTTCAGCCCCAACGGGGCGTAACAGGACAGGCGGAAAAGTCACGCCCCGTTGGGGCTGGATGATTGTCGTGGGCGGTTTCCCCCGGCTTACGCCGGGGGTTATAGACGTTGCGTCCTTTCAGGACTTTGTTCATTGCGGACTCACGCCAAATCAATGCCACTTTTTCGCAAACGCTCCCCGCACATCCCATGTTTTCAAGCATAAAAAAATGCAGAAAGTTGAAAGCTTGAATTTTTAAAGGTTTCCTACTGCAATCGGCCTTTGGTGATGTTCAGGAACAGGTCTTCCAGTTGCGTTTTATGCTGCCGGAAGTCGGAAATGGGGATTTTCTGCTCGATTAAATACCGCAGAAGTTCCGACGCCTCCTCGTCTTTTCCGGCCAACGAAACGGCGACGTGATCGTCCATGACCCGAACCTGCTGGACGAGCGGGGTTTCCATGAGTTTTTTGCCGAGCTCTTCCAGCGTCAGATTCAGCGCCCGAATCATCACGACCAAACCGGTGCTCATCGATTCGATCATCGTGTCGATGTTGCCCGCTTTGAGCATTTTTCCCTGCTCGATAAAGACGACCCCGTCGCAGATTTCGCCGAGTTCGGTCAGGATGTGCGAACTGATCAGGATCGCTTTCCCCTGTTCCCGGATCGCTTTGAGCAGCTCCCGCAGCTCGATTCTCGCGTGAGGGTCCAGCCCGGCGGCCGGTTCGTCGAGCACGAGGATTTCCGGTTCATGAACGATTGCCCGAGCCAGGGAGACCCGCTGCTTCATCCCTTTGGAAATCTGTGCGATCGTTTTCTCGCGGAAGCTGGTCAGTCCGGTAAACTCTTCGATATTTTCGACGATTTTTTTCCGGTGCGGATTACGCAGCCCATAAGCCCGGGCGAAGAAATCGAGATATTCGTGAACGGTAATATCGCGATGAGCGGGGAGCGTATCCGGCATGTATCCGACCAGTTTGCGCACACGGTCCGGGTACTGAACGACGCTCGTTTGTCCGACGAAAATATCGCCGCTGGTCGGTTCGTCGAGCGTTGCGAGGATCCGCATGGTCGTCGTTTTGCCCGCTCCGTTGGGACCGACGAATCCGAAGATCTGTCCGCTGTGAAACGAAAATGAAACGTCGTCCACCGCTTTGGTGTTCGTAAAATGCCGGGTCAGATGAACGATGTGAACTTCCATGAGATTTGCTGTTAGCGATGATTATTGGAGCACGGGCATCCTGCCCGTGACACAGGCTGGAAGCCTGTGCTCCAGAGTTATGGTATTACGGAATCCGCTCCACGGTCGAGGTTTCCGTTCTTTTGGCGACGGACACGACCAAAAACGAGCCGACGTCGTAATCGATGCGTCGCTTGGCAACGACCTTGATCTGCCTTTTTCCGGAAATCTCCAAGCAGGTTTCAATATCCAATTCCATCACGGCATCAAAATAGACCTCGACCTGAGAATACTCGATCTCATATGGGCCATACTTATCGGGATCGTCGGTTTTCCATTCCGAATGGCTTTCGATAACGGCAATCCGGCGTCCTTCGGAATCCGTTTTGATTTCCTTGAGCGTGTTTTCAATGTCCAATTCACTTTTTGTCACAATCGGCACCTCGATGATTTGAGCGCTGGCGGTCCATTGGTCCCCCACGGCGACAGGTTGGTCGGGATAAAACCGCCAGCCGGCTTGTCGAGCTTTTTTAGCATTTTCGTCTCCAAAAAACTTTCTTGCGGACTGGTAGGCTTCTCTCATTTCCGGGGCCGCCGTTTCGATCACACGGTCTTGAATCTCATCGTACCCGTGAACTTCGAGAGTCTGGCGGAGTTTGGGATTGACAAGCATCCATATTTTCGCATCAAGAACAGCTCGACTATAGTTGTCAAAATGAAGCTGCCGCTTTTGTTGTTTCTCCTCTAATTCCTCCGGCAACAGATCTTCATCATCTTGTGATTCTTCGAAGCCTTTGTATTTTGTGACTTCAAAATCGACGCGTACGATTCCTTCCGCATCGGGCGGTCCGAAGCTGGTTATAGTTTCGCCTTCAAGCCCCAATTTTCTTGGGGGATTCGCGCGAATATCGAACAACGACCGGATGAAGGAATCGTAATAAACATCCCGCTGTTCCATCTTGTAGAGATACTTTCCTTCCGGGTATTCCAGTCGGAGCATAATTTTCTCCTGCGCAACAACAAACGCCGGAAAAACGAACACGGCAACGATTGCGAATCTCAGTCGAGTCAACATGATTTCCCGTCGAAAAAATGACTATGCCCCATGCCCAGTGCCCTTTCAGTCTCCATTATAGAAAATCGCCCGGACAAAGGAAAGAATCTCCCGGCGGAATTTTTGAACAAATGCGGTCCGCTCCGGCGGCGTAGAGCGTTTCGCGTTCGTCGATTCGCGGGGAGTCCAAAAACAGGACGATTTTCGCCCCGGGAACCTTCGCCCGAAGCTGCCGGAGAGCCGAAACGATTTTGCCGAACGATTTTTCGTCGACCAGCCCGGGCTCCCACAGCACGGTGTCCGGTTGCTGCGGGAAATCCGAAACGTTTTCCCAGTCGACCACGTCCGCCTGAAATCCGAAACGCCGCATTCGCGTTTGCAGCAAGCGGCTCATCTCGAAATCGGGCCGACTGATCGCGTGGCAAGTGAAAATCCAGCAGCGGCGATCACTCACGGATTCATGGAACGTTTTTCGTTTTGCCTGTTCCAGAAAAACGTCTTCGTCTTTCGAGGTCGGCGGGAGTCCGAAGAGCGAGAATTCCCGCTTCGCCAGCGCGAAAAGCTCTTTTTCCCCTTGCACAATCCAATCGTTCCCATATATTCGGTGGGTCGCGGCGAGCGGCCAGCCGGTCCGAAGCTCCCCTTCGCACCAGCAGCCGAGCACCGAAACGACCGGCGTTACGGGAAACTTGCGACGAATTCGGTCCAAAACCGACCGCGGATGTTCCCCGGTGTACGATTGTAGCAGCACAATCGCATCGACGATCGGCAGCGTTGCGATCGTTTTCGTCCACGTTTCAAACGCGACCAAATCGGCAAACGTCCGACTCTCGGGAAATTCCCGAACCGATCGTAAAACGTCGCCGAATTCGGCACGATCGACGTCCCCGACCGTAATGAGATAAAACGCCCCCCACGGAGCGGGAAGCGTAAGCGAGCGTTTATTCATATTCAGCACCATGATCCCACGAAATCCCACGCGAGCGGTTCGCATCGGAACGATTCTCATCGGCGACGGCAATCCGGTTGCATTGCAAAGCATGTGCGCGACTAAAACGACCGATTATCTCGCGACGGCGAAAATGAGCCAGCATCTTTACGAGCACGGGGCCGCCGTCGTTCGGATCGCCGTCGATACGCCGCACGACGCCGAAGCGCTCGCGAAAATCCGGGACCTGACCGACGCGAATCTGTCCGTCGATTTACAGGAAAACTATCGGCTCGCGGAAACCGTCGCTCCGTTCGTCGATAAAATCCGTTACAATCCGGGACACTTGCACCACGTCGAAAAGGACGTTTCTTGGACGGAAAAGGTCCGCCTTCTCGTCGACATCGCGACGCAAAACGACTGCGCGTTGCGAATCGGCGTCAACTGCGGTAGTTTGGACCCGACGAAAAAAAAGGACGCCGATTCCGAAGACCTCCCGCCGATGGTTCGCAGCGCGCTGGAGCACGCGGATTTTCTCGACTCGCTCAAATTCTACCAGTATTGCGTTTCGCTGAAAGGGTCCGATCCGTTTGCGGTGCTCGACGCGAACCGGACGTTCGCCCGACTCCGCCCGGACGTTCCGCTGCATCTTGGCGTCACGGAAGCCGGAATGCCGCCGGAAGGAATCGTCAAATCGCGGCTCGCCCTGGAACCGCTTTTGGCCGAGGGGATCGGCGACACGCTTCGGGTTTCGCTCACCGTCCCGAACGACCGAAAAACGGAAGAAATCGAAGCGGGCCGGGAAATTTTGCGCAACGTCGAAAACGGAACGATCATCTCGCCGGACCAGTGGAAGCCGAACCGGTTGAATATCGTCAGTTGTCCGAGCTGCGCCCGGGTCGAGAACGACAGATTCGTCGATTTGGCCGAAACGGTCCGGGAAGCGACGCGGTTCGCCGCCGATTGGCCGGTGAAGATCGCCGTAATGGGCTGCCGCGTGAACGGTCCCGGCGAAACGGACGACGCCGACCTGGGACTGTGGTGCGGCCCGAACCGGGTCAACCTCAAACGCGGCGAAACGCTCCTCGGCTCGTTCTCTTACGATGAAATCGTTCCGAAATTGATCGATCAGTTGCGCTCGTTGCGTTCGGAGACGATGGAATAAAAAAAGCCCTGCGCCGCCGAGGTAAAACTTCAGTATCGGGTCGTCCAGGGCAAACGGAAGCGATTGCAATGATTTACAGACCAGATTTCATAAATAACAAATCGTCTTCAAAAACCTCGGCCCAAAAATCGGATTCATTCTGCTTTTGAGTTTTCATCACCCCTTCCTCGTTGAAAAGGTTCTCCTCTTCCCAAATCAATTCCGTGAGCGATATCGCTTCCGTTTGCCGTTTGAGAGCAAAGTATGTCAGGAATTAGTTGTACTGTCTGACTTACGAAACCCGTTTTCGGGGGCAAGGCTTCAGGCTATAGGCTTCAGGCTTCAGAATAACAAGGATGGGCCGACATCTGAAGCCTGAAGCCTGAAACCTGAAGCCTGAAACCTGAAGCCTGTAGCGGATTCAAAGGGTATTCGAGTAAAAGGTCAGAATAAGTGAGACAGTACGATTAGTAAAGATTTTGCCGAATTCCGGCGGAGAAGTATTCCGTGTCGCCGTACTGCCGGGCGAGCGAGTTGATTTTCGCGAGATTTCGCGCTTCTTTGAACGTCGAAGCTTCCGTGACGACGAGTTTCACGTCATAAAGCAGATGGTCGAGGTAACCCGGAAAAAGCGTCCGGTATTCACTCGGAACCGCGTTCGGTTTCGATTTGTTGATGTGATCGATAATGTTGGATGTACAGTTGTTCTTAACCGTGTGGTAAAACTCCGGCTGCGTCGAAAGTTTGTTCGCGCGGTTCATGATATCGACGAACATCGTTTGGATTTCCTGTTGTGTCAGGTTCAAACGGTAGAGGTACACGTCATTTTGGTTAATGTCCGTATTGATCCGGATCATGTCCCGTTCGTCGGCGATGACGTAAATCAACTCGAACTGGTTGCACACCCCGCCGAGCGGATCGTACGATTCGCCCACTTCGTACCGGGCTTCGACGGAAACGCCGAGGTGCCGCCCGTCGGCGAACCCGAAACTGATTTCCACATGCGCGACCGAAGGAAGTCCTTTGAACGGAACCTCGATCAGATCGACCGACGCCAACTCGGCCAAGGGATACGTCGCCTCGGAGTAAGACGTCGTATAATCGGTCGCGGTCCGATACGTCGTGTTGCGGATATTTTGAATCGTAACGAAATCACCGTTGCGAACCGCCGTTGCCTGTCGGGAATGGTTCGGGATCCAATTCCGATCGGTGAGCGGTTTGTATTCTTTTTCCAACGCCTGGACCAAAGCCGAACGCGGTTTTGGCGGCGTTTTCGCGTTTGCCGAGGGCGCCGGAGTGGGTGTTTGCGCCGCGTTCGGGAAATAATACGATTGAGTCTCCTCCGGAAAATTCGCGAGGATTTGCTGCTGTGCCGAAACCGTTCGTTCCGGCGGAGCGGTCGCGGTTTCCCCGGTCGGAAGATTCGCGGTCACCTGTCGGATCGGCGATAAATTACGCTCGGAAACCGGTTGTTGCTCCATGTATTCCGGATAATCCTGCGGCATTTGCGGCATCCATTGCTGCTCTTGCGGGTACTCGCCGGGCGTGTCCTGCAAATACTCCCACGGATCGTTCGGCGAGTAGTCCGAGTGTGGCGTTTGTGGTCGGCGATTGGTTGGGGCCCCGACTTTGAGCATTCGCTGCTTGAATTTTTCCCAGAATCCGGCGAACGTGTTGGATTGATAAGGATTCGAGTTCTGTGTTTGCCGAGACGTTGCGTTTTGCGTGTTCTGCTTCCCGAAATTCTCCGGGAAAAGCGTGCTCCTTCGCTGGGCGCACCCTTCCAAACCGCTAAAAAACAGCAGTAAAATGAGAAGAATGGGCAAACGGCGCAGCATTTGAAAATGTGAAACGATTTGAGGTCGGCAAACACCGCAGAAACGATAAGAAAAATGAGCGAATCGCACAAGAGCAAAAATAAAAAAGTGAGCTCACGATGGGCAGTGTTAGGCTTCCGCCAGAAATTGACGGGCAGGGTTTGTCATTCTGAACGCAGTGTACTCACGGAGTGAAGAATCTGGTGGATCCGGCCAACACGCTCTGCAAAACGTGAGCAGCTTGAAACCAGATGCTTCGGAATACCTCAGTATGACATGAACGATACGTTTATCTAAAATTTGCCGCTTTTTTTCTGGCGAGAGCCTTAGTAACACTGAGCGGCAGGGCCCCGGTTTATGATTTTGTCGTGGGTTGCGTTTCGTTTGTGTTCGTTGGACGCATTCGAACGGGGATACCGGCAGCATCGATTTCTCTTTTGATTTCATGGATTGTAAATTCCCCCGTATGAATCATCCCCGCGACAATGGCGGCGTCAACACCGGTCTTGCGAAAAACCTCGATAAAATCGAAAGGTTTGCCCGCCCCCCCGGAAGCGACCACGGGAACGGAAACGGTTTGAGCGATTTTTTTTGTGATATCAAGGTCGAAACCCGATTGCGTTCCGTCGCGGTCGACGGAATTGACGACGATTTCACCGATCCCCAACTCGACGGCTCGAACGGCCCACTGCAAGGCGTCCCAACCCGTGTCCTTGCGAAATCCGTGCGTCGTGACTTCATACCCGCTCGGAAATCGTTTGATGTCCGAACGGGCCACCGGATCCATGCCGAGGACAATACACTGTCGTCCCAACGCCTTGACACCTTGGACGATGATATCGGGATCGGAGACCGCGAGCGAATTGACGGAAACCTTCTCCGCTCCGGCATCGATAACCGTGCGAATGTCCTTCAGCGAAGAGATGCCGCCGCCGACCGTCAAAGGAATATGAATACGCGCCGCGACGCGTTTGACCATTTCAATGTCGATCGGACGACGTTCCGCCGAAGCCGTTATGTCGTAGATCACCAGTTCGTCGGCACCGTCCTCGTAGTACTTCATCGCAAGTTCGACCGGGTCGCCGAGGTCAATGTTGTTTTGAAATTTCACACCTTTGGTGACCCGACCGTGGATAACATCAAGACAAGGAATGATTCGTCGTTTTAGCATTTTAGGGATTCCACTTTATAAAGTTTTCAATGAGACGAAGACCGGCGGCCCCTGATTTTTCAGGATGAAATTGCGTCGCAATCAAATTGTCCCGCCCCAGGGCGGAAGCAAAGCGAACGCCCGCATATTCCGTCGTACCGACCCAATGCCCGGCCTGTTTCGGCATCGGATAATAACTGTGAACAAAATAGAAATCCTCTTCCTCCGCGAGATTTTCAAACATCGGGTGAGGACGCACAATGTCCATATTGTTCCAGCCGATATGCGGAACTTTTATCGAAGTCTCGTCCGGACGAAATTTGTGAACACGTCCGGGAATCAATCCGAGCATTTCCGTACCTTTGTCTTCCTCGGAATGATCCAGAAGAATTTGTGTCCCCAGGCATATTCCTAAAAACGGAACCCCTGCCCTGACGACCTCTCGTATCGCTTCGTCGAGACCGGAGCAGCGGAGAAAGTCCATCGCCGAGCGCGCGGCTCCGACGCCGGGGAAAATGATCCGCTCGGCCCGACGAATGACGTCGGGGTTGGACGTGATGATGGAATTTTCCTCGATCGCTTCAAGGGCGATTCGAAGACTTGTCAAATTTCCGGCGTTATAATCGATGAGCGTAACCATTTACGAGCGTTTCGGTTGGGATTTGTATTCTGAGGAATCAATATTGTATCGGTTGACTTTGTAGGTGAGGATTCTCGACGTCGTCCCGAGAATTTTCGCGGCGGCTTTACAATTTCCTTTCGTTTTTCTTAACGTGCGGCGAATGATGTTTTCCTCGAATGCCGCGACTTGTCGGGCGAGTGTTTCCTCGAGAGGGGATGATACCGCAAGCGGAGTTTGAATCTTCCGTTTGAGATGCTCTTCCTGTATCAAACCGTCTTCACAGAGTAGTATGCCGCGTTCGATGACGTTTTCCAATTCTCGTACATTTCCAGGCCAGGAGTAGGAGAGCAGGAATTCAACGGCGGTTGCCGACAATCGCGGTTTCTTGTCGCCGCGATAATGGTTGCATTTTTCAATAAAATAGTCCGCCAGGGGAATGATATCTTCTTTTCGTTCGCGAAGCGGCGGGAGCGTTATGGGAAAGACGTTGATCCGGTAATATAAATCTTCCCGAAATTTTCTCGTTCGTATCGCTTTTTCCAGATCGACATTGGTCGCGCAGACCAACCGAATATCGGCCCGGAGCGTCGTACTGCTCCCCACTTGTTCATAAGTACGCTCCTGGAGAACCCGGAGGAGTTTCACTTGGATCGGTGGTGTGAAATCGCCGATTTCGTCAAGAAACAGCGTGCCCCCATCCGCTTCCTCCAGCCGCCCCTTACGCATGGCGATCGCGCCGGTAAACGCCCCTTTGACGTGTCCGAAAAGTTCGCTTTCAAGGAGGTTTTCGTTGAGCGAAGCGCAGTTGACCCGAATAAAGGGTTTGTCGGCACGGTCGCTGAAATCGTGGATGGCTTGAGCGAGAAGTTCCTTGCCGACTCCCGATTCACCGCGAATCAAAACGGTTGTATCACTTTCTGCGACCTGATGGACTTCCTTGTAGACTTCCATCATGGCACCGGAATCACCGATCATATTCTCCGGCCGCCAAGTGGATTCCGGGTTATGTCGCTTGGTGTTAGGTTTCAAAGTCATCTTGCTGCGATATTTGCGTCTTCCGTCGAAAATGCCGCGAATCCGAAGGGGACAGAAGGATGTGCGATCCGTATTCCGAATTCCCCCAACGAAGTCTGTTGTCTTGTGCGAGTGCCGGAAAACGACAATTTTGTATTAATTACATTCGACTAATGACATTATTGTCATTTGACTGCCGACAGTTCGAGAAAAAATGAGAGATGCTTCTGCAATCTTTCTTCTATTAGTATACAGCAACTTGTTGCCGATGCAATATAAGACGTTCTTATTTTCTTTTGGCGCGCATTTTGCGTATTGATCAAATCGTGTGGATGTTTCACACATCGTTGTCCCTCTTTTCCGATCGTACCATGAATAACGTTCGCCGCAAAACACTTGTTGCAATCGCCTCGGATCCTTACGCGTCATCGTATCCGTTGACAAACAGGACCCCCGATTTGAAATCACTTTTCGCCAACCATTGTTTTCATGACGGCATCCAGCGTGAGCGTTTACCCAAATCGGTGTACGAGTCGCTTCAGGAAACGATCCGACATTCCAGTCGACTGGATCCCCGAATCGCCGATGCGGTTGCCAAAGCGATGCACTCTTGGGCAATTGAACACGGGGCGACACATTTTACGCATTGGTTCCAGCCGATGACCGGTAGCACCGCGGAAAAGCACGACTGTTTCGTCACACCGATTGACAACGGTAAATCGATCGGACAATTCAGCGGGGGTGAACTCATTCGCGGTGAGCCGGACGCGAGCAGTTTTCCTTCCGGCGGACTGCGTGCGACATTCGAGGCCCGCGGATACACGACTTGGGATCCGAGCAGTCCGGCATTTGTGTTCCGGCACCGCAACGGTGCAACCTTGGTGATACCAACGGTATTCGTCAGTTGGACCGGTGAAGCGCTGGACATGCGAACCCCCCTGCTCCGATCCATGACGGCACTGGAAAAGCAAGCGTTGCGGGTGCTCAAGATTTTCGGAAACGAAAAGGTCGAGCGCGTTTATTCCACCACGGGAGCCGAGCAGGAGTATTTTTTAATCGACCGACGTCTCGCGTCTTTGAGACCGGATTTACTCGTGACGGGAAGAACCCTGTTTGGTGCCAAACCGCCCAAGGGGCAAGAGCTCGAAGACAACTATTTCGGGGCGATCCCGGAACGCGTTCTCGGATTCATGACGGAGCTGGAATATGAATTGCTTTTACTCGGCATTCCGTGTCGTACGCGACATAATGAAGTTGCGCCGGGACAATTCGAATTGGCGCCTTTATTCGAGGCATCACACCTGGCGGCCGACCACCAAATGTTGACGATGCAGCTTTTACGAAGCGTCGCGGTTCGGCACGGATTCCATTGTTTGCTTCACGAAAAACCGTTCGAGGGCATCAACGGGAGCGGAAAACACAATAATTGGTCGCTTCAAACGGAGACGGGGGATAATCTCCTTGAGCCGGGATCGACCCCTGAAAACAATCTTCAATTTTTGTACTTTTGTGCCGCCGTGATCCAGGCCGTTCATCGGCACGGCGATTTGTTGCGGCTGAGCGTCAGCGGGGCGGGGAACGATCGGCGTCTGGGAGGGAACGAGGCGCCGCCGGCGATCATGAGTATTTTCATCGGTGGTGCCTTGGGCGCGATTTTTGAACAGATGGCCGAAGGAAAGACTTCACGGAAGAACGCGTCCCATCCGCTCGAAATCGGCGTGACCATGCTGCCGCCGCTCGCCAGACACAGTGAGGATCGCAATCGGACAAGCCCGTTCGCATTTACAGGAAATAAATTTGAATTTCGTGCGGTTGGAGCAAGCCACAATCCCGCCAGGTCGACGACCGTCCTCAATACGATCGTCGCGGAAAGTCTCGATGAAATGACGACTCGTTTGGAAACCGCCCTCAAAAACGGCAAAAAATTTCCCGCGGCCGTTCGCGATTTGATTGTCGAAACGGTGCGACGACACAAATCGGTCATCTTCAACGGAAATTGTTATTCCCACGAATGGAGGGACGAGGCGAAACGACGCGGACTGCCGGTTTTGCAATCCACGGCTGATTGTTTACCGCTTTTCAATTCGCAAGAGGAGATTGAATTGTTCGCGAAATACGAAGTATTCAGTGAAGTGGAGTCACGGAGTCGCCATGAAATCTACGCGGACAATTACGTCAAGGTCGTATCGATTGAAGCGGCCGCGGCCATCGAAGTCGCGGGAACGATGATACTCCAAGCCGCTTTGAAGTACAAACACAATCTGGCCGACGTCGCGACGACGCCGTTACAGCAGGAATTGCTCGATGATTTGAATGGACGGATCGACGGCCTTATCGAATCGCTGCGAACTTTGAAAAAAGCGTATCGCGAAATTCCCGTCGAACCGTCTCAGGATGCGGCCGAATACTGTCGGGACAGCGTGATACCGGCACTGGACGGATTGAGAGAAATCGTCGACCAACTCGAAGAATTCGTCGATGACGACCTGTGGCCGCTGCCGACTTATACCGAATTATTGTTTTCACGATAGAAATTCATGGGGAGATTTACGATGCAAGGTTTATACGATCCACGGGAAGAACACGACGCGTGTGGAATTGGAATGACCGTCGATGTGCAAGGACGGCAATCCCATGACATCGTTCATGACGGGTTGACGATTCTGCGAAACTTGACCCATCGCGGGGCCGTCGGAAGCGATCCCGAGACCGGTGACGGCGCGGGACTGATGATCCAGATTCCCGACCGTTTTTTCCGGAATCGAGTTTCACAAATCGACGCCAAGCTGCCCGAACAGGGACAATATGCCGTCGGAACATTGTTTTTCCCGAAAAATAGTGACGCCGTTTCCTACATTTCCCTCCTGGAACGCATTGCCGCGGAAAACGGATGCCGACTGCTCGGTGTCAGGGATGTGCCCATACAACCGGACCGGATCGGTGTCACGGCGCGTTCGCTTTGTCCTGATGTCAAACAAGTTTTTCTGACCAACCCCGGATTGGATGAAACGGCTTTTGAGCGTCGTTTGTTCATCGTTCGTCGGTTGTTCGAGAAAGCCGTACATGCCAACGGTTATCGTGATGCCGAGCAGATTTATTGTTGCGGACTGTCGTCGAATACATTGATTTATAAAGGGATGCTGACGGCGGAGCAGCTTCCGCTCTTTTATACCGACGTCGTCGAAGAAGACATGGCCTCGGCAATCGCCGTCGTTCATCAGCGTTTCAGTACGAATACGTTTCCAAATTGGTCGCTTGCCCAACCGATGCGGAAAATCGCACACAACGGAGAGATCAACACGATTCGCGGAAACGTCGATCGCCGTTTGTCCGTCCTGGAAATTCTGGATGGCGTGCGGCGTCACGACGACGACGTTTGGGGCGATGACATGGAAAAAATATTACCGATTTTCAACGACCTTGGCGCAAGCGATTCCGCTTTGTTCGACAATATGTTCGAGCTGCTGGTTTTGTCTGGCCGTTCCATGGCTCACGCCATGCTGATGATGATGCCGCAAGCGTGGGGAGAAAGGTATCATCTCGGTCGCGATTATCGCGGATTCCTGGAGTACCACGCGACTTTCATGGAACCGTGGGACGGACCGGCGGCCATGGTTTTCTGTGACGGTCATTCCGTCGGCAGCGTACTGGACCGAAATGGATTGCGGCCGATCCGTTATTGCGTAACGAAAAACGATCGCGTCGTCCTGGCGTCGGAAACGGGCGTTCTTCCGCTCGATCCCGAAGATGTTTTAGAGTACGGTAACGTCGAGCCGGGGCAAATGTTTCTCGTCGATACGATTCAAAAAAGAATCGTCTCCGATATGGAAATCAAGGCAAAAACATCCCGCTGTCGCCCTTATCGACGTTGGGTGGAAGCGAATCGGGTCGCCCTCCCGCAGACAGGGGCGTCGGGAAACATGCCGATCGATCCGGAAACGCTTCGCAAGAGACAGCTCGCTTTCGGTTACACGCGCGAAGAACTGGAGATGATACTCCGGCCAATGTACGAAAAAGGAGGCGAACCGGTTGGTTCCATGGGATTCGACGTTCCGCTCGCCGTGTTGTCGCCGGATTCCGTTCTCTTGTTCGACTACTTCAAGCAGCGTTTTGCCCAGGTGACGAATCCGCCGATCGATCCGATTCGTGAAAAACTGCTGATGAGTACGACTTCGTTCATCGGACCGGTCGGTTCTCCTTTGACGGAACACCCGGAGTATGCCCATCGACTCAAGC
The DNA here is from genome assembly GCA_031549565.1 of Thermoguttaceae bacterium. Classification (GTDB taxonomy): domain Bacteria; phylum Planctomycetota; class Planctomycetia; order Pirellulales; family Thermoguttaceae; genus JAVBSX01. Next base: position 25,968 of record JAVBPO010000081.1, read on the forward strand.
TCAGTTCTCCCATAATGACACCGCTTGATCTGCAAAAACTCTTTTCCTTGAACGATCCGAGTTTAGTTGCCCGTCGAATCGATATAACCTACGATTCTATTGCCGAAAACATGGAGTCCGCACTGGCGTCATTATCGACGGAAGCTGAAAAGGTCGTCGAAAACGGCTGTGGAATTCTCGTACTTTCCGATATCAAGGCGAATCAACAATGTGCCGCCATTCCGTCACTGCTGGCCGTGAGCGCCGTCGGGCGGCATCTTATGAAAAAGGGAATGAGAGGAAAAACGGGAATCATTCTCGAATCGGCGGAACCTCGGCAAGTTCATCATTTCGCGATGCTGTTGACCTGTGGTGTCGATGCCGTTTGTCCCTGGCTCGCCATGGAAACGATTGCTCATGAAATGACGATTAACGGTACGGAAAACGAATTGCAACACGCGATTCACAACTACATCAAAGCCGTCGATACGGGATTGTTGAAAATATTCTCAAAAATGGGGATTTGCACGATCCGCTCCTATCGGCACACATTGTCGTGCGAGGCGATCGGAATCGCGAAAAACGTGATCGATCAATACTTCGGTCCGATCCCGTCGCGTGTCGGCGGCATCGGGTTGCGTGAAATCGAAGGGGAAACAATCGCCAGACACGATCGGGCATGGCGGGCGAAACGAGGGGGATTTGATCTGCTTCCGACGGGAGGTGAAATTCACAATCGCAAGGACGGAGCTTCGCACTATTGGAGTTCCGAGGCGGTGCGATTATTGCAACTGGCAGTTAGAGAAAACGATCAAGGCGCATTCGATCAATTCTCGCAACTCATCAACCGGCAGACGGATCATCCCTCGACTTTGAGAGGACTGATCGATTTTGACACCTCGGTAAGGCGTCCTGTTCCGCTCGAAGAGGTTGAACCGGTCGAATCGTTGATGAAAAGATTTGTGACCGGTGCCATGAGTTTCGGGTCGCTCAGTCGTGAAGCACACGAAACGATGGCGATCGCGATGAACCGAATCGGTGCCCGGTCCAATAGCGGCGAGGGCGGCGAAGATTCGGCACGTTACCCCGCTTTCGAGGACAATGATAACCGTTGCAGCGGAACGAAGCAAGTGGCTTCGGGACGTTTCGGCGTCACGATCGAATACCTGGCCAGCGCGAAAGAAATTCAAATCAAAATGGCCCAAGGCGCCAAACCGGGCGAAGGAGGACACCTTCCCGGTTATAAGGTCAATCGTGAAATCGCCGGAACGCGGCACTCGACGCCCGGTGTCAGTTTGATCAGTCCGCCGCCGCATCATGATATTTATTCGATCGAAGATTTGGCTCAGTTGATTTATGACCTGAAAAACGCCAATCCTTCGGCTCTGGTCAATGTCAAGTTGGTCAGTATCGCCGGTGTCGGTACGATCGCGGCCGGTGTCGCCAAGGGAAAAGCGGATCGAATTCTCATCAGCGGGTACGACGGCGGTACGGGTGCCGCACCGCTTGGCAGCATCAAAAACGCGGGAATTCCCTGGGAGCTCGGGCTTGCCGAAACGCAACAAACGCTTGTCAAAAACAATTTACGCGGCAGAGTCTTGCTTCAAACGGACGGCCAGCTCCGAACAGGACGTGACGTCGCGATCGCGGCTTTACTCGGAGCCGAAGAATTCGGTTTCGGAACAGCCGCTCTCGTTTGCCTTGGCTGCGTCCTTATGAGGAAGTGTCACCAAAACATCTGTCCCGCCGGCATCGCGACACAGGATCCGAAGCTCCGTAGCCGCTTTTCTGGTAAGCCCGAACACTTGCTGAATTATTTCCGTTTCGTCGCGGAAGAATTGCGGGTGATTATGGCATCACTCGGATTTCGCAATCTCCGGGAAATGGTCGGGCATAGTGAAATTCTCATTCAAAGACGCGACATCCGGAATGATAAAGCAAGCACGCTCGATTTGACGCCCATTTTCGCCAAACCCGATGTGCCGGACGTGTATGCCATATCTCATCGTGAAAATCAAGTCCTTGACGGCATCACGGCGATTCATTCCGACGTGATGAGAGCCGTTGAAGAATCGCTTGAGACTTCCAAGCCGGTTCGTCGTCGATTTACGATTGGAAATACCGACCGAACCGTCGGTACGAACGTATCGCATAAAATCGTAAAAAAGTTCGGCTCCCAAGGACTGCCGGAGGACACGATCCGGCTGATTTTCGAGGGGACCGCAGGCCAAAGTTTCGGTGCTTTCGCCGCTCCGGGATTAACGTTGATTCTCAATGGAACCGCCAACGATTACTTGGGAAAGGGATTGTCCGGAGGGAAAATCATCGTCCGGTTTCCCCAAGAAAGCGACTTTGACGCCTCGATGAATACGATAGCGGGGAAAACGCTCTTTTACGGTGCCACTTCGGGAGAAGCGTACATTGCCGGCAAGGTCGGGGAAAGATTTTGTGTGAGAAACAGCGGTGCCAAAGTCGTCGTCGAAGGATGCGGCGATCATGGGTGCGAATACATGACCGGCGGGCAAGTCGCGATTCTCGGTAAGACCGGTATCAATTTCGCCGCCGGTATGTCGGGGGGTGTCGCTTATGTTTACGATCCCGACCAGCAATTCGATTTGAAATGCAATTTGGAAATGGTCGACTTGGAGCCGGTCCTGCTGGAGTCCGATGAAGCGACATTGTACGAGATGATTCAAAAACATTGGGATTACACCGAAAGCGCTTTGGCTAGAAAGCTACTCGAGCATTGGGAAAAAACGAAAACCCTATTCGTCAAAGTGATGCCCATGGAATACAGGGCCGCACTGGGATTGACCAATCCCGTCGATTTACAGTCGCGTAAAACACAGGAAGAAAACATTATTTTGGCCTAAACGATATGTCAACATCATTTTCTCAATACCTCGATATTCCAAGACGGGAAAGCGATTACCAACCCGTATTGCTCAGGTTGTCTCACTTTTTCGAATTCGTGACGCATCACGATCCAGGCGAGTACGTCGAACAAGCGAAGCGTTGCATGAATTGCGGGATTCCTTTCTGTCACAATTACGGTTGTCCGCTCGGCAATCCGGTCCCTGAAGCCAACGCTTTGATCGCGGAAGGACGCTGGAAAGAAGCGTGTGATTTGTTTCATGCTTACAATAATTTTCCCGAGTGGACGGGTCGTTTATGTCCAGCGCCCTGCGAGGCGTCATGTGTTCACGAAATCCACGGTGACGCCGTATGTATTCGGCAACTGGAACTGGAACTCGTCGAACGTGGATGGAAAGAGGGATGGATCACCCCTTACGTTTCCCCCATAAAAACAGGACGAAAGGTCGCGATCGTCGGAAGTGGACCGGCCGGATTGGCCGCGGCGCAACAGCTCGCCCGAGCCGGACATGACGTCGTGGTTTATGAAAAAGCCGAAAAGCCCGGAGGCATTCTCCGTTACGGTATTCCCGATTTCAAACTTGAAAAACCCATTCTCGACAGGCGGCTTTCTCAGCTTGTCGAAGAAGGTGTCCTGTTTCAGTGCGGAATTGAAATCGGATCGGATATGTCGACGCATTACCTGCAAAAACGATATGATGCGATCGTTTTAACCGGCGGCGCGATGCGGCCTCGCGACTTGAAAATTCCAGGACGTGAACTGAATGGTATCATTTATGCGATGGATTATCTTGTCGCATCGAATCAAGCGGTGTCGGCATTGAGTGAAAGTCGTCTTAACGCACGCGGCCAAAGGGTTGTCATCATCGGGGGTGGTGATACCGGCGCCGATTGCTTGGGCACGGCGATCAGACAGAAAGCTCGCGACGTCGTGCAAATTGAAATCCTTCCCAAACCTCCTCTCACGCGTAGCACCACGAATCCCTGGCCTCAATGGCCGAATGTGTTGAGGACGGGAACATCCCACAAAGAAGGCGGTTCAAGGCAGTGGAACACGGCGACGAAACGGTTCGTCGGCGAGAACGGACAAGTCAACGCTTTGGAATGCGTTAAAGTCGATTGGAAGCAAGGGAAACCGGTCGAGCTTCCGAATTCTCAATTTCGTATCGATGCCGACATGGTGTTACTTGCGATGGGATTTGTACACCCGATACATGATTCGTTGCTGAAAAATCTGGGAGTTGGCCTGGATTCCCGCGGCAATGTGCGTACCGATTCCGATACGATGATGTGTGACAAACCCGGAATCTTCGCTGCCGGCGACATGCAAAGCGGGGCGTCATTAGTCGTCCGTGCCATTGCCGGAGGACGTCGGGCGGCACGTGGCGTCGATCTGTACCTGATGGGCGAAACCGATTTGACGTAAATGGAGCGATAATCATGAATCGACGAATAATATCGGGAACTTTGGCGCTGGAAGATGGGAAAATCTTTCACGGCGTATCCGTGGGAGCCGAGGGGCTCGCCACCGGAGAAATCGTCTTCAACACGTCGATGACGGGGTATCAGGAAGTGTTGACCGATCCGTCCTACTCCGGTCAAATCGTGGCCATGACCGCGCCGCAAATCGGCAACACGGGAATCAATGAAGAAGATGATGAGTCGGAAAAGCCGCGATTGAAAGGCTTTGTCATGCGGGAATACTCGGCGCACATGTCCAGTTGGAGGGCGACGGAATCACTGGAGTCATACCTGTTTCGTAATCATATCGTCGCTCTTTCGGAAATCGACACAAGAACCTTGACCAGACATATTCGATCTTCCGGCGCCATGCGTGCCGTGATAGCCACCGGAAAACGCGATGTTGACGCGCTCGTTGACGCGGCGAAAAACGCTTCCCGGCTTGAAGAGTGTGATTATGTCGACGACGTAACGACTCGGCGATCCTATTCCTGGAGAGAGGCGTGCCCTTGGTCGATTCAACACCACGAAACGCCCAAAACGGTCATCGTCTATGATTTTGGTGTCAAGCGAGGTATTTTGCGATGTCTGGCTTCCTGCGGTGTCAAAGTCACGGTCGTTCCCGCGAACGCGTCCGCCGAAAGCGTGATGGCGGCGCACCCCGATTGGGTCTATCTTTCCAATGGTCCGGGCGATCCGTTGCGTCTTGGGGCGATCGTCGAGGAAATCAAAAAGTTGATCGGTCGAATTCCCGTCGTCGGGATTTGTTTGGGGCATCAAATCATCGCTTTGGCGCTCGGTGCGTCGACTTACAAGCTCAAATTCGGACACCACGGCATCAATCAGCCCGTATTGAATCATGAGACGGGACGAGTCGAAATTACGTCGCAAAATCATGGATTTTGCGTGGCTCGTGAATCCGTGCCAGAAGAGGTGACGGTCACTCATACGCACCTGAACGATGGAACCGTCGAAGGGATAAGGCACAAATATCTTCCGGTATTTTCCGTTCAATTTCACCCCGAAGCCGCGGCGGGACCGCACGATTCGGCCGATTTTTTCCAGAAACGATGAGACGAACCGATTTGAAAAAAATTGCGATTCTCGGTGCAGGCCCCATTGTGATCGGGCAGGCGTGTGAATTCGACTATTCCGGGACACAGGCGTGCAAAGCCCTGCGTGAAGAGGGGTATGAAGTCGTTTTGATCAATTCGAATCCCGCAACGATTATGACCGATCCGGAATTGTCGGACCGAACGTACATCGAGCCGGTGACGCCGGAGAGTGTCATGGCCGTTCTCGATAAAGAACGATCGGACGCACTCCTTCCGACGCTCGGGGGTCAAACCGCGTTGAATGTCGCCGTGCAAATCGCGGAAACAGGTTTTCTCGAAGAGAGGGGAATCGAAATGCTCGGTGCAAATCGTGACGTCATTCGGCGGGCGGAAGACCGGGAATTGTTCCGTAAAACAATGAACGACATCGGCATGGATCTTCCGAAAAGCGGTTTGGCGCGAACACGTGAAGAAGCGTTCCAGGCCCTTGAATTCGTGGGATTTCCTTGCGTGATTCGCCCTGCATTCACGCTCGGCGGAACCGGGGGAGGTATTGCGTACAGTCGAGAGGAATTCGAACGGATCGTCGCCGCGGGACTTTCGGCCAGCATGGTCGGTGAAGTTTTGATCGAAGAGTATCTCGCCGGATGGAAGGAATTCGAAATGGAAATGATGCGCGACCGCAACGACAACGTCGTCGTCATTTGTTCGATAGAAAACATCGATCCGATGGGGATTCATACGGGGGATTCGATTACGGTGGCACCCGTGCAAACATTGACCGATCGCGAATACCAGCACATGCGTGACGCCTCGATAAAAATCATTCGAGCGATCGGAGTGGAAACGGGCGGATGTAATATTCAATTCGCCCAAAACCCGAAAACGGGACGGCTGGTCGCCATCGAAATGAATCCGAGGGTGTCCCGTTCTTCCGCGCTCGCTTCCAAGGCCACCGGTTATCCGATCGCAAAAATCGCCGCGAAACTGGCCGTCGGTTATACGCTCGATGAATTGCGAAACGACATCACGGAAACGACATCCGCGTGCTTCGAACCGACGATCGATTATTGTGTCGTCAAGATTCCGCGATTTTCTTTCGAGAAATTTCCCGGCGGAAGCTCCGCCCTTTCGATTCAAATGAAATCCGTCGGAGAGGCGATGGGGATCGGACGAACTTTCAAGGAAGCATTACATAAAGCGATTCGGTCCCTTGAAATGAAAAAGTACGGGCTCTTTTCGCAGAACGATCCCGCCGTCACTGTTGAAACGTTATTACACGAAATAACAGTCCCCACAAAAAACAGGTTGTTCCAGATCGCATCGGCTATGAAGCTCGGCGTTGACATCGGGCGATTGGCGGACCTCACGGGAATGGATCCTTGGTTCTTGAATCAAATCCATGAATTGGTCGAGGAAGACGCTTCGATCGATCATACGATTCTTGATGATACCGCTCCAGATAAAATGGCCGAGCTGAAGCGACACGGTTTTTCAGATTGTCGGTTATGTGAAATCCTCGGTTGTCCGGAAGAAAAGGTTCGCAATTACCGATTGAGATATGGCATCACCCCGGTCCGGAAGATGGTCGACACGTGCGGCGCCGAGTTCGAAGCCCGCACGCCGTATTATTATACGACCTTTGGAGAAGAAGACGAATCCCCCTGTTTCGACGACAGGCCGTCCGTCATGATCCTCGGCGGCGGACCGAACCGAATCGGACAAGGGATCGAGTTCGATTATTGCTGCGTTCATGCCGCACAAACCGCGAAAAAACTCGGTTTTCGCGCCATCATGGTCAACTGCAATCCGGAAACGGTTTCGACGGATTACGATACTTCGGACACGTTATATTTCGATCCGCTTACGCTGGAAGACGTCCTTGGCATCATACGTCTTGAAAGGCCGGAAGGTGTCCTGTTGCAATTCGGGGGACAGACGCCGCTGAATCTCGCGACGGCGCTTTCACAAGCCGGTGTACGGATTTTGGGAACGAACGTCGAATCCATCACTCTCGCCGAAGACCGCAAACGGTTTTCCGATATTTTGCGTGAGCTTGCGTTGACACAACCGGAGAGTGAGACGGCATCACGCTTCCACGAAGCCGTGGCACATGCCGAACGAATCGGTTATCCCGTCATGATGCGTCCGAGCTTCGTTCTCGGCGGTGCAAAAATGGAAATCGTATTCGATTCCGAGGATTTGGAAAATTACTGGCGGGAACTTTTGGAATATGCCAAGCAAGCGGATATCACCATTGACGAATCGCATCCGGTGTTGATCGACCGTTTCCTGGAAGACGCCATGGAATTGGATGTCGATGCCGTGTCGGACGGAAAAGAGTGCGTCGTTGCGGCAATCATGGAGCATATCGAGGAAGCGGGAATTCACAGCGGGGATTCGGCTTGTTCCTTTCCTCCGCGGACTCTAACACCATCGTTGGTGCGTTCGGTGGAAGAAGCGACGCGACGCATTGCCCGACGGTTGGAGATTCGCGGGCTGTTAAATATCCAATTCGCCGTCAAGGACGATCGGATTTATGTTCTCGAAGTCAATCCAAGAGCATCGAGAACGATTCCTTTTGTCAGTAAAACGCTCGGGTTTTCATTGGTCGAGACTGTAACGAAAATCATCCTTCAGGACCAAGACGTCGAATCCTCCGATTTATTGAAAACGATTCCCGATTGGAAAAAACTTCGACATATCGCGGTCAAGGAATCCGTTTTTCCCTGGACGCGATTTCCCGGAGTTGACGCCAGACTGGGGCCGGAAATGAAATCCACAGGCGAGGTCATGGGGATCGGGCGAACATTCGGCGAGGCGTTTGCGAAAAGCGAAGAAGCGACCGGGATTCCGATACCACTGCAAGGAACGGTATTCGTGTCCGTGAAAAACAGCGACAAACCGTACATCGAGGATATTGCCAAATCGTTGATCGAACTCGGTTTTCAGTTGATTGCGACGCAGGGAACGGGTGATTGCCTGGAACGGCTGGGGATTCCCGTACACAGAGTCGCCAAAATCGCCGAAGGAGAACACCCGAATATCCTGGATCGCATGAAGGAAGAAAAGGTTCAATGGGTCATCAACACGCCGTCGGGAAAACATCCGCATCGGGATGAAGTTGAAATTCGTGCCACTGCGATGAGACTTGGAATTCCATTGGTGACGACGATACGAGGCGTCCACGCGTTTCTCGAAGCGATTCATCTTCTGCGAAAAAATCCGCAACTGGATGTTCAAGCACTCCAGGATTATCACTACTCCGTCATTTCAACACAGTAAAAGGAGAACAACATAATGTACTCGATACCACGCGATTATCGCTCCTGTTTGGAGGTTCGGGAAAGGGAAAGAGCGATCAAAACCGTCAAGGATGATTTTGAAAGCGCTCTCGCGGATGCGTTGAATTTACAACGTGTCACGGCTCCGCTTTTTCTCTTGAAGGAAACCGGCTTAAACGACGATCTGAACGGCGTTGAAAAACCCGTCCGGTTTTATGCAACGGATATCGGCAAAGAAGTGGAGGTCGTCCAATCTCTCGCGAAGTGGAAACGCCATGCACTTCATCGGTACGGTTTTTCACCTGGAGAGGGATTATACACCGACATGAACGCCATCCGACCCGACGAAACGCTCTCTCCCATCCATTCGCTCTACGTCGACCAATGGGATTGGGAGAAAGTCATGAAGCCGAATGAACGAAACGTCGAATTTCTTCAAGCGACCGTTGAATCGATTTATCAGGCCCTGTGCCAAACGGAAATGAATCTCGCGCGGAAGTTTCCTCAAATGACGCCGGTTTTGCCGAAGACGATCCAATTCGTGACCAGCGACGAATTGCAAAAAGAGTTTCCGAATATGACGCCACGTGAACGGGAAAACGCGTATTGCGAGAAACACGGTGCGATTTTCGTAATAGGTATAGGCGGGAAACTCGCCGACGGTCGTGAACATGATGGCCGGGCCCCCGATTACGACGACTGGACGACACCACGAAAAGACGGCGGTAGAGGACTCAATGGCGACATTATCGTATGGCACCCCCTACTGAAGCGGGCATTTGAATTATCTTCGATGGGGATTCGTGTCGACGCCGTTTCGTTGAAAGAGCAGCTCGGCATTCGCGGTTGCACGGAGCGGGCCGATTTGCCGTTTCATCGGGCAGTACTTGACGGTACCTTGCCGCAAACGATCGGCGGAGGAATCGGTCAATCGAGACTCTGCATGTTCCTTTTGAAAGCGGTCCACATCGGTGAAGTCGCGTGTGGATTATGGCCGGATAAGGCAACCGAAGAGTACCGGAAATCAGGAGTCGTCCTGCTTTAATCACCCTTTACCCGATTGAATCAAGAAACATCATGCCCTCACTTTCTCCACATGAATTGATCGTGGTCGTCAATTACGGATCGCAGTACGACCAATTGATTCTCCGTCGGATTCGCGAATGTAACGTTTACGCGGTTTTCGTCCCCCCGACGGCGACCGCGAAAGAAATTCGTTCGCTTGGTCCGAAGGGAATTATTCTCTCCGGCTCTCCGCGTAGTGTTTATGAACCGAATGCACCTGCACTCGACCCTGAAATCCTTGATCTCGGCGTGCCCGTTCTCGGTATTTGTTATGGAATGCATCTCATTTCGTACATTTTCGGCGGAAAAGTTGCGGGAAGCGATAAAGCCGAATACGGCTGGGCCATGCTTCGCTTGCACGCGGCGGGAAAAGAATCGTCGCTTTTCAAGACTCTGCCGGAGAAAAGTCAGGTCTGGATGTCCCATGCCGATAGTGCCAAGACAATACCGTGCGGTTTTCATCTACTAGCCTCCAGCGAAGATTGCCCGAACGCCGCGATCCGGCATGACACCCTTCCAGTGTATGGGGTTCAGTTTCACCCGGAAGTCGCTCACTCGCCGACGGGGGCGGCCCTGTTGCGGAATTTCGTCCGTAATATCTGCGGATGCCGCGGGGACTGGCAAATGGATTCCTTTACCGATAAAACCATCGATCATCTGCGCGAACAAATCGGAAACGAACGTGTTCTGTGTGCGCTTTCCGGCGGAGTCGATTCCGCCGTGGTCGCCGCGCTTTTGGCCAAAGCCGTCGGTCCGCGGTTAAGTTGCGTTCTCGTCGATAATGGCCTTATGCGGCAGGGAGAAGTCGAACTGGTTGCCTCGGAATTCACGACGCGATTTCCCGATATCGATTTTCGTGTCATTGACGCTTCGGACCGATTCCTCGACCGACTCAGCGGTGTGGCCGATCCCTCGGAAAAACGGAAAATCATCGGTGCGGAATTCATTGCCGTATTTTCGCGGGAAGCGACCCGGATTCAAGGTGTCAAATATCTTGCCCAGGGAACGATCTATCCCGACGTGATTGAAAGCGGCGTCGAAAACAGTCATGCCGCCACGATCAAGTTGCACCATAATGTCGGCGGGCTTCCCCGGGAACTTGAATTCACGTTGATCGAACCCCTTCGCGATCTTTTCAAGGATGAAGTCCGTCGACTCGGGCGTGAACTCGGCTTGTCGGCGGAAATGATCGGGCGTCATCCGTTTCCGGGGCCGGGGCTCGCGGTTCGCTGTCTCGGGGCAATCGACCGTCGGAAGATCGATCTGGTCCGTAAGGCCGATGCCGTCGTCCTGGAGGAAATCACACTCGCCGGACTGCTTCGGGACGTGTCGCAAGCCTTCGCGGTCTTGCTTCCGGTTCGCAGCGTCGGCGTGATGGGAGATGCGGGAACGTACGAAAATACGATCGCGGTTCGTTGTGTCAAAACGGACGACTTTATGACCGCCGACTGGTACGAACTCCCGTACGGCGTCATGAAAAAAATATCCAACCGGATCGTCAACGAGATTCGCGGCGTCAACAGGGTCGTGTACGATATCAGCTCAAAGCCTCCGGCGACGATCGAATGGGAGTAAACAACCGTGACTAAACACGTTTTCATCACCGGCGGCGTCGTCAGTTCGCTGGGAAAAGGCTTGACGACGGCTTCGCTCGGCATGTTGCTGGAAAGGCGAGGACTTTCGGTACGATTGCAAAAACTCGATCCCTACTTGAATATCGATCCGGGAACGATGAGCCCGTATCAGCATGGGGAAGTTTACGTACTCGACGACGGTACGGAAACCGATCTCGACTTGGGGCATTATGAGCGTTTGACGAATGCACCGCTCACGCGCAACTGCTCCTGGACAAGCGGACGAATCTATCGCAACGTCTTACGGCGCGAGCGACGCGGAAAATATCTCGGCCAAACGGTTCAGATCATTCCCCATATCACGGATGAAATCCAACGGGCGATTCGAAGTTTGAGCGGTCCGGAAATTGACGTCGTGCTTACGGAAATCGGAGGAACCGTCGGCGATATCGAAGGTCTCCCGTTCCTTGAAGCCATTCGGCAGTTCGCCTTGGAAACCGGGAGAGCGAATTGTCTTTTTATTCATTTGACGTTGCTTCCTTATCTGAAACCTTCGTCGGAACTCAAAACGAAACCGACCCAGCATTCGGTCGCCAAGCTTCGACAGATCGGTATCCAGCCGGACATCTTGGTGTGTCGAACGGAGCAACCGATGAGTGACTTGGACAAAGAAAAAATCGGATTGTTCTGCAATGTGCCGAAATACAACGTCATTGAAGAAAAGGACGTCAAGATCATTTACGATATCCCTGTTTATCTCCATGAACAAGGTCTTGATCGACGAATCGCCGAGGCCTTTAAGTTCACGAAAAACGACGACGATCACGAACCCCGCTTATCGGATTGGACTGAGATGTTGGAGTGGTCTCGTAAACCGAATCGGGAAGTACGAATTGCATTGGTTGGAAAATACGCCAAACACAAGGACGCGTACAAGTCGGTTTACGAAGCATTGTGTCACGCGGGAGTTGACAACCGGGTCAAAGTACGTGTCCGCGGAATCCCCAGTGATACCTTTCATCCCGAACAACTCGAAGAAGCCGACGGCATCATCGTACCGGGAGGATTCGGCGAACGCGGCATCGACGGAAAAATCGAAGCGATCTCTGTTGCGCGTTTGAAGAAAATTCCGTTTCTGGGAATCTGCCTTGGCATGCAGTGTGCCGTGATTGAATTTGCCCGGAACGTTTTGGGTTGGCTTGATGCGAATTCAACGGACTTTGATCCGAGTACGACTCATCCTGTTATCTCTCTGCTGAAAACTCAAAATAATGTCTCGAATAAGGGGGGAACAATGCGTCTTGGAGCGTTCCAAACACAACTCGTTCCCCGGAGCATTACCTCCAACTGCTATTGTAAGGATACGATTTCCGAACGACATCGACATCGCTACGAATTCAATAATGAATTTCGCGAACAGCTCCAAAGGGGGGGGTTGTGGATTGCAGGAACTTCGTCCGACGGGGAACTTGTCGAAGTGGTTGAAATACCGGAACACCCTTGGTTTGTCGGGGTTCAGTATCATCCGGAATTTCTCTCCAAGCCCAATCGACCGCATCCCCTCTTCCATGGATTTATCGCAGCGGCGAAAAATGAATCCACATCCAGCCGACGATAGAGAGTCCACGTCAAAATTACGGTGTCGGCCTCTGAAGCCCGGAACTCGAAGCGGGGGCGTTTTTCCGGAGCGTGGGCTTGAATTTTGACTGATTTTCGATATTATCCATTTTCTCGGGCGACGGAGCGGACCGGCGGGAACTTTTCGGCGTGGTCGTTGGCGAAAAATCTACGGAACGGCAGATTATGAAAATCGGAGTGATCAGCGATACCCACGGCGATGTGAAAATGACATCGGCCGCCATTCATGCGTTTCTGGAACAGAAAGTCGCCCGAATCCTGCATTGCGGCGATGTTGGGACGCCCGAAATCGTCCGACTCTTTACGCCGGAGATTCCGACCGATTTTGTCTTCGGGAATTGCGATCCCCGCACGGAAACGCTGCGGAGAACGATCCTTTCCGCCAAACAGACCTGCTCCGATTGGTTCGGCGAACTCGAATTGGAGGGAAAACGGATTTTTTTCCTCCACGGACACCAATGGGAGCGTTTTGAGAACGAGATTCACAGCGGCCAATGGGACCTGATCTGTTACGGACACACGCACAAAGCGGAACTACGAATGATCGGCAACACGTTGATCCTCAATCCCGGTGCGATCCACCGAACTCCGACTCCGTCGGTTGCCGTCGTCGAACTCGAAACGATGGATGTTTCCACGATCCACCTGATCAATGGTTTTGATCGGTGATCCGCGTTTCACCGCAAAGAGTCAAGATCAGTGAGCGGCGATGAGAACGTTTGCGATGTTCGCAGAGAAAAATTCCCTGCCAGGTCCCGAGCAGCAAGCGACCTTGTCCGACCGGAATCGTGAGTGAAACGCCGTAAAACGACGACTTGACGTGAGCCGGCATGTCGTCCGGTCCTTCGCAGGTATGTTCGTAAGGAAAACTTTCCGGAACAATCTTGTCCGTAACGCGATCCAAATCGATCGGTACGTCGCCGTCCGCGTTTTCGTTGATCGTCAGCGATGCCGAAGTGTGCTGGAGAAAAACGTGGAGCAGTCCCGTCTCGAACCGATTCAGCTCCGGCAGCGCCCGAACGATCTCCGAGGTGATTTTCCAAACCCCTTTGGAATACGACGGGAGTGTGATCTGTTTTTGAATCCACATAGTACGGTCTCACTTATTTTGGACTTGAATCCGCTGCAAGGCTTCAGGCTTCAGGGCCGTTTTTTTCTGAAGCCTGAAGCCTGAAGCCTATAGCCTATAGCCTTGAATCCGAAACGGATTTCGCAAGTCAGACAGAACAATTATCTGCCAAATCTACGAACTCTGATCGTACCAAATTTCCCCGAGTCCGGGGAGATGGGAGCAGATGTATAGTCGAAACAACCGCAATCCGTTAGAATGAAAGTCGACGCTGGTTGAATACGCTCGCTTACGCTTCCCGCTCTGATTTTTTTCTCATTTTCCCTCCCGTGGTTTCTCAAAGAATGATGACGACCTCTTCGTATGAGAAGACGGCGTCCTTTGTTATTACGCTTCTGATCCTGATCGGTTTGGTGACCGTGATTCTCTTCGGGATCTGGTTGACGGCGTCGCTGCTGCGAGGGCAGCCGCAACCGGTCGCGGTTCAGCTTTACGACGAAGGGACCGGTGTGAACGATAACGCGGAATTCGATCCCGACGTGATCACACCCGGAGCGGACATCGAAACCGACGAAATGACGCTTCAGCAGGCGTTGCAAATCGTCGATACCGTTTCGGCCAATGCTTCGATCTTTGCCGATCCCGCTCCGCTTGACGAAACAGTGCTCCTTCCCGGCGGAACCAAAGGGGATGGAAGGACCAAAGGGGACGGCGACGGACGAGGAAAACGGCATTGGGAATTTGTTTTCCCGACCGGAATTACCGCCGCCGAATACGCCCGGCAACTGGATTATTTCAATATCGAACTTGGCGTTCTCCAGCCCGGAGGAAAAGTCGCTTATGCCTCCAAACTCAGCGCGAATAAACCGTCTGTTCGATACGGAGCGAGCGAAGCGGAAAAACGATTCTATTTGACCTGGCTCAAAGGGGATCTGCAAGCCGTCGAGCGGGAAATCTTGACCAAGGCGGGAATCGACCACGAAGGAAAGCTGATCCTCAAGTTTTTGCCGCCGGCTTTGGAAATGCAGTTGGCCGAAATGGAAATCGCAAAAGCCGGTAACCAAAAGGAAAAAGTCCGAGCGACTTACTATGGAATTCGTTCCAAATCCAAAGGAAAATCCGGGGAATATGAATTCTACGTTTTGAATCAAGTGATTAAGTAGACGCCGGACGACAGGAGAAAGGGAAAAATGTTTCACTTTCGCAAGTGCGTTCCCAAGCGAGATCCGTCGAAAAAATGAAATTTTTTCGACGTAAAACTTATTCACGGGCTGCAATTTTTACCAGCTTGAGTTGTGTTTCATTCCATTTGCCGTAGAATGGAACCAGTGTTAATGTATCCTGTCGGTCTTCGCTTTTCCCACTTTTCTTGAACCCGCAGTCGGAGAATCGTCCCATGTTGCGTCCCGCATTTTTTACGTCGGCTTTTCTGTTTCTTTTCCTGACCCTACCGGTTTTCGCGGCGCAGCAGCCTCACAAGTCCGACGCCGCTCCTGCAAAAACTCAACCGCAAAAACAAGGCAAGGACGCGGCTGGAGAGCAAAAGCCCGCCCCCTCCGCGCAAACCGAAAAAGGAAAGCCGAATCCCGCCAATCCGGACCTCGAAAAGAAACCGAAGAAAAATCTCGATCCCGACGCGATTGAACTTTCCGGTCGCGAATTCATTACGAAAGACAACGTCCTGCTCAGTGGAGTTTTCTATCCGGGCAACGCGGACAAGGAAACGGTCCCGGTGATTCTCTTCCACGAACAGGGAAAAAGTCATGAGGAATTCGCTCCGCTCATCGCGGCGATGAAGAAACAAGGATACGCGATTCTTGCGTTCGATTTTCGCGGACATGGGGACAGCACGCAAAGATTCGTTCTCCCGAAAAAGCAAGCGAACCAGACGCAAACAGGGATGATGCCGGGAATGGGGATGCCGCAACGAAAGCCGAAAAAACTTCCGCCCGGGATGGGCGGGGGTGTTCCCGGTCTGAGCGACCGCGACGAAAACGTCATGATGCCGATCAATCCCGCGATGCTCCAGCCGCAACAGCCGCAGCAACTGCCCCAATTGACCGAATATCTGGAAGCCGACTTCGGACCGGAAGATTATAAAAACATGTACAAGTTCGACTGTCTCCCGTTTTATCATTTCCTGACCATGGAAAACAACGAGGAGAAACTGAACCTGAATAAACTGGTCATCGTCGGACTCGGCATGGGCGGATCGGTCGGCGGGAAACTCTCCAAAGAGCTTTGGGCCAGCGCCAAACGCAAAAATATTCGTTCTCTCATCGTCGTATCGCCGAATTACGATCCGTTTTCCAAGCAAATCTTCAAGAACACGAAATGTTTTCACGAAGATGTGCCGCTGTTGTTCATGGTCGGAGCACTCGACAACCGCGCGAAAGAAAACGCTTTGACTCTTCGGGAAGACATCCTCGGCAAAGAAAAACGCAAGGACGACGATCCGACGTTGCTGACCTCGCCGGTTCCGGTCGCGGAGTTCCCAACCGAGCGTCAAGGCGGCGATCTGCTGGCGGATTCAAAGCAGGAAATCCCCACAAAGATTGTCAATTATATCGAAGAGACGCTCGCCAAGCACAAGGAAAAAGATCTCAAGTGGAAAAAGATGTAACACTGGAGCGTCGAAGCGGAGGACAAGGGAGTCGAACCCTCAACCGGTTACCCGGCAACTGATTTCGAGTCAGCCTGCTCACCATTCGCATATCCTCCGAAGGTCCGCTTTGCGATCGCCCCTTTTTTTGAGGGCTTTGAAACCAAAACGGGAGAACGCAATTCTACGTTTTTTCGTGCCTCCTGGGAAGGGGGGCAACTCTCGACCCTTAACACATCAGGACGGTTTTGAATCTCGAAGAGTGCTTTTTGGAACTGATTTCGCGGAAAAATCACGACCTTTTTTCTCAAACGCTTCGCGGCCTGCTTTACGGCAGTGAGCTCCCTTACGCGACTTTCATGTGTTTGAGGAATCTTTTCTACGATCGGGATTGGTCGCGGTCGTTTTCCGTGAATGTGCCGGTTGTGAGCGTCGGCAATTTAACACTCGGCGGAACCGGTAAAACCCCGCTGGTCGCGCACTTGACGCAATGGGCACTGAACCGAAAAATCCGACCCGGCCTGGTCAGTCGCGGATATCGTAAGGGAAGACAGAAGCCGTCCGACGAATCGCCTTCCGTTGCTTTTGAATCGACTTTCGACTGGTCGCTCAACGATGAAGGGAGGGAGTTGGCGATCCGCTTTCCGAATGTTCCTCATGTTCAATCGCCGGACCGTTTTGCCGCCGCGAGTCGTTTGCTTGCCGCATCCAAGGTTGGGCTCCTGATTTTAGACGACGCGTTTCAACATCGACGTATGAAACGAAATTTGGATATCGTTCTGCTCGATTCCCGGGAACCGTTCGGGTACGGACACGTCTTCCCGGGAGGATTGCTGCGGGAATCGATTCGCTCTTTGGACAGGGCAGGAATCGTACTGCTTTCCCGGGCGGACGCGGTTTCGGAGTCTCGGCGGCTTGAAATCCGGCGGCAGGTCGAGCAGCTCGCCCCCGAAGCGGTTTGGGGCGAAGTCGTTCATAAGCCAATTGCCTTGGTTTCCTACTTCCAATCCAGCCCGCGCAATGATTCGCAAATCAACACGGAATTGAGCGGATTTTTCGGACAGAGAACCGCCCCGCTCGCGTTTCTGGAGGGAAAGCGAGTGTTCGCGTTTTCCGGAATCGCCCGACCGGACTCGTTCCGTAAAACGCTGCTCGACGGTCGGGCGGAGGTTGTTCGCTTTGAATCTTTGTCGGATCATCACGACTTCACGGACCGGGAAATCGAGCGTCTGGCTGCCGAAGCGAAAAACTGTGACGCCGAAATCGTCCTATGCACGATGAAAGATCTCGTAAAAATCCGCAAACGAACCCTCGCCGAAAAAGAGCTCTGGGCCTTGGCAATCGGAATCGAATTTCTCCAAGGGGAAGAAGAATTCGATCGACGATTGGAGGGGGTAATAAGAAATCTCAAACTGTAAAGGGCATGGGGCAGAAGCATGAATTTCCCGTAAGTCCGTTTCAAAATGCGCGAAGTCCCGCGTACAGAACTTGATTTCATAGCTCAAGTCGATAAAATGGCGACTTCGTTTCGGTTTCGCCGCACCCCGACGTCGGCGCCGTTTCTTTCCGGGGATATTTGCTCGCAACCAAAATGCTACGCCCATGAAACGCTGGCTCTATCTCGCTCTTGGAATCGCCGCTAACATCGCTCAAGGGGTCGCCTATGCCGGGAGCGTCTTTTCGACGCCGGTATTGCTCATGGTCGGCATCGAAAACACTCCGGAAGCCCCGGACGCACTGAAAACCCATTGGCAAACGGTTTTCACGCTGAGCATCATGTTTTTGCCGGTCGGAATGATTCTGGCCGGGCGACTGGCCGACCGCAAGGGGCCGCGACTACCGATCGCCATGGGAGCGGTGGTTTACGGTCTCGCGTTGATTCTCGCGTCTTTGACGAAAAATTACTACGTTCTTTGTTTTTCGCTCGGTTTTCTTTTGTCGATGGGGAGCGGACTCGCTTACGGCCCGATCGTTGCCAGCGTCGTCCGTTGGTTCCCGGACCGTAGGGGACTCGCGTCCGGCTTGATTGTCGGAGCGCTCGGCTTCGGACCGGTGCTCATCGCCCCGCTTTGCGCAACGCTTTTAAACCGGTATCACTGGGAGATGAGTTCCGTTTTGCTCCTGCTTGGAGCCTGTGCGTTCGTCGCGATCGGGGCGGCGTCGTTCATTACCAGTCCGCCGAGCGTCGCACCACAGAGCCCCGCAACGATGGCAGTACCGACGAAAAACGAGTACAATTGGCTCGGCATGATCCGGACCCGGGAGTTCTGGATGCTTTTCGTGCTCTTTTTCCTCGGAACCGCGCCCGGTTTGATGGTGATCAGCCAAACGAACCGGATGTTCTCGGAAGTCTGCCAAATCGAGCCGGAATCCGCGTGGATCAGCGTCGTGGTCCTTGCCGCCGCGAACACGTTCGGTCGTATCCTTTGGGGAGGGGTCAGCGACTATCTCGGTCGTTTAAGTACGCTCGTAATCATGTTTATCTGTTCGACGATCGCGTTGGGAATTTTCCCGAGCATGACGCAGCCGGCGATGCTTCTTGCCGTCATCTTCCTGATCGGAACGACATACGGCGGTTATCTCGGCTTATTCCCATCGCTTTGCGCCGATTCGTTCGGGCTGAAGAACATGTCGCTCAATTACGCGATTTTGTTCATTGCGTTTTCCATTGCTGCGATCGTCGGCCCACGGGTCTACGGATTGCTCGCGATGCAACACGCTTTCATGATCGCCGCCACCTTTGCCCTTGTCGGTTGCGTTGCGACGATCGGATACAAAGTCGTCAGTAAGAAATGAAAACGCGGACAGACGACGCTCTTTCCGGTCCAATTTGCTTTTTCAACGATCCAAACACCCATCCGTTTCACCACTCGGGAGGAAAAAGCTGAACGCGCAACCGGATTTATTTTGTGGCGTCATGATTTTTGGGTGAGGTAAATAAATATTATTATGACGCCGGCTGCGACGCCGCTCGGCTACACGGAAATACGGTTTTCCCGTTTCATCTCATCGTTATTTGACACGTTTTCCATATCCTCGAATTTCCTCCTCCGAAAGTTCATCGGTTTCCACTAAACGATAATGCTTTTCGCTTTGGATCGAGATACCTATATCTGAATACTCAAACGCAAACAAGGCGATTAAATCGTTTTCCATGAATTGCGCCGCGATGGGAATACAGATCAGGTTCGGAAACTTGTGTCGGCACATCGCGACGTCCTGTTCCAATTGAACCGTTCCGAGCTTATCTTTTCCACCCTTCGCTTGAATGGGAATAACATAGTGGAGCCCTTGTTTGTCCAGACCGATGTAGATTTCGTCCGTTTCGATTTGTCCCATTCCCGGAACCGTCGTCCTAAGATGGTTTTGCAACGAATAACACCCCATGCCGAGAAAGATGTCGATCAGACGATTATAGCGTAATTTCGCGAGCAATCCTTGTTCGTCGTTCAATGCGTATCTCTCGATCACGCCCGGCGTCGAATCGGGAATTTTTGTTTCCGCGAGCATCGCATTCGGAACGATGCGAGGTAGGGTAGAAAGAGAAAAATTGTACTTGAATCGCCCGGTCGGACGAATCACCCATTCCATTCCCCGAGGCGCAAGTTGAGCAATCAATTTTGGAAAATTGATTCGATATTGGAATGGATCAATCACATCGTCGAGGTTTTTTGGCAAAGGATATCCCATCTCTTGACTTGCCATTACCAAATCGCTCCGGCCAAATGAAATCGATGTTATGCCACGAGAATAATACGTGAAAAAAATGACTTCAAGCATTAGAGTGTACCAATTCTTCGTCTCATTCATTGCAGCTTTCATGCAAAAAACCTTTCGAGCAATCATGGAAGCATCATTAACGATTTGTCCGATATTTTACGTTCCAATTCCTGGACGATAGCCTGTAATTCCATTTTCGCTTCAGCGGCCAGCCCGAGACAGGTCGCGATGCCGTCCGCATCGGTGCTGAATCGATCCTCTAGCGAAAGGGAAAAAACCGAACCGGACTGATCCAAAGAATAAGAGTGAATGTGCATTGAGTCGCCCGTTTTTCCAGGACGCGACAGGTGATCGAAACAGAATTCACGCTCCATGTAATGCAGCAAATGATTCTGGACGATCAGGACAAGATGCTTGTCGAGGTGTTCTATCGTTTCAATTTTATGATGAAGCTGAACAAGCGTCGTTTTCGCAGTCATTTTCCAATTCATTCCGAATTTCTTGTCCGACTGGGTGTCAGAAGTCTCGGCTTTGATTTTCTTTTCTGCGAGAAGCCGTTGTCGTTCCGGCCAAACCGTACCCGTCGTATCCATCGTTTGAAATTCGACGGCGACAAAATCCTTGACCTTTCCCTTTTTGACGGACGCGAGAAAAAAGTCGATGCTTCCTCCAGGCACGGAAATTTCCGGAATGACATGAAATTCATTTCCAGGCTCGTGAAGCGTCAATAGGTGAATGCAATCACGAAACACCTGATTCTTGTCAAGAAGACGCTTGGGGCAGATCAACACATTTTTGTTGTCTTTGCCGTATCGGACGGAACATGTTCCGATCGAAACTTCCGATTGGCTTTTTCTCACTTTGAAACAACGGCTTTTCGTGAACGGACAAATCTGTTTTTTCAAGATACTCTTCAAAGCAACCGAGCTGAGAGATGAAGCGGATTTACCAAAAAACTCAAGTATTCTATTCATTTGACGAGATATCGAGTGATTAAAACAACGATGCACACCGTTCGGAAGCGATGTCCAGATACTCCTTGCAAGTATCGATTCCGATTGATTTTCTCCCAAGATTCCTTGCGACAAGCATCGCGGTTCCCGTTCCTGCGAAGGGATCAAGAACGATCCCCGATTCCGGGCACGTCGCCAGTATTGGAATTTTGCACAAATCTTCGGGAAAAGGTGCGTAATGACTTTCACGTTGTTGCGTGTCTTCCGGGAGAATTTCCCAGACATCGCGCGGCTTACTTCCGTTTGGATGATATTTAAGAAAATAAAAGCCTCGATCTCGCAATTCTTTGGCGCGACCGGAGACTTTGACGGAATCGGAATGTGTCGTTCGTTGTTGCCCCCGAATGACCATTCGGAAGTCGGCTAACTTCCCCTCTTGGACTTCAGAAAGAATTGTCTCCAATGAGGAAAAAGCATTCATTTTCTCGACTTTGGTCAGAGCCGTGGAAAGCTCGATTTGCCGTTTGTAGCGAACCCCGCTAACTCCAGTTGCCGAGACAATAGCTCCCTTAACGACCTTTGCCTTTTGCGGAGTCGCTCGAATAGAATCAACATCGTAAAAATAACCTTGTGCATTTTTGACGAAATGAAATACAGTTTCGTGAACGTTGCCGAGTTTGTCGCGTGCATTATCCGGACCGCCTTTGATTTTGTTCCAAATGACTTCGTTGCGTAATACCCAATTCTGGGAATCCATAAGCGTCAATGCGATTCTCCACGGAATCCCGAGAAGATTCTTGCTCCGGTAAGTGTCGCCAAGATTGAGCCAAAACGAGCCGGTTTCCTTTAAAACACGTTTCAACTCGAAAAAAATGTCGCACAGTGATGTTACATAATCTCGATAATTTTCTTCCAAGCCAATCCCTTCTGCATCATATTGCCGTTTTCCCCAATAGGGAGGGCTTGTGATACAACAATCTATGCTTTCGTCAGGGAATCGTTTTAATACGTCCAAGGAGTTTCCCCGTATAAAAAAAGGGGAAATTGTCGTTCCGTCAAGGTATTCCTCCAATGTCTCGGAAGCAAAAGTGAAACGTCGAGATCGGTTCGTTTTATTTGAAGATGGTTTTCTGGTTAATGTCGTTGGCATTTATGTTTATCTTGGAAGTATTTCGATTGTTACAATTTTTTTGTTCTCACTTCCTCCTCCAACCGTCGAATCACTTCGTCCAGCGGGATTTCGCCCAGTTCGCCGTCTTTACGACCGCGGAGGGCGACGGAGTTATTTTCTTCTTCCTTCGCTCCGACCACGGCTAAATACGGCAACAGGTCGTTGCGGCCATCGCGGATTTTGGCGCCGATCTTTTCGCCGCGCAAATCGCTGCTCGCCCGGAATCCGGCGTCCAAAAATTTCTGTTCCACTTTCTTCGCGTAGGCGTCGTACTTTTCACTGACCGTGAGAACCCGAACCTGCTCCGGAGCCAACCACAATGGAAACGCCGCGGCGAAGTGCTCGATCAGAATTCCGCAGAACCGCTCGAACGAGCCCAATGGGGCGCGGTGGATCATCACCGGGCTGTGCGGCTTGTTGTCCGGGCCGATGTATTCCAAATTAAACCGCTCCGGACTCGGCAAATTGTAGTCGAGCTGTACCGTTCCGAGCTGCCATTTCCGGCCCAGACAATCGCGCACGATAAAGTCCGCTTTCGGGCCGTAAAACGCCGCTTCCCCTTCGACGATTTCCAAACTCGGAAGGTCCATCTCTTTGCAGACCTTTTCCAACGCCGCTTGCGCCTTCTTCCAGTTCTCCGGATTGCCGACGTATTTGTCGCTTACCCAATCGCGGAAACTGAGCCGGACCTGGAAATCGTTGAAGCCAAGCGTCTTGAGAACCATGAGCGTCATATCGATGCAGCCGCGAAATTCCTCCTCGACCTGCTCCGGCGTACAAAAAATGTGCGCATCGTCTTGCGTGAAGCCGCGAACACGAGTCATGCCGTTCAGTTCGCCCGACTGCTCGAATCGGTGAACGCAGCCGAACTCCGCAAGCCTGAGCGGCAAATCCCGGTACGAACGCGGTTTGTTCATGTAAACCATCACATGATGCGGACAGTTCATCGGGCGCAACAGAAACTCGTCGCCGTCTTGCATCTTGATCGGCGGAAACTGGCTTTCGGCGTAGTAGGGATAATGCCCCGAGGTTTTGTAGAGCTCGATGTTTCCGATCACCGGCGTGTTGACGCATTGGTAACCCCGCTTGACCAAATCGCCGTAAATGAAGTTTTCGAGCTGTTTTCGTACGATCGCACCCTTCGGCAGCCAGAGAATAAGCCCTTGCCCCACCTTCTGTTCGATCGAGAACAGCTCATGTTTCTTGCCGAGTACGCGATGATCCCGCTTTTTCGCTTCTTCGAGTTGAAACAGATATTGCTCCAATTCCTTCTTGTCGAAAAACGCGGTTCCGTAGAGCCGTTGAAGCTGTTGATTGGCGGCATCCCCTTTCCAGTACGCTCCGGCGACCGACATGAGTTTGATCGCGCCGATGAATTTCGGTTTCGGAATGTGCGGACCGCGACAAAGATCGAGAAATTCTCCCTGCCGGTAAAACGAAACCGTTTCGTGCTCGCCGAGCCCTTCGCGGACATGTTCGACTTTGAGCATTTGGTTCATTCCTTGGAGCATTTCGATCGCTTTGTTCCGGGGCACTTCGATCCGTTCGAATTTTTCGTCTTCCTTGAGAAGTCGTTTGATTTCCTCTTCGATTTTCGGGAAATCCTCTTCGCAGAGTTTGTGCTCCATCGAGAAATCGTAGTAGAACCCGTTCTCGACGGTCGGTCCGAACGCAAGTTCAACGCCGGGAAAGAGCCGCATGACTGCCCGGGCCATGATGTGCGCCGCGGAATGTCGCAAAATGTCGAGCGACTCCGGGTCTTTTTTCGTGAGCAACCGCAAATGGACTTCGCCGGACTCGGGGAGGAAATCTTCGGTGCCGAGGAGTGTGGGGGTGATGGAGGCCCAGGAACCTTCGGTTCCCGGGCTAAACATTGCGGCGACGGTTGCGCGGGCGAGGCCGGGGCTAATTCCTTCGGCGACGTCCAAGGGGCGAACACGGTTTTCAAACTCTTTGACGGCTCCGTCCGGTAATACGACTTTCAACATTCTGGAAACTCCGGGAAATTTGACGAAAACAAAGAGGCCATTCTAATCGGCAAGGTCAAAATTTCAAGTTCCCGGAAGCTCGAATCGCAGGGAAAGTCCGTCGGCTTTTTCGAAAAAAAAACGGCTTTTGAAGTCTTGTAACCTCAAAAGCCGTTCACGATCACCCGATTAACCCGGGGGTGTCGGTCAGTTGATCGTCCATCCGTCTTCCGGTTCGAGCAGCAGGCTCTGCAACACCTCATCGGTGACCTGCGCCTTGTTCTTCGTCTGCCCGATGCTCTGGGCTGTTACCGACTTGACGGCGTTGTAGGCCAAAAGCTCCAGGATGTAATCGTCGTTCGTCGCCGGATCGGTCGGATCGGTGGTCCCATCCCAAGCGAAGATCCGAACGTCGTTGTTCCCGTCCTTTTTGCCGCCGTAGAGGAACTCGTTTTGCGGAGTTCCCATGAACACGGCCGTCGAAGTCGTACTGTTGGTGTTGGACAGCACCGATTGCGAATCGAAACCGAATACGCGAATCCGACCGGTCTGCGAACCGTTGTTGAACACGCCGACTTCCAGCGAGTTGCCGAGCGATTGCGGACCGCGGCTGAAGTTGAGCGAGTTCCGTTCGTCTCCCGAAACGTCGATGCTCGCCGTATTACCGCTGCCGCCGAGGTTGAAGACCTGGACGTCCGCGAACGAACTGGCCGTGTTGATAAATGTGCCGGCTTTGTCCCGCAAGATCGCCCTGCCGGTATCCGTCATCCGGAACGTATCGCCGCTGTTGGTCGTCCCGTACATGAAAACGGTATCATATCCGCCGTAAATCGACTCGGCGCTCACGTTGGTCACATTCTGCACCGTGTTCGTATAGAACGCGCCCTTCATTTGGCCGTAACCCGGACGCAACGTCAAAGTATCCGATTCGTTCGAGTCGTACATGGTCACGGTGTCAACCGCCTTGGTCTTGCCGCCGGTCGCGGTCCCGCCGTCGAACGTCACGCTCGGGGCGTTAATGAGCCGGATGGTCAAGCCCGTTCCCTGGATGAACGTTCCCACTTCGTCCGCATTGGTCGAGTAAGGCGTCATTCTCACCGTTTCCGCGTCGTCGGCCAATCCGTACACTGTCACCACGTCGGAGCCGTAGATTCCATCGAAGAAGATGTCGTCGATCGTATCCATGCCGAGATCCTTGGCCGTGTAGGTCGTTCCGTTGAGTTGAATCGTCAACTGTCCGAGGTATTTCGCATCGGAACTGCTGCGATTGATCACCAGTTCGTCGCGGAGAACCGAACCGGTCACGACGACGGAGTTCGTTCCTTCGAGTCTCCGAACCGGGTTCTTCGTCGCCTGTTGGACCGTGACGATGTAGTCTTCGACTTCACCGTCCGCTGCGTAACCGAAGTAGTGCAATCCGCCCGCCGAGCTGACCCGGAATCGGGCTCCGGTCGTACCGGGTTGGGCGTCACGAGGCACCGTGAAGGAAATCTCGATCGGCGAACCGTCGGCGTTGGGCGTCAACTTGTAACCCTTGGTGTACAATTCAGCCATGAAGACCGGATCGTTCTTCTGGGCGTCGGTCAAATCGAAAATTCGCTCGAACCGTTCGTCCGCTTGCACGACTTCCTGCTTGCCGGTCTTCTCATTGTAGTAATATTCATACACGAGATCGTAATTGACGAACTTCGTCGGATCCGTCGGATCGGCCGAGAAATTCCGTTCGCCGAACGTTCCGTTGCGGTTCCAGTCGACGAACGCGTTGAGGTAACACTCTTCCGTGACGGTAATGGAGATCGTCGATTTTTGGCCCGGAATCCACGGCGACGTGACGGGACGGTTGTACTGGTCGTACGTACCGAACAGGACGCCTTGTTCGTCGTTGAGTCCTTGCGTATTATGGACGTCGTCCCCGGTGGCCGTCGCGTTCGGTTGGCCGTCTTTTTCCGTGTCGACCGCGACGCCGCTCCGTTTCGGATCGTACAGGGCGAGCGGATTGTCCGCGGCGACACCATGACGAGGTCCGTCCGAGGCGATCAGCGTTGCGTAGGTGTTCGGCAAGTCGCCGTAATCCATCGGGCCGTCGTCGTTGAGGATCCAAACGTATCCGGTATCCTTTTGCCCGATGATGTCTTCTTTCGGAACGCTGACGACGCTGCCCTCATCGAGGACGAGCGACGCGTTGACCAGCTTGACGATGAAGTATTCGTCGAGCTCGACGGCGGTGTCGGCCATGACCTGGAACGTGACGTACCCGGTCAACATCGGCGCATCGTAAATCGCGGAGAAGACCTGGTATTCGGTCCCGACCTGGGCTCTCCAAACGATACGATCTTCGGACAACTGCGGATTCCACGCCGAATATCCGTTGTTGGAAACGATGACCGGCTGAGCAAGCGGATCGGCGATATCGACGCTCATGGCGTACCAGTAATCCGATTTGCCGCTGGTCGTGTAATAGTAGTAAAAACCGGTTTCCGGGTCATAGTAAAACTGATACCCCGGATCCGAGTTGCGCCACACGACCCGGCTGCCGCACAGACGCGGGGCGACGTTGTCGCCGCTGTACGGAGTCGAAACCTGCTGGACATAGGACGATGTCACCAACGTCATCGCGACGTAAGGATTGGCGAGGATCGCCGGCATCGTGGCAATCGCCTGATACTCGCTGAAATTGTACACGATGATCGAACGGACGCCCGACCCGAGGAACAGGTTGTTGCTTCGAGTCGTCCCCGCACCGACGAACGTGGTGAACCGGCAGTTGAACGTCGCTTCGGAGAGGATGTCGCCGTAATTGACGAACAAATCGAGAGCCGAACTGGCCGCGTTCAACGAGCCGGAAACGGTGCCGTCCGTGACGATATTCTTCAGGCCGGTCGACGCGATGTTCACGGTCCCTTCGATCCCGCCTTCGAAGAACGACGAAACGAGGTTCTGGGCCGTAATCGTAACCGTGGCACCGGACGCGATGTTTCCGTTAAAGGTGACGAATCCCAACGGTCCGGTCGGCGTCGCGTCCAAGGCGCTGGTGATCGGCGACGTAATGTTGACCGGGGCCGTGATCTCACCGTTGAAAACGATGTTTTCGAGATTCGGGACATTCACGGTCAATGCCGTGGTGATATCGCCGTTGACGATCGCTTCCTTGACGTTGGTTCCGTAGACGACGGACGAGATCGTGAACTGGGCGTTGTCGACCGTGACTTCCTTCGCTTTCTGGAAGGTCACGACGTACTGGAATCCCTGGCTTCCCTTGGTCGCGATAATGCGTTCGTCTTCGGGGCGATCCACCTGCGAATCGTTGACCATTTGAACGATCCGATCGGCCAGTTCACTGTCGTTGACAAGTTCGGTTTCGCCGGTCGTGGTGCCGGGCTTCGGTCGGGTCGTCGGGACCGTGACCAAAGTGCCGCCCGTTCCGTCGAGCTGGATTTTCAAATCCTGCTTGTTCGGCAAAGCCGCGGGGAGATTCGCCGTCGTGGGAATCGTCATCGTCCACCAACTGTCGCCGGCGACGCTGAGGTACTCCTTGAACAGTTCCTCGGCGGTCATCAAGACTTGCCCGGTTTCGTCGACATGGTCGTTGAACGTCACGGAAAGGTCGATCTTACTGTCCCAGAATTCGGCGTTCTGCAAGTCGTCCAATTTGCTGACCGATATCGGCGTCAATCCGGAGTTGTCATACACGGCGACGTTCGGCGTGTAAGCCCCGATCAATTCCGTGCCTTCCCGCAGCGAAGCCCAATCGAGCGTCTCGATGTTCATCGAAACGATGTCGTAGGTGCTTTGCGTTGCGCCTTGGTTGGCCCCCTGATCGACGCCGGGGTGCCAAACGACCCAATCGTTCTTATAATCCTGGACCCACTTGGTTTCCGCTTGCCAAACGACGTATTGGTCGTTGACATCGGGAACGGTGAGATATTGATATTGTTGTCCGATCATCAGCCGTTTGCCGATTTGCGTGACGCCAAAGGAATCGGTCCACTGGATGCCCGTGTTGTAGACGGCGATCCGCTGGGACAAGGTCGCACCGGAACCGGTCTGGTATTCCCAGGACGCGATGCCGTTTTTGATCCGCAAATTCTGATTCAGAACACGGTTGTTGAGATTGTCGTAGACGTCCGACACTCGCTTGGTCACACGACCGCCGTCGGTCGTCATCTGGGACACGTACACTTCCGTGAAGTCGTAATTTTCGTATCGATAATCCTGGTAGATTTGAATCTGGCGGGACGTCGTCCAAGCTGCGGTGTTGCCGTCCAGGAGCAGTTCGTTCACGTAACCGAGGTACGGCGACGTGTTGCCCGCCTGGTCCTGGACCATGATCGGTTCGCCGGTCGGGTCGTTGGCGATCGTAGACGCGTTCACTCGTAGCATCATCACGTAAGATTGACCGGCCAAGGTGGTGTCGGAGTAATCCTTCGGGTACTGCGCCAACCAGGCGAGCTGAACGTTTCCGGACGCGTCCTGGGAAACCTGCGGGCTCAAATTGTTCAGCCCCGGCGGTATCACCGACGAGTTGGACAGCTTGACGATGTTCGTCGAAAGCGTCGACAGATTGGTCGCGTCTCCATACGTGTAGTACAAGTCGTACGTCTTTCCATTGAAGCTCGACCACGCGACGTGAACTTCGTTGATCCCCTTGGCGGCGTCAACGATGTGCAGGACCTGCGGGTCGATGCTGTCCCGGGTGCTGTTGGTCAGGACGTAGACGCCCGAGGTGTCTTCGAGACTGTCGATCATGACCTGGTAGGCGTTCCCGATTTTCGCCGAGTACGCCATGACACTCCCGGAAACGCTGCTGTCGTACTGGCCCGTCTCACCGAGTCCGGACGTGACTTTTTCGATTTCCCACGTCCCTTGCGGATAGGTGTCGCTCGGGAACGTGTATTTGGCCGTTCCGCCGACGAAGTCGTGTCCGGCGACGGCGGTTCCGTCGAGCGCCTGAACTTCAACCTGGACCTTGGCACCAAAGGAGCCCGTCAGGTAAACGGGAACCTTGACCGTGGTCGTACCGCCGGTGCTCCCTTCGACGACGTAAGTGTCGCCGATGGAAACCGTTCCCGGCAGGAAGTTGCCGAAATCTTCGCCTACCACGTCCGTCGATTCCGGCAGCGTCACGGACAGGTATCCGTCTTTCGGCGAAGTGCGGATCCACGCTTTGCCCGAAGTGGTGGGAATCGCCAGTTGTTCGACGTAGTAGTTCCCCGGATAGAGCCCGTCGAACGTGTACATACCGTAGGAATTCGTAACCGTCGAACGGCCGGTCGGCTGCTTGTTTTCGTCGAGGAGAACGACCGTGACGCCCGGGATGCCCGTCTCGATGGTGTCGCGACGTCCGTTGCCGTTGAAGTCGTTGTAGACCGTACCGGTAATCGAACAACTCGTTCCCAGGAGCAGGACGAGGTAGTCCTCGACTTCGCCGTTGGCGATGACGTTCGCTTCCGTGTTCGTCGCTTTGAGCGTCGTGTGGTCGATCGACGTGTCGGTATAACGAATTCGGGCTCGGGTCTCCATTTTGCCGGTGAGCGACTTGTTCAGGTTCAGCTTGTATTCGTGCGTACCAGCCTGGACCTGGAAGTAAACGTTGCCGTTGGCGTCAAGGATCCTTTCGCCGTCTTCGTAAACGCCGTTTTCGTTCAGGTCGACCCAGATGCTGACGTATCCTTCGTGCGACGCGGTGATCGTGACGACCGTTTCCTTATCGGTGAACATGACGTTTTCGTACTTCACGCCGGTCACCTCGAACGAAGGAAGGATGAATCCGTCGTTGTCGTCCAGCGTGCTCGAAACGGCCTTGGGGAATTTGACGGGGTCGAACTGGACGTTGTTCAGCTCGCCGAGTTTGATCTGTTTGCCGTCGGTTCCATTGATGACTTTGTGGACCGCCGTACCGTAATCCTTCGCATCGGTGAAGTCGGTTTGCCAGTTCGTTCCGTAAGGGAGTACGAAGAACATGACGTCCTGGACTTCGCCGTCGATGGCCGTTTCGCCCGTGCCGGGGCCGACGTAATCCTTCGAAGTCAACTGCTTCATGGAGTTCACGCGGAACCGTGCGAACGAAACGCCCTTTTGAATGGCGGCGTCGGACGGAACGGCGACGTCGAGCGTCACGGTCAGCATGTCGTTGGCACCAATCCCGGCAAGGTCGCCGGCACTGATCGACTTGTGAACGTACGTCGAGGCGTCATCCCAGGTTCCCTTGTTCTGGAAGTCGAACCAGGCGTCGAGCGAGATGCTCGCCGAAGGATTGGCTTTGAGGTAATCCTGCAGTGCCGTGGGAATATGAACCTGGACTTTGACTTGCGAGGTCTGACCGGCAATGAAAATCGTATTGATCAGATCGATACCGTCCTTAGTCGCGTCGCGGTCCTTGTTGAGCGACGGTTTGCCGTCCGGCGTCGAAGTCGGAGCGGCCGTGCCGAGGTACAACGCGCTTCCCTTTTCGAACAGGCTTTCGTCGTCCGAGGCGTCATAACGAGTCGCGGTACCGCCCTTGTAGCCGTATTTGATATCCGTGGCGTGCCAGGCTCCGTTCGCATCCATCATCACCGGATAAGTGTACTCTCGGGCCAGTCCGGTCAACGGATCGTTGTACTCACCCTGCGGAGCGTTGCCGAACGCCTTCGGGTGGAGCGCGACGTTGAATTTGTAATCTTCCACTTCACCATCCGGAGCTTCGCCGGTCGGACCGAGGACCTTCTGGGAACTGAACCGGAACCGAGCGAACACTTCGCCGTCTTCCAGTTTTTCCTGAACGCCCTTGTCGTTCTTGAACGTGGCGGGAACGAGGATCTTGATCGTATTGGATCCGGCCTTGACCGGGACGGCGTCGGTACGAACGGCTCCGGTTTCGTCCATCCATTTGATGCGATCGTCGTCGCCGTTCCAGTTGCCGTCGCGGCCCCAGTCGAAGAACGCGTTGACGTAGCCGACATAGCCGTTCGCGTCCGCTTTGAAATGCGGGTTTTTCGCGGAGACGTTGATCGTAAATTCAATGTACTTGCCCGGAATGAGCACGTTCCCGACGACACCGTCTTCATATTCGTCGCCGTGGATCATGGTGCCGTCGGTATTCGTGTCGTGCTGATTCGGCTTTCCGTCCGGTTCGATCGTGACGCCGTTTCCGAGGCAATAGCCGTTCCAAACGACGTGCCTGGCGTAAGCGCCGGCGTCACTCGGATTGTAAAGCGTCGGATAATCCTTTCGGACGCCGTCGACCGTTGTGTATCCGGCGTCACCGTAATCGTAGCCGCTGAGGACGACGGTGAAGTACGCCTGTCCGTCGGCACGGTTCCAGTTGAGCGGGTTGCCGGCCAGGTCGCGAACGCCGTTGAGCGTCATCGCCATTCCGACGGCTCGTTTGGTCGCCGTGAACGAGGTGTTATAACTCTTCAGCGCCGTCACGTGACGGAACGTAAATCCGGTGATGGCTCCGGCAGCGTTCGTAATCGCTTCCACGGTCACGTAAGCGCCGTCCGGACCGATGATTTTCGCGTCTTCCAGAGCTTTGGCGATCGCGTCGATCAGGGCTTGCGGCATTTCGGCTTCGGCGACTTCCTCGAAGACGTCCGTCGGGACCGTCAGCTTTTTGCCGTCGAAGTCGAATTCCAATTGCGCGACATCCTTGAATACCGTTTTCAGCGCGGTCGGCATCGTCACGTCCCACGTCTTATTTTCCTGGCTCGAGGAAATCGTGAAGGCGTAATTGTCGTTTTGCAGGAACGGCGCCTGGTTGAACGTGACACCGATGATGTTGCCTTCGGCATCGAAAAGCGATTGCGCGGAAACTTTACCGCCGTCCGAACCGGTCAGGCTCGCCGCTTTGATTGCCGCGACGATCGCGTCGGAAAGTTCTTTCACCTGTGCGGCGTGATCGGTCGCTTGCAACGCTGCAGTGTCGACATTGACTTCCGTTCCGTTGACCCAGAGCTTCAAGTAGCGATGCTTGGTGCCGTTATTGGTGGTTTCCGGAATGGAAGCGTAAATGTCACCTTCGGGGAAGGTCATATCCCATTTCTGGACGGAATCGTTATCGACGAGAATCGTGTACGTCGCGTTTGAATTCCAACGTCCTCGGGTCGGTGTCAGGAAGATCTGGTCGTTCGCCGCGTTGTAGTCGGCGAAGAAATCCTTGTCGAGAACCAGTTTCTTGACGACGAACGCCTGTTTGTCGGTATCCCAACTCTGTTCCAAAATGGTCACGATGTGGGAGTAGACCTTGCCGCGTTGATCCGCGACGCTCAGGTCGTCGATTCCGATTCCAACGTCGGAAAGCTGCAGGACGAATTCCGTCAGGTTTTTCCCGACGAGGAACACGTCGTACGGATCGGAATTGCGGTCGTCTCCGGTATCTTCCGGTTTGGTCCGGTCTTTCGGATTGATGATGTTCACGGTCGGCTGATAAATGTCGACCCGGTCCACGGCTCCCATATCGATGTAAGCGAAACCGGTACCGCCGGAGCTCGAAGTTTCGTCCGCCTTACGCACCTGGCCGTAGATATCGGTGGTCGGCGCGTAAATGGCGGACTCGGGAATACCGAGTGCGGCCACATACGTTTTGTACCAATCGGTTCTTTCCTGCAACGAAGCGGCGGCGGCGTCAATCGCTTTGGAGTTTTGCCGCAGGTAGAAGTTTCTCACTTCCGGTGCCACGAATAGCGGATCGTTTTCCCCGAGCACTCGGTCGAACTCGTGGTTGATCGTTCCGTTGACGATGTTGGCGGTGTTGTTTTTGAACACGTTCGCGACCAGGACGCTCGATCTCGAATCGGAGTTGATGTCGATTCCGACCGCCAGGTTCGAGAAGATGTTGTTCATGATCGTCGGTGAGGCGTGCGGTCCCACTTCGATCCCCTTGCCGACGTAGGTGTCACCTTCGTTGACCAGCAACGAACCGAAGAATGTGTTGTTGACGATTCGCACGAACGGCACGGGCCCCTGCGGATCCCTGGCGTCGTAAGTCGTGTTACCGTCGGCGTCGGTTCCCCGAACCTGCCCGGTCAGGTAGATGCCTCCCAGTCCGTTGTAGGCGAAGACGTTGTTCATCACGGCGATTCCCGAAACGAAATTCGTCGCATTGCCGTCTTGCGTCACCTGAGTCGTGTTTCCGCCGTTGTCCCGGGTAATGACGGAACTCTGCTGGTTCATGACGCCGCCCGGGTGCGTCGGACCGCCGTCGATTCCCTTTTCGCGGGACGCCGACTCGATTCGCAAGCCGTATTCCCGGGAGTACATGATCGAGGTCCCGAAAATATTGAGTTGGCCTTTTTCCCGCTCGAGATTTTCGTCACCGATCCGGTCACCGAGCATGGTCTCACGGTCGATGTACAACCGACTTTGCATCGTGTTCGACGGATCGAGGAAATCCGCCAACACGGACGTCGTTGAAATCTGATAATCGCTATACATCGCGCTGGCACCCTTATATTCGAACACCGGCGTGAAGTGCTGTTGACCGTAGAAGATGTGTTTGATCGGGCGACCGTTTTCGCCGTTGGCGAACAACCACTCTTCATAAACTTTCGGATCGTCCAGCGCATCGGCGGGAAACGGAAGCAGGCCGCCGTTTTTGAAATCGGTCGCGCCGAACAGGTCGATCAGATTGCTGTTGGTGAATTCGCTGGCCGTCACTTTGAACCGTCCCGCGAAATAGGCGCCGTTGATCGCCGCGATGATTTTTTCGGCGAGCGTCGCCTGGGTGTCCCATTGGGTGAAAATGATCTGGACGGCGTCACCGGCCCCCTTGATCATTTGGTCGGCGAAGAAGACGAACTCGACCTTGTTGGTCCCGTCGGTCAGCGAGAATTTCTGGCCGTGGTAGAGTTCCCAGGTGTTCGGCGTCACGAGCGTGATGCCGTTGGTCAACCGTTCGTTCGAGTGGATCGGCGAAATCGGAGTCGCGTTGTGCCCGACTTCGGGGTTCGTGTTGTATTCCGGTCGAATGTAGTCGACGTTTTCGGCACCACGACGGATTTCCAACTGGTAGCCGCCGTTCGTAACCGCGTCTTTGGGGATGCGACCGCGAACGTACGGATACTCTTCGTTGAGTCCCTCGTCGTTGAAGTAGTAAAAGCCGGTCGTATCCGTCGGCGCATTGGTCACCATTTCGCCGCGCTCGGCGGCACCGACGATGATATTGTCGATGAAAATACCGCTATGCTTGTTGTCGGTGGCCCGACGAACAGTTCCATCGGACAGCACCGTACTGAAACCGGCATACCATTCGCTTTGATTGGAGCTGAGGTGCTTCCAGTCTTCGCTGAGATAGTATTTGTCCGCGGATTCATATTCTGCCGGTTGGACGACCATGCCGCCGGCTTTGACCGTCAATCCGTCGCGCAACATTCCGAGGAAATAACCGGATGTTTCGTAACCGGACATGGTGCCTTCCTGAGAATACCAGACCACGGATTTGCCGACGAGCGACATTTGCGTCGTCGTCGATTCGCCGACGGCGCCGTAGTTTTGATTCGTATTTCGAACCGCGTCCACTCGCATCGTCCGTTCGAGCGTCTGGTTGTTGAGCGTGAATAGATCGACCAAGGCGGTCGGATCGTAATTTCCGATACGATTACCGAGGGTCAATCCCCTCACGTCGGAGACGATTTTCGTCGACGTGACCTCTTGCTTGCTGATCAAATCGATTCGCCACGCTCCTTGCGGGAATTCCGCGATAATCGTTTCACTGCCGTTGCGGGCGAGAACGATCTGCATGACACCGCTATCGGGCACGCTCCTGACGGACAGGATGTCGTCCGGCATAAGATTGACACCATAGCTTTCCACGAGCGTTCCGTTGGGAGTGCAGCGGGCAACGAGGTAATTGCCGTCGACGGTCGAGTAATAAGGCAATTCCGTAAAATCGTCGACGGTGGTGTATTTGACCGTGTCGACCAAGTCGCCCGTTTTGGGGAGCGTGATGGTACTGCCGGACATTCCGCTGATCGTATAGCCGACGGGTACCCACATTTCCTTGATGGCGGTATTCGTTCGGCCGTCGACGGTCACGTCGATATTGTACAAGTCCGCCAGCTTGCTGCTGAACATGACGCGGCCGCCCGATTCAACATTCAGACCTGTCGCGACGGTTCTTCGCTGTCCGCCTTCGTTTTTCACGATGTTCATGATGTCACCGGTTTTCGCCAGACCGGGAACGCCGTATCCGTTATCGATCGTCGCGAGTACCCGGTCGGTGGCGGTGAACGTACTGACTCCGTAGTTGTCCATAGCGACATATGTTTCGGTCAGAGCCCGAACAAGTCGGACTCGATCCGATCCGAGAGTCGACACGGGAACCGTAAGAATCGGCGTGACTTTGAAAAACTCGTGGAAAATGTCGGTTTTCAAATAGGTGTAGTATTCTCCAGTATTGAGGACTTCGGTGTGAACGATGTCGAACGTTCCCACCGTGGTGTCAACCACGGCGATCGACTGCGTTCCCGTCGGCGGAGCCTGTTGCACGATGGTATCCGTGCTCGGGCAATCCCATACGACCAAGTCCAACATCGTTTCGTCGGCAAGTTTCTTCGATATTCGTGTGGAGACGAAATCTTCCCGGGCAATCGTCTGGTCGTCTTGGAGCGTAAACGTCTTCTCCGTTGTCGTGACACCGTTCGTCGTTTTGTCGACGTCCAGGTAATCCGTTTTCGTCAAGGTTTCCCCGGAGGCCAACGAATAGCGTTTCACCAACGTTTCGCCGCCCGATGCGGAAACTTTCATGCAATCGCGATACACATCCTGACGATAAACGGTTCCCTCGTCGTTCGCGAACGTATGCAGAAGCGTCTTTGCTCCGTCTTCGGCGACGCGATTGACTTCCGTGACCCTTGTCGTCTCAACTTTTTCCCCTTCCGCCAGCGTAAAGACCTTGACGCTGGTGCCAGTGGGATTGACGGAAGACGTTTTCAGAATATCGACGATGGTTTCCTTGCGGATCGCCTCGGTCGAACCGAGTCCGAACGTACGGATTTTCGTTTCCGTTCCTCCGACAGCTTTGACGAAGACGTCGACGAGCAATTCTTCCCGCACGGTATCACCAGCGACAAGCCAAAATTGTTTGACTACATTCGTCTCGGTTCCATTCGTTTTCACGACTTCGACGAGCGTTTCGTCGCGGAACGATTCGCCGTCGGACAAGGCAAATCTTTTGATGATCTTTTCGGCGTCTCCGGAAACATGGTACACGTCGTACACTTTTTCCTGGCGGATGGTGTCGCCGGCCGTTCGCTTAAAGATGTGTACCGTCGTCTCTTCGACGCCATTGGCGGAAATTTTAACGATGCTGGTGTCGTTTCCGGTATTTTCGAGTCGGAACGATTCGTTCGCGGCGAGGGTCAAGTCGAAATAATCGATTTGCGTGCCGTTGCTCCCCCGCTGCGAAAAGCGAGTCGTATTGGCGACTTCCCGGGCTTCAAGGCGATCGTCCGTCGCGAAATCGGTGACTTCGGCGGTCTCGAGGATCGTTCCATCGGCGGCGATTTTCGCGAGACGATGATTGTTCGCGGCGTTGCGGGTCGATGCGGTTTCGCCGGTGGCAAGCGTCACGTCGACGTTTTCAATTTCTTTTCCGGCATCGTTGCGACGCGAGAAACGGGTCTGCCCGGAAACCGTCGCCGTCCTGTAGGATTCCCCTTCCGCCAGCTCGAAATCAATGGTTTCAAGCACGGTCGTACGATCCGCGGCGAGAATGGAAACTCTTCCATTACGTGCGAGCTTCAAGGATTCCCCTTCCACCAGGCCGACATCGAAAGTTTCCACGGGATTTCCGGCGACATCGTATCTGGTGGCGCGTCCCAGCGTATCGACGGAGATTTTCTGGTTGACCGCGGGATCAAAAGTAGCGTCATAAAAATCCTTGACGGTTCCGTCGGATGCGACTTGAACGACTTTGATGACGCCATTGACGTCGACGAACCGGAGGCTTTCGCCCACATTCAGATTCACGACATCGGTCGCGACGTTTCCGGACAGTTCCGTATGATCGACTTTCGTGTAGCGGTGCAACGAGACGGTCTCCCCTGCCAGGGTCGTCAAGGAGTATTCGTCGATCCTGTTTCCTTCGGCATTCAGGATGCCGACGATCGTCCTGCCGCCGACGACGTTCAGCTGGACCGTTTCGCCGGTTTCGACAAAGACCGGCAAGGTATCCACGACAACGCCAGCGGAGTCGCGGCGAACGACGTTGACGACGGAGCCGTAGGCGAATCGATTTCCGGCGTCGACGACCGCTTGTCCGACGGGAGTCGACTTGTCGACATGAGTTTGCGTTCCGTCGGAGGTGTTATAGACGGTGAGCTTATCGCCCGAATTCAAGGTGATCGTACCGAGTTGCTCCACTTCCCCCGTGGCACCGTAACGAACGATGCGCATATTCTCCCCGGTGTCGATGGCCTGGTCGGCGACGACCGCCGTAATCCGCTGGCCCGTGCCCATGGAGCTCTTGGCGATACGATCCGTTCGAGTGACCTTGATCAAAGAAGCCACGCCGTCGGTGATCGTCCAGTCGAAACTCTCGACCGTTTGCGCGTTGTTGACGAGCTTTTCACGATAGATTTCCGTGTAGCTGCCGTCTCCGTTCCGCCGGATGACGATGGTTTCAGCGCCGCCGTAAGTTTCCACTTCGATCGACTGTCCGGCGGTCAGCGAGAAATCGAGAATCTGTTTCTTCAGATTGATATCGATATAGAGATCACTCGTTTGATCGATGTCGAACGTGACACCTTCGTCCAGCGTGAACTTTTGATATTCCTGCATCTCGGCGCCGGCGGAGGAAACCTTGATGATACGAACGGCGTCTTTCCATTGGACGCTGTTGATGTTGCTCACCGTGGTTCGGGTATCGACGTAAGTTTTAATCACGGCGACGCTGACAACTTTATCGTCCGCGTCCACGACGTCCCGGAGCGTGATATATTCCCCCTCCTGCAAGCTGTAAAGCCCGGCTACCTGATCGCCGATTTTTCCCTGGTTGTCGACCTTGTTGACCATCGTGGCCCTTTGGATGGTCGTGTAGTTCGAGGAGCCGACGAACGTCCCCATCGGGCTGGTCGTATATCCGCCGTAACCATTGTACGTATATTGGTAAACGACGTTGTTTCCATAACCGTCGGGAACGACGCGGACGTCGTCGTTGGCGCCGACGGTCAATTCCATGTAAAAACCGGAGTAGTTGTTCCAAATGGTAAAAACTTTTTGGACGATGTAATTCGCACTGGATCCGTTGTTATCCGGCGTAATCGCTCCGATTTGAACGTCGGTCGTCACGTTGAGCGAGTCGCCGCAGTCGAGAGTTTCGTTCCTCAAGTTGTTTTCGCCGACGATCTGGTAGGTCGCGATCCGGTTGCCGTACTTGTCCAAGTGCGTCGCGCTGTAAACGTCCTTGACGTCATTGGCAGTTACCTGGGCGCCGTTTTCGGTCGTGATCCGTTCATTGCTGAAGACCGTGTTACCACTTTGGACTGTGATATCATAAACATCGCCGCGATCGTTGAAGTACAGGTTTTCATTGTTCTTGAGGAAGACTTCCGTCACCAGAGAACCCTGATCGAGAACCTTTCGCACATCGAGATACTCGTCGCGTGCCAGATTGTTCAGCGCACCATTCAGATTATAGTACGAGTCGAGAGTCGCCCAAGCTTTGCCATTCGGATCAACCTGATCTTTCAGGTAGACCTTCAGATCGTCATTCATCGTCAAGTTGACCATAAAAGCGATGCTCGCGGAAACCTCTTCGGCGGTCATATCGCCGCGAATCGGAATCGGAACCGTATTATTCATGCGGTCCGTGACTCTCTGGTAGAATGCGGACAACGATTCATTGTTGTTTTGCGTCAAAATCGCGGATCGATCATTGAGCCATTTCAGCAACTCCGCGTTGCTCATCCGTGAAATCTGTCCGAGAATATCGTCCTGCGGTCCGCCGGTGACGACGAACTGCTTTGCGCGATCCACGCCCGGGACGCTGCCGACGACTTCCAAGGAAGCGACGCCGTCAAAGTAGATCTGTTGTCCGACGTACGGGTTGGAGGACGAAACGGCACCACCCTTGAGGGTATACCGGTTGGCCGTCGCTTCATCGCCGAATTTCGTTTCAACCAAACCGATCAAACGCGTCATGAATTCCTCGGAGTTGAGAGAACGCAACAGGTTCAGGTCACCGCCGACCAGATTCCCGTTGTCGTCCTGCCCTCCGCCGACCAGTTCGCCGAAATAGAGCTTCTTTTTCGTACCCGCGGTTGTTTCGATCAGGAAGTAATCGTTCAGTTCCGCCTGTCCTTGTCCGCCTGCCCCGGTCGGGATGTAAAGCGAGTATCCCTGTTGATATTCATACACAACCGCAGAGCCGATAGTCGTCGAATCGATGCCGTCGAGCCGTTTGGTGGCACTGTTGTAACTACCGAAATTTCCGAGGATGAATCCCGAATCGCTGGAAACGTTGTAGGAGCCGTACGGAATGCCGTACATCACGTCGGTGGCCGAGAGGTGCCCGGGCTTCAATTCGGAAGACAGGCTTTTGTCCGGCAATTGGTAAATACCGTTTCGCGTATCGAACAGTTGCGACGCGGCGACGCCGGTGAACTGCGTTCCGCCTTTGTTGATTTGTCCGAGTCCGATCTGTCCGCCGGTCGTCGAGAAGACGAACTTGAGCTGGACGTTTTTCATTCCCGCGAACCGACTCAAATCGACGCGGGCTTGACGCCATTGATTGTCCGAGACCATATCGGCATAGTTGTACGGATCGGCGTGGTGGGAATCGCCGACGTTCGTTCCGATCGACATATCGTAGTTGGCCGAGGCGACCCGAGTCCAGTTGTCACCTTCGGTGCTGACGAAGACCATGATGGCGTCATCGCCGTAATTGTTGAGCGACTGGTCCTCCGCGTCCATCTTGTAGGAAAAGTACAGCATCGGCTTGTCTTCCGAGGCGTAATCTCCAAGGCTGAACGTATTGCTGGTCAAGCTGCCGTAGGTCCCTCCCGGCAAATCGTACGAACCGTTGTTGGACAAGCCTTGGTTGAATCCGGTCGCGTCCGGACCGACCTGATAGCGGCTTTGCGTCATCCAGTTCGCGTTCGGCTGGCCGTCGACGACCGGATAGTTCGTGAACGTATTATAGGTTTCGAGCCCGAAATACCAACTCGTTCCGCCGTACTCGCGCCTTTGCTCCTGTTCTCCGGGCGTGTCGAATTCCTTGTGACCGCGGACCGTGCTCGGCGATTCGTAAATCGCGTCCGCTTCCGTACCGGTGCGGTGCCAGAGGTTGTAATCGATTTGCGCGAACGCGATCCCGTTGGCGTTCAGTGGAATGCTGACCACTTTGGCGCCTTTGGAGAAAACCGGTTCAAGAACCGAAGGGCGTCCGAGACTCGACGCCGCTTCGCCTCGTTGATAAGAGGTGCTGAGTTTGTCGGGATTGAACGAGAACATTCGACCGTCGGAAGTCGTACCGAAGATCAGGTTTTTGTAGGCTGACGCTTCGACCGTTTGAGGTCCGAGGCAGAAGCCGCTCAGATTCGTCATCGTCCGACCGGTGTCATCCATGAGATAGCCGAGAAAATTCAACTGGGCGCCTTGGGATTGACGATAAACGACATCGGGATATTTCTGCGAAACCGCATAAGCCTGACTTTTCCAGTTGGTGATTTCGTAAACGGCGCCGGTATCGGTTCCCGCATAAAGTCGCGATCCGTCGGAATTGAATGACACCGCGGTGATGATTTCGCCGACTTCCTGGAACACATTCTTGACGATACTACCGGGGTGATAATTTTTGTCCTTATCGATCCAATCGCCAATGAGCACGTCCTGATTGTTGAACGTTTGGAACGGCACGACGGAGGAAAGCACCTTACCGTTGCTGTTGGTCGACCAATAATGGTCGATGGCCAGACCAGTCGGTTCAAGAAGATAAAGAACATTGACGTTCGAGGTAACAACATGGATATCCGGAAAATCGTCGTTCGGCTTGCTGACGAGCGTTCCCGCCCCCATGTTTCCGATTGCGACCGAATATTCGGAGTAACCTTTACCTCGGTTCAACGCGCTATACCCGTCTAAGTTGATATAGTCACCTGGCCGGGAGGTAGTGAGTGCGTTGATTTGAAAACCGGAGTCGCCGCCGACTTCCCAGTTCGTGATATTATCGCCGTCCCACCAAGTCGGTCTGATCGTCGTATCCGTTTCACTGGTGGCTTTACCGTAGTTCGATTGATCGACCGTTCGAACG
Organism: Thermoguttaceae bacterium; assembly: GCA_031549565.1. Lineage (GTDB taxonomy): Bacteria > Planctomycetota > Planctomycetia > Pirellulales > Thermoguttaceae > JAVBSX01. The sequence goes on from JAVBPO010000081.1 coordinate 67,610, forward strand.
GCGCAGTGGATCGACCACGTATGGGCGTCCTGGAGTCGCCCGTCATGCCACAACGCGATATCGCTGCTATGGTGGTCGACATAGCCGGTGCCACCGTTGAGAATCTCCTCGCCGGTGAACGGATTAATCATGTTGATCCGGCTGTAGGGATCCGGATTGCCGGAATACAAATCGGTTGAAAGATACGTCACGACGTCGCCGAGATGGTACTCGTCCGGCGTCAAAACGAGCCGTTGCGGCGTTTCGACATCAGACCGACCGACACGGTTTTCGTCGGGATCGTTTGTATTCCAACCGAAGTTTTGGCCGCCGTTGACATGTTCTTCGAGAACCCGGGTAATCGTATCGATTGGCTCAATGCGTGTTTTTGCATTATCGTATCCTTTTCCGGCGTTGAGAAGTCCGCCGACCGCGTCGGCTTGAACGTATTTGCTCGTTACGGCGACGAAATACGTTTTCGTCGGATCGCCTTTGACGTTCGATTGGAGCAGAGCGGGACCGATGAACGGGTCGTTGCCGCCGACGCTGCCGGCGGAGAGCTTCGAGATCGTTCCTTCCGGATACGAATTCGGTCGCGTTCCCGTCGGACCGGGCCGGTCGTCGGCGACGTTGGAGTCCGAGCCCATGTAAATCAATTGGCCCGCCTGGTTGAAGACCCAGATCGACAAGTCCGGCCGGGTCAAGCCGTCGGCATAATCGATATCGAAGATCGTCGACCACAGCGAGGAACCGTCCGTGACGCCACTAATATTTTGGATGCCCGCCAATTCCATGTCGAACGTGTACCAGTTGACGTCGGAAAGCGAGGCGAGATAACCCGCGACGGAAATCGTATTGCGGTCCGCTTCCAGGAGATTTCCGATCTTCTGGGCGTCGGCGTAGGTCGTGTGCCCGTTGCCGAGTTGCACTTCGCCGAGAAGCGGGGAGTGTTGCGGAAAACCGTACGCTTCAACGCCGTTGATCGCGTACCGGATGTCGGCATAAGCGACGGAGCAGCCGGGAACTTCGTCCATTTCCTGAAGCCGGATCTGGAGTTGATAAAATCCGGACGAATTCTCCTGCGCGACCAGGCCGGTGTCCTGCGGATTGAAGAACAGGCCGACGCCGTTAAGCGTGATGACCGGGTTGGTGTCATCCAGCGAATATTTCGACAACGAGGCCGAGACCTTCAGGTTCCGGTTCGCCGCGTACGTGTATTCGTTGAGCGCCTTGATAATCGTCGCGGCGTAATCCCCGGAATCGACGCCGGCCAATCCGATTACGACCGTACGGTCGTTCGAGTTCGGTTCGATCCCTTCCTTGTCGAAATCGAGACGGTAGGTGACTCGTTGTTTGAGCGTGTCTTCGATGTAAAATTCCTTGCCGTTGGACTTCGCTTTCGTCAGACCGTTGGCCCAGGAAATCGACAGCACGCTCCGGACGCGGACATAGTAGTCCTTTTCGCCGGTTCCTTCGCAAACGTAACGCAAGCCGGCGTCACGGACGTTGGTGCTGTATTTGTCGTTGTAGCCGACACCGTTGAAAGCGTCCTCCGTCGCGCCGATCGTGACGCGTTCCCAGGAATCCTTGTTCAGGCCGAACGCGTTCTTGCCGCCGTTGAAGCCGATCGTGGTGCCGTGATCGCCCGTTTCCGGATCGTAGTCGTGGTCGTACACTCGATTGATGTAACGGCCGTATTCATCGGGACCTTCGTAAAACGAATTGTCACTGCTGGCCAGGATGTTTCCGTCGGCGTCGATGATTTCCAGAACGGTATCCAATCCGCGTCCGGTCCAATCGATGTCGATCCAAACTTCCGTACCCGCTTGGGCGGTGAAACGATAAATATCCGAATCGGTCGGGTCGGTCGCCCGAATGGAGCCATGGACCTCGAATCCGAGACGTTGGAGATCGTCGCCGGATTTCACGTTCGGCGCAAGATAACCGAGGTATTGCGAATTCCCGTCTTTGCCCGGTTTGCCGTTGGAGTCTTCCAACGACCCGGCTTTCTCGAATTCCTTGACGACGAGGACGTTACGATCGTGGGAATAACGATCGAATTTGATCGAGCGCCAATCGCCCGGCTGCGGTACGGACAGGTCGGTCCATTTGCCGTCCGCGTCTTTTTGGGCGGTGTTGTTCGTGTCGTACATCACCTGGCCCTTGATGTCAAAACCCGAACCTACGGTGTCATCCTTGAGGGACGTGAAGATCACGGGATAACCGGGCACGCCGACGACCTGCATGGAGCCGCCGATCCGGTCGTCGATTTCCAATGGTTTTCCGGTCGTCGTGAAACCCGCTTGGCTGGTGTCTTTTCCGATGACGTTGCTGGTGTCGGTCAGGAGTTTGACGACGAGAGAACTTCCGTTTTCGCTCATCAGGCGGAGTCCGCCGGTGCTGTGGAAGTTCGGTATCACGATTTCGTTGAACAGGACGTGCGTGATATCGGCGTCGTCCCAGACCGATTCGGTCGTGAGCACTTCGCCCCGGACGACGAGGCCGTTGAGCGTGTTGTCCGTGTAACGGTTCAGGCGGACCAGCGGACCGTAGTTGTCGTCGAATTCAATGTGCCGGTTGACGCTCCCGGTGCTTCGTCCGTGGTCGACGACGATCTCGTCGGTGAACGCGTTGGCGTTGATGCTGATGACGGACAGCGACCGCTTGCTGTCTGTTTCCTGCGTGATACCGTCGGCCTTGAAATTTTGGTTGGAGTAAAACTCGTTGCCAATGATGATCGGTTGCGAACCCCGAACGTAAATGACCGACGGGGTGATCATGCCGCGGCCGGAGCGGTCCGTAACGTAATTCCCCGCGGAGTTACCCGTGTTGAACTCAAAACGAGAATTCGTGATGCGCGCGTCGGCTTCGCGGATTTCGATCGGGTTGAATTTCGCGAGATTTCCTTCGATACGCGAACTTCCGCCTGCGTACGCGAAGACCGTATGGTCCATGCTCAAGTTCGAGTTGGGAAACTGAACGATTCCGGACCAGTTGCCAGGCGCCGCGGTTCCCAAAGCGAGTCCGTCGGCTTTCGAGCTGGTGTTAAACGTTCCGCCGCCGCCGAAGCGGTTGTCGTACAGCGAGGTGAAAATGATCGGCTGGTTTTCCGTACCTTCGGCCAGCATCTGGGCGCCGTATTCGAGTTCGATACGGGAATTGTTCGATTTGACGACGACGCCGGGGTTGACGACCAAGCTTCCGCTGGTACGGGATTTAATGAGACCGACGCCGTTGACGTCGATCCGTTGTCCGGTTCCTTTGAGGGCGAGAGCGTATGCATAACCGTCCGGATCCTGGAGTGCCGTGATCTTGAATTGGTCCGGCGTCAACCTTTGATTCGCGAGCAGATAAAGCAACCGGGTCGAATCTGTTTTGCCCGTCTCACCGGCGAGGTTGACCAGCACTTCCTTGTTGGCTTGTACCGCGTTGATGGCTGCGATCGTTTTGGCGACGACGGCTTGAATGGTATCAGTCGAAAGGATGTCGATGCAAACGCGTCCCGCCTGCACACGGCTGGTGTTGTTGTAGCCCTGTCCTTCGACATCGACGCGGTTGAACTCGAACGTGACTTTTGTTTCGCCGTCGGTCAACGAAAAATACTCCCGGTCTTCGGGAACCTTGGTAAACGTGAGTTTCTGATCGAGATAGGTGTCATTGAAAAGGTTGGCGTCATCAGACCCGATTCCATTGATACCGGGACTGTTATTAACCCAATCGGTTAAATTCAACGAGGGGGCCGTCGGCTGTGTGAGCACGCTGCCGCCGCTGTGTCCGGCGACGATCAGGTTTTCGGTGAGGATGTGGACGATGTCGAGATCGTCGAACCTCGCGGCGATTTCCACTTTTTGGACGACTTGCGTATTGATCGGCGTTTTGGTGTCAACCAACAAACCGTTCATCGAGTTTCGCACGACGGTATTGCCGTGGATGTGCGGTCCGACGCGAACGATGTCGGTCGTGAACGCGTTGAGGTGATCCCAGTTTTGGAATCGCGTTTCCTCGAAGCTTTTCGGCGTCGCCGACATGGCGGCGTGCGCGCTGACGGTGATGGTGTTATAAGTGACCGTCGGTCGGGCGTCGATGATATGGATCGGCTGGTAGATAAAATCGCTTTGGGAACCGCCGCCGTAACGGAAATCGCCGTTGTTGATGTAGTTGAGGAAAATCCCCTGTTTTTCAAGGACTTCGCGACGATTCTTTCCCGAACTGGCGTCGTAATTATCGATGAACTCGTAATCGACGTCGTTGCGGATGACGATGCCGCCCCAGTCGCCCGGTTTCGCCGTCGTCGTGAGCGGGTAGGTGTCACGACCGATGGTTTCGTCCAAGTAGGAAGTGAAATACACCTGATGCACCGGCGTTCCGAGCACTTGGAGCGAGCCGCCGCTGCGGTCGATGTTCAGGTCCGCGCTGCCGACGGTGATGTTGGCGGCTCCGAGCTTGATCACGACCCCCGCGTCGATCACGACGGAAACACCCTTGGGAATGTCGAACGTCGCCCCGTCGGTCAAGGTCGCCTTGTTCCGGTCTTCCGAGTTCGTTCCGATTTCGTACGCTTTGGCGTCCTTGATGTTGCCGGTTTGATTGTTTCCGACGATCCGAACGATCACCGTGGTGTCGATTTTTTCCAGCGGATGCGCTTTCGCGTACGCTTCGAGTTGCTGTTGCACTTCCCCGGCGCGTTCGAGAGCGTTTTTGATCGTCTTGAACGGATTGGCAAGCGTCCCGTTCCCGACGAGCGATTCGGCTCGGGTCTGGTTCGGATCGATCGCGACGGGCGTACCGTCGGCGTTGTACTGTCGTCCGGAGTTGTCGACGTAAAGCGTGCGGTTGATTTTTGAAACATCCGTCGTCGTCGCGGTCGAAGTCGCCTGCTGGACGTTGAACCAGTAATCGTACGCACCGCCTGGGACCATGTCGTCGTCGCCGTCGAGTTTGATACCGTCCTTATCGACAATGTAGTTGCCCGAGCTGTCCTTGAATGTGTTGGGGTTTTCCCGATCGACGCCGCTGGACGAATAATTCAACCGGAGTTCATAGCTGCCGAGCGTGCGACCGCCGCCGCCGGTGTCGGACATTTGCGGGTTGATGTCGTCGTTGCCGGTCGACGTGACGGCGACGTAATACTTTCCCGCGGGGAGATAAAGTTCGATGAACGGATCCTTCCCGAAATAATCGTCGTTTTGCGCAACGAGTTCGTAAGTGATGAACACTTCATCGGATCCGTCGGCTTTTTTCCCGAGGATTTTCCGGACTTGCTGGTAGATTTTCAGGTCGGCGTTGAGCTGGGACGAAGCACTGGCTCTTTGCGCATAGATTTCCGCACTGAATTTTCCCCCGTTGGCGAGAGTGAATTCGTACATGTCGATATCATTACTGTCCGGGCGATACATGTTCTTCCCGTGAATGATATCCTCGATACCGGGGTAAGTCTGCTCGACGTTCAGCGCGATGCCGTTGCCGTCGGTGACGGTCGTGTTGTCCTCGGAGCCGGCGGTCATATTCGTCCCGGGCATGAGATCATAAGCGTCTTCAAACCCGAGGCAGTGTCCGATTTCATGGAACGCGGTGTTAAACCAGGTTCCCCCGTAAACGTCGGCGCCCCAGTTTTTCGTTCCGTCCAGGATGGCACCGTCGAGATCGTTGCTGCGTCCGTAGAGCAGTTCCCCGGAAACGCCGCCGAGCCACGCCAAATCGCCCGTCGCAACGGTGATACCCATATCAGCGGTTTCGATGAATTGGATCCCCAAATAACGGGAATACATGTCGAAAATCGTCCGGGCGAGATCCTTTTGAGCTTCCGAAATAGAGTTCCGGTAAGTCCCACCCTTCGGGTTGACGCCGAGCACGTCCTTGAAATTGTAGTATCGGTAAGTGACGCCGCTTTCGACGTCCTTGGCGCCATCGATGGTGTCGCCGCCGATGTGGTTGTCGCCATCGAATCCGAAGTCGCGGGGCAGGTCGCGGTGCCCCGGATCGTCGCGTCCGCCGGGGTATTCCACCGGGTCGTACTGCCGGTTGATCTGGCCGTGGATGATCAGGCTCTGCGGATTGGCGGAGGCGGTGTCGAAGTCCTTGACTTCGATCTTGTACGACGTTTTGAAGGTATCACCGACCGAATCTTCTGCGTCGATCAGGTCGAGCAAATGGGTGTCGGTTTTGTGATAGGTTTCGCCGAGGCGCAGGCGGAACGATCCGGTTCCGATCTGGGCCAGGTCGGTGATCGCATTCCCGGCAGCGTCCTTCTCGAAGGTCAAAATCGCGCGATTGACCTTCACGCCATCGACGACGGCGTTGTATTTGTAATCGACTTTGGTCGGGTAAATGACCAAATCGTCGTCGGGATTGAGCGTGTTTTGCGTCGTGATGAGCTGGAACAGTTTCGTCGGATCGGCCGGCAGCTTGAGTTCGTCGTCGGAGAAATAGACCTCGATGGTGTTACGGCTCTGGTTGAGCGTTCCGTCGGCGTTCCGGTAGGTCGGCTGCGTGACGATCGAGGTGACTTTGGCGCCGAGTTGCAGATCGAAGCGGACGGTTTGAATGTCGTGCGTTTCACCGTACCGGGCGTCGGGATTCATGTTGTAGAACGACTCCTTCGTTCCGACCTTCCCGTTGACGCTCTTGAGGATGGCCGGATTGTTCAAATCCTCGGTTTTGGTCATGTCGCCGCCGCCGACCAATCGAATTTGATACAGGTCGTCGGGAAGGTTTTCGGCGAATCGGATAATCACTTCGTTTTCATAATCTCCGACGCCGATGTAGCCGAATTCGACCTTGATGTCCGGAATGGAGTTGGTTCCCGAAGCGTCGGTGGCGAAAACGCCGTCGCCGCCGGAGCGATATACCTGAATTCCCCCCAGGGACGCCGGATCGATCGCCTGCCCTTCGCTGAACCGAAGCAGGAAGGAAGTCGGAGCGATGTACAGGGTCGATTCGTCCGAAAGCGACCGCTGTTGATCCTGGTTGATGAAGATGGAGTTGAGCTGGGGACCGTCGATGCTCAACATTTCGCGTGCTTCAAACTGCTCGATCTGGAGCTTGCGGGACAGGAGTCCCCCTTTTTTCTTAAGACTTTGCGAGAAGAGTCTTTCAAATCCTTTGGCCGTCCCCTTGTCTTTACCCTTCGAACCGTCCTGTTCACGATTTTCATTATTATCCGAATTTCCAAAAATAGAATTCCAGAAACGCATAAGTGGCTCTCCTTTGTGAGAAAAATGGTCCGAAACGATGGGAAAATAAAAAAGGGGGTATCCTTCTCAATTTCGGAGGGGTCGGATGAAACCTTCAAAATTAAAAAGGAGAATAAAATAAAATGATTGCGTACGATGTCCAGAAAAGGGGATGGGAGGAAAAAACGGATTCGATGCGCGACCCCCCTCAACGATCAGTCGGCTCGGCGGCTCGATCGAGATTTCAAAGGCTTGTTTTTCCGGCAAAGTCTTTTCGAGTGAAACCACTCCATTGTAGCAGAGAACCCGACCTTTTTGCAACAGTCGGACGATTCCAAATACACGAAAAACTCACCTGACACCGATACAATCGCGTGAAGTCCGGCATGCGGTTTTTTCGCTCCATCACGCCTGGAGAGCGTTTATAACCGGACTGGTCCGCACATCCCACACGACATGCTGTTTCGTAATCCGATAATTCGACTCCTTCACGATGACTCTGATGCAGGGGTTATGTCCGAAGTTCCGAGAAAACGATCCGAAGTCGTTTTTTTTCCAAAAAATCCCAATCCGGCGACGGAAACATGACACGGTTTCCGGTCGGGGAAGGACGATAAACTGCGGAGTACCGAAGGGCATTCGCGGAGTACCGGCTAAAAAATGCGCGGAGTACCGGCTTAAAATGCCCGGTTCGAGAAATAAGAAACGACTTTATGAACCCATCGATTTTGTTGACCATGACAAGCGCGAACAGAACGAGATTTTGGCGGATCTCGCATTCCCTGCCGAGCGATCGGAGTCTGCGCTCTTTTGTATGGTTCATTTCGGTCGTACTGTTCATGCTCTCCGGAGTCGTGTTCCTCGAACCGGGCGGGGGAGGGGCCGTATCAGCCGCCGAGTTGCAGCAACAGTGGGTCGGCGAAAACGACAAAACGAAAACAGCCAAGCCGACCGTCCCACCGCTCTTTTCCCGGGAAGTGCTCCAATCCGAATTTGAGACGACTCCGGCCTACGAAACCATCGAAGCGGATTCGGTCCAAGGGTTCGATTTTGCGGAGAATGACGACGAAATCCGTCTTGCCCAGCGAATCCGTCTCAACCGGGTCGATACGACGGCCATTCGCAATACCATCAAAGCGGTTCCCAACCTTGTGCTTCCGAATACGGCCCCAACGATGGGGGGCAATGCGAATGTGATTTATTCCGATTGGTTCGACGGGGCACGAGGACGGCCGGTTCCGGTGAAAATCTACTATCCGATCAATGCGCACCAACCGTGTCCGACGATCCTGTTTTCCCACGGTTTGGGCGGATCGAATGAAAACTGCGCCTACTTGGGCGAATACTGGGCGGCCAACGGGTACGTTTCGATCTTCATCCATCACTTTGGGAGTGACGATACCGTTTGGAAAGGGAAAGTGCGTCCGCTGGCCGAGCTTCGTGCCGCGTACCAGACAAGCTGGACCGGGCGGTCCCGGGTGCAGGACATTCAGTTCGTTCTGTCGCAACTGGAGCGGCAGGACACTCGCAATTTGCCGTACAGCTTGATCGATATGAAGCGTATCGGCGTCGCGGGTTACGATCTGGGGGCTTTTGCGTCGCTGCTGATGGCCGGACAACTTCCGCCGGAAGGTCACGCCGCGATTTACGAGCCGAGAATTAAAGCCGTGTTAGCGATGAGCCCACCGGTCCAGGCGAATCCGGAGCCGATCACGCGCGTTTACGGCCAAATCGAAACGCCGTGTCTTTTTATCACGGGAACGAAAGACGACGGTGTCGTCGGAACGACCCAAGCCGGCCAGCGGCGTATTCCGTACGATTCCATCAGTTGCAACGATCAGTACTTGGTCGTGTTCGAAGGAACCGACCACATGATTTACGCCGGACATCCCTTTCCCTTTATTCCGCGGACAAAAAACGACGGACCGTACCAAGTGTCGATCGCGAGGATTTCCACGAATTTCTGGAACGCTTACCTCAAGTCGGATCCGGAGGCGTTGGCGTACATGATGAGCCGAAACGTGACCGGTCTTCTGGACGGTCTCGGTCGCATCGAACGAAAATTCTACCTCCGGGAACGTCGGGACGCGTCGTCCGACGACACTCCACGCCCCACGGAAAACAAAGGAGAACCTCTTCCGCGCGTGGAGCCGGGCAATCCGTCGATCTCGAACTCGGACACGCCGCAGTACTTGACGGTTCCCGGTTCGCCGTACACGGAAAACCGTTCGCTTCCCCGGGCGATCCGTCCGAACGGCTCCGTGCCGCGTCGGCTCCCGGTGAAGGCTCCGTAATCTCCACTATCATTACTGAACAAAAATAAGAGACATGTCGATCACAACGATTTTTCGTGCTTGCGTGATATCAGTCGCGGCTTTGGTCGTTTCCGGACCGGCGGCTTCCTCCGCTTTCGGGGCGGATTTTCCATGGTTCGGAAAGCGAAATTCCTCCTGGTTTTTCGCGGGAGACCTCGAAGCCGGTTTGTACGTCAATTCCTACGGACAAACGAACCGCTATGTGGACGGTTTCCTCGATCCGACCAGCGCCAATACGGGGCTGCTGAACAACGTCCGGCAATCCGATTTTCAACTGAACCAGATTTATCTGTACGGCGGAAAGAAATTGGAAACGGACAACGGGTTCGATCTCGGCGGACAGATCGATTTCATGTACGGAACCGATTCGATTTACGGTCAAGCCGCCGGATTGGAATATGACACCAGTCACGGCGATTGGCGGTCGGGCGACTACACCTACGCTCTGCCCCAGACGTACCTCGAAATGGGTTACAAGGACGTTTCCGTGAAGGTGGGAAAAATCGCTTCTCCGCTCGGGTATGAATCGCTGATTTCTTCGGAGCGGTTTTTCTATTCGACGAGTTATTCGTTCAACGTCGCACCGAACACCCACGCCGGTGTCGTCGCTAACTGGGACATTAATTCACGCGTCTCGATTTTCGGCGGCTGGGTCAACGGGGGCGACAAGTTTTTCGACACGTCCAAAGACAACGCGTTTTTGGGGGGCGTCGAATATCAGCTCAGCTGCAAAACGACGTTGGCGTACACGCTCCTTGCGGGGAGAGACAACCAGTGGAACGATAATAACAATTATTTCGTCAACACGCTCGTGATCGACCACAAACTGAACAAGAACTGGGAATACGTGTTCGAGTGGACGCTCAACAGCAACGACGCCGACGCGTGGTACGACAACGCCTACGGAATCAACCAGGAGCTGTTCTACCGTTGGAATCGGTGCTGGGGAGTCGGCGGTCGAGTCGAATGGATGCATTTCAATCCGGGCGCCGATTTTGTGGATGTCTCGGACAACGCCTACGCGTTCACGCTAGGACTAAACTGGACGCCTTGCGAGCGGCTGATCATCCGCCCGGAAATCCGGTACGATCGGTTCGAAAACGAACGGCTCTTCGACGCTCTCGCGAAAAAGGACCAGTTCTCGGGAGGTTGTTCGATGGTTGTGACGTTTTAGAAGCGGTGTCTTACTAAATTCCGCATTCAATACTGGACTGTCTGACTTACGAAACCTTTTTTCAAGACAAGGTTTCAGAGAGGCTTTGCTTTTCATGCTAAAACGCCGGTCCCCTCTCCCCGGTATTCCGGGGGAGAGGGGACCGGTCTGCTTGGGGCTGGTTCGTTTTTACACTTCCCCACAATTTTTGGAATTTTTTCTTTTCACCTACTCGACACGGGGAGAGAAAAAATGATAATGGGAGAAGTGTTTTTTGTTCCCACCGTTGATTCCCCTATCCACCGTGTCGGAGTGGGCGACGTTTGGTCTACGCGCCGCGCCGGAGATATTACGCATGACAGGTCCCGAAATTCGAGAAGCGATCATTCATATTTTGACCGACATCAATCCCGACGAAGACTACGTCGGAATGAAGGACGACGTCTCGTTCCGCGATCAGTTCAGTATGGATAGCATGGATCTTCTCGATATTGTCCTCGAGCTTCGAAAACGGTATAAAGTGCAAATACCGGAAGAGGATTATCCGAAACTCGCCAATATGAACAGCACCATCGAATACCTCTTACCGCTATTGAATAAGTAGAAAAGTCGTTGGCTTGGGATTTCTACCGACGACGAACTACTGACTACCGACGACTCATTCTTATGTACGACAGCGTCATTATCGGAGCGGGAATGTCCGGGCTGGCCGCGGGAATTCGGCTGGCTCATTACGATCAACGTGTCTGCATTCTCGAACGGCATCATGTGATCGGCGGATTGAATTCCTATTATCGCCAAGGTGGACGTAATTTCGACGTCGGACTGCACGCCCTGACCAATTTCGCTCCCAAAGGAACCCGGGTCGGCCCTCTTTCCCGACTGCTCAAACATCTGCGATTGACTTGGGACGAATTGGCGCTCGTACCCCAAATCGGCTCGGCGATCGCGTTTCCCGGCGCCCGGCTGCTGTTCGACAACCATTTCGAACTGTTCGAGTCGGAGGTGCGACGGCATTTTCCTAAGCAGATCGACGGACTCCAAAAAATGGTCAAAGACCTCGTCGGATACGACCAACTCGGCTTGAATTCCATGAACACCTCCGCAAGGGAGTTCGTTTCCCGATATCTCACCGATCCGCTTTTGATCGACATGATCTTTTGTCCGCTCCTTTATTACGGCGGAGCGAGGGAAAGGGATATGGAGTTCGGCCAGTTCTGCGTGATGTTTCGCTCGATCTTTCTGGAAGGGTTTGCCCGCCCGTTCGCGGGAGTTCGTTGGATTCTTCGGCAGCTTATCCAAAAATTCAAAACGCTCGGCGGCGAACTGCGACTCCGGGCCGTCGTGAAAAAAATCCAGTCGTACGCCGGTCGGGTCGAGAGGATTATACTCAACGACGATACGGAAATCAGTGCGAAAAATTTTCTCTCTTCCGCCGGTTGGCGGGAAACAATGCAGCTTTGCGACGAGCCGGATTCCCAAGAAATCGCGGAGCCGCCCGCCGGACAGTTGGCTTTTATTGAAACGATCAGCGTGCTCGACGAGGAGCCGAAGCATCTCGGACACGATCGGACGATCGTTTTCTTCAACGACTCGGACCGTTTTTCCTACGAAAAACCGGATTCGCTCGTCGACGTTCGCAGCGGTGTGATCTGCTCGCCGAACAATTTCGATTACGACCAGCCGCTCGGCGAAGGGATGATCCGGATCACGTCTTTGGCGAATTACGACCGTTGGGCAAAGCTTTCCGCCGAGGATTACCGCGAACAAAAAAAGACGTGGTACGAAAAAACGCTCGAATCGGCGGTCCGGTTCGTTCCGGATTTCCGTAAGAACGTGATCGATACGGACATGTTCACGCCGCTGACCGTGCGTCGCTTCACCGGCAAGGAAAACGGCGCGATTTACGGGGCGCCGGAAAAAAAGTACGACGGACGAACCCACTTGGAGAACCTGTTCCTGTGCGGAACCGATCAGGGAATGGTCGGGATCATCGGGGCGATCATCAGCGGTATCACGATCGCGAACAGGTACCTTCTCGGCGCCGCGGAATGAGCCGACGATGTTTCAAACGCTTTCGGTCTCTTTTTCAGCGGTTCTTTCCGTTTTTTGCGTGATTCTCGCCGGTTTTTTCGCGCGCCGGCTCGGCGTGTTGACGAAAGAATCGGACCAGGGGCTGCTGCGGCTGATGATTAACGTTCTCATGCCGTGTTTGATTCTCGACCGGCTTCTTTTCGTCGACGTTTTCGCCGATCCGAGCAATCTGTATTACCCGACGCTGCTCGGCATCGCGGAGATCGGCGTCGGGATTTTGCTCGCGGCGTGTCTCGGTTGGCTCCCGAACCGATGGACGGCGCTCGATTCCCGAGTCAAGCGGGGCACGTTCGCGACCTGCGTCGGGATGCTCAACTACGGGTTCGTTCCGATCGCGCTAGTTCCGATCCTGTTCCCGGAAAGCGACACCACGATGGGCGTGCTGTTCGTCCTGAACCTCGGCGTCGAGTTCATGATGTGGACGCTGGGACTCCAGATGATCCAAGGGAAATTCAATCTTCAATCGGCGAAGAAATCGATCAACGGTCCGACGATTACGATCCTTTTGGCGATTCCGTTGAATCTGTGGTCTCACGGTTCGGGATTCCCGTTGTTTCTGAACGAAATTCTCCCGTATTTCAGCTTTGTTCGACAGGCGATCCATTTAGCCGGACAGGCCGCGATTCCGCTTTCGATCCTGCTCGTCGGCGCGTCGATCGGGGACGTGTTCCGGATTGACCGATACCGTCTCCGATTCCGGCAAGCGTTGAAAATCGTTTTCTGGTCCTGCTTGTTGCGGATTTTGATTTTGCCGTCGTTGATTCTGTTGACCGCGTATTATCTGCCTTGTTCGTTGGAGTTGAAGCGGGTTCTCGTGCTTCACGCCGCGATGGGTTCGGCGGTTTTCCCGATCGTTTTAGCGCAACAGTACGACGGCGACCCGGAAGTCGCGCTCGATTCGGTGCTCGGCAACTCCTTCCCGTCGCTGCTGACGATCCCGCTCTGGATCGCTTTCGGATTGCAATGGATATCCCATTAGCGACGCGGGCTTAATACGACAGCGCAATGATTATGCTAAAAACGGTCCGAAATTGCTCTTTGCCTAAACTTTGAGAAATAGAAAATACTCTCCTTGACGTTCCGAAGATTCAAGGAGGATTTTTTATGTTACGGGTTTCAGTTGTTCATAAACGGCTCGAACCGTCGAAGGCCCGTTTTTCCAAAGCACTTGGAGCACACGCAGCTCCCCGTCGGACGGCTTGGGAAAATCCTCCCGATAATAAAATTGCGACATTTGTGTGCGTTCCCCGCGTTGGTGTGGTGAAATGTTGCACACATGATATACGATCCGAGTCGTACTTTCAAGAGTAAAATCGGTAAAAAGCGGAATAATTCCGATTTATAAAGAACGATGCTGATCGTAGAACGCTGTAATACAGCCCGGGGCTAACGGAAGTGAACCCCGGGCATGCGCTCTTTAGGATTTTTTGCTCGGGAACTTTTTTCGTTCGTTTTTGAACTCCGCCGGGGTGCCGTCGCCGGGGCGCCAGGAGTCCGGGCCGGGGCGGTAGACGCCGTTGCGTTCGTTTTCGATCCGTTCCTGTCGCATGTTGCGGAGCATCTTCTTGACGAAGTCCGGTGCTTCGTCCATCAGCTTCTGCATCTTGTCCAACTGCTCGTCGGTCAACACGTTCATGAGCCGGGCCTTGAATCGGGTCGCAAACTTTTGGCCCTTTTCGGCGTTGGCTTTGCGACGCTGCGACCATTTCTCCTCGTTCGTTTCTCTTGCCTTTCCACCGGCTTCACTCATTTTCTTAAAAACTTCCTCTTTGGACTGAAAAGGTTGGATTTTGTTCATTTCCTTGACATTATCGATCATCGCGATGAAAAACTCACGCCGCATACTCATTTCTTCGTCGACGAGGGCGTCGAATTCCGGCCGCATTTCTTCTTTGATCGCTTCCATTTCCGCTTTTTGTTCGTCGCTTAATCCCAGCGATTCGAACATCGAAACGTTGGGGTATCCTATCTCCGGAAGGAGCTGTAATTTGAGAAGATTGACCTTCTGCATTTGCTCCGGTGTCAATGTTTCGGCAACTTCGTCATCCATTGCATTTTCAAAGAATGCTTTACAAAATTTTTCCAGCGCTGTGACATAAGCTCGTTTTTGTTCTTCCGTTGCATTGCGAAAATCGGGATCGTTATCCGGAATTGCCTCATATGTCTCTTTTTTGATTTGTAACATTTCCGGCGTTGGATTTTGAGAACGTTTTTCGGAAACTTCCTTCGCGAGTTCATTCTCCTTACGCAGGAAAAACAATCGTTCATTTTGTTCTTCCGTGAGATTCAAATATGATTCTTGATTCGACCGAAACAACATGAGAGCCGGCAACCACGTTCCACCGTCGCCGTTGTACAAGGAATAATAGGTCGGACGTTCCTGGGCTTCCTGTTCAAGCAACCAGCGGGGGGACAACAACCATTTGAAATGTTCTTCGCCCGCCTGTTGGGCTTGCGAATAATTTTGCTGGCAAAACGCGAGCAGCACGCTCACGAAAAATGTTGCGCAGCAGACGGAAAGCGTCCAGAGCCGGGATTGCGCCGGTCGACCGGTTCGCGGGTCGAACTCCATGATCGTGTGGATACGTTGCATGATTTTTTCCTTTCGGGAAAGAAATTGAAAACTGGGGCGTAAAAACGTGTTGGGTTTGTTTTCGGCGGCGAGCCGGAGCAGGGTTTCGGCGTACTGTTCGGCGGAAACCGTCCCCTGCGACAAAACGAGCAGGTCGCACGACTGGTCGGCGGCCGCGTCGGATTTCCAGAGCGCGAACCAGTACAGCGGATTCCAGAACAGGAAACAACCGCAGATTCGCGTCCAAAACGCCGCAAGATGATCCCGGCGAACGATGTGGGCCAATTCGTGCTGAAAAATGGCGTCACGTTCCGGCTCCGACAGGTTTTCCGAAAGCGATTCCGGGAGCAGCACCGCCGGATGCAGGCCCCACGACCAAACGGTCGGGCTCTTCACTTCGTCGGACGTGAACAGAATCGGGAGCGAAACGTGTTGCAGAATCTTCGCGTTTCTCAGCAGCGATTCCTGCGACGATCGATCCGGAAACGGCCGGGCGCGAAACATCAATCTCCGACCGTGAACGATACCGAACACGAGAAATAGCGCAACCGGAACCGCCCCGCAAAGCAGTAACAGCCCGAGCGATTCGGGCGGTATCACGAACCACGGAAAGCCGAACGGCAATATCCCGCGGTTTTGCGTTTTAATTAACGTCGAAAGCGTCGGCGCAAAAATCGCGGCGTAAACGCTCCACGTCAAAATCGAATGGATTTTCCAAGGCGTCACGCGAAAAAACGGCGTCAGTAAATCGCCGATCCCGAGAATCAACGTCGCTTGCCAAATCGCGAAGGTCGTCCAAGTTGTGAAAATTGTAAACATAATATTCATTTTAGGCTTTTGCCAGAAAGTTCCATGTCGTGTTTGTCATCCTGAGGTACTCCGAAGGATCTGGTATCCCTCGGTATTCGCACCGCAATGCGTGTTGGGCGGATACACCAGATTCTTCACTCCGTGAGTACACTGCGCTCAGAATGACATAACTTGCCCATCAATCTCGGTCTTTGGTAAACTCATTTCTGTTCTCTGTCCTCTGTCCTCTGTCCTCTCTTTTTCATCATTTCCCGTATTTCGGCGAGTTCTTCGTCGGTCAAACCGGTATCATCGACGAAATGCCGAAACAGGAGCGTTTTGCTCCCCTGCAAAAACGTTTCGGCGAACGCTCGAAGTGAGCCGCCGATCGCTTCGCTTCGGGTTCGGGTCGGTCGGTAAACGTAAGCGCGATTGTTCTTTTCGCTTTTTTCGTGCGTCAACCAACCGAGCCGCTGGAGTTTTTGAATCGTCGCCAAAACGGTCGTATAGGCGAGCGGTTCCGTTTCAGGGCGGGCGTTCAGTTCGTCGAGCACGTCCTGAACGGTCGCCCCCTCGCGGTCCCAGATGATTTCCAGCACGTTGCGCTGCTGCACGCCGAGTGTGTTGAGTTCGGAGTCCATGATTTTTTGCGGAAGAAGAGGGAAAATCGTTATTACTACTGTCGATAATACTATGCGCGATAGTATTTGTCAAGTGCGTAAAACTTTTTTTGATTTTAAATCCATCAAGGCTAAGAAACATACCCGTTTATAGACTGTCGCAACCAAAACGCGGTCCCCTCTCCCCGATTCCGGGGAGAGGGCTAGGGTGAGGGGAAATGAAGCGTCAAACAGCTCCATCCCCTCACCCTAACCCTCTCCCCCGGACGACCGGGGGAGAGGGGACCATGGGTATAAAACTTTTCAGCCTAACGGCCCAGGACTTTTCGCAGATGTGCGACGCTCCGTTCGGCTTGATCGAGCGTACCGCATTCGACGCTCAGGACGATGTCCTGCGGGAGCGGTTTCAAAATCGCGACGACCGCCTCCCAATCAATGACGCCGTCCCCGCAAGCACAGCCGACGGCGGTTCCCATCACTTTGCCCCGTTCGGCGTCCGACTGTTCGACGGAAATGTCCTTCGCGTGCATGTGGGCCAGCCGGTGCTTGATGTGATCGAGCCAACGGATCGGATCTTCGCCGCCGAGATAAGCGTTTCCCGTATCGAAATTCGCGCCGACGTAAGGGGAATCGACGAGATTCAAAATCCGATCGTACTTCTCCGGGACGAGCGAATACGTCTGGTGCATCTCAAGCCCGATCTTGACACCACGCCGGGACGCGACCTTGACCGCTTCGGCGATCGAATATTTGATCAGGACGAAATCCTCGTCTTCGGTCGTCCAGTCCTGTTTGTGCCCTTCGTGCGTGTTGATCACCGGGGCTCCGCATTCCTTGGCGAACCGGGCCGCTTGTTTCAGATATTCGACGGCGATCTCCGGCTTGGAAAGCTGGCTGTGCGACGAGAGTGCCGAAAGTTTCAGGCCGTGCTTTTCGACCAGATCGCGAATCCGAAACGGGTCGTCGAGCATGGAGACGCTGTGAAAATAGCGTGCTTCACTCAAAAGCTCGCGGCCCCAATGGACCATCGGCTCGATATATTCGTACCCCAATTCCGCCGCGAAGCGAACGGCCCATTCAAACGATTTGTGCGAAGTCCGCACCGCTTCCAGATTTAATCCGATTCCAATTTGTGCCATTAGAATGAGTAGTTAGAGGACAGAGGACAGAGGACAGAGGATAGAGGATAGAGGATAGAGGATAGAATTGCGCTCGCTTACGCTTCCCGCTCTGTTTTCGTCCTCTTTCTTATTTGTTATTTGTTATTTCTTATTTGTTATTTCATAATCAAACCCTCACGAACCATTTATTTCGATACATGATCCAGAGGATGAGCCAGTCGATCAAAAGGACGCACACGCCGAGAACGAGCGGCTGGTAGGCGGGGCCGAACGCGAGGAAAATGTCCCTTCCGAAATGGATTTGTAAATTGTTCCGAAAAAACGCGTTGATCGGCGTGTCGGCCAGACAGTACGCCGTAATCGAATTGGCCCCGACGACGATCAGCGGGAAAAAGAGCAACTTGCACCGCGCCAAATCGGCGATCAGGTAAAACGCGGCCAAGGTCCAAAAGCAGATTCCACCGCTCAAAAGCGTCCAGGACGGCGTCCAGATCCGCTTGACGACGGGACAAAGCCCGAATTCGCCCAACGCCTGCCCGGCGAAAAAGCACGCTGCGCCGAGAATCAAAAGGAGCGCGATCCTGGAGCGTTCCCGATGTTGCGACCGGAGCAGTTCTCCGGCAAACAGGCCGAGAATCATCGTTCCGAGCGTCGGGAGAAAATTTAACGTACTATAACCACCGCCGTTATGGGCAAACGGAGCTTGCCGCGGAAAGAGATTCAGGAACCATGTATCGAACGCCCAGGCGGGGTTCGTGTTCTTGTTCCAATGCGCCGCGAAACCTTCGGCGTTGTGTGCCCAATCCTGCGCGACACCGGCGGCGGCCCAGTCGAAGTTTTCGTTCGGAAGCGGATACGTCGCGAACAGCGTCCAGTACCCGACCAAGAGGACGATCAGTGCGATCACTTGAAACCGAACCGAACGGAAACCGAGAAAGTAAAGAAAAACGTAACCGAGCCCGATCTGCGAAAGCGTGTCCTCGAACGTCCAATTCGTTTGATTTTGGTGAATCGAACGGAGAAACACGCCCAAAAGGATCAGGATCGCCGCTCGGGAAAACGCGTGCAGCGTCATCCGAAACCGCGATTGGCCTTTGGCGATTCGTGATGCCAGGGAAAACGGAAGCGCGACCCCGACGAGAAACGAAAACGACGGCTGGATCATATCGTGAACCGTCCAACCGGTCCATTCGACATGCGTTTGATGATGCGCGAGGAGTTGCCAGAATTGTTTCCAGCCCTCCGCGATCGTTTCCGGCAGCGACGACGCCACGGAACCGAGGTGAAGCATCTCGGCGAGCATCAGGAGCATCACGAGCCCCCGATAAGCGTCGATCGACGCCAAACGCTTCGCGGGGAGGATTTCAATAACTCGTTCGGCTTCGCCGGGGGATGGTGTCATGATGAGAAAAAGGATTCGCACAAAATGTGGTCCCCTCTCCCTCTGGGAGAGGGCTAGGGTGAGGGTGAAGCGGCAAACAGCTCCCCCCCTCACCCTAACCCTCTCCCCCGGACTACCGGGGGCGAGGGGACCGGAGGTAAAACGATCCGACGAAAATCAATCGACCATGAACTTTTCGTAAAGCGCGTGATTGATCGGGGCGGTTGCCGTGTACAGATTCCGGTAGATCGGGAACAGTTCGTCGTACAGTTTCGTCAATTCCTCGCGGGGCTGATATACCGCGCTTTCCCGGGCGACCCGGCGGTAGGCGTCGTCGGCATCTGCGTACGCACCGGCTCCGATTCCGGCAACGATCGCGGCGCCGAGGACCGTCGCTTCGTCGACTTCCGGCACGCGGACGGGGCGACCGACCATGTCCGCCTTGTTCTGCATCCAGAACGTGTTGCGAATCGCTCCGCCGACGGCGATGAATTCCGACGCCGTGATACCCGTCGCCTCCTCCATCGCGCGGACGGAGTCGAGGAATTGGTAATTCACCCCCTCGAACACGGCCCGGAGCAGGTCGGCCTGTTTCGTCCGGCTGCACATTCCGACGAAGACGCCGAGCGAACGCGGGTCGACGATCGGGCAAGAGGACGAATCCAAGTGCGGCAGGAACATCGTCCCGCCGGCGCCCGGCGAGCTGCTTTCCAACGAGTCGATGAGCGATTTCCAGTCCGAACCGTGTGCGGCCCCGATTTCCCGGCGATACCATTCGATCATTTCCCCCGCCGGATTGCCGCCCCACATCGAATACCGGCCCGGAATCGCATGCGACTGGACCGTGACGCCGTTTTTGAGAAGGGAGAAGGGAAGAAGGGGAGAAGGAGAGAAGGGCTCCGCCGTCTCACTCGGACCTTTCTTCCCTTCATCCCTTCCACCCTTCCGCCCTTCCACCTTCTCTCTTATGACGTGAACCGTTTCCCAGGTTCCCGTGATATCCATGACGGAGCCGGGATGAAACGCGCCGACGGGAATTCCGCTGCAAATATGGTCGTGTCCGCCGAGAAAGATCGGGGTTCCCGGGGGCAAGCCGGTTTGCGCGGCGGCGGACTGAGTGATCTCACCGAGCGACGTCGCACTTTGAAACGCGTCGGGAAGGATCGCCTTGGGAATTCCGGCCAGGGAACACATTTCGTCCGACCATGTCTGCGTCGTTTGGTCGAACAACATCGTGCACGACGCCATACTGAAATCGGTGCAGTATTTACCGCTCAGTCGTTGATTGACGAAATCCTCGATCAGGAGCCATTTGTACGTATTTTTGAAGATATCCGGTTCGTTTTCCTTGATCCAGAGCATCCGAAGGGCCGAGTTGATCACCCAGACCGGATTACCGCCGACGGAAAACGTCTTCTCGGAGCCGATATTTTTGATCCACCAATCGAACTGCGGTTTCGTTCGCGGATCATGCCAACTGATGAACGGGTAGAGCCAGTTTCCCCGGTCGTCCATCGGGACGCCGTCCATTCCCATTCCGGCGACGGCGACGCCACGAATCGAGGACGGATCGGCGATTTGCGCAACCGCCTCACGGCAAGCGGCGGCGGTGTCATTCCAGATTTGGTCCGGATCCCACGTCGTCCATTCCGGTCGCTCCGGGTTCGGATGGAACCGTTGCGTCGGCTTGGCACCTTTGGCAACGACATTACCGTCGAGGTCGTAAATGATCGCTTTGAGCGACGTCGAACCGAGATCCAAACCGAGTATCATTGGGACTCTCCTGCAGTGGGTTGATCTAACGCCGGATTTCGTCTTTTCCGACCAAGGGGCGGAGCACTTCGGGAATTTCGATGGAACCGTCTTTTCGCTGATAAAGTTCGAGAATCGCGACCAGCGCCCGACTGATTGCGATTGCGGTTCCGTTAAGCGTGTGGACGAATTGCGTTCCTTTTTCCCCTTTGACCCGGAATCGGGCGTCCAAGCGCCGTGCCTGGAAATCGGTACAGTTGGATGTGCTGGTCACTTCTCCGTATTGACCTCCGTTGCCGCGACCGGGCATCCACGCTTCCAGATCGAATTTCCGGTACGCCGGTCCCCCCAAATCGCCGGTCGCCGTATCGACGACTTGGTACGGAATTCCGAGCCCGTCGAAAACCTTACACTCCAAATCGAGCATTTCCTGATGCATCGCGTCGCTTTGGTCTGGCAAAGTGAAGGCGAACATTTCGACTTTCGTGAACTGGTGGACCCGATAAAGTCCTTTGGACGCTTTCCCCGCGGCGCCCGCTTCGGTCCGGAAACAGTGGGAAATTCCACACAATCTCAGCGGCAGTTTTTCCGCGTCGATCGTCTGCCCGGCCATAAGACCGCCGAGCGGAATCTCCGCCGTCGCGACCAGACTTAAGTCGGTTCCGTCGATGCTGTAGATTTGCGTTTCAGGCCCGCGCGGAATATAGCCGGTCCCCTGGAGCACGTCGTTTCGGGCAAGATCCGGCGTCGAGGTCGGCGTAAACCCGGCCTGCATCAGGATTTCGACGGCGTACCGCTGCAATGCCAGTTCGAGGAGGACCGCTTCGTTTTTCAAGAAGTAAAACCCGGCCCCCGCGACTCGGGCTCCGGCTTCGAAATCGATCAGGTCGAGCTTTTCGGCAAGCTGGACGTGATCGAGCGGCTCGAAATCGAACGTCGGAATCGGCGTTTTGCCGAGAAATCGTTGCAGATTCGCTTGATCGTCGGCCCCGATCGGGGCGTCGGGATGCGACAGGTTCGGGATGCCGCGAAGGATCACGTCGAGTTTTTTCTCGATTTCGTCGACCTCCGTCTGAACGACGTTTTTTCGTTCGCGGAGGAGTCGTCCTTCTTCTTTTTTGGCTTCTTTTTCTTCGGGCGTTTTCATTTGCCCGATCATTTTGGAAACGGCGTTCGCGTCGGCGTTGAGTTTTTCAACTTCCGTCTGTCTTTCCTTCCGCAGTTTTTCCAAAGCAATCATCGCGTCGATATCGACGGCGACACCACGATTTTTGCAGTTCGTTTTGACCAGTTCCGTATTTTCGAGAATGAATTTTCTGTCGAGCATATTCCGTAGTGTTCTCTCGTTGAGTCCGCGCACCTGAGGTGTCGCGTGCGGCTTTTTTCCGATAACTTCCCAATTTTAGCGGTCGCCGAAATTATTACAATCGCCGAAACTCGAAAACGTAAATCGGGCACATTAGGCCGTCGCCAGAAAATAAGCGGCAAGTTTATGAATAACGTGTCGCTCCTGTCGTGCTGAGGTACTCCGAAGCATCTGGTTTCAAGCCGTGCCCGTTCGGCAAAGCGCGCCGGCCGGATCCACCAGATTCTTCACTCCGTGAGTACACTGCGTTCAGAATGACAAAACCTGCCCGTTAATTTCTGGCGGCCTTACTCCATATATTGCAACGCCGTTCGTCGTGAAATACGACCGGCGCGGATCGCTTCTTCGATCGATTGGTTGACCGTTCGCATTCCGAGGTCGTAATTCGTCTGCATTACGTTGTTGATCTGGTGTGTTTTCTCGTCCCGGATCATGGAACGCACGCTGGAATTGGCGAGGAGGATTTCCGCGATCAGCGTGCGGCCCGAGCCGTCGTCGCAGGGGATCAACTGCTGGCAGATCGCGTACTGGAGAACCGAAGCGAGTTGGATTCGGACCTGAGCCTGCTGCGCCGCGGGATAAACGCTGATCGCACGGGAAATCGTCTGGACCGCCGAGGACGTATGCAAAGTCGCAAAGGTCAGATGCCCCGTTTCCGCAAGGGTCAATGCGGCGGAGATTGTTTCGCAATCCCGCATTTCACCGACGACGATCACGTCCGGGTCTTCCCGCATCGAACGGCGCAGCGCTTCCCCGAACGAACTGGTGTCATGTCCGACTTCCCGTTGCGTTACGAACGACTTGAGACTTTTGTGCCGGTATTCGATCGGGTCTTCGATCGTGTGAATATGGCAACCCCGCCGTTGATTGATCGCGTGCACGATGCTCGCGATGGTCGTCGATTTTCCGCTCCCGGTGGTGCCGGTGACCAAGACCAGTCCGGCGCGAAGTCGGCAGATATTTTCCAAAACGCTCGTCGGTAGTCCGAGTTCCCAAAGCTCGAAAAAACGGCTCGGCAGTAAACGCAACGCGACGGCGTAGGTCCCCTGTTGACGGTAAGCGTTGATCCGGATTCGGTATCCGCCGTCGAAATCGATCGCGGCGTCCAGTTCGCCGGTTTCCCGAAGCGATCGGAGCGGCTGCTCGCCGAGCAATTCCGAAAGGAAAGCGAGCGTCTGTTCTCCCGTCAGGTTTTCGGCGTTTTCCAAGGGAATCAGTTTTCCGTGAACGCGAAACATCGGCGGATTCTCCGCGGCCAAGTGAAGGTCGGACCCGTTCAGTTCAACCAGTCTGCGGAGCAATTTTCGGGCGTTTTCCATTATGATCGTCAAAGTGAGCGTCCATGAGCCGCGGGGCATGCCCCGTGTTTTTTTCAACACTGTCATTATACCTGTTTCAAAATCCGAAAGGGAGAGGCCGGCAAACGCCGAAATAAAGTTTCTGCTTCGGAAAATCGCAAGAAGATTGACAAATCCAAGGTGTGAGTGTAGAAAGGGGGTTGTTCCCGTCCGCCGAATTTTTTCCGTCGCACCATGCCGTTTCTCGAAGGTTTTTGGATCAAGAATTACCGCGCACTCAAGCAGTTCGCGATCGGTTCGTGTTATCTGCAATTCGTGTACGTCGACGAAGACCTGACGCAAACGAAATACGAGCTGTCGCCTTTGTCCGTCCTGATCGGGCGCAACGGGACCGGAAAAAGCTCGGTCCTGGACGCGTTCGCGTTCATCGACGACTGCATGAAACTCGGCTTGGAAGATGCCTGTTTGAAACGAGGCGGGTACGAATCTCTTTATTCGCAGGGCTCCGCGGGACCGCTTTCGTTCGGATTCAATTTCCGTTTAACGCCGCACTCGAAGGTTTTAACGTACGTCGTGAACATCGATTTCGGCATCGGAAACCGGCCTTACGTCGAAACGGAACTGCTCGCCTACCGGGCGGAAACGGCCGAATCGTTCGGGATGCCGATCCTGTTTTTCCAGAACGGCGAAAAAATCGTTCGGCATCTTTTGACGAACGGAAAAATCAGCGACGACATGTCCCGGGTCGAGCGGACCGACATGAGGCATTTGGGGGTCGCTACGCTCGGAGAACAGCGGGATTACCCGGTCGTCGGGGAGATCAAGAATTTTTTCGCGAACTTTTATCTTTCCCAGGCCTCGCTGGAGAACCAACGTTCGTTTACGACTCCGTCGACGGTTTCCCAAATTCCGGGGCCTCGCGGAGAAGGACTTGTCGCGCTGCTGCGGCACCTTCAAAAGGAATACCCGCCGAATTTCCAAAGCATCCTGAACCGGATCGCGGGGAAAATTCCCGAAGTGGAAACGATCGACGTCGACAAAGGCCGACAGAATCGCATTTCGCTCGCCGTGAAAAGAAAAAAGTTTCCCGCCCCATTCTACGGACATCAGCTTTCGGAAGGGTTTTTGAAACTTTTGACGTATTATCTCCTCTTGGAAGAACCGGCCCCGGCGCCGTTGATCGGAATCGACGAGCCGGAAAACGGGCTGGATTATCGTTTCTTGAAAACGTTCATCAAGGACCTCCAAACTTCAACGCAAGTGATGGGGTATTCGCAATTTCTCTTTGCAACGCATTTCCAAGGTTTGGCCGACTGGATGCCGCCGTCGGACGTCTGGATTCTCGAGCAGAGCGGGGATGGTTTTGCCCGGGTCCAACGAGGCAGCGATTACCCGATCATCCGGGACATGATCCGCAACGACCAACCGGTCGGCGATTCCTGGTACAGCGACTTTTACGACCAAACCTGGCGCGACGCGATTTGATGGGCGTTGCTGTACGCCGTAAGGCTTTCGCCAGAAAATAAGCGGCAAGTTTATGACTCACGTGTCGCTCATGTCATGCTGAGGTACTCCGAAGCATCTGGTTTCAAGCCGTGTCCGTTTTGAATAGCGTGTTGGCGGATCCACCAGATTCTTCACTTCGTGAGTACACTGCGTTCAGAATGACAAAACTTGCCCGCCAATTTCTGGCGAAAGCCTAATTCCAATGCAGATTGTGCCGGACGTTGATCTGTTCTTTCGTTTCGAGATTTTGAAGCAGATCGCGATCATGGTCCGACCAGTTTCTCGGAAGCGCAACGGTCAGCTCCGCGATCAGATCGCCGGCTTCGGAGCCGGAAGAGGTCTCGGAAACGGAGGAAACCGGTATTCCGCATCCTTTGATTCGCAACTTCATGCCGCTCGTCGAGCCGGGCGGAATGGAAAGGGAAACTTTACCTTTGGGGGACGGAATCTCGATTTTCGCGCCGAACACCGCTTCCTTGAGCGTGATCGGAACGGAGAGAAGCAGATTCCGACCGCGGCGTTGGAATTGATGATGCGGCTCGACCCGGATTTGGATGATGAGATTTCCCGCTCGACCACCGGAATCGCTCGGCGCGCCGAGTCCGCGTAGTCGGATTTTTTTGCCGTCTTCCACTCCGGCCGGGATCGTGAATGAAACGGTTTCCGGCTTCGCCGGTTTCGGTCGCTCAATGGTAATCGACGTTTTTCCTCCCGTAATCGCTTGGGCAAACGGAATCGTGATCGTCTGAAGAATGTCGGAACCGGCGACGTCGCTTTCCCGGGACGACGCTCCGGAAGAACGACGTCGGCTCCGTTCGGGTCGGGAACCGGCGTCGGTCCCTCCCATTCCCATATTGAAATACTGCTGGAACGGCCCGCCGGCTTCCATTCCTTCGAAAGGATTTCCCCCTCCTGAACGGCCCCCGCCCCGACCGGGTCGTGCGCCGAACATCGCGAGGATGTCATCCATATTGAATTGAGCTTGTTTTCCACCGCCGCCCGCTCCACCGGGGTATCCTTGCGGATTCCAGTAAAACGGGTTCCCTTGGGCGTCGCCCCCCCCTCCCCCTCCGGGCATTCCTTGTCCGGGGTTGATGGTGCCGAATTGGTCGTACATCCTACGTTTTTCCTCGTTCCCCAGAACATCGAACGCTTCCTGGAGCTTTTGGAATTTTTTCTTGGCGCCGGGATCGTCCGGATTCACATCCGGATGGAGCTTCCGCGCAAGGTTGCGATACGCCTTTTGGATATCTTCCTTCGACGCGCCTTTGGAAACTCCCAGAACGGAATAGTAATCTTCGGACATGAGCGGATTGACACGGGGAGAGACTATGGCCCACAAACCGAAACATTATATCCGAAACGCCGCGAAAGGAAAGATTCACTCCCCGCAGATTTCCGTCGTCGCCGGATCGCAAAGCGACAGGATTGCCGGGAGATCGCCGTATTTGACGATGCCCGGAAGCATGTTCACGTCGTCAAGCGTTTCGATGTTCGCGAAACGAAAACCTTCCGTATCGACGATCATTGCGTCGACGGCGTCTCCGAGCAGAGCCCGGGCAGCGGCGGCGTAAGGGGCTCCGCCTTTGAGACCGTAAAGCGTCGTTTTCTTCGCCCGTTTGACTTTCGTACCGTTGTCAAGGATCGTCAGGAGATTTTGAACACGTTTGGAAAAGACCGTCGGATTATACCCGTAAGTGTACGCGAGGTACCGTTGCCAAGGCTCCCGGGCGCCGGCGGATCCGATCAGCGGGGCTTTCTCCAGCGGTTGCCCGTCGGTTCCGTTGTCTCCTTGCCCGTACAGGTTGAGGATCGCGACGAGTTTTTTCACGTCGAGACATTTTTCAATTTCTTCGGTCGGACGCCCTTGCTCATCCAGAAAATCGGCGACACCATTTTTCGACACGAAAATGCAAAGTTCGTCGTTTTGCGCATTCGTCGGGATCAGAAAAACGCCGGAAACCGCCAAGCCCGACCGCTTGTCGAGGAAGCGGCCTTTCAATTCCGCTCCGAAAGGCTTTTGCGTCGGAGCGTCCTGTTCGATGGTCAAGTCGTTCGGGCCCGGCTTGGTCCAGCCGATCATCGTTTCCAATGCCCCGCCGACGATTTCGCGGAATTTTTGCGACGACGGCGTCAAACCGTTCATTTGCGATTGCGAGCGTTGATCCATTTCCCGGAGCAGTTTTCGTTCGAAAACATCTCCGACCCGATCGCCGGACGGTTTGGCGTGCTCCCCCGTCCAGACGGTCAGCTCCTCAACGGTGAGCGGCTCGAACGGCTGCTCGATCGTCGCGTCCGTTTTTTGGAAATCATGTCCAAGTTTCAAATGTTCGTTCATGAAACCGTACATGTCGTTGCGGGAGACGAAATTGTAATTGTGCCCGAACTGCAAATGGGGAAACAGCGCGACGTTCTTCTTGGCGTCATAAAGTCCGTAAAGTTGCTGAAGCTCCGGGAATCCTTTGGTTTCCATGGCGACGGTCCAATCGTCGGCGGCGGTCATTCCGAGCGGTTTCGGAGCAAACATTGCGGCGATTTCGACGTTCCCGGTTCCGGTTCGCAGATAGTTCGCGTTTTCACAAGTGCAGCCTCCCTGCATGGCCGTGGACACCATCACGGCGGGAAAGGAGACGGCGATCCGGTCGTCGATCGCCGACAGAATGAACGACTGTGTACCGCCGCCGCTCGCGCCGGTGATCGCGATCCGGTTCGGATCGACTTCCGGGAGCGTTTCAAGCCAATCCAAAGCGCGAATCGAGCCGAGCGTTTGCAGTCCCATCATGCTCTGGAGCCGCAGTTCCGCCTGGGGACTGAAAAACCCCCAATCGTCTTTCGTGTTCATCGACTCCCGAACCCCCGGGCGATGGGCGATCTGGACGCTGTCGGCGTACCCGATCATATCGTAGTGAAACACCACGCAACCGAGCCGGGCCAACGTCGCGCAGCGGGCTTGCAGGGGATATCGTCCGCTCGGATCGTACTTTTCCGCGCCGTTTTCAAGTTCTTTGGAAAACTCTTCCGGTGATTGTTCGTAGAAACGTCCATTGGCCCAATGTCCGTGCGGGGAAAGCACGCCGGGAACTTTGCCGGAAACCTTTTTGGGAACGTACAGATTTCCCGTCAGGAAATAATCGGGCACGACTTCCAGGATCACGCCGTAAACCGTGTACTGCTCACGCTCGATCGGATGATGGACGATCGGCTTCAAATCGGTTTTCTCCGGAAGCGGCCAAAGTCCCTGCGAGACCAGGATTTGACGCCGCAGTTCCGTCCGCCGCTGCTCCCATTGCGTCCGCGATTGCGGCGGATCGAAGGGAAAATAACCGTCCAGCGTTTTATCCTGAGCAAAAACCGAAGCCGCCCCAAAGAAAGCGATCACGAGAAAACAGTACGATTTCATATAAAACTCCCAAGGAAAAATGGTCAATCTACACCGTTAAGTCAAGTTTTTGGAGAGCAGAAGCTAACGAACAAAGTCCCGAAGGGACGCAATGTCTATAACCCCCGGTGCAACCGCTCGTTGTACCACACAAATATTTTTTCCTAATTTATCAACAGATTTACGCAGATTACCGCAGATTCCCCAAAAAATGAATGCCAATCTATTTCAACTGCAAAATAGACAGTTTATTCAAAATAGGAAAAATCTTTAGGTTGAGAAATCTGCGAACATCGTTCACATCTGTTGATAAAATCAATATAAAATCAAGATGTGTGGTACAACGAGG
Source organism: Thermoguttaceae bacterium (assembly GCA_031549565.1). Classification (GTDB taxonomy): domain Bacteria; phylum Planctomycetota; class Planctomycetia; order Pirellulales; family Thermoguttaceae; genus JAVBSX01. The sequence continues at coordinate 96,456 of JAVBPO010000081.1, forward strand.
GTGCAACCGGGGGAAAGTCGCCCACGCAATCATTTAGCCCCAACGGGGCGTTACAATCACTCTTCTTCAGGGTGACATTGTCTCGATTCCTGTTGCGGCCCGCTGGGCGATTTCTCGCAGGAAAACGCGGCGAATCGCGTCGAAGCCGCGGATGTTCGGGTCCTCCAAGTTCGAGCCGAACCAGTAAGTCGGGTCTTTACGGCAATAATTCTCGCGCCAAAATTGCGTGCAGTGCGTTCCGTGTCCGAGAAAAACATCGTGCATCGGGACGTGTGTTACGAAATCGTTTCGCTCCGCGCACTCGCGGATCGTCCGATTGTATTCGGCGAGAATCTTGATCCCGTCCGGCCAACTCGGCAGCATCGCACTGGCCGCGTCGCCGACGCCGTCCGTCGGGTCGTAAATGTCCGCTAAAAAAATATGGCAGCCGCCGGGAAATTTTTCCCGAATCCGCTGCATCATTCCGTCGAGCCGTGTTTCAAACGCCGCGATCCAAGGGCGAGCCTGCTCCAGCGTTGCACCGTACATCGCTCCTTCTTTCGGCTTGGATCGACCGTAATTGTGAATCAGATCGTTTCCGCCGCTGGTCATGACAACCAGGCCGAACACGTCGTCCGGCTGGTCCGCAAATCGATCTTCGATCTGCTGAACATGTTGGATCGAAGTGCTCCCGGAAACGGCAACGTTGAGCACGGTGAGGTTCGGCAGTACTTTCAAGAGGCACTTACCCCGCATGTCCTGAAATTCGTCGGGGGGGTTTTCCGCCAATCGGGCGACATAACCGTACGGAGCATCCATCCCGAAACCGGCGGTGATACTGTCGCCGAGCCCGAGCAGGAGTACTTTGCGGTCCGACCAAACCTGCTGAAACGGTTCGCCGGAGACTTCCGGACCGGCAGGACCGCTCCCGATCGGCCGGGCAAACCAAAAGTACAGAAAAAACCAAGCCGCAGCAAGGAGAATGACCCCTTCAAAAACGTACCATCTCAGACGCCGCGAACGCCGTGGTTGCTCGATTTCCGGTCGTGTATTCATCACTGGCCCCAGTTTATTTCGCGGGTTGATTACTCATCTTCAGCAGGATGTTTTGATTCAGCAACTGCATTTGCGTGTCGAGTGCTTTGACTTCGGCTCGCATCTGCTCGATTTGCTTTTGGAGGGCCGTGATGGTTTCCTTCAATTCGGTGATTTCCTGCGACGGTTGCTGTTGCGCGGACCAAGGCAATCGGTTCGGAATCGCGTCCGCCGGGGGAACGGAAAAACCTTCTAACGGCTGCGAAGCCGGAGCACCGAAAGCCGGAGCGCCGCCCGCTCCAAACGGAGCCGGAGGTTGGAAACCACGCGGGGGAACCGCCGGCGGCAACCGGTCCGGCATTGCGGCCGGTTGAGTTCGACGCTGCTCGGCGAAAATCTTCGCCAGTTCGTCGGGGGACATCTGTTGCCAATTCGACGGAAGCGGATCGCCGGGGAACGACTCCAAAGCGGGCGCTCTCCGATCGACGTTCTGCTGAACCGGGGGAAGAGTCGGAGCGGCGGCGTCGAGTCCTGCCGCGGTGGGCGGTGCGGCTGCAGGGGATTCGAAACCCTTGAGCTGTTCCACGAGCGAAGCCTGCTCTTTGCGAAGCGTTTCGAGGAATTGCGTATCACGGGGATCGACTTGGCCGATGAGCCGCGAGATTTCGCGAAGATTCATCGTCAATTCTTCCCGCATCCCGGCCTGGAGTCGGGGGTCGGCTTCCGGGCGGACCATTCCGCGGAACGGGCTCGCCGCCGCGGCCGCCGGAGCAGCGGGAGGAGTCGTCGGAGCAGCGGGAGGAGTCGTCGTTTCCTGGGCGGAAAGCTGGATAGGGGCGACGAGAAGGAAACCGAACAACACGGTCGCGAGTGTAAAGTTTTTAGACATCGTAGGGAATCGAGTTTGCGGCGCAGATTTGCCCCGCGTTTGTGAGAGGAAACGCTGACAAACGTATTATTGAAAATACGTTCACGGAAGTCAAGAGTGCGGAAGATGCAACCGCATAACCCGGGACGCCCCGGTAGGCGGTAGGAGCTTCCGCTCCGATAAATAACCCGCAAAATGGTCGTTGCACTCCCGATTTTGCTAATCATTGT